>NZ_LYVF01000184.1 GCF_001655685.1 Desulfotomaculum copahuensis
CCCGCCAGTCGGGGCGGTCGCGGCCGGTGACCGGCCAGCCATAAACCCCCTGCCTCTTCAGATCGCGGTGGGAATAGGCGTTGATGTCCATGGCATAAAAACCCAGCCCGATGCGGGTGGCGTAGTTGGCGGCGTCGGTTCCGGGCGGGGAGGCCTGCCCGCTTGCGGCCCGGCCGCCGGGACCGGCGACGGTCATTTTCCCGCCCGCGCCCTGGCAGGCCGCCGGTGTGAGTGCATAATTGCTGTTTTCCGTACCGTTGCCGTTATGTGCCGGGTTCAGGGGCAGGTGGACGGTTTCCCGCAGGTAAAGCAGGTCGCCGACCACCGGTTTGCCCTGGCCGTCTTTGACCAGCGCGGCGTTTTCCAATCCGTAGCGCCGGCCGGTGCGCGGATCGACCACCGAGAATTGGCGCAGGGCCTGTATGAATTCCGGCTTGTCCAGAATATCCCGCGCCTTTACCCAGGCCGTATCGGTATCCAGGCCGTCCGGGCGCACCGCCGGCCAGGCGGGTGTGCCCCGGTCACGCTGATCGGCGCGGCCGTCCACGTTGAAGACCAGCAGGGCGTTGACCCACCACTCCCGGCTGTCCGGCCCGTCCTGGGCGGCATTGAATGGCTTGAGCGCGAACCCCAGCGGGGCGTAATGATCGTTGAACGCACGGACCACCGGATTGTCACGGAAGGTGAGGCTGCCGCCGTCCACCCCCCAGACGCCGTGCCTGCTGCGGGTGAAGTAAATATCGCCGACGCGGGCGGAGCCGGCGGGTACGGTGACCCCGGTGATTTTAAACTGCAGTGTGGCCGCCTGCTGACGGGCCGTTTCCGCCGGCGGGGCGGGCGCGCGCTTTGTATCGCCGCCGTTTCTTTCCGCCGGGTCCAGGTACTGCGCCGGCCAGTCCGCGCGGCCGGTGGTGACGGGCACGCCGGCCAGGCGCGTCAGACGGCCGTCTTCCGAAGCGTCTACGAAGACGCGGCCGGTGACCCGGCGCTCATCGTTACCCCAGCGGATCACGCCCGCGCCGTCCCGGAAAACGTCGCGCAGTTCAAGACCGGTGATGCGCGCCGGCGCTCCGTCCGTTGACACTTTTTCAATGTCATGCGTCCACAGGATGTGAATATTTTTATATTCGGCCAACTCCGCCCGCAGCAGGGAAGCCATGGCGCCGGTATTGTAAAATTGTCCGGTCTGGTTATACCAGTGGGCGAAGGAACCGCCGGCCACCAGTTGTCCGTGCCAGCGCCAGGTATCGAAATAGTTCTGTCCGCCGGAGGTGCCGATGCCGCCCAGCACCGGCTCCGGATCCGGCACGACCAGCAGGATGCTCCTGTCCGGGGCGTTGATGGCCGCGCTGCGGGCGGCCGCGCAGCCGGTGAAACCGCCGCCGTAAATCACGATGTCATAAGATGCGCTTTTTTGCGCATTGCCGGCCGCCGCGCAGCCAAACAGGGCAAACAGCAGGATAATGAGCAATGCCGGTGGAACCAGCAGCACGGCCTGTTTTTTGGTTAAAACGGAACACATCCCTTTGCTCACAGTCATCACCCGGTTTTACACAGCGTTGTTTTTCCGCCGCGGATGTTCCATGCCTTGCCCCGCCCGTCCGGAAAGTTTCCAGCCGTTGCAATGTTCCGTCCGCCGGGGTGTGCGGCAATCCCAGCGGCGGCCGGCCGCCGTTTAAGGCTTGTTTTTATAATGCTACCCGGCAGGAGCTTTTCCGGTTGAGGGAGAATAAACAACGGACGGGTTGTTTACAGTTTATTTTGTGCCGCATACGGCAAGCATACCTTAAAATGCATCCGCAAGCAATCAGCGGCCGAACCGCCGCACAGGGTTTTGGTTGAAAGGAGTTGGACAAAGTGCTGGATATCCAGTCCATACAAAGTATTCTTCCCCATCGCTACCCTTTCCTGCTGGTGGACAGGATTTTGGAACTGGAAGCGGGCAAGCGGGCGGTGGGTATAAAAAATGTAACCGGCAACGAGCAGTTCTTCCAGGGTCATTTCCCCGGCCGTGCTGTCATGCCCGGAGTACTGATTATTGAAGCCATGGCCCAGGTGGGGGCGGTGGCGCTCTTGCAAATGCCGGAGTATGCGGGCAAAATTGCCCTTTTCGCCGGCATTGACCGGGCCCGTTTCCGCCGGCCGGTGGTTCCGGGTGATCAGCTGCGCCTGGAGGTGGAGATTTTAAAACTGCGCGGTCCGGTGGGCAAAGCCGGGGCGCGGGCACTGGTGGACGGCCGGCCGGTAGCGGAAGCGGAATTGATGTTTGCCGTTGAACAGTGAGTCGGAAACAAGACGGTGCGCCCGCCGGCCCGGGAGCGGAACTGTTTCGTGTTGCCGGACAGTTGCCGGACAGTTGATTGATAAAAAAAAGCAGTTTAACCAAAACCGTTAAAAAGCTCGTCCATACTCCCCCGGGTGGCTTTATTCGACTTACGGCGCCATCTGACATGATTTGTAGTAATAAAGTTCACGATGGTACAATACAACTGATACTGTGTTTTATTGTCAACCATGGAGGGATAAAATTGCTCAAGGCAATTATCGGCATCTTGCTGGCCGGGGGGGTAGCCTTTGCCGTCACTCCGTTGGTGATTAAGCGTGCGTTTGTGTGGGGTGCAGTGGACCGGCCCAATGCGCGCAAGGTACATAAGGGATTGATGCCGCGCCTGGGGGGATTGGCCGTTTACCTGGGCTTTGTTCCGGCGGTTTTGCTGACCATGCCGCACAGTCTGTCGGTTTATGGCCTGTTGGCCGGGATGACCCTGATTATGCTGGTGGGTGTGGCGGACGACATCCGCGGTATTTCACCCCGGGTCAAGCTGGCCGGGCAGGTTGTTGCCGCAGTGGCCATGTTTCCCTTCGGATTACATGTGGATTTTATCACCAATCCGTTTAACGCCCGGATCATTGACCTGGCCTGGATGAGCGTTCCGGTGACCGTGTTCTGGCTGGTGGCGGTAACCAACGCTGTCAATCTGATTGACGGACTGGATGGACTGGCGGGCGGGGTTTCCTGCATTGCCGCCCTGACCATGGCCACTGTGGGCTGGACCCAATGGAGGGCCGGCGCCACCGGGCAGCAGGAAGTGGTCCTGCTCGCGCTGACGCTGGCCGCGGCCGTGCTTGGTTTCTTGCGCTACAATTTTCATCCGGCGCGCATTTTTCTTGGTGATTCCGGTTCCATGCTGCTCGGTTTTGCGCTGGCCGGCATGTCGATTATGGGGCTGACCAAAAGTGTGACGGCCATTTCCGTCCTGGTACCCCTGGTTATTCTGGGCATCCCCCTGCTGGATACCACCTTTGCCATTCTGCGCCGGTATCACAAGCACCGGCCCATTTTTCAACCGGATAAGGAACATCTGCATCATCAGTTGATGGCCATGGGCCTGTCCCACCGCCAGACGGTACTGGTGATTTACGGCGTGAGCGCCTTGCTGGGCGTCAGCGCGGTGGTGCTGAACCTGGTGAGCACCGATCAGGCGCTGGCCCTGCTGGCCATACTGGCTGTAGTGATCATTGCTTTTGCCAACAAAGTGGGCGTATTCGGCGGTATATCCCATAAGCGCCCGGTTGGCCGCCAGCACCACCGGATATGATTTTGGCACTGTTGATGGAAACCGTCCCTGCCGGCTTAAAGTTATCCAAGCTGTAAAGCGGTCCTTGTATTTAAGGGCCGCTTATTTTATAAACGGGGGTGTTGGCATGAATATCCGTAAAGCAGTCATACCGGCGGCCGGGCTGGGAGTACGCTTTCTGCCCGCGACCAAGGCGCAACCAAAGGAAATGTTGCCCATTGTAGACATACCCACCATCCAGTACATTGTTGAGGAGGCTGTAAATTCCGGCATTGAGGATCTGATGATTATCACCGGACGAAATAAACGGGCCATCGAGGATCATTTCGATAAATCACCCGCCCTGGAGGAGGAACTGCGCCGGAAGAACAAGCATGCCATGCTGGAACTGGTGCGGGATATCAGCGAGTTGATCGAGATACACTATATCCGCCAGAAGGAGCCCCGCGGCCTGGGACACGCTGTTTACTGCGCACGCAAGTTCATCGGGCCGGAGCCGTTTGCCGTTCTGCTGGGCGACGACATTGTGCGCAGCAAAACCCCCTGTTTGAAGCAGTTGATTGATCTGTACGGGGAAATGCCGGGCACCATCCTGGCTGTGCAGGAGGTGCCGGAGGCGGATGTATCCAAATACGGCATCCTGGACGCCGAGATAGTGCGTGAAAGTGTTTTCCGGGTGCGCGATTTGGTGGAGAAACCGGCCCCCGGCGAGGCGCCTTCCCGCCTGGCCATTATGGGGCGCTATATAATCAGCCCGCGCATCTTTGAAATACTGGCCGACACGCCTCCCGGCGCAGGCGGTGAAATCCAGCTCACGGACGCCCTGCGGGTGCTCTGCCGGGAAGAACCGGTATACGGGCTGGTTTTCAAGGGGCAGCGTTTCGATGTGGGCGACAAGCTGGGCTTTTTAAAGGCCACGGTCGAATTCGCCCTGGACCGGCCTGATTTAACCAAAGAATTTGCCGAGTATCTGAAAGAAGTGGTACAGGATTTGGGTTGAAACCGGCCGGCACGGACGGGGTGTCCCGGTGCGGCTCACTGGAAGGGAGTTCTGTTTTGATGCAAGTGCTGGTCACCGGCGGCGCCGGTTTTATCGGTTCCCACCTGGTTGAACAATTGCTGTCCGGCGGGGCGGATGTAGCCGTGCTGGACGATCTCTCCCGGGGCAGTCTGGCCAATCTGGATTCCCGCGCCGCCCTGTATCACGGTGATATCCGCGATGCCGGCTTTGTCCGGGAAACACTGGACCGGGTGCGCCCGGAGGTGGTTTTACACCACGCCGCCCAGGTGGATGTTCAGATTTCAGTGGCTGATCCGGCGCTGGATGCGGCCGTCAATACCGGCGGCGCCATCAACCTGCTGGAAGCCTGCCGGACGGCCGGCGTGCGCAAGGTGGTCTATGCTTCTTCAGCGGCTGTTTACGGCGATCCGGTTTATCTGCCGGTAGACGAAAAACACCCGCTCAATCCCCTGTCCGGCTATGGCATTTCCAAGCATACGGCGGAACATTACCTGGCCGCCTACCGGGCGCTGTACGGTCTGGAGTTTACCGTCCTGCGCTATGCCAATGTCTACGGACCGCGCCAGGACGCCACCGGGGAAGGCGGTGTGGTGGCCATCTTTACGGACCGGCTGCTGCGCGGGGAGCCGCCGCGTATTTTCGGCGACGGCGAACAAACCCGCGATTTCGTCTACGCCGGCGATGTAGCCGCGGCCAATCTGGCGGCGCTGGACAAAGGGGATGGCCGGGTGCTCAACGTGGGCACCGGGCGGGCCGTGACGGTGAACCGGTTGCTCGCCCTGCTGCAGGAGTTGACGGGGGTTTCTTTGTCCGCTGAATATTGTCCGCCCCGTCCCGGTGACATCCGGGACAGCTATCTGGACTGCACTGCCGCGCAGGAGGCGCTGGGCTGGCGGGCGGACACCGGTTTGCGCGACGGACTGGCCCGTACGGTGGCCTGCTGCCGGAAGCGGTTGTGATCGGACTGCGCCCCGGCCATACCGGCGCCCCGGTTTGGATCGCCCCGGACGGCGGTCCGGGCTCTGCGGGTGCCGCCCGGCGGCCCACAATTGACCGGGGCGCCCGGCGTGCTGTAAAACCCGGTTCCGGCAGCCCGGGTGCGGCGCACCAGGAAAGTTTGAAACCGGGGCGAAAAAAGGCGGCTGTCCCCATTGCTTCCGGGACAGCCGCCCTTTTTTCACCGGCCTGGCGCGGCCGTTTTCTTTTGGGCCTGTATTTTTTTAATCTGCTGCAGGTAGCCGGTGAACATCTTTTTACGCTTATCCAATTGGTTGATTAGTTCCTTCTTTTTATTCATATAACTCCCTTCCATCCAATAAATTTCCGCGTTTGAACATATTATTGCCACTTTATGGAATAAATAAACGCCTTGCCCGCCTGTGGCGGCGCATATTTCCCTTTTCCAGCCGGTAAACTAACCCTTGTACAAAATACTGACGGGGGGCGGGGAATATGAATCCATTCCTGGAGATTTTGCTCCGTGGCCTGGTGGCTTTTCTGGCGGTGCTGGTGATTACCCGGGTGGTGGGCAAGAGCCAGGTCGGTCAACTGACCGTGGCCGACTTTGTCAACGCCATTGTGATTGGCTCCATTGCCGCCACTATGGTTACGGATTTGAAAGAGAGCGGCGGCTATTACCTGTTCGGCCTGCTTTTGTTCGGCCTGCTCACGGTGCTGGCCGAGTATGTATCCTTGAAATCCCGGCCGGCGCGCAAACTGATTGGCGGGGAACCGACCGTGGTCATACATAACGGCAAAATTCTGGAAGACAACATGAAAAAATTGCTGTACAACATAGACGACTTGATGATGCAGTTGCGTCTGAAAAACGTTTTTAACATCGGTGATGTGGAGTACGCCATCGCCGAGCCCAACGGCGGTTTGAGCGTTCTGCTGAAAAGTCACAAGCAGCCCCTGACGCCAAATGATATGCAATTGCCGACCAAATATCAGGGCGTACCCTCGGAGTTGATTGTGGACGGCGTGGTGATCCGGCAAAACCTGCAGCAGAACGGCCTCAACGAAGACTGGCTGTACGGGGAACTGGAAAAGCAGGGGATCAAGTCGCTGCAGGATGTGATGTACGCCAGTCTGGACAGTGACGGCGGGCTTTATGTGGATAAAAGGCAGGATATCATGGACCACGTGACCGACATCACCGATCAACTGCCGGGCAAGATGCCCCAGTAGGCGCTTTTCCGGCCGTACTGCCGGCCGGAATGCTTGTGATAAAAAAATTGCCTTCAGGAAGGAAATATATGGTCCGTAGTGGAAATGTTCCAGTGACCGGCGACAGGGAAGGATGCACCGTGACAGGGAATGCAGCTTCAAGCCTCCGGTGCGGCCGGCCGGTGTCAAATCCGGCCGGGTGGTGGGATTCAGGTCTGTTGTTTCACAGTCGGGGCCGGTTCTGGAATTGGACCGGGGCAGGTACTTTTGCACGGGAGGGAGAACGATGGCGAAAATTTCTTTTGGTACCGACGGCTGGCGGGGTATTCTGGCCAGGGACTTCACCTTTGATAATGTGGCCCTGGTGGCCCGGGCGGTGGCCGGTTATGTGCAGGCGCACGGCCTGGCCGGCCGGGGAATGGTGATTGGTTATGACAACCGCTTTTTGTCTGATCAGCTGGCCGCTACAGTGGCCGGTGTTTTTACCGGACTGGGTATTCCGGTTTATATGACCGGCCGGGCCACGCCCACGCCGGTGACCGCCTTTGCCGTCAAACAACGGCGGGCCGCCGGGGCGGTGATGCTCACCGCCAGTCACAATCCGCCGGAATACAACGGCTTCAAGTTCATCCCCGATTACGCCGGTCCGGCGCTGCCTCATATTACGAAAGAAATCGAAGACAATATCCACCGGCTTCAAGAGGAGGCGGGCGGGGAAAAATCAGCCTTGCCGGCAACTCCGGCCGGACCCGGCACTGCGCCGGGGACAAACGCGCCGCCCGCAGCCGGACGGATGGAGCCGGCGGCGGAAGAGGTCGTCGACCCGCGTCCGGATTACTTTGCACACATCAGAAACCTGGTCGATTTAAGCGCAATTGCCCGTTCCGGCTTGAAGGTGGTCATTGATCCGATGTACGGCGCCGGTATTGGTTATCTGGAAGAACTGCTCGGGGAAGCCGGCGCGCGGGTAACCGTGCTGCATAACCGGCGTGATCCTCTTTTCGGCGGCGGCCTGCCCGAGCCCACAGGCAAGTCCCTGGGAGAGTTGCGCGAACTGGTGCGGGAACAGGAGGCTGATCTCGGGCTGGCCCTGGATGGTGACGCGGACCGCTTCGGTATCATCGACCGGGACGGCGGCTATATTCCGCCCAATCAGTTCCTGCCTCTGCTGTACTATCACCTGCTCACGCGCGGGGAGCGTGGGCCGGCGGCGCGCACCGTGGCCACCAGCCATTTGCTGGACCGGATTGCGGCCGCCAACGGCCAGGAAGTGTTTGAAACCCCGGTGGGCTTCAAGTATATCGGTCAGCACTTGATGGAGAAAGACTGTCTTCTGGGCGGGGAGGAAAGCGGCGGTTTGTCCGTACGCGGCCATATTCCGGAAAAGGACGGCATTCTGGCCGGCCTGCTGGCCGCCCGGATGGTCGCCCAGCACGGCAAGAGCCTGGCCGCCCTGCTGGAAGAAGTGTGGGCGCGTTTCGGCCGGCTGTACAGCGAGCGGCTGGACATTCGCACCACGGCGGAAGAAAAGCGGCGTGTGCTGGGCCTGCTGGGGGAATTGAATCCCGCGCGGGTGGCCGGTTTGTCCGTGGTCCGGCGTGTGACTCTGGACGGTATCAAGCTGGTGCTGGATAACGGCGCCTGGATGCTGGTACGTGCTTCCGGCACCGAACCGGTGTTCCGCATATATGTGGAGGCCAATAGCGCGGAAGAGATGCGCCGGATACAGGAAGGGGCACGGGAGTTGCTCGGCATATAAGAATTTCCGGAGCACAGGGTGCCGGTGCAGCCCGGCCGCAGGCGCATATCCCCGGGCATGTCACGGTTGACATGATGGTATGGAGACGGCGGAACCGGCGGGTTCCGCCGGCGCTCTTTCAGGAGGGCGTCCGGCCGGGGGGCCGGGTATTTTGTTTGACACCATCCGGACCATCTGCTAGAATTAATGTGTGCAAATTGGGGACAGGTGTAAAAAATGATCACGGAGCCGGAAATATCCTGCAGGCGGGGCCGGGCACTGCCCCGCCTTGTAGCGCCCGCAGGTGCTTCGGGCCGGCGTTTCCCGGTGCGGCCGGGAGAAGGCGGCGGTTTTCCGGGCCGGTTTCCGGAACGGAACCGGCCGTCCGGTTGTTTTGTGTGTTGGGGGGAAGGCTGGTTTGGGAGCCGGTGGCTGATAGCTGCATTTCCGGCTGGTGGTTTTTAGTTTTTCATTTTTCACGAAAAAGGGGGCTTGATCAGTGAGACGCCTGTTTACTTCGGAATCGGTGACGGAAGGTCACCCGGACAAGGTGGCCGACCAGATTTCCGATGCCATCCTGGATGAAATTATCGGGCAGGATCCCTATGCCCGGGTAGCCTGTGAGGCGCTGGTGACCACCGGACTGATTCTGGTGGCCGGCGAGATTACCACCCGTTGTTATGTTGATATTCCAAAAATTGCCCGGGAAACGGTGCGCGGAATCGGCTATACCAGGGCCAAGTTCGGCTTTGATTGCGATACCTGCTCGGTAATTACCTCAATTGACGAGCAATCACCGGATATCGCCATGGGGGTGGACAAGGCGCTGGAAGCCCGTGCCGGGGAAATGACCGATTCGGAAATCGAGGCGATCGGTGCCGGCGATCAGGGCATGATGTTCGGTTATGCGACCAATGAAACGAAAGAACTGATGCCCCTGCCCATTTCCCTCGCCCATTGCCTGGCCCGGCGTCTGGCCGTGGTGCGCAAAACCAGGGAGATTCCGTATCTGCGCCCGGACGGCAAGGTGCAGGTGACGGTGGAATACGAAAACGAACGGCCCGTACGCGTGGACACGGTGGTGGTATCCACCCAGCACCATCCCCGGGTGGAAATGGACGCCGTCCGGGAGGATGTTATTCAAAAGGTGATCCGGGCGGTGGTACCGCCGGAATTGCTTGACTCCGCCACGCGCTATTTTGTCAATCCCACCGGGCGCTTTGTGGTGGGTGGACCCCAGGGGGATACCGGCCTCACCGGACGCAAGATCATTGTGGATACTTATGGCGGCATGGCCCGGCACGGCGGGGGAGCCCTTTCCGGCAAGGATCCGACCAAGGTGGACCGTTCCGGTGCCTACGCCGCCCGTTACGTGGCCAAAAACATCGTGGCCGCCGGGCTGGCCGACAAATGCGAAGTGCAGGTGGCCTACGCGATTGGCGTGGCCCGGCCGGTGTCCATTTCGGTGGAAACCTTCGGCACCGGCCGGATCAGTGAGGAAATGCTGGTGCAGCTGATCCGCCGTCATTTCGACCTGCGTCCGGCCGGGATCATCAAGACGCTGGACCTGCGCCGGCCCATTTACCGGCGTACAGCCAACTACGGTCATTTCGGCCGGACGGATATCGATTTGCCCTGGGAGCGCACGGACAAGGCTGAATTGTTGTTAAAAGACGCGCAGTGTTAGCATAAAAGTGGAGCTTGTTGTGAGCCGGCCGCCTGTTTCAGCCCCGGGCATTTCAACGCCCGGGGCAAAGCAGGCGGCCGGACCGGTTTCCGCCGGTGGTGCAGCGGCCCGGAATCTTTTGCCGGAAGTTGCCGGCACAACCGTTATTAACCGCCGCCCCCGTTTTCACCTCCCGGCCGTCACCCGCATATGGTGCAGTAAGAATAACGGCGGGAGGCGGTGGGGATGCTGGCGGTTATGTTCCTGGCGTTGCTGCTGGGGTGGTATGTCTGCGCGGTGGTAAAGGTTTTGCGGCTGTATTCGGCCTGCCTCCGGGGCGGGGAGCATCCGCGGGTGAAACTGGTGGTCATGGTGGGCGGACAGGATTCCGCCGTGGAAGGTTTTTTACGCCGCCTGGCCGCCCGGCGCAACGCCTTCTGGCCGCGGTTGGAGATACTGGTGGTGGTGGACGGGCACCGGGATGACGCCACCCTGTCCATTGCCCGCATCCTGGGACGGGAAGCGGCACTGCCGGCACTGACGGCGGAACAAACGCCGGCC
The DNA here is from genome assembly GCF_001655685.1 of Desulfotomaculum copahuensis. GTDB lineage: Bacteria > Bacillota > Desulfotomaculia > Desulfotomaculales > Desulfovirgulaceae > Desulfotomaculum_G > Desulfotomaculum_G copahuensis. Next base: position 10,734 of record NZ_LYVF01000184.1, read on the forward strand.
GGTTTGCGGCCGGCCGTGGCGGCCATGTGCGGGCGGCTGCCGGGAGAGCCGCGGGACGGCCGGACCGGAGGAGTGCGCCCGGTGTGGTATTACGACGCCCGCGGCTTGCAGGGGCGGGGCCTGTTGCGGGCGCCGGTTTTCAGTCAACTGGGATGGATTTAGTCCCGGCATGATTGCCCATGCCGGTTTTTTGCCGGGAAAAAATAACCGGGACTTTGGAACCATAATCCAAATAAGATGAAGGTAATAACCGCTTATTGTCGAAATATACCACGAAGCCGGGATGCCGGGGTATCCGGCGCGCCTTGCCGGTATATGCGGCCGCCTTTCCGGTGGCGTGGGGAACGCGTCCCGGGAACGGCCGGCCCGTCCGGACGGGATGCATCCGGACTGAAAAATGCCGCGGCATTTCCGGATGAGGGGGAGCACCGGCTTTTTTAATGGATATTCCCTTGGAGTGATTGGCTTGCGGGGCGGGCGAAGCGTTATACATATTACTTATACCTGGCTGGTTATTGCCCTGGGCGCCTGGGTCATGGTACGAATGTTCAGCCAGCTGGATCTGGATCAGGGGCGTGAGCTGCTTTTGCTGGCCTTCCTGGGAGTACTGGCCGAGTGGCTGGCGGTGACGTTTCCCCAGGGACAGCTTTCAGCCGGCTTTACCGTGGTCCTGGCCACTTACCTGGTTTTCGGCCCCGCCGCCGCCGTTTGGACCGGCGCGCTGGCCATCATGTGCGGGCAGGGCATAATCAACCGGGGCAATCCCCTGCGGGCCACCCTGTTTAACGCGGCACAGCATGTGCTGGCAGTAAAGGGCGGGAGCCTGGCCTTCCAGTTGGCGGGCGGCAGCCTGCCGTTTGTTTTCGACGTACACCGGCTTGCTCCGTTGCTCTTGTTTACGGCCGTATATTTTCTGATCAACCAGCTGCTGGTATATTTTTTTCTTGCTCCCCGGCGCGTCAGGAGTTCCCTGCTGGCCTGGGGGGACGCCCTGCGCTGGGATGCCCTCACCTATGTTTTCAGCGCCCCGCTGGGAGTGCTGACGGGGCTGCTTTTTACCCGGATGGGCGCCGGCGGGGTGGCGCTGTTTTTTATTCCCGTGCTGGTGGCGCAGTTCATATTGCGCCTGTATGTACATCAGGAACTGGCCAACCGCGAATTGACCGCCCTTTACCAGGTGGCCAGGCGCCTGGGTGAACGCCTGGATGTAAAAGAGATTGCGGATCTGGTGCTGCAAGAATCCCGCCGGGTGGCGCCCTGTCACAGCGGGGTGATTTATTTGTGGGACGAGGACAGGCAGCGTTTTGCGGCCGCCGCCACCGCCGGGAGCCGGGCGCCTGAACTGGCGGGCAGTTCCCTGGCCCGGGGCGAGGGATTCCTGGGTTGGGTGATGGACAACGGTCAGGCGGAGATAATTTACGATGCCCGGGAGGATCCGCGGGTGAAAGATCAGCCGGGGCTGTTTCAGGTTTACCGTTCACTGCTAATTATCCCCCTGCTGGCCGATGCCGGAACAGTGGGGGTATTTGTGCTCGGTGACAAGCGCCGGCTGGCTTTTGACGACAACCATCTGCAGATGCTGTCCATCATCGCCGGCCAGGCCGCCGTATCCATGGCCAACGCCCTGCTCATGCGCCGCCTGGAGGAAAGCGCCAATACCGATGGTCTGACGGGCATTTTCAATCACCGTTATTTTTTCCGGCGGGCGGCGGAAGAGTACCGGCGGACACAAAACGAACAGCTTCCCCTGGCGCTGATCATGCTGGATATTGATTCATTCAAATCGGTCAACGATCGATTCGGCCACCAGGCCGGGGATGCGGTATTGGCCGAATTGGCCGGACTGCTGCGTGATGCGGTGGGTGGTTCCGGAATTGTGGCACGTTATGGCGGGGAGGAGTTTGCCGTGTTGCTGCCCGGTTTCGGCCTGGAGCAGGTCGCCGCCATGGCCGAAGTGTTGCGCCGGCGGGTGCGTGAACACGAGTTTGTGGCTGCGGACATGTCCCTTCAGATCCGGGTGAGCCTGGGTGCGGCCGTATGTCCCGGCGATGCGGACGATGTTTCCGCCCTGGTCCGTCGCGCCGATCAGGCGCTGTACCGGGCCAAAGAGAAGGGCAAGGACCGGGTGGTATTGGCTTCCCGCCTGCTGAAACCGGGCGGGCACTAAATGTTGCCAGATACTCCCGGATTGGAGACACAATCAAAAGGCAAAATTTCCGGCACTGACGCCTAAAACACTGGAGCAAGGCACCGGCAAAGGAATAGGGACCGCTTAACCGTCCAACGGCGGAATATCACCGGCACATCCGTTTGCTGTAAGCCGCCGGTGGTACCGGGTCAAGTGAAAAACGGTTTTGCCGCCCGAAACCGGCAGGTGCTTTCCGGTAAGCGGGTGTACGGGCTCTTGAAAGCAGTTATGCAGCGGGGGGAAACTTGTCATGCCATATTTTGTCAGCCCGGCCGGGGGACTGCTGGCCGATTTGCTGGACCTTCTTTTCCCGCCGCGCCGGGCCTGTCCTTTGTGTGGGGCCGCCGGCCGGCCCGGTGAATTTTGTCACCGCTGCCGGGAGATGCTCGCCGCTTTTGGGGAGCGTCCCTATTGTTACGGTTGCGGACGGTTCATGGCCGGTCCGGCGTCCGGCGCATCTTTTGCGGGATTGCCCGCGGTCGCCGCCCCGGACGCGATTGCGGCTCCCGTTACAGGTATGATGGCGGACTCCGCCCCGGACTTGGCCGTGACCCCGGCCGGGGAAGCGGTGTGTCCGGACATTCCTTATTTTTGCCCCGACTGTCTGGTCGGGGGCTTTCCGTTTGCCGCCGGCCGGGCGGTGGGACCGTATGCCGGGTTGTTGCGGGATGCCGTGCACCGCTTGAAATACCGGCGCCGCCGTATGCTGGCCCGTCCGCTGGGCGTTCTGCTGGCCGGCGTGGTGGAATCGCTGCTGCGCGCCGGGGAAGCGACGGATCCGGCGTTGACGGCCGGCCGTGCCGGGCGGGGCGGCCGGGGGGCGGCGGGTGGCCGGATGGTAAACGGGGCGCCGGGCCAGGGTGAAACGGGTATACCCGGCGGAAGCGGGCCGGGTGGTCCCCTGTTGGTGCCGGTGCCCCTGTCGGCGCGGCGCCTGCGGGAGCGGGGGTTCAACCAGGCGGAGTTGCTGGCCTGGGAAGCGGCGTTGGTGCTCGGCATACCTGTTTTGCCGCTGTTGCGCAAAACAAGGGAAACACCATCCCAGGTCGGTTTGTCGCGCCGGGAGCGTCAGGCCAATCTGGCCGGTGCCTTTGATGTCCCGGATGCGTCCGCCGTCCAGGAGCGGGTTGTTTTGCTGGTCGACGATGTACTGACCACGGGCGCCACCGCGTCCGCCTGTGCCGGCGTCCTGCTGGATGCGGGCGCAGCCGCGGTGTGTGTGGCCGTGGTGGCGGCCGGTATTTGGAAAGCGCCGGCAGCCCGGTGAGGGCCGCCGGGGCGATGGTGGGAAACGGGCGCTTTCGACATCATGCATCATTTATGCCGGGGAAAACCGACAGAAAATTCAGCCGGCGGCTGGTTATCCAGACCTAAAACCCTGTAATGGCAGGTTATTAACAGAGTTATCCACATTATCCACAGGCCGGACATCCACAGACCTATTTTTTACCGGAATTTTTCGACATGACAACAACTGCCGTATACCGGCGGGGCAAGCGGCTGGCGGGTCGAAAAAACATGTCCGGGCGGTGTTGCCGGATGACCGGAAGGGCAGGCTGAAGCAATACGTACAGTCTCGCGAACCCGCCACAACCGGTGGAAGGCCTTGACAATAGCGGCGGGATGTGTTAACATACTCCCACGTGAGTTCATTGCCCACGGGATTTTATGCTAGGAGGAATGTATTAAATGCAAGGCAAGGTCAAGTGGTTCAACCCTGAAAAAGGGTACGGCTTCATTGAGAGGGAGGACGGCGGCGACGTGTTCGTCCACTTCTCTGCCATTCAGGAAGAAGGCTTCAAATCCCTCAACGAGGGGCAGATGGTCGAATTCGATATCGTCGAAGGCGCCCGTGGGCCGCAGGCGGCCAACGTTGTGAAAATATAAACTGAGTACGGCAAAAACCCCGGTCGTCCGGCCGGGGTTTTTTTACGGGCAAATTTATCCTGACCCGGCAGGATTTTGGCTTAATTCCGGGAATAATATTAACACGTCAGACCAGAAAGGAGCTGGTGTACCGTATGAAAATACAGGTACGGGGCAGAAATGTGGAAGTTACCGATGCTTTGAAGGAGTATGTGGCCAAACGCCTGGGCAAACTGGAAAAATACAGGGAAAATCTGGGTGACGCCCAGGTCACCATGACGGTGGAAAAGGAATCCCACCGGGTTGAGGTAACTATTCCTGTCAACGGCATGCTGCTGCGGGGGGAAGAAACCACGGGCGACATGTATGCTTCCATTGATCTGGTCGTGGATAAGCTGGAAAAACAGCTGGAAAAGTACAAAGGGAGATTGTTTAAACGGACCGCCAAAACAACAAACGGGGAGATGCGGCCGGCGGAAGAGCGGGACGCCGGCGAGGGGCCCCGGGTGGTGCGTACCAAACGTTTCGCCATCAAGCCGATGGTGGTGGACGAAGCGGTAATGCAGATGAACCTGCTTGGGCACAGCTTTTTCGTTTTTTCCAACGCGGAAACAGAGCAGGTCAATGTGGTCTACCGGCGCAAGGACGGCAATTTCGGCCTGATTGAGCCGGAATTTTAACACCGGATGGCGGGGCCGTCTTCGGTGCCGGGCGGCTCCGTCCGGTTGAGGGACAGGTGCCGGGTTTGCCGCCGGTTTTAGCCGGGATCCCGGCGCTGACACATGAGCTGTTGATATGACTTGTACGTGGTTTGTGGTTCTGGAGCCGGGTTTTCTGCCTGCGCGGGACAGGTCCGGTGCTGTAACGGACAGGCAAGTTTACCGTGGTTTTTGATGCACCGGCACTGCTGCAGTTTTACTCCCCTTGCAACTGCCGGCCGGCGGTGTTACAATATAGAGCAGAGTATTGACAAGAGGAACCTGCCCGGTTCCTCTTATTTCTGAAAGGTGATTTTAGATGTTGAATATACTGCGCAACTGGCTTGACGATAACGCCCGCGAGGTCAAGCGCCTGCAGCGTGTGGTGGAGCAGATCAACGCCCGGGAGCAGGAGGTACAGGCGCTGTCCGATGAAGACCTGCGGGCCAAAACCGGCGAATTCAAAAGCCGCCTGGAGCAGGGGGAAACATTGGATGACCTGCTGCCCGAGGCCTTTGCCGTGGTGCGCGAAGCCGGCCGGCGGGTGCTCGGCATGCGTCACTTCGACGTGCAGTTGATGGGCGGCATCGTGCTGCACCAGGGGCGGGTGGCGGAAATGAAAACCGGTGAAGGAAAAACGCTGGTGGCCACCCTGCCGGTATACCTGAACGCCCTGACCGGGCGGGGCGTGCATGTGGTCACGGTGAACGACTACCTGGCCCGCCGGGACAGCGAGTGGATGGGCCGCCTCTACAAGTTTCTGGGGCTTGACGTGGGGTTGATCGTGCATGGCCTGGAGCCGGAGGAGCGGCGCCGGTCGTACAGCGCCGATGTTATTTACGGCACCAACAACGAATTCGGCTTCGACTACCTGCGGGACAACATGGCCATCCACCCGGACCAGCTGGTGCAGCGGGAGCTTTACTACGCCATTGTGGACGAGGTGGACAGCATCCTGATCGACGAGGCGCGCACGCCTTTGATCATTTCCGGCCAGGCCGACAAGGCCACCGACATGTATTACAACTTTGCCCGCCTGGTGCCCCGTCTGGGCAAGGACGTTGACTATACAGTGGATGAAAAGGCGCACTCGGTGGCCATCACCGAGGAGGGCGTGGCCAAGATGGAAAAATGGCTGGGGGTGGAAAACCTTTACGACGATCAGCACCTGGAGCTGACCCACCACTTGCAGCAGGCATTGAAGGCACATGCCCTGATGAAGCGGGATAAGGATTATGTGGTCAAGGACGGCCAGGTGATCATCGTGGACGAGTTCACCGGCCGGCTGATGTTCGGCCGCCGTTACAGCGACGGGCTGCACCAGGCCATCGAAGCCAAGGAAGGGGTGCGCATCGAGCGGGAGTCCCAGACCCTGGCCACGATCACCTTCCAGAACTATTTCCGCATGTTTGAAAAACTGGCCGGCATGACGGGCACGGCAGCCACCGAAGAAGAGGAACTGCGCAAAATTTACAAGCTGGACGTGGTGGTCGTCCCCACCCACATGCCGATGATCCGCAAGGATTTGCCCGATGTGGTCTACAAGACGGAGGACGCCAAGTTCCGGGCGGTGGTGGATGAAATCGCCCGCCGCCATGCGACCGGGCAGCCGGTGCTGGTGGGCACCATCTCGATCGAAAAGTCGGAAGTCTTGAGCCAGATGCTTAAAAAGCGGGGTGTTCCCCACCAGGTGCTGAATGCCAAGTACCACGACAAGGAGGCCGAGGTGGTCGCCCAGGCCGGACGTCTGGGGTCGGTGACCATCGCCACCAACATGGCCGGCCGCGGCACGGACATCCTGTTGGGCGGCAACCCGGAATTCATGACCCAGTCCGAACTGCGCCGACAGGGTTACGATCCGGCGGCGGATGATCCGGAAGTGCGGCGGTTGTATGCGGAAACACTGGAAAAGTTTAAGCAGCTGACCGCGGCGGAGCATGAAAAGGTGGTCTCTCTGGGCGGCCTGCACATTCTGGGCACCGAGCGCCATGAAAGCCGGCGCATCGACAACCAGCTGCGCGGCCGTTCCGGCCGGCAGGGCGACCCGGGTTCCAGCCAGTTCTTCAGTTCCCTGGAGGACGACCTGATGCGCCTGTTCGGCTCGGAAAATATAGCCGGCATCATGGACCGGCTGGGCATTGAAGAAGACATGCCGATTGAGCACAACCTGATCACCCGCTCGATCGAGACGGCGCAAAAACGGGTGGAAAACCGCAACTTCGACATCCGCAAGCATGTTCTGGAGTATGACGATGTGATGAACCAGCAGCGGGAAATTATATACCAGCAGCGGCGCCAGGTGTTGATGGGGGAAAGCCTGCAGGAGGTCGTCCAGCAAATGATCCGGGATGTGGTGGGCCGGACGGTGGATGCCTACTGTCCCGAAGGCGTGCATCAGGAGGAGTGGGATCTGGCCGGCCTGCTGCAGCAGGCGGCGGAACTCTTCCTGCCCGGGCATGAGCTGGCGGCGGATGAGTTCGCTGACGCCGGGCGTCAGGGCATCAAGGATGAGCTGACGGAAAGGGCGCTGGCCGCTTACGCGGAGCGCGAGGCGGAGTTGGGCGAAGAGATGATGCGGGAGCTGGAACGCGTCGTCCTGCTGCGCATGGTGGACGAAAAATGGATGGATCACCTGGACGCCATGGATCAGCTGCGTGAGGGCATCGGACTGCGTGCTTACGGCCAGAAGGACCCGCTCATCGAGTACAAGTTCGAAGGCTACGAGATGTTCCAGAATATGATTGCCGCCATCCAGGAGGATGTGGTGCGCTATATTTACCGGGTGAATATCGTGCAGGCGCCCCAGCCCCGGCAGCGCCAGGTGGTGGAAAACCGCGGCGATGACGATGGTCCGCAGCAGCCGGTGCGCCGGGAGCAAAAGGTGGGGCGCAACGATCCCTGCCCCTGCGGCAGCGGCAAGAAATACAAAAAATGCTGCGGCCGGGCGCAGGCCAGCTAAAAAAACTTATATCCCAAAGGTGGTGGCCGTACCTCGTCGCTCCAATGCTCCGGTCCGACGAAACAGCGGCTGGCTACGGAGCGAACCAGGCAGCGCTCCATAATGCGCGCGATTTTTTTCTACTCTAAATACTACCTGTTTTCCAACCGGAGGCCGGGGACTTAAAGAACATTGTCCGGCGCGCGATTCGCGCTGCCGGTTCGCTTACCTCAGCTGCGCCGTGTTTCGTTTCCGGACCTGCGCAAGTCGCTCCTCCGGTACGGTCACCACCTTTAAGTCGACTGTTTTTAAACTGAAGAAAGGGTGAATGCAATGTACGCCGAACTGGCCCGGGAACTGGAAGGACTGGGCAAACGCATTGAAGATTTGAGGGTTTCTCTTTGACATCGCTAAAAAAGAGGAAGAAATAAAGCGGCTGGAGGATTCCATGCTCGCCCCGGGCTTTTGGGACGACCAGGAGAAGGCGCAGCAGGTGACCCAGTCGCTTACCGGTTTGAAAGACCGGGTGGCCGCCTACCGGACGCTGGCCGTGGGTCATGAAGAACTGTCCGTGCTGCTGGTGCTGGGCGAGGAGGAAGCGGACGAGGCGGTGGTCCGGGAGGTGGCTGGCGAGCTGAAGGAACTGGAGCGCCGGGTGGCCGGAATGGAACTGGAAGTGCTCTTGAGCGGTCCTTACGACCGGGGCAATGCGATCATTTCCCTGCACGCCGGCGCCGGGGGCACGGAAGCCCAGGACTGGGTGCAGATGCTGCTGCGCATGTACACCCGCTGGGCCGAGGAAAAGGGCTACCGGGTCAACCTGGTGGACGTGCTGCCCGGTGATGAAGCCGGGATCAAAAGCGCCACTTTGATGGTGGCCGGCCCCAACGCCTACGGCTATTTGCGGGCGGAGAAGGGCGTGCACCGGCTGGTACGCATCTCCCCTTTTGATGCGGCCGGGCGCCGGCACACTTCCTTCGCCTCGGTGGATGTGCTGCCCGAGGTGCAGGAGGATGTGGAAGTGGCTATCGAGCCGGAGGATCTGAAGATAGACACCTTCCGTTCCGGCGGCGCCGGCGGCCAGCACGTGAACAAGACCGATTCCGCCGTGCGCATCACCCATCTGCCCACGGGTATTGTAGTGCAGTGCCAGAGCGAGCGCTCCCAGATTTCCAACCGTAATACCGCTATGAAATTGTTGAAGGCAAAGCTGCTCGATCTAGAAATGAAGAAAAAGGAAGCCGAGCTGTCCGCCCTGCGCGGGGAGCAGAGTGAAATCGCCTGGGGCAGCCAAATCCGCTCCTATGTCTTTCATCCCTACAGCCTGGTCAAGGATCACCGCACCGGGGTGGAGGTGGGCAATGTCAACGCCGTCATGGACGGCGCCATCGACGAATTTATCGCCGCCTATTTGCGGGAGCGGGCGCGGGGGAGGTAAGGCGCGGCCGGTCCGCCGGAAAGTTTAGCCGGTCCGGGGTTGATGCACATACCGGTTTCTACAGCCATAATCCGGTGTTAAAAGGCAGGTTTAAACCTGTCTTTTTATTTTATGCATGGAATAAATACGCCTGCAATGAAGGAATTTATTTTGATTCGCCGAATAATAATAACAACTAATGGTGTGCATTATTTTTCTCAATCAAAAGTCCTTTTGCCCCAAGTGAGCAGTTATCTGCTCACTTGGGAGTTTTCGGACCAGTGTGCATTTTTTGCCCGGAATGTGAACTTTTTTGCTCATATTGTCGTCCGGACGACAATATTGATTTAACAATTGCAGGTATAATACTTGTCATAAAGGGGGTGATCGATGGAAAGGGTGCGGCAGGCAAACCGGGGTTTCGCCCCGGACCGGTTGGTATTGTCATGGCTTGAAATCGCAAGGAGGGGTAAAGATGCAGGGAGAAATAAACCTGCCCGATCCCAAGGGCCAGGGCGGTTTTTCACCCGCACCGGCACAAAAGCCGGCATCCATGGGCTGGAAGGAACTGTACCTGAAAGAAGACTGGTGGGCAATTTACCTGGGCATTCTTATTGTTATAATTTCGTTAATCGCCTTTTTCAACGGGAGTAATTTTGTCAAGTCGCTGGCCATCAATCCGGGCGGCCTCAAATGGTCTACTTTCGGCCAGTTGGCCGCACACTTCAGTACAAATTTGAACCTTTATATTATGCAATTAATCTTCTGGCTGGTTGTTTTCGGTATTTCTACGGCGATTATGGGCATCAAACCGTCCAAATTCATTCCGTCGTTTATTTTGCTCTACATTCTTTCCATTATAATGTTTGCCATCGGCGGATGGGTGAATGCACAAAAATTCAACCTGGAACCGCCTCTGGTGGCCTTGATCATCGGTCTGATCATCGCCAACGTGGTGCCGCTGCCCAGGTGGCTTTCCGAAGGTTTCCGGGTGGAGTATTATATCAAAACCGGTATTGTACTTCTTGGTGCGACATTTCCGATCAATCTGGTCGCTTCCGCCGGCCCGGTGGCGCTGCTGCAGGCCACCATCGTTTCCGTGTGTACCTGTCTGACCATCATGTATGTGGCCACCCGCTTTTTCGGCCTGGATCGCAGGTTTGCCGCCGTACTGGGCATGGGCGGGTCGGTTTGCGGCGTTTCCGCTTCCATGGCAGCCGCCAGTGCGGTGGGGGCGAAGAAGGAACACCTGTATGCTTCAGTGACTCTGGTGGTGGTTTGGGCACTGGTGATGATCCTGGCCCTGCCGTTTGTGTCCCGGGCGCTTCACCTGCCCGCCGGGGTGGCCGGGGCCTGGATCGGTACATCCGAATTTGCCGACGCGGCCGGTTTTGCCGCAGCTACTTCTTACGGGCACATGGCCGGCAACGAAAACGGGGCCATTCAGGCCTTTACATTGATGAAAGTGATCGGCCGGGATATGTGGATCGGCATCTGGTCTTTCATCTTCGCCTTGATTGCCTGCCTCAAGTGGGAAAAGGAAGAGTGTGGCGTCAAACCGAGTGCGATGGAGATCTGGTGGCGTTTCCCGAAATTCGTGATCGGGTTTTTCATCGCTTCCATTTTTATGAGCGCCATTACCGCCGGTTTCCCAGCGGCCGAGTTCAAAAAGGTGGTTCAGCCGAACCTGATTGCGCCGATTACCTCACTGCGCACATGGGCCTTTATCTTTTGTTTTCTCAGCATCGGTTTGACCACCCGCTTCAAGGAGCTCAAGTCCACCGGCTGGAAACCGTTCGGCGCCTTTACGATCGGAGTGGCGGTCAATGTCCTGCTCGGGTTTTTGCTGTCCACCCTGGCGTTCCAGAGTTTCTGGTCCAAGCTCGGCAGGTAAGCCTGTTTCGCCGGGGGGCGGGAGCCGCCCCCCGGTTTGCCGCCTGAGCAAAAGCAATGTGCGGAATGGTCCGGGACGGGCCGGGCGGTGAACAATCCGGGCGACGCGTTTGAGCGCAAATTATGTACGCGGGGGTTGGGGAAATGAGAAAATGTGCCGACTGCCGGTATTTCTGCAATGATCCGGAATGGATTGAGAAAACTTTTCCCGCGCTGAACGTGCTCAGCTCCGCCTACGCATCGGTGCGGGCGGATGCCGGTGTGTGCCGGCGGCGCGGGCTGTTTTTGCCGCCGTGGCAAACATGCCGGGAATTTGAAAGTGAAAAGGCAAACTGCCGCTGATGTTTCCAGATGCGCCGCCCGGCCTGCCGGAAGGCCGTTGTACCGGTGGTGACGGTCTGCTGCCATTGAGCCGGGGAAAGCCCGCCGTTTGCCGCCTGTTTTTTACAAAGTGCCGGGGAAGCGGCTTTCACGGCTTTAACAAGTGCCGGCGGGCAGGGAGTTGCCGGTTCCGTCACGGAGTATAAAATTTAAAGCTGCCCGTTATGACGGGCATACATTGGATGAGGCAGTTATATTCCAGGCGGCTGGAATATAACTGTTTTTTATACCGGAAAAGGGGCTATGTGCGGGAGATGTTTGTTTACCGGCCGGGGCTGACCGCCGGGTCTTTTTTGTCATCCGTGGCAGGAATTTGTTGCCGGGGCAAGAATAATAATATCTTGTGCCCGCCGGCCTAAATAGGGTTACCTGTTTCCGGACAAGCTAGATTAAGTCATACGCCCGGTCCGGAGCTTCATGTTTCCGGAAACAGGCCGGGTTAAGGCGCACGGGCATGCCGCCGGACTGGAAGATGCCGGCGGGGATGAGTGGTGGGCGTCAACCGCTTGCGCTGTTGCGTATAAAATGAAAAGCCATTTTAAACACAGTGCGGCTTCAATTGCGTCCGCTGCACCTTTCGGGACCGGCGCCTTCACCGCCCGGTTGAGCGGAACGGAGATGACGGGTTCCGGTTGGTGCGGCGATGTACCAGGGTACCGCGGGCTGGAGGGTGATCTGGTTGTTGCTGGGCGCTCTGGCCGAGTTTTTGGGCGTGACCGCCGGGGTGGTGCTGACCGCCCTGGGACTGGATCTTTTCCTGATTCCCAATAAAATTGCCGCCGGTGGCGTCAGCGGCCTGGCCACGGTCATTCACTACCTCACCGGTTCCCCGGTCGGTCTGACCATGCTGGTTTTAAACGTGCCGTTGTTTGCCATGGGCATTTACCGGCTGGGGTTGAAGTTCGGCTTCCGTTCCCTGTATGGCACGATCAGCCTTTCCCTTTTCGTTGACGGCCTGGCCCGCTACCTGCCGGTACCCACCCACAATCCCCTGCTGGCCGGCATTTTCGGCGGGGTGCTGGTCGGCCTGGGCCTGGGTCTGGTTTTCCGTTACCGGGGCACCACCGGGGGCACCGACCTGGCGGCGGCCGTACTGCGTACATATACCGGGGCCAATGTGGGCCAGTTGCTTTTCCTGGTGGACGGCCTGGTGGTGTTGTTTGCCGGTTTCAGCTTTCATTCCTGGGAACTGGCCATGTACGCCCTGATTACCATTTTCATCACTTCCTGGTTGATCGACCTGGTACAGGAAGGGATCAGCTACACCAAGGCTTTTTTCATCATTTCGGAGCGCATTGAGCAAATGGCGCCCGTCATCCTGCAGGAAATGAACCGGGGCGCCACCGCCTTGCAGGCCCGGGGCATGTATTCCGGGGCGGCGCGGGAAGTGCTCTTTGTGGTGGTCAACCGTTCCGAGGTGACTGCTTTGAAAGATCTGGTCTACCGGACGGATCCGCATGCATTTGTGGTGCTGGCCGATGTGCACGAGGTGCTCGGGGAGGGCTTCAAACAGTGGCAGAAATACCGTCCGCCGCTCAGTTGACGACGTTTGCCGGCGCTCACAGCGGCACCTGGCGCGGGCGCCGCCCGGCGCAGGAATGAGCAAGCGGCCCCGGCCGCATGACGCCGCCGGTTTTGCACTTTTGCGGTGCCAACCGTTGCCGGCGCCGTCTTTGTATGCCGAACAAGTTGCGCCCGTAAGATTTGCGGTAAGGAGGAAAATGCAAGTGGCAACGCAGGAAGAAATCACCCGCCTGGAGGAAAAGGCCAGGCAGTTGCGCCGGCACATCATCCGGATGACCGGGGCGGCCGGTTCGGGGCATCCCGGCGGTTCCCTGTCGGCGGCCGACATTGTGGCCGCCCTGTATTTCCATTTTTTGTGCCTGGACCCGGCGCGGCCGGACTGGCCGGACCGGGACCGCTTCGTGCTTTCCAAGGGCCACGCCGCCCCGGTGCTCTACGCCGCCCTGGCCGAGCGGGGCTATTTCCCGGTGGACGAACTGCTCACCCTGCGCCGCCTGGGCAGCCGCCTGCAGGGCCACCCGGACATGAAGCACCTGCCCGGGGTGGAGATGTCCACCGGTTCCCTGGGACAGGGGTTGGCGGCGGCCAACGGCATGGCGCTGGCCGGCCGGTTGGACGGCCGGGACTACCGGGTCTACGCCCTGCTGGGCGACGGCGAGATCCAGGAAGGGATGATCTGGGAGGCGGCCATGGCGGCGGCTCACTATAAGCTGGATCATGTTACGGCATTTCTGGACCACAATGGTTTTCAAATTGACGGTCCCACCCGGCAGGTGATGTCCCCCGAACCGGTGGCCGACAAATGGCGTGCTTTCGGCTGGGACGTGCAGGTGATCGACGGTCACGACATGGCCGCCATTCTGCAGGCGGTGGAAAAAGCCCGCGCGGTTACGGGCCGGCCGCAGATGATCGTGGCTGAAACAGTGAAGGGCAAGGGCTGTTCCTTTATGGAAAACCAGGTGGGCTGGCACGGCGTGGCGCCCAAACCGGACGAGGTGGAAAGGGCGCTGGCCGAACTGGCGTAAGCCCGCCGTGCAGATATAAATGCCACCCGTACGGCACGAGCCGGGATGGAAAAGACCGGTCTCGTCCGGTGCGAACCGCTGCAGGAAGCTGTTGCCGGCCCGGGAACGGAAAACCCCTCCGCCGGATGCGGGAACAGGATTTATGTGTACAGGAGGAAATCAGTGATGAAAAAAGTCGCCACCCGGGAGGCGTACGGCGAGGCGCTGCTGGAATTGGGCCGGGAAAACCCGGACGTGGTGGTGCTGGACGCCGACCTGGCCAAGTCCACCAAAACCTTTGACTTCGGCAAGCACTTCCCGGAACGTTTTTTTGACATGGGCATCGCCGAGCAGAACATGATCGGCACGGCGGCCGGCCTGGCCGCGGCCGGAAAAATCCCTTTCTGCAGTTCTTTCGCCATTTTTGCCACCGGCCGCGCCTTTGAACAGGTACGCAACAGTGTGGCCTACCCGCATCTGAACGTCAAGATTGCCGCCAGCCACGCCGGGGTCACGGTGGGTGAGGACGGCGGTTCCCACCAGTCGGTGGAGGACATCGCCCTGATGCGCGTCCTGCCCGGCATGACCGTGTTCGTGCCCGCCGACGCGGTAGAAACCAGGGCGGCGGTGCGGGCGGCGGCGGGCATGAACGGTCCGGTGTACATCCGTCTGGGCCGGCCGGGCGTGCCCGTGCTGCATGAGCAAAGTCTTGACTTTAAGCCCGGCCGGGCGATAAAATTGCGCGACGGCGGGGACGCCGCCATCTTTGCCACCGGCATCATGGTCTCCATGGCCCTGGAGGCGGCGGAAATCCTGACCGGCGAAGGTATCGGGGTGCGCGTGCTGGACATGCACACGATCAAGCCGCTGGACGAAGCGGCGGTATTGCAGGCGGCAAAAGAGACGGGGGCCATTGTCACCGCCGAGGAGCACAGCATAATCGGCGGTCTGGGCGGGGCGGTGGCCGAGACGGTATGCGCCTCCCACCCGGTGCCCGTTTACCGCGTCGGCCTGTCCGACGTATTCGGCGAGTCGGGTAAACCGGCGGAGTTGCTGGAGAGGTTCGGTTTGACGCCTGCCCGCCTGGTGACGGCGGTGCAGGAAGTGCTCAAGCAGAAAGCTGCGCTTTGATACCGGCGCTGAAGAAGGTGCCCGCGAATAATATTGTGTTTTGAAGCCGGCGGCCGGCGGCAAAAACAGGTATAATACGGTCCGGGTTTTTCACACCGCCAAAGTATGTCTAAAACCTGCTTCAGCGTGCTGCAAAAAAGGCATAAGACCTCCGGTCTTATGAACCGGGAGCAACCGCACCGCCACCACCCCGTGTGTGTCCGGAACAGGTGCGCTCCGGCCGGGGCGCCGGGAATGCATAAATGTGTGCGTTTGATTGAACTTCCGGCGTGTCCGTTTTCTGGCCGGGTGATCAGGATGTTGCAGGAATTTTTCTACAGCCCTGCCCGTTTCCCGGGCAGGTTGTTTCATTTTTTTGGGTTTTTAAGAGGATCTAAGGAATTGTTGTCGAAGTGAATGGTGTTGACAGACGGCATCATGGCTATGACATCAGATTTGAGGTGTTTGGAATGATCCGCTTTTATGGAGTAAGCAAGGTTTACCAGAACGGTGTCACTGCTTTGAACAATATCAACCTGCATATCCGCAAAGGGGAATTTCTGTTCCTGGTCGGTCCCAGCGGAGCGGGCAAATCCACCCTGACCAAATTGATTTTTCGCGAAGAGTTGCCCACCAGGGGGCAGGTGATCTTCAGCGGCAAAAATGTGGCCCGGATGCGTCACGGTGAAATACCCTACCTGCGCCGCAAAATCGGCATGGTCTTTCAGGACTTCCGCCTGTTGCCCCAGAAGAAAGTGTGGGAAAATGTGGCTTTTGCGCTGGAGGTGACCGGCGTTTCCCGCCGGGAGATCAAGCGCCGGGTGCCCGAGGCGCTGAAAATGGTTGGACTGGAGGACAAGGCGGGCATGCTGCCCACCCAGTTGTCCGGCGGTGAGCAGCAGCGCGTGGGCATCGCCCGGGCGATGATCAACAATCCGTCGTTGCTGGTGGCCGATGAACCTACAGGCAACCTGGATCCAGAAACATCCTGGGAGTTGATGAACCTTTTCCAGGAAATCAACCAACGGGGAACCACCATTATTATGGCCACCCACGCCTGGGACATTGTGGACAAGCTGAAAAAGCGGGTGGTGGCCCTGAATTGCGGGCAAATCGTCCGGGATGAGGAAGGCGGGGGATACCGGGATGAGGCTTAGCACCATCGGCTATTACTTCCGGGAGGCCTTCTCGTCCCTGGTGCGCAACAGCTGGCTTTCCCTGGCCTCGGTGGGCACAGTCACCGTTTCTCTTTTGATTCTGGGTTTTTCGCTGTTGCTGGTCCTGAACGCCGACCGCATGGCCGCTACACTGGAATCCAGCGTGGAAATCAGTGCTTTTTTGCACAGCGGTGTCAAACAGGCACAAATCACTTCCCTGGAGCAGGAAATCAAAGCACTGCCGGGGGTGACGGAAGTGCGCTACGTCTCCAAGGAGCAGGCGCTGACCGAAATGCGGCAGAGTTTCGGTCAGCGTAAGGATATTTTGGACGGTCTGGACAAGGACAACCCTTTGCCCGACGCCTTCCGGATCAAGACGCAGCAGGCCGGGCAGGTGCCCGGCGTGGCGGCGAAGATTCAAACCTTCTCCGGGGTGGACGAGGTGCGTTACGGCCGGGGAGTGGTGGAAAAGCTGCTCGCCGTGACCCACTGGATCCGGGTGGCCGGAATGGCGATCATGATTGCCCTGGCGGCGGCGGCGGTTTTTCTCATTTCCACCACCATCCGCATGTCCGTTTTCGCCCGGCGCCGTGAGATCAGCATCATGAAATTTCTCGGGGCGACCAACTGGTTTGTACGCTTTCCTTTCCTGTTGGAAGGGATGGTGCTGGGTCTGGCCGGTTCCCTTTTGGCCGGACTGGCCGTCTATTTCGGTTATTTTTCCCTGGCGCGGCATGTCAACGAAACATTGCCATTCATTCCCCTGGTCACCGGCATGCAGTACCTGCTCATCATGCTTGGCGGCCTGATCGCCCTGGGTTTGCTCATCGGTGCCCTGGGCAGTGCCATTTCCATCCGTCGCTTTTTGAATGTTTAAGAATTCCGGGAGGGGGAGCCAGTGCGGATGCCGGGAAAAAAGCTGGTTGCCTTGTTGTTGACGCTGCTCCTGTCCGGCGCCGGTACGGGTGTGGCCCGGGGCGCCGGTTTGCAGGACCAACTGGATCAGACCAGGCAGGAATTGCAACAGCAGCAGCAACAGGTCAATCAGTCACAAAGGGAAGTCAAGGGATACGCCGACCAGGTGGCTCAATCCGAGCAATCCCTTACCGCCACGCAGAACAAGCTGCATGATTTAAATCAAAATTTAAAGTCGGCCCAGGTGGACATCAACCGTACCCGGGCGGCGCTGCAGCAGGCCGAGGCGCGCCTGGCGGCAAGCACGCAGATGATGGATCAACGGTTGCGGGATGTTTACCAGTCCGGCCAGGTGAGCTATCTGGAGGTTTTACTGGAAGCCAGAAGCTTCGGCGATTTTATCAACCGCTATGAATTGTTGAAGCGGGTGGTGGCGCGGGATGTACATATAGTCAGCGACTTTACCGCCCGGCGGCAGGAGGTGGCCGATCAAAAGGCCCGCCTGGAGCAGCGGCGCAACCGGATTCAGTCGTTGATCGCGCAGCAGGAAGCCGTCCGGCAGCAACTGGCGCAGCAGCAGGCGCAGCAGAAAGTGCTGCTGGCCTCGGCCAGGCAGGAACTCAGCCGCCATGAGGATGCGGCCGACCGTTTGAAGGCACAGGAAGAGGAGATTCTGCGCCAGATTGCCCTGGAACAGGCCAGGAACAACCCCTCGCCGGCGCGGGGGGGCGCGTTCAGCTGGCCGCTGCCCGGATACACGAATATCTCATCTCCATTCGGCAACCGCGAACATCCCATCCTGGGTTACACGCGCCTGCATAACGGCATTGACATTCCGGCCCCCACCGGCACGCCCATTCATGCCGCCCAGGCCGGTACGGTCATTTATGCCGGCTATATGAGCGGTTACGGCAATGTGGTCATGATTGACCACGGCGGCGGCGTTACCACCCTGTACGCCCACCAGTCCGCCATCCTGGTCTCCCGCGGCCAGGAGGTAAGCCGGGGGCAGGTGATCGGCCGGGTGGGCAGTACCGGTTTATCCACCGGACCGCACCTGCATTTTACAGTGATGGTCAACGGGACGGCGGTGAATCCCCTGTCCTATGTTTAGGAAACAGCACCCTGTTTGGGAAAAATACCGCTACCGGTAAACCGCCGGCCGATATGCCGCGGGAAGCCTTAGGCCGCCCCGGACGGTGGAGAAAACCATCGCTGCCGGGTATTACATATTGACTGATCATGGGATGATCCGCCGGCAGCGGTTCTTTAAAAGTTGCCGGGCATCATGCAGCAATTGATATTTCGGCCGGCGGCGCGGCGGATTGTTTGACGGCGCAGCCGGGGTTGCGGCTAAAACAACGGTAAAAGCAGGCGGGGCGGAAGAAATATTGTCCGTCCCGCCTGGTTTTACCGTTTATCCGGTCATATAAAGTTCCGGTTGCCTGACAACCATAAAAACTTGCCGGTTGTTTTCCGCCGGCGGCGTGACGATTGAAACCCCCCCTCCCACTGACGGGTGTTTTCCTTTATATTGACGGGGATGAATTTTCTTCCTGTTGTTGTAATTGACTGCCCGATGATGTAGTATAATACATGTGTGCAAGGAAAGAAAAGGAACAGGCAGGTGGGGGTCCCGGTGAGCTTCTATGAGGACGGTTCACGGAGCAGGGTTGGCCGCTGGCTGGTGGCGCTGGCCGCGGTGCTTTTTTTAATTTTTGTAGTGGTGGGCGGTCTGTTTGCCGTCAACTATAAAAACCTGGGCAACCTGATCAAGGTTGTTTCCCTGGTGCGTACGCAATACCTGCAACCGGTCGGCACCACCACATTGGTGGACGGGGCCATGCGCGGGATTGTGGAGTCGCTTGGCGATCCCTATTCGGTATATCTGGATCCGAAAACCTATGCCAGCCTTCAGGAACAGATCCGGGGCAGCTTCGGCGGCCTGGGCATTCTGGTCGGATTGCAGGATCATTATTTGACGGTGGCCCGCGCTTACGGGGGAACGCCGGCACAAAAGGCCGGGATTAAAAAAGGCGATATCATCACCCGCATTAACGGCCGCGACGCCCGGGACATCGATCTGGAGACGGCCATCGGTTTGATGCGCGGCCCGGTGGGTACGACCATCAGCCTGACGATTGCCCGCAAGGGTGTACCCCAGCCCTGGAATGTAGAGCTGACCCGGGAAGAAATCAGTGTACCCACGGTGGAGGGCAAAATCATTCCGGGTACACAGATCGGCTATATCGCCATCAGCCAGTTTACAGAAAAAACCCCGCAGGAAATGGACAGCGTGGTGGCCCAATTGAAAAGCCAGCACATGCGTGCCGTGCTGCTGGATCTCAGGGACAACCCGGGCGGGGAGCTGCAGTCGGCGGTGAAGGTGGCCAACTATTTCGTGCCCAAAGGGCCGGTGGTCTACATCGATTACCGCTCCGGCCGGGACGAAACCTATTCCTCCAACGGTCAGAACCTGGGGCTGCCCCTGGTGGTGCTGGTCAACGGCAACAGCGCCAGCGCGGCGGAAATACTGTCCGGGGCCATCAAGGACACCAGGGCCGGTACGCTGGTGGGAGAAAAAACTTTCGGCAAGGGCATTGTGCAGACCGTTTTCGACCTGGGCAACGGGGCCGGCCTGAAGCTCACCACCGCCCGCTACCTGACACCGGCCAGGCATGATATCAATAAAAAGGGTATTATGCCCGACGTGGTGGTAGAGCAACCGGCACACGCCACGGTGGATCTGCAGATGCAAAAAGGGATTGAGCTGCTGAAAGAAAAGCTGGGTGAAAAAGCGGCGGCGTAGCGGGTGGTGTTTTCTTTGTTTCCCTTCAACCAGGTGGTGCCCTTGATTTTTTCCTCCCTGGCCCGGGCGTTGCTGGACCCCCTGTTCTGGGTGGTGGTACTGCTGGTGGCCCTGCAGTACCGGCGCATGGCCGCGGTGAAGGAAAGTTTTTTCGGCCTGCCGCCCGGCGGCGTCTGGCGGGATACCCTGTCCGCCGCCGCTTACGGCGTACTGGGCGGCCTGGCGGGCAGTTTTTTGATGGTGCTCATCGGGGTGACCCTTTCCGGTTCGGGCCTCATTTACCTCTGGCCGGTGGCCATTCTGCTCATGCTGATCAATGCCCGTTTTCTATGTTTTGCCTATGCCGGTGGGATCCTGGCTTTAAGCAAGGTACTGTTCGGCCTTCCAGATATAAACATCGCCCAGGTGCTGGCCCTGGTGGCCATCCTGCACATGGTGGAAAGCATGCTTATTTTGGTCAGCGGCCATCTGGGCGCCGTGCCCGCCTACTACAAAGAGCCCGGCGGCCGGGTGGTGGGCGGGTTCGCCCTGCAGCGCTTCTGGCCGATCCCCATTGTAGCCCTGATGGTGGTTGGCCAAACGGCGGTGCAGCAGGGGGTGAACATGCCCGCCTGGTGGCCGTTGCTCAAGCCGGCGGTGCCGGGCAATCCGGCCAACTTGATTTACAGCCTGATTCCCGTGGTGGCCGGCCTGGGCTACGGCGACCTGGCCGTATCGCGGCGGCCCGGGCAAAAAAGCCGCCTGTCCGCCCTGTTTCTGGGACTTTATAGTTTAACCCTGATTTTGCTGGCGGTGGCGGCACAGAGTTCGAAAATCATCACCCTGCTGGCGGCGTTGTTTTCCCCGCTCGGTCATGAACTGGTCATCCATATCGGCAAAAAGGTGGAATTCCGCGGGCGGCCGGTTTTCACACCCGATCCGCGCGGGTTGAGGGTGCTCGAGGTGCTGCCCGGTTCCCCCGCCTGGCAGGCCGGAATGCGCTCCGGGGATGTATTGACCACCGTCAACGGTTGGCCGGTCAACTCCCGCCAGGGCTTGGAGACGGCGCTGGATGCGGTGCCCTGGCAGGTGGAGGTGGAGTTTCTGGCCGGGGCGGCGGAGGTATTGCGCCGGGAAACGGTACGCCTGCAGCGCTGGGGGCAACCTTTCGGCATCCTGCCGGTGCCCGCCGGCGACGAAGAAGCTTCCATGGACCTGTCCACCGCCGGCCCGCTGGGTCGCTGGTGGGGGGAGTTCTGGCGGCGTTTCCGGGGGTAGCGGGACGGCCGGATTGTCCGCCGCCCGGTTGGTCCGGATGGTAACGCGCGCTCGTCCCGGCGCTTTGAACCGGTGCCGGCCGTATTAATTGCCCGGGCGATGCCCGTCAATCCCGCCCGGGCCTTGCTTGTGGACATGCCATGTAAGCCTCCCAGTTGACCGGAACAATTTTTGACCGTTGACAGTTTTTCAGCGCCGGATTTATAATGAATCTAAAGGCGGTCATGGAGACCGGTTCCGGTTGAACCACCCGGGTTGGGGGTAATTGTCACCCGCTTTTCCGGGGGCGAAAATGACAAAGCTTGTCCATCGGGCCACGGAGGCCGGCAGAAATGTCAGTATTTCCGCGGCCTTTTTTAATCATCAGGGGGTGAAATTCATGTGTGAAGCCAATGCCTACCTGCGCAAGGACGGTAATGACGAACTGTTTTTGGAAATGGTGGACCGGGTGGTGCCCGGCGAGGAGGGTCTTTTGCTGGAGGACATCTTCGGCCGGCGCAAGGTGATCAAGGCTAAAATTGTGGAACTTGCCCTGGTGGACCACCGCATTGTCCTGGAAAAGGATGAGCAAAACTAATTGGGGGCGTGGGGCGGCACGAAAAACCGTCCCCGGATCGTGCCTCTTGCGGGGGTAAATCTGACAGCGTCCGTACTGCCGGCATTTGTACCGGCCGGGAATGGAAAGCCGTTTGCGGACGGCCCCGCCTGTTTACTGCGACCCCGGTTTATACCGGGGTCTTTCTTTGTTTTTGTACAAGGCAGGATAATGGCGGTTTTTGGCGAAGGAAGAAAGATACAGTGGAAACGGGTGAATTAATCAAACGGTGGCACATTCGCGGCAGGCCGGGAAAACGTGCTTACTGCCGGTAAATTATTTCAATGCGGGGTGTTCGGCTGTGCTCTGGACTGAGGAAAGCTTGTTTGCCGATCCTGATTGGGATCTGTCCGGGATAAAGGAAATGTCGGCGCTGGAAGAGAAGGTGAAGACGTGCCGCCGCTGCGGTCTGCGCGCCGGTTGCCGCGGCGTGGTTTTCGGCGAGGGCAACCCGGCGGCAAGGCTGGTCTTTTGCGGTGAAGGACCGGGGGCGGATGAAGACCGCCTGGGCCGCCCCTTCGTCGGCCGGGCCGGCCAGTTGCTGGACAAAATGCTGGCGGCCTGCGGCTTCCAGCGCTTTGAACACGTCTACATACTGAACGCGGTGAAGTGCCGGCCGCCGGGCAACCGCATTCCCACCGACGAGGAGCGGGCGGCCTGCCGGCTCAACCTGGACGCCCAGCTGCGTTTGCTCAAACCAGTGATCATGGTGCTGCTGGGGGCCACCGCCCTGCAGGCGGTGCTGGACCCCAAAGGGCGCATCACCAAAGACCGGGGGCGGTGGGTGGAGAGAAACGGCGTGTTGATCATGCCCACCTACCATCCGGCGGCGCTGCTGCGCAACCCCAACCTGAAGCGCGATACCTGGGCGGACCTCAAGCAGGTGGTGGTCAAATACCGGGAACTGGTGGACCCGGGGCATTGTTCGCCGCACTGCTGAGTGAGTTTGCTGCAGCATAAGTTTTCTTTCCGGAATGCACAGATATGGGCAACGGTGCGTCTGAACCAGATCCGGACCGTTTTTGGTGAGGATTTTAATTCCGGCGGCACGGTTGAACGGCTGGGTTCATCAACCCGCTTGAAGAACATTTTAGTTTTGAGCGACTCTTAGCGTTATAATGCGCCGGCGGCGCGCGCCTATAAAGAGCAGGCGTCGTGCACCCCTGTTACCGGGCCGGGCAGGTTCGGCGGCCAGGCGGTGACGCCCTGGCGCCGTGCCTGGTGCAAAAGGGCGATGAAGCGCCTTTCGGCGGCGTTGATTTTGAAAACCAGGTAGTCGACCATTTCCTGATCGGCAAAGTTGTATTCATTCAACGCTTCCCGCCAGGCCAGGCGGGCTTCGTCCACCATTCCGGCCAGGGTGGATCCGGGCCGGGAGGCCAGGCGTGCCCGCAGGTAGTTGACCAGTGTATGCCAGAGGGAAACCAGCCTGTTCATTTTCCACACTCCTTATATTATGCTGAAATAATTCAAGCGACGGGTAACGACGGATCCGGTACGCCGGACAGCTAATCACGCCCGTCGGCGCCGGCAATAAAGTTGGTCCTACGAATTTCCTTTCCGCGGGCTTCAAGAAAAATGAGCATCGGGAAGCCCTTGTCCGGGTCCGGACATCATAGAGCAACAGTCCTGGCACCGGGTAAAAGGCGTGGGAAACGAAATAACCAATTTGGCTCCAGGTTTAATTTTCCATAAATAGTTATGCCAGCAACTGCACACTTATGATGTGCCTTTTTTATTTTATTACCGTCTTTCAGGGTGGTCATATTTGCTTTGCATCGTATGCATAATAGATGTATTACGGTGCGGGGGTGATCCCGTTGGCGGGCAAAATAATGCGGCCGGTGCTGGCGGTTATTTTATGCGCCGGCCTGTTGCTGCCGGCCGGCTGCGGTAAAAAGGGCGCCAAAAAACCGCTTGCCCAGCAAATGAAGATTGCTGTCGCCCTGGCCGACATGCAGCGGGACGGCAACCAGACACTCAAACAGGTGATCGAGAAAAGGGCGAAAGATGAAAATGTGCGCATCACCTGGCTGGATGCCAAAAACGACCCCCGGGAGCAGGAAAAGCAGCTGTCCGGTCTGGGACAGAAGAAAATAAAGGCGGTGGTGCTGCAGGCCGTGGATCCGGCCGCCGCACCCCGCCCGGTGCAGCAAATGGTGCAGCGGAATGTCAAGGTGGTGGCTCTGGAGACATTGCCGGCCAACACCCCGGTGGATGCCTATGTGGCTTCCGACCATATCCGGGCCGGGCAGCTGCAGGCGCGTTTTGTCACTGAAGCTTTGAACCAGGCGGCGGGCACGTCCGCCGTTCCCCGGGTGCCGGCCGCACCCGGTCCGGGTGGCGTGGGCGGACCGGCCGGTAGCTCCGGTGGTGGGAAAAGCAGTGGCGACGTTTCCGGCGGGCAGGGCGGTACTGGCGGTAAAAGCGGTTCCGGCGGGCAGGGCGGCAGTGAAAAAGACGGTGCCTCTGTTCAGGGCGGGCCGGCCGGCGGCGCTCAAATCACACCGCCCGGCGCCCAGTTGCCGGCCCGCCGGCCGGTGAACGTGGTCATCCTGCAGGGTGATCCGCGGGACACAGCCGCCCGGGAGATTGCCGGGGCGGCCCGCGAGGCGCTGGCCGGCGAGCCGCGGGCGCGGGTGGTGCAGGAAGCGGCGCAGCCGCTGGGCGATCCCCGCCTGGCGGCATTGGCGGTGCAGGACGTTCTGAGCAAATACAACAATCAAATTGACGCGGTACTGGCCACCGACAGCCGGTTGGCCATGGCCGCGGTGGAAGTATTGAAGGCGGCCGGTCTGAACAACCGGGTGCTTACCGTGGGCGTGGGGACGGATCAGCAGGCTTTACAGGCGCTGCCCGGCGGCGAACACGACGCCGAGGTGGACACCCGGCCCGACCTGCTCGGGCAGTATGCCCTGGACGCGGCGGTGGGGCTGGCCAAGACGGGACACTGGCAGTACAATACACAGGTGACCAATGGCGATTATAACGTGCCCGCGCGCATCATCCCGGTGCGCCTGATTCAGAGCGCCAACGCCTATCTGCTGCAGCAGCGCCTGGGCAAGGGCGGCGGACGGGGACAGGCGGGCGGCGGCAGCAGTCAGAGTGGCGGCAGCGGCGGCGGCAGTGAAGCGGGCGGCGGGCAGCAGGGCGGGGGCGATGAGCAGGGCGGCCAGGCCGGGGGCGGCAAACAAAAACCGGGCACCACTTTGCGCATCACCACCCAGGATGGTAAAACTGTGGAAGTGCACATCAAGGGCGAAGTCAAAAAGATTGAAAGTGTGGAAGGCGGCAAACCCGGCGGTGGAGGCGGTGCAGGCGGTGCAGGCGGTGCAGGCGGTGCAGGCGGCGCAGGCGGCGGGGCGGGCGGCCGGTAACAGGCCGGGAACCGGTGCCGGGACATCAAAAGAGCATGACCAAAAGCCCGTTTTCCGGTTTTCAATCACCGGAACGGGCTTGCTTGTTGCTCATACCGCTGGTATTGATTCCAAGGGTAAAACAAAGTATACTAAAAGGGTCCAGACAGCAGGGGAGCGTTTTTCCCGGAAAGGGGTACCGGATTGAAGATAAGGGTGTTCAACTGCCAAATCAACGGGCAGACCGGTTACGACCTGTGTGTTTCAAATGAAGAAGCAACCGTTCAGGACTACCTGGACGCCGTAAACGGCTATATTACGGCGCATTGCCCGCCCTGTGACGGCTGCACCAGTTGTTGCCGGGAGCGGGTGCCTCTGACCGCCCAGGATGTGGCGGTTTACCTGCGGGACGGGGAAATACGCCGGTTGTTGGGTACAGGCGGGACGGGAAAATTTAGCGACCCGGCACCGCCGCTGCTGCCGGAGTTCCTGAAACGTTTCGGCCATGTTTATGTGGACGGTGCGGTGGTGGACATCGGCCTGGCCCACCGGCGGGGCGGCGCCTGCATTTTCCTGGATCCGGGGCGCAAGCGCTGCACCAATTACGCCTTGCGTCCGCTGGTCTGCCAGACCTTCATCTGCCGGCCGGTCTCCCGGCGGGCGGATGAATTGCGCGGGCGACTGGTCAACGCCGGCATGGACGAACTGGTGCGCCGCTGGCTGCTGGAAAGCCGGCGGGCCGGGGTGCGCCCGGTGATGCACGAGGCCCGCCGGCCGCGGCCGCAGTTAAGCGATTACCGGTCCGGGGCCTGCAGCGGAAAAGAGTATTATCGTCAGCTCCGGCTTAAGGATGTTTGTTCGCCCGGATTATGGCGCGCGCTGTATAAAAGTTGAATGAGTTTGACGGGATGCGGCCTGCTTAGAAAATGCTTTCTATTTCCACGGTAAATCCCGGAATTACATGCGATTCTACCGGGCCCGTTTTTTCCGCCTTCTGTTCAAGCGAAAATCTGTTGTTGGCCCGGGTATATATTTCCACGCTCTGTTCCCCGGGGTCCACTACCCAGTATTCTTTTACTCCATGTTTTTCGTAGGTCTTGAATTTTTTCCGCAGGTCATAATAGGCCGTGCCGGGGGAGAGTATTTCCACCACCAGGTCGGGTGCCCCGTTGATTCTTGTTTTTTCGACTATCGACATTCTGTTCCCGGCAATAAAAATAATATCGGGCTGGTAAGTTTCCGTTTCCTCGAAGTAGACGTCAACAGGTGCGAACAGGGCCAGGCCCAGTCCCTTTTCCAACGCATGCAGAGCCAGTTTGACGCCCAGTTTCATGGATATGGTCTGGTGGTAGGGAGTGGGCGACGGTGTCATAATCAGACTTCCTCCAATCAACTGGCAGGGGGCGCCCTCGGGAAGCCGGGCATAATCTTTGTAAGTCCAGCTTTTTTCTTCGGCGGCAGCCATTTGGGCGATCGTTCCGGACAACGGCAATCCCATCCACACCACCTCCGTGCATATATTTTAATCTTACCCGCCGGGCCGGAAGATGTCAACCAATCTTCCTCTTTTTCCAGCTCCTGCCACCATTGACACGGTCCTTTGTCCGGGGTAGAATCTAGGTGAAATGGGGTGAGCAACATCGCCGTGAACATAAGCAAGGCCAGCAACGGCCTTTTTAAGTTGCAGTCGGACTACCGGCCGCGGGGCGACCAGCCCAAAGCGATTGCCCAACTGGTGGAGGGGCTGCAAAAGGGCTATCCGATGCAGACGCTGCTGGGAGTGACGGGCAGCGGCAAGACCTACACCATGGCCCAGGTGATCCAGGCCGTGCAGCGGCCGGCGCTGGTGCTGGCGCCCAACAAAACCCTGGCCGCCCAGTTGTGCGGCGAGTTCCGGGAGTTTTTCCCGGATAATGCGGTGGATTACTTTATCAGCTATTACGATTATTACCAGCCCGAGGCTTATATCGCCCAAACGGATACTTACATCGAGAAGGATTCTTCGATCAACGACGAGATAGACAAGCTGCGCCACTCGGCTACCTGCGCCCTGTTCGAGCGGCGGGACGTGATCATCGTGGCCAGCGTGTCCTGCATTTACGGCCTGGGCGATCCGGAGGAATACAGCACGCTAGTGCTTTCCCTGCGCCGCGGGGGCAGTTACGACCGGGACGCGGTGCTGCGCAAGCTGGTGGACATCCAGTATGAGCGCAACGACATCAATTTCACCCGCGGCAAGTTCCGGGTGCTCGGGGACGTGGTCGAGATCTTCCCTGTTTCCTACACCGAAAAGGCCATCCGGGTGGACTTTTGCGGCGACGAGATCGAGCGCCTGCTGGAATTCGATGTGCTCACCGGGGAGATCCTGGGTGAAAGGCAGCATGTGTCCATCTTTCCGGCCAGCCACTACACCGTTTCCCGGGAGCGGATGGAGCGGGCCATTGCTACCATCGAATCCGAACTGGCCGGCCGCCTGGCCGAACTGCGCGCCCGGGACAGGCTGCTGGAGGCGCAGCGCCTGGAGCAGCGCACCAATTACGACATCGAAATGATGCGGGAGATGGGCTACTGCAAGGGCATTGAGAACTACTCCCGCCACCTGACCGGGCGGGCGCCGGGTGAACCGCCCTATACGCTGCTGGATTACTTCCCGCGGGACTTTTTGTTGTTCATTGACGAATCACACGTGTCCGTGCCCCAGGTGCGGGGGATGTACGAGGGGGACCGTTCACGCAAGGAAACGCTGGTGGAGTACGGTTTCCGCCTGCCGTCGGCCTTCGACAACCGGCCGCTGACGTTTCCCGAATTTGAGCGGAAAATAAACCAGGCGGTTTTCGTTTCCGCCACGCCCGGTCCGTATGAGCTGGAGCACAGCCGGCAGGTGGTGGAGCAGATCATCCGGCCCACCGGCCTGGTCGACCCGGAGATCTCCGTGCGCCCCACCCGGGGGCAGATTGACGACCTGCTCGGGGAAATCCGGCAGCGTACGGCAAAGGGCCAGCGGGTGCTGGTGACTACGCTGACCAAGAAGATGGCCGAGGACCTGACCGATTATTTCCGGGAACTGGGCGTCAAGGTACGCTATATGCATTCGGATATCAATGCCATTGAGCGTATGGAGATCATCCGCGACCTGCGCCTGGGTGAATTCGACGTGCTGGTGGGTATCAACCTGCTGCGGGAGGGCCTGGACCTGCCCGAAGTAAGCCTGGTGGCCATCCTGGACGCGGACAAGGAAGGCTACCTGCGCTCCGAGCGCTCCCTGATCCAGACCATGGGCCGGGCGGCGCGCAATGTGGAAGGCAAGGTGATCATGTACGCCGACCGGGTCACCGAGTCGATGGCCCGGGCGATTGACGAAACCGGGCGCCGGCGCAAGCTGCAGCTGGACTTCAACCGGCAGCACGGAATTGTGCCGCAGACAGTGCAAAAGGGCGTGCGGGATGTAATCGAGGCCACCCGGGCCGCCGAACCGCGTGCCGCCTACCGGGCGCCGGCGGAGAAGCATAAAAAGAAACTGTCCCGGAAGGAAATGAAGCAGATCATCGCCCGGCTGGAGAAAGAGATGCGGGAAGCGGCGCGCCATCTGGAATTCGAGCGGGCGGCCGAACTGCGCGACGCACTGATCGAACTGCGCCTGGAACTGCGGGGCAAGGATTCCCGTCTGGTGCCCGTGAGCGGGGAAGCGGCGGGGGAATAGCGGCTGTATCGCCTGCAGATATGATTGTAACGGGCCGCCATCCGGTCCGATGCACGGCCCCGCCCGGCGGGGAGCCGGTATTGCCGGATGATGCGGCTAAAGGAATCTCTTTATGCGCTACCGGGGAGCCGCCGGAAAGCGGCCTGCACCTGCACCTTCCCGGGGCCTGCAAGCCGGCCGGGGAATACTTCCGGCGTGAAGGTGCTTTACCCGGTGAACAGGTTGAATGAAAGGAAAGGGTTCTTGATGCCCGGAAAAATCATCATCAAGGGCGCGCGCGCCCACAACCTGAAAAATATCGACGTGGAGATCCCCCGGGACAAGCTGGTGGTGCTCACCGGCCTGTCCGGTTCGGGCAAGTCCTCGCTGGCCTTTGACACCATTTACGCCGAGGGGCAGCGCCGTTACGTGGAGTCCCTGTCGGCCTATGCCCGGCAGTTTCTGGGGCAGATGGACAAACCGGACGTGGACAACATCGAGGGGCTTTCCCCGGCCATTTCCATCGACCAGAAAACGACCAGCCACAATCCCCGTTCCACCGTGGGCACGGTGACGGAGATTTACGACTACCTGCGCCTGCTTTACGCCCGTGCCGGCCGGGTGCACTGCCCGCAGTGCGGGCGGCCGATCGCCCGGCAGACGGTGGAGCAGATGGTGGATCAGTTGATGGCCTTGCCGGAGGGCACCCGCCTCTCCATTCTGGCGCCGGTGGTGCGGGGCAAGAAGGGTGAACATCAGAAAGTGCTGGAGGAAATCCGCCGCTGCGGCTTCGCCCGGATACGGGTGAACGGCCAGTTGCTGGAAACGGCGGCGGAAGTCAAGCTGGAAAAGAACAAGAAGCATACCATTGAGATCGTGGTCGACCGGATCATCGTACGTCCCGGCGCCCAGCGGCGGCTGGCCGATTCCCTGGAAACGGCGCTGAAAAACGCCTCCGGCATCGCCCTGGCCGTGGTGACGGACGGGCCGGAGATGATGTTCAATGAAAATTTCGGCTGCCCGGACTGCGGCGTCAGCCTGCCGGAAATCGCCCCCCGCCTGTTTTCCTTCAACAGCCCGTTCGGCGCCTGTCCCACCTGCACCGGCCTGGGGGTGAGGCAGGAGGTGGACCCGGATCTGGTCATTCCCGACCGGCGCAAGTCCATCGCCGGCGGGGCGGTGGAAGGCTGGTTCAAGGGCAGCAACGCCTATGCCTGTCTGGAAGCGGTGGCGGCAAAGTACGGCTTTGGCCTGGACACCCCAGTGCGTGATCTGGCGCCGGAACATTTGGAAAAAATCCTTTACGGCACGGGCAGGGAAGCGGTGGACATCCCGCACCGGGATACTTTCGGCCGCTTGCGCACGTATCACGTCCCCTTCGAGGGCGTGTTGAACAATCTGGCCCGCCGCTACAAGGAAACCGCCTCCAGCTTCATGCGCGAGGAAATTGAGCGCTACATGAGCACCCGTCCCTGCCCGGACTGCGGCGGCGCCCGGCTCAAACCGGAGGCGCTGGCGGTGAAGGTGGGCGGCCTGTCCATTGTGGAGTTGACCCGGTTGCCGGTGCTCAAGGCGCGTGATTTCTTTACCGACCTGGAACTGACCGAACGGGAGCGGCTGATCGCCCGCCAGGTGCTCAAGGAAATCAATGCCCGTCTGGGCTTTCTGGTCAATGTGGGTCTGGACTACCTCACCCTGGACCGGCCGGCAGGCACGCTTTCCGGCGGGGAAGCGCAGCGCATCCGCCTGGCCACCCAGATCGGCAGCGGACTGACCGGCGTGCTCTACATTCTGGACGAGCCGAGCATCGGCCTGCACCAGCGGGACAACCAGCGCCTGCTGGACACCCTGCTGCATCTGCGCGACCTGGGGAATACGGTAATTGTGGTCGAGCACGACGAGGATACCATCCGCACCGCCGATTACATTATCGACATCGGCCCCGGCGCGGGGGCGAACGGCGGTGAAGTGGTGGCCGCGGGCACCCCGGCGGAGATCGAGCGGGAGCCCCGCTCCATTACCGGCCAGTATTTGAGCGGCCGCAAGCGGATCCCGCTGCCCGCCCTGCGCCGGCCGCCCAACGGCAAGGCGCTGGAGGTGATCGGGGCGGCGGAGCATAATTTGAAGGAAATCAACGTAACCTTCCCCCTGGGCGTCTTCACCTGTGTGACCGGGGTTTCCGGTTCGGGTAAAAGCACCCTGGTCAATGAAATCATGTATAGATACCTGGCCCGGGAACTGCACGGCGCACGCTCCCAGCAGCCGGGCGCCTGCCGGGAAATCCGCGGCCTGGCCAACCTGGACAAGGTGATCAACGTGGACCAGTCGCCGATCGGCCGTACCCCCCGCTCCAACCCGGCTACTTACACCGGTGTGTTCAACGACATCCGGGAACTGTTCTCCCAGACCCCGGAGGCGCGGGTGCGCGGCTACAAACCGGGGCGGTTCAGTTTCAACGTCAAGGGCGGGCGCTGCGAGGCCTGCTCCGGTGACGGCATCATCAAGATTGAAATGCATTTCCTGCCTGACGTTTATGTGCCCTGCGAAGTGTGCAAGGGCCGGCGCTACAACCGGGAAACGCTGGAAGTGAAATACAAGGGGAAAAGCATCGCTGACGTACTGGACATGACAGTGGATCAGGCGGTGGAATTTTTCCGCCACCTGCCTAAAATCCACCGCCGCTTAAAGACGTTGCAGGACGTGGGACTGGGCTACATCCGCCTCGGCCAGCCGGCGCCGGAGTTGTCCGGGGGCGAGGCGCAGCGGGTGAAGCTGGCTACCGAGCTGTCCCGGCGTTCAAACGGGCGCACGCTGTACATCCTGGACGAGCCGACCACCGGCCTGCACACGGCCGACGTGCACCGTCTTTTGCAGGTGTTGCACCGGCTGGTGGAGGCGGGGGACACAGTGGTGGTCATCGAGCACAACCTGGATGTGATCAAGACCGCCGACTACATTATCGACCTGGGCCCCGAGGGGGGCGACCGGGGCGGCCGGGTGGTGGCCGCGGGTACGCCGGAACAGGTGGCGGAGATAATGGAGTCGTACACCGGCCGGTTCCTGCACCGGGTGCTGGAAAATGCGCCGGTGGAAGTAGATCTGGCGGCGCCGGAAGATGAAGCGGACCGCTGCCGGGTGGCGGGGAGCGTCCGGTAGGGCCGGGGCCGGCCCGCCCGGGGTGGCGGAGCCATAAGTTGGTTTGAGTGCCCGGAAGCGTGACGCAGGGGCGGAGACAATACAAAGTAACCGCCCCGGCGTTTCCGGGTGTTCCGGAAATTAGCATGATGTTCATGCAAGTAATACTGCCGCCGCATAATTTAAGGCCGCCCGGCTGGCGGCGGATGGTTTGCGCCCGGTGCCGGGGCGGATTGAATTTGGATGGAAGGTGAAGTTTTGCCGTGACGGCGGAGGAAAAATTGCAGCATCTGCCCGACCGGCCCGGAGTCTATATCTTTCACGATGCGGGCGGGGAGATCATTTACGTGGGCAAGGCCGTTTCCCTGAAAAACCGGGTGCGTTCCTATTTCCAGTCCGGTGCCCGTCAGAGCGTCAAAGTGCGTTCCCTGATGAACCGGGCGGCGGACTTTGAATATATTGTCACCGACAACGAGGTGGAGGCGCTGATCCTGGAATCGAACCTGATCAAGGAACACCGCCCCCGCTATAATATTTATTTGAAAGACGACAAGAGCTACCCCTACCTCAAAGTAACCCTGGCCGAGGATTTCCCCCGGATTTTCATCACCCGCCGGGTGGTGCGGGACGGTTCCCGTTATTTCGGCCCCTACACCATGGTCGGGGCGGTACACGAGACGTTGAAGCTGCTGCGTCAGCTTTTTCCCTTCCGTACCTGCAAGCAGAAGCTGGCGGCGCCGGGTGAGCCGGAGAGGGATGCCGGGGCCGGAAAGAATGGTGCGCCGGCGGAAGGATTGGTCCGGGCCGGAAGCGCCGGCGCCGTTTCAGCGGTGCCGCAATCGAAGCCGGTCGGCGGCCGGACCGGAGGTTCCGGAGTCCGTCGCGCCTGCTTGAACCACCACATCGGCCGCTGCCCGGCCCCCTGTGCCGGCATGATCACCCGGGATGAATACCGGGGGCTGATCCGGGAGATCTGCCTGTTCCTGGAGGGCAGGCACGAAGATTTGCTCAAGAGTCTGAAAAAGCAGATGGAAGAAGCGGCGGATCAGCTGGCATTCGAGCGCGCCGCCCGTCTGCGCGACCAGATCCGGGCGGTGGAGCGGGTGCTGGAAAGCCAGAAAATTGTTTCTTCCGGCGCCGGCGACCGGGATGTGGTGGCCCTGGCCAGGGACGGCGGCGAAAGCTCGCTGATGGTGTTTTTTGTGCGCGGCGGCAAATTGCTGGGCCGGGAGCACTTTTTGTTGTCCGGTACGGAGGGCATGGAACGGGGCGAGGTGGTGGCCGCCTTTGTCAAGCAGTATTACCACCGGGCTGATTTTGTGCCCCCGGAAATAGTTTTATCCGAAATGGAAGCGGAAGAGCTGCCGGCGGTTGAACAGTGGCTGTCCGGCCGCCGGGGCGGCCGGGTGCATATTAATGTGCCGCAGCGGGGGGAGAAAAAGAAGCTGGTGGAAATGGCCGGCAAAAACGCCCTGCTGGCCCTGCAGGAAGCGCAACTGAACCGCCTGGCCGGGGCACGGGCGGAGCAGGCGCCGGCGGAACTGGCCCGCGCCCTGGGGCTGGACAATGTGCCCGAGCGGATGGAATGCTACGATATTTCCAATACCCAGGGCAGCGAGAGCGTCGGTTCCATGGTGGTCTTCGAGGCGGGGCGGCCGGCCAGGGACCAGTACCGCCGCTTCAAGATCCGCACGGTGAAGGGGCCGGATGATTACGCCTCCCTGCAGGAGGTGTTACGCCGCCGTTTTTCCCGCGCCCGGGAGGAGCGCGAACTGATCAATACGGGTCAGTTGTCATCTAAAGAAGCCAAATTCCACCGCCTGCCCGGCCTGGTGATCATCGACGGGGGCAAGGGCCAGCTGTCGGCGGCCCGGGCGGTGATGCGCGAACTGGGCTTTGACCATATTCCCGCCTTCGGTTTGGCCAAGGAAGAAGAACTGCTTTTCGCCGAAGACCGCAGCGAACCGGTCCGCCTGCCCCCGGAATCGCAGGCGCTGCATCTGGTGCAGCGCCTGCGGGATGAGGCGCACCGCTTCGCCGTCACATATCACCGCCAGTTGCGCACCAAACGTAACCTCAAGTCCCTGCTGGACGAGGTGGCCGGCGTCGGCCCCGCCCGCCGGCGGGCGCTGTTGCGGGCCTATCCCTCCCTGGAGGCGATGAGCCGGGCCGCACTGGAGGAGCTGGCCGCCGTGCCGGGCATGAACCGCCCGGCGGCGGAAGCGGTACACCGTTTCCTGCACGGTGAAAAGGATTAGCGATGCTGTCCCGGGGGAGGAATTATTTTTGAACTACCGTTTACTGGCCATGGATCTGGACGATACTTTATTAGACAACAGTTTACGTGTACGTGAAGAGGACCGGCGGGCGCTGGAACGGGCGCGCCGCGCCGGGGTGGTGGTCACCCTGGCCACCGGGCGCATGTACCGCGCCACCCTGCCTTTCGTTGAGGAACTAGCCATCGACGCGCCGGTGATCACCTACCAGGGCGCCCTGGTCAAACATCCGCGCACCGGGCGGGTGCTCCTGCACCGGCCGGTGCCTTTGGCGCTGGCGTTGGAAATCGTCGGCCGGCTGGCGGCGCGCGGTTTCCATTTGAATGTTTACCTGGATGATGAATTGTACGTGGCCGGGCATACGCCGGAAAGCCGGCTTTACGCCTCCATTTCCCGGGTGGAGGCGCGGGCGGTGGGACCGCTGGGGCCGTTTTTGCAAAAAACCGGGCGGGATCCGACCAAAGTGCTGGCCATTGCCGGGGAGGAGGAGATCAACCGCCTGCTAGCGGAAATGCAGCCGCTTTATGAGGGCCGCCTGCATGTGACCAAATCAAAGCCGCGCTTTCTGGAATTCTCCCACCCCCGGGCGGACAAGGGGCATGCCCTGGCGGCGGTGGCCGCGTGCTACGGCCTGCGCCGGGAAGAGGTAATTGCCGTCGGGGACAGTTACAACGATCTGGAAATGATCGACTGGGCCGGTCTGGGTGTGGCGGTGGCCAACGCCCGGCCGGAAATCCGCGCCCGGGCCGCTTTCGTCACCGCCTCCAATGAAGACGGCGGGGTGGCCCGGGTGGTGGAAAAGTTTATTGGCGCAACTTAAAATTTTATACAGAGCAGGAATTTTGTACTATATTGGCGAAATGGATCCTGTAAAACAAGCTTGAACCCGGAAAAAAGCCACTATATTGTCAAAACGTCTGCATATGCGCCGGGCCGTTCCACCGCTGCTGTTTGTTGTTTTGTGCGCGGCTGCTGGTTTATGGGGGGGGTGGCAAGTTTGCCGGAGCAAGAACATAACCTTGTGCTTGGCGTGGATCTGGGCGGCACTAAAATCTATACCGCCCTGGCCGATCACAGCGGCCGGGTACTGTCCGCGGTCAAAGTGCCGACCGGGGAACACGCACCGGAAAATGTGATTGCCCGGATTGTTCAAACCGTTGAGGAAGTGCGGCACCGCTCCGGCATCGATGCCGGTGACATCTGTGCGCTGGGGGCCGGTGCACCCGGTCCCCTGGATCCCGTCCGGGGCATTGTTCACCAGGCACCCAACCTGGGCTGGCACGACGTGCCGCTGAAGGCTTTACTGGAAGACGCGCTGCAACTGCCGGTAGCGGTGGATAATGACGCCAACCTGGCCGCGCTGGGCGAATACGTGTACGGAGCCGGCCGGGGAGAGGACGACATGGTTTATATTACTGTCAGCACCGGCATCGGCGGCGGGCTGATTTTCGGCGGGCGGCTCTATCACGGCGCCGGCGGCGGGGCGGGGGAGATCGGCCATATGACGGTGGATCCGGACGGCCCGTTGTGCAGCTGCGGCAACCGCGGCTGTCTGGAAGCATTGGCTTCGGGGACGGCCATCGCCCGGGCGGCCCGGGAACTGGTGGATGCCGGCGGGGGGGCGGCTATCCTGGCGGCGGCCGGCGGCCGGGCTGTTTCCGCCGAGACGGTGGCTGCGGCGGCCGCCGCCGGCGACGCCGAAGCGTCCGGCATCCTGACGGCGGCCGGGCGGGTGCTGGGTTGCGGTGTGGCCAACCTGGTCAACCTGCTCAACCCCGGGCTGGTCGTACTGGGCGGCGGCGCCATGCAGGCCGGCCGTTTATTGTGGCAGGCCATGGAGGATGAGTTGCAAAGACGTGCCCTGTCCCATCCCCTCGGCGGTGTACGCCTGGCGCCGGCCGCCCTGGGCAGCCGGTCGGGGGTGCTGGGTGCGGTGGCTCTGGCCTTGCGTTGTACGGGGACGGGATAGTTAAGCGGCACACCGGTATTGCGGGAGGGTGGACCGGCCGTTTACGCCGGGACAAGCGGAAACAGGCTGCGCTAATCGTTTTTCCCCGGAACCGGACGGATAACGGCCGGCCTGCGGTAAACAATTCCGGAGCCAAACGGATGCCGGTTGTGTCCGCCGGGAACCCGTAATACGGGTAATGTATACTCTTATGCCGTAAATCCGGCAGCGGGGAAACCAGGTGGGACTATTCCGATTCGCATAAGAGGTTGGCCTGCGGATTATGATATAGGGAGGTTCCTGCAGATAGCCGGCAAAGGTAAGCGAGGGGTGGGCGTTTTGCGATTTGGCAAGGGGGAATGGCGCAGTTTCGAACGGGGTGCCGAAAAAGAGTGGCTGGTTACCAACGGCCTGGGGGGATACGCTTCGGCGACCATCATTGGCGCCAATACCCGCAAGTATCACGGGCTGCTGGTCGCTTCCCTGCAGCCGCCGGTCCGGCGCACGTTGTTGCTGGCCAAACTGGAGGAACGCGTCGAAACGGCCGGGCGCGTTTACAATCTGGCCACCAATCAGACAGACCGCGGCGTTACCGAGTTTGGCTTTGTGCACCTGCAACAGGTATTGCTGGACAGTTTCCCCACTTTTATTTACAGCTTTGCCGACATCATTTTGCAAAAACAGGTTTTCATGGTTTACGGTGAAAACACCACTGTGATCGTTTACCGCATCCATAATGGTGCAGAAGCGGCGCTGCTCCGGTTGACCCCCCTGGTCAACTGCCGTGATTTTCACTGGACCACCCGCAAAGGACAGGTTTCCTTCACCCAGGAAAAGATCGCCCATGGCACGAATATCCGGAACGCTTCCGGCGTGCCGCCCCTGCGTCTGGTCAGCAGCGCCGGGGATTTCAGTGCGGGAGAAGACTGGTTCTATAACATGTATTACGCCGCGGAAAGCGAGCGGGGTGAAAGCGCTCTGGAAGATCATTTTATTCCGGGTCAATTCACTGTGCCGCTGGCTGCCGGTCAGGAGACGACAGTCACCTTTATCGCCACCGTGGAAGATGTTTTTACCCTGGACGGACCGGCATTGCAGGAGATGGAAAACCGGCGCCTGCAGGAACTGGTGGAGCGTGCCGGGTACCGGGACGGTCTGGCC
The DNA here is from genome assembly GCF_001655685.1 of Desulfotomaculum copahuensis. Classification (GTDB taxonomy): domain Bacteria; phylum Bacillota; class Desulfotomaculia; order Desulfotomaculales; family Desulfovirgulaceae; genus Desulfotomaculum_G; species Desulfotomaculum_G copahuensis. Next base: position 48,041 of record NZ_LYVF01000184.1, read on the forward strand.
CGCCGGCTGGTGCAGGCGGCGGACGCCTTTATCGTGCGCCGTGACTCGACCGGGGCTAAAAGCATCATTGCCGGCTATCACTGGTTCAACGACTGGGGCCGGGACACCATGATCGCCCTGCCCGGGCTGACGCTGGTCACCAGACGCTTCGAGGACGCACGGGAAATATTGTTCACCTTCGCCCGCTATTGCAAGGACGGGCTGTTGCCGAACATGTTTCCCGACGCGGACGGCGAACCGCTGTATAATACGGCGGACGCCTCCTTGTGGTATTTTCAGGCGGTGTGGAAATATCTGCAGTACACGGGCGATTACTCTTTTGTACGTGGAGAAATCTATCCCGTGCTGAAGGAAATTATCCGCCGGCATGTGGAAGGCACCCGGTTTAATATTAAAATGGATGCCGACGGGTTGCTGACCGCCGGTTCACCCGGGGTGCAACTGACCTGGATGGACGCCAAGGTAGATCAGTGGGTGGTCACGCCCCGCCACGGCAAGCCGGTGGAAATCAACGCCCTGTGGTACAATGCCCTGTGTATCATGCGTGAACTGGCCGTCCGCTATGAAGATGAGTTCCCTTACCAGGATCTGCCCGGACGGGTCCGGGACAGCTTCCGGCGCCAGTTCTGGTTTGCCGGCGGGAATTACCTTTATGACGTGATCGTTGACGGTGGTGCGGATGCTTCGCTGCGGCCGAACCAGATCATTGCCTTGAGCCTGCCTTATACCATGCTGGACCGGGAACAGGGCCGGCAGGTGCTCCGCCGGGTGTGGCAGGAACTGTACGCCACCTACGGCCTGCGCAGCCTGTCCCCCGGCGACCCCGCCTACCGGGGCGTCTACAGCGGCGACCGGGTGCAGCGGGACGGGGCTTATCACCAGGGTACCGTCTGGAGCTGGTTGATCGGTCCTTTTGTCACCGCTTTCCGCCGGGTGCACAATTATTCCACGGCCAGCCGGCTGCAGGCGGCCCGTTTGCTCTCCCCCTTCCGGGATCATCTACGCGATCACGGTACCGGATTCATTTCCGAGATATTTGACGGCAATGAGCCGGTTATTCCCCGTGGCGCCATTGCGCAGGCCTGGGGGGTGGCCGAGGTTTTACGCGCTTATGTCGAGGATGTGCTGGAAATCAAACCGGAAGGGGCGGGTGGTTCGCAGCAGTGAACTTTCCGTTGGAAGAATCCTGTTTTACGGCCGGCCGGGGAGATCGGCCGGTTCCCGTCCGGGCCGGGCGGTATGAAGCGTCGTTTCAGGAATGGCAGGCTTTCCCCCGGCGGCAAGCAATGACGGCCGGGATGCGATAATCTTTAGCCAAGGAGTGTGTTCAGATTGACCCAGCATTTATTGGACGACCAGCGGGCACTTTACGGCGCTGATTCCATGCACATGTTTGATGCCCTGTCCGGACTGCCCGAACAATGCATCCGGGCCTGGGAACTGGGCATGGCCCTTACTGTTTCCGCCCGGGCTGAAATCCGCCAGGTGATGGTCACCGGACTGGGCGGGTCGGCCATTGGCGGTGATTTGTTGCGGATCTTTGCCGGCAAGCGCCTGCCGGTGCCCGTGACGGTCAACCGTGATTACGTGCTGCCCAAATTTGTGGGGCCGCAAACACTGCTTTTTGCCACCAGTTATTCGGGGAACACCGAGGAAACCCTGAGCGCCTACCGGGAGGCACGGGAGAAAGGGGCGCAGATCATCGCCCTGACCACCGGCGGCAAACTTAAAGCAATGGCGGAGAAGGACGGCGTGCCGGTGATCACCGTGCCCGGCGGTATCTCCCCCCGGGCGGCCACCGGCTACCTGTTCCTGCCCACGCTGGCTGTTTTGCAAAAATTAGGCCTGCTGGAGCCCCTGGATGAGCAGGTGGCGGAATTGAGCCGGCATCTGCAGGCTATGCGGGAGCAGCTCAAACCGGAGACGCCCCTGGCGGAAAACCGGGCCAAGCAGGTGGCGATCAATTTCTTCCAACGCATTCCGGTGATCTGGGGTGCTTCCGGCACCAGTGAAGTGGTCGCCCAGCGCTGGAAGGGCCAGGTGAATGAAAATGCCAAAGCGCCGGCATACTGGAACGTTTTCCCGGAGCTGAACCACAATGAGCTGGTCGGTTTCCAAAAACCGGAGGAATTGTTGCGCCAGTTATATATCGTGATTTTACGGGATACTCAGGATCACCCGCGGGTGCAAAAACGGTACGCCATCACCAGGGAAATTATGGGCGGGGCGGTGGCCGGCATGGATGAGATAGAGGCTACCGGGAATGGTGATCTGGCCCGCCTGTATTCCCTGATTTACCCCGGCGACTACGCCAGCGTCTATCTGGCCCTGCTCTACGGCATCGATCCCGGTCCGGTGAAGGTGATCGACCAGTTGAAGGCGCGCCTGGCGGAACAGTAAGGTCCCGGGTGCCCGGGGCTGCCGGCGGCAGACGGCAAAAACACGGTCAAAACGCCGCGGTGCCGCTGCGGTACAAAAACGGAAAAGGTATGCTTCAGGATAAAACATTAATTGGGCCGGCGCCGTTTTCCGGCAGGGAACCGGCGCCGGATGCAGAACATATTAGACGTGGAGGCGAACGGAAGCGGAGTGACCAAGAGGGGCCTTCCGGGCTGTTTTAATCCTTTTGTTGACTAGTTGGCCGTGCCGCTGATGCCGGGGCGGCAAAAGATTTCCAACCCGGATGTAATTTTTACTGGGGATGATTGTATGCCTTTATCCAGGCTCGTGATAGTCACCGGGTTGTCCGGCGCCGGTAAGACCCAGGCCGTGCGCAGCCTGGAAGACCTGGGCTTTTTTTGTGTGGACAACCTGCCCCCGACCCTGATTCCCAAGTTTGCCGAGTTGTGCGCACAATCTTCCCGGGGGATTAATAAAATAGCACTGGTGGTGGATATCCGGGGCGGTGAGTTTTTTGACGCCCTTTTTGAGGTACTGGCCGATTTGGACCGGCAGGGTATCGGATATGAGATTCTGTTCCTGGAGGCCTCGGATGAAACGCTGGTACACCGCTTTAAGGAGTCCCGGCGCAGCCATCCTCTGAGCATGGACGGCCAGGTGCTGCAGGGCATCCGGGAGGAGCGGGGCAGGTTGCGGGAACTGCGCGGCCGGGCGCATAAAATTATTGATACGTCTCATATGAGCACGCACCAGCTGAAAGAAGAGCTGGCCTCCCTGTTCGGTGACGGCGCCGGGACGGCGGCTTTGCGGATTACAGTGGTTTCCTTCGGTTACAAGTTTGGCATTCCGCTAGACAGCGACCTGGTTTTTGACGTCCGTTTCCTGCCCAATCCGCATTATGACCCGGTGTTGCGCCCCCTGACCGGTGAAGACCGGCCGGTGCAGGACTTTATCTGCCGTTCGCCGCTGACCGGCGAATTTATGGAAAGGTTTTTCCAGTTCATTGACTTCCTGATTCCCCAATACGTTCAGGAAGGGAAAACAACATTGACCATTGCCATCGGCTGTACCGGCGGGCAGCACCGCTCGGTGGCGCTGGCCCGCCGGCTGGGCGATTACCTGGCGGCAAAAGGCTACCGGACGACGGTCCGGCACCGGGACATTTCCACCAAACAGGGGTGAATCGGATGGACCTGCTCAAGTGGCTTTATCCGGGGTTGCACTTCAAACGCTGGCTGGCCCTGGCCCTGGGCGGGCTGTTGCTGGCCGCGGCCGGCATAGCCCTGCTGGCCCGGGCTTTATTGGGCGATCATCAAGTTTTTTTACTTACCTGGAGCGGGGAAGTTTTCGGTGCCGACCGCGCCTGGGCGGGAGGCCTGGTTTTTCTCGGTTTGGGCCTGCCGGCGCTGGTTTTCGGCATCCTGCGGGCCTTCCGTTCAGTGGTCACGGCGCTGGCCCCGGAGGACCAGTACCGGCTGGTGGACATTCTTTACACCCGCCAGTTTTTGCGCCGCGGACCGCGCATTGTGGTCATCGGCGGCGGTACCGGCCTGTCCGTGCTGCTGCGCGGCTTGAAGCAATACACCAGCAATCTGACAGCCATTGTTTCAGTGGCGGACGACGGAGGCAGTTCCGGCCGCCTGCGGGGCGATTACGGCATGCTGCCGCCGGGGGACATCCGCAACTGTCTGGTGGCCCTGGCGGACAAGGAACCGTTAATGGAGGAACTGCTCCAGTACCGCTTCACCTCCGGCGAGCTGCAGGGACACAACCTGGGCAACCTTTTGCTGGCCGCCTTGAACGACGTGGCTGGCGGTTTTCACGAGGCGGTGGAGGGACTGAGCAAGGTGCTGGCCATCCGGGGCCGTGTGCTGCCGGCCACCCTGCAGGATGTGATGCTGGGAGCGGAATTGTGCGACGGCACACTGGTTTACGGGGAGTCTTGCATTCCCCTCTGCCGCCGGCGGATCAAGCGTGTTTTTCTGAAACCGGGCGAGTGCTTCCCCCTGCCGGAAGCACTGGAGGCGATCCGGGAGGCCGACGCGGTGGTGCTGGGGCCGGGCAGCCTGTATACCAGCATTTTGCCCAACCTGCTGGTGCGCGGTATCGCCGGTGCGCTAGACCGCTCCCGGGCGGTTAAAATTTACGTCTGCAATGTGATGACCCAGCCCGGTGAGACCGACGGCTATACGGCCAGTCAGCACCTGCAGGCTATCTTGTCCCACGCCGGGCCGGTGGTGGATTGCATGGTGGTCAACCAGGAGGAAATACCGGCCCGGTTACGTTCCCGCTACCGCCGGGAAGGTGCGGTGCCGGTGACAGTCGACCGGGAAGCGATCGAAAACCTGGGCGTACAGGTGGCGGCCGGCAACCTGGTCCAGGAAAGCAACGTGGTGCGTCACCATCCGGATAAGCTGGCCCGGTTGATTATGGAACTGGTGCTGACGGAAAGGAAAGTGGAACGTGTCCGCGGCCTGACTGTTTCCGGCAACCGGACGTCCGGCCGGAAGAGCGTGGGCACATAAGCCCGGTGGATGTCCCGGATGATGAAAAGGCCGCCTCCGCCGGCGGCTTTTTTGCGTTGCCGCCCGCATTTTCAGCGTTGCCGGCCGGACCGCGGGCATGCTATGATCAATTTAATACGCCGCCTTTTTATGAGGCGGTGTTCCGGCATGATATTGTCCGGCAAAGTTATTTGATGGGGGAAAAATAATGTTCAGATTGACCGTTATAGCCGCGGCAAGTATCTGTTTTCTGAGCCTGGCGGTTTTCCTGGGGGTGCGCAATGCGGAAAATTCCCTGGCGGAAGCCTTGCTGCCCGTTGTGCCCGCCGCAATTGAGCACAGTAATCAGGTGCCCATACTGATGTTTCACAAAGTGAACCCGGATCCACGGGTGGGCGGACTGGGGCTGCGGGTGCCGCCGGACAAGTTTGACCGTGAAATGGCCTATTTGCATCAAAACGGTTTTCACACCGTCTCCCTGACCGATGTGGTGGAGCATTACCGGACCGGGAAGCCGCTTCCCGCCCGCCCGGTGGTGATCACCTTTGATGACGGCTACCGGGATAACTTCACTTATGCCTTCCCCATTTTAAAAAAGTATCACTTTACGGCCACCATCTTCGTGGTTGCCGATACCGTGGGCGGGATCAATTCCTTTGACGTGCGGGCGCACTTGCAGCCCGTGAACCGGATGGCCAGTTGGGCGGAGCTGGGACAAATGGCCGCCGCCGGCATCACCATCGGCTCCCATACCCTGGATCATCCACATCTGGCGCAGATTCCGCCGGCCGAGGCGTGGCGCCAGATCCGGCAGAGCCGGATGGTATTGGAAAAACATCTGGGCCGGCCGGTGCGCGTTTTTTCCTATCCCTACGGCAGCTTCAACTCCCGGGTGGCGCAGATGGTCCGGGACAGCGGCTACCTGGCCGCTGTAACCACTGTGCAGGGTATTGCCGGTCCGGGCAGTGATCCCTGGCTGTTAAAACGGGTGCGGATCATGGGCAGTTATGACTTGGACAAGTTTGCCGGCGAACTGCTCCGGTATTACCGGGTGGTGCACAGCCCGGCACATCCGGCCGGGGGGCGGGCGGCCTGACAGTATCTGTGCCGTTGGCACATGATGGTGGGCAGGTACTTGTGGCCGCTGTAAAGGTATCCGGTCTTCGCCGGATGGTTCCGGTGCCCGCCGGCCCCGGTATGACGGATAAGCCGTTGCAGGCACCGGCTGCAGCCCGTTTTGGCATTATACTATGAATAAGTCCTGCCGCGGGTAAGACCGCGACTGCTTTTTTTGATGCCCCGGCACCGTTTGAAGCGGTGCTGTTTTGTTACGCGCTGCAGGTTGTGATATAATGTTTTTGAGACAGCGGTGTTCCATTTGCCGCCGGACGCGTCGCGGCAGGCGGCTGTGAAAGGTTGTGGCGGTTTCGGCTTCAACCGCCGGGCGGTCCCGGGTCCGGAGGCCGTTCCTGTTTTAAAGTGGTGAATTATTTTGTCTTTTTCGGCTGTAACCAAAAACGAGCTTGCCCGGCTGGTGGGGGAACGGGAATGTTGCCGGTTGGCCGAACTGGCCGCCCTGGTCAAAATGGACGGCAGTCTGCAGATCAGCGGCCGGCATCAGCTTGCCCTGGCTGTAGTGACTGAAAATGCCGCCGTGGCCCGGAAGATTTTCTCCCTGCTCAAGCAGCTTTTCGGTGTGCAGGCGGAGGTGCTGGTCCAGCGCAAGATGCGCCTGCGTAAAAATAATGTTTATCTGGTCCGGGTGCCCCCCGGCGCCGGCACCGGGGAGATTTTACGCCGCCTGGGCATGGTGGACGGACGGGATAATTTATGTCCGGGTATAAAACAAGAGTTGATCCACCGGGAATGCTGCCGCCGGGCGTACCTGCGCGGAGTTTTCCTGGGCGGCGGGTCGGTGAACAATCCGGAAGGGACCTATCACCTGGAGATCATTACCAACAACCGCCATCATGCCCGGGATATCTGCCGTTTAATGTGCCGGGAAGGCATGAGCGCCCGGGTAAGCGCGCGTAAAAACTGGTTCGTGGTTTACCTGAAAGACAGCGCGCAAATTGTGGATTGCCTGAACATCATGGGCGCCCACACCGCGCTGCTCGATTTTGAAAACGTGCGCGTATACAAGGATGTGCGCAACCAGGTCAACCGCCTGGTCAATTGTGAAACGGCCAATTTGAACAAAACGGTGGACGCGGCCATGCAGCAGGTGGAAAACATCCGCCTGATTGCCGGCACCATGGGCCTGGACAGGTTATCCCCCGGACTGCGCCAGGTGGCCGAAGCGCGCCTGCAGCATCCGGACGCCAGTTTGCGGGAACTGGGCGAATTGCTGCAACCCCGGGTGGGCAAGTCCGGCGTCAACCACCGTATGCGCAAGCTGGCGGAAATTGCCGCCCGGTTGCAAAACAAGGATCAAACCGGACCCGAAAGAGCGGGGGACGCGCCGGTTTGAGCATGGCGCACCCCCGTCCGGCGAGGCGTTGTTTTGAACCGTGAAAAGTCATTTCCCGGCAATCCGTGCCGTTTATTGCGTAAAGCGGGACATTTGTGGCAAAAAGGAGCATCCGGTTCCATTGGACAAACCTGCGGAAGTTCCCCGGCGCCTGGAGAGCCACCCGGCGCCGCCGGGGCGCAATTCCATGCAACTCTGGTGGCGGTTGGTACCCCCCTGGCGGGTGGTTTATCATTTCATCGTGATCACCTTTTGCCGCTTCCTGCCCTTTCTGGAATTGAAAAACTGCCTCTACCGGCGCCTGCTGGGCATGCGGGTGGGCCGCCACGCCTCGGTGGGTCTGATGGTCATGCTGGATGTGTTTTTCCCGCAGTTTATTTCCATCGGCGAGAACAGCATTATTGGTTACAACACCACCATTCTCTGCCATGAGTTTCTGGTACCCGAATACCGCACCGGCCGGGTGGAAATCGGCGCCGGGGTGCTCATCGGGGCCAACTGTACCATTCTGGCCGGGGTGCGCATCGGTGACGGCGCCACGGTGGCGGCCGGTTCCCTGGTCAACCGGGACGTGCCGCCGGGTGTGCTGGCGGCAGGTGTGCCGGCGAGGATCAGAAGTCAGAGGTCAGAGGCCGGAAGCCGGAGGAAACAAGATTGAGCGGTGTGGCGGAAACCGGCGGCTTCCGGCGGGGATCGGAAGCCGGAGGCCGGAAAAAACCAGATTAGAAGCGGAAGGGCGGCGGTTTTTCTGACAGAAAAAGATTGCCGGAAGCCGGGCGCCGGGAAGGACGCCGCGGGGATTGGCGCACCGGCCCCACGCGGGGGGGTGCAAACCGCTTTTGCGGCAACCCTGTGGCCTTTGTGGCGGGAATTCTGGCGTGATCCGTGGCAGGCCCGCTTTGTCCGGCCGCTGTTGATTATCAACCTGCTGGGATCGGTTTACGGATTTTACTGGTATCATGAACAGCTGGCTGCCACCCCCTTTTACGCCTGGCTTTTCGTGCCGGACAGCCCGCTGGCCACCACCCTGTTCGCCCTGGCCCTGGCCGGGTCGCTGGCCGGGTTCAAAAGCACGCTGTTGCGTGCCGTGGCCTGTACCGCCTCGATCAAGTACGGCCTGTGGGCGGTGGTGGTGATCAGCCAGTTCTGGTGGTTGGGCGGGCAGCCGGCGCCCACCGAATCCATGCTCTGGTTTTCTCATCTGGGCATGGCCGCCCAGGGTTTTGTCTATTTGCGCCGGGTGCGCTGGGGCGCGCCGGTGGCGCTTTTCACCGGCGGCTGGATGTTTTTGAACGATGCGCTGGATTACGGGGCTGGACTGCATCCCTACCTGTTCGCCGCCGGTCAGGAAACGGCGGCGGCAATTACGGCGGCGGTCTTGTCCGGGCTGCTTTTCGCCTGTCTCTGGAGCCGGTGCCGGTCGGCCGGGGAGCGGTATTGAAGTAATTACCTGGTGAATATGGTGCGAACAAAGGGAATCGTGCAGGAAAAGTAAAGGCGGTAAGAGAATAAAATAATATAAGAGTTGTGCTTCGAAGCACACGGGTAAGGAGTGATACCGGTGCGCCTGGGCTACGGTCTGAATGTGGAACAGACTCAAAAACTGGTCATGACTCCGGAGTTGCGCCAGGCCATTACGGTGCTGCAACTGTCCTCCCTGGAGTTGAGTATGTATATCCAAAAGCAGCTTGAAGAAAACCCCCTGCTTGAACTGAAGGATGACGAGCCGGAACGGGACGGCGAACAGGCCGGGGACACGGCGCAGGCGGAAGAGGCAGCGGAGGAGCCGAAGCGGGAATATGACGTGGACTGGGAGGAGTACTTTCAGGACAGCAGTGATCTGGGTATGCCGAGAAGGGAAAAAAACCCCGAGCCGGCAGCCTATACCTACGAAAACTTTTTAAGCCAGGCACCCACCCTGACGGAGCACCTGTTGTTTCAACTGCACCTGAGCAACTGCGATCCACGGGCGATGGCCATCGGGGAGTATCTGATCGGTAACATGGATGAGCACGGTTACCTGCGCACCAGCGTGGAGGATGCCGCCGCCTATCTGGGCGAACATCCCGGGGCGGTGGAGGATGTGCTTAAAATCATCCAGACTTTCGATCCGCCGGGGGTGGGCGCCCGCACATTGCAGGAATGCCTGTTGATTCAAGTTGACCAGTTGGGGATTGAGGACCGCCTGCTCCGGCAGGTGATCCGGGATCACCTGCTGGACCTGGCCAAGGGCAAGTTTGGCCGCATGGCGCAGCAATTGGGGGTAAACGTTCAGGAAATACAGCGGGTGGCCGATCTGATTAAAACCCTGGATCCCAAGCCGGGACGCAATTTCAGCAGTGCCAACGATGTGCGTTACGTGGTGCCGGACATTGTGCTGGAAAAGGTGGAGGGGGAATATATCATTCTGGTCAACGACGTTTCAGTACCCCGGATCAGCATCAACACCACCTACCGTTCCGTGCTGAACAAGGACAGTCATTGCGACAACGAAACCCGCCGCTTTGTGGAAAGCAAGCTGAACGCCGCCGCCTGGCTGATCCGCAGCATCGAGCAGCGCCGCCTGACCCTGTACAAGGTGGCCAACTGCCTGGTGCAACTGCAGCGTGATTTCCTGGATCACGGGGTGAAATACCTGAAGCCGCTTAATTTGAAACAGGTGGCGGAAATGGTCGGGGTGCATGAATCCACCGTCAGCCGGGCCACTTCAAACAAGTATATACAAACCCCGCAAGGGGTGTTTGAAATGAAATATTTCTTTTCTTCGGGTGTGAACAATGATGCCGGCACCATGACCTCGGCGGAAAGCATCAAAAAGATGCTGCAGGAAATGGTGGCTGCGGAGAACCCCAAGACACCCCTGAATGATCAAAAGCTGGCCGAAACATTTCACCAGCGGGGCATCCGCATCTCCCGCCGGACGGTGGCCAAGTACCGGGATGAGCTGGGCATCCCGCCCATCCGGCAGCGCAAAAGGTATTAATGTGCACGTGCGGGCATATTGTTTTAGGGCGCCGGTTTTTTCCGGCGCCCTAAAAATTTTTCTTTAGCGTACCGGAAAAGGGAGGAACTATTCGGCCGGCGGCGAATAGAATGTCATAATTAAATAAATCACGTTCACTAAGGCATACTATTGAAAGGAGAGAGCACCAATAATGACGGTGAAAATAGGGATTAATGGTTTCGGAAGGATTGGCTTGAATGTACTGCGGGCCTCCCGCCGCTACCCGGACATCCAGGTGGTGGCCGTAAACCACAAATCCCGCCGGCTCCCGGCCGATGAAAGCTATGCGCGCAAGCTGGCCCACGTTTTAAAATATGATTCCATTCACGGCCGTTTGGACGCCGACATACAGGCGGACGAAAAATCCATTTTCTATAACGGGCGGGAAGTCGCCGTTTTTGCCGAGGCGGACCCGGCCAAACTGCCCTGGGGGGACCTGGGCGTGGATGTGGTGGTGGAATCCACCGGCAAGTTCAAATCCGTGGCGGACGCCTCCCGGCACCTGGCCGGGGGGGCCAAAAAGGTGGTCGTCAGCGCCCCGGCCAAGGACGCGATGCCCACCTTTGTGATGGGGGTCAATCACGGGCAATATGATCCGCGCGCCCACCATGTGGTTTCCAACGCTTCCTGTACGACCAACTGCCTGGCGCCGGTAGCCAGGGTGCTGGACGACAACTTCGGCATTGTCAAGGGCCTGATGACCACGGTGCATGCGGTGACCAACAGTCAGCAGATTCTGGATATGCCCTTCAAGGATCTGCGGCGCGGCCGGGCCGCCTTCATGAGCATCGTACCGACCACCACCGGCGCGGCCAAAGCGGTGGGACTGGTGCTGCCCCACCTGCAGGGCAAACTGAATGGTTTTGCCATGCGCGTACCGCTGCCCAACGTGAGCGTGGTGGACCTGGTGGTCCAGCTGAACCGGCCGGCAACAGTTGAAGAAGTGAACAGCATATTGAAAGATGCCTCGGAAAGCGAAATGAAGGGGATTCTGGGCTACAGCGAACTGCCCCTGGTTTCGATCGATTTCAACGGGGATCCCCGTTCTTCCATTGTCGATGCGCCGTCCACCATGGTCATGGATCAGGATATGGTCAAGGTGCTGGCCTGGTACGACAACGAATGGGGCTATTCCAACCGCATTCTGGATTTGATTTTATACATGGCCGCGAAAGGATTTTGACAAACTATGTCTAAGCACTTATTACAGGAAAACCGTTCCAACAGGGGGTATGCATGCAGATGACCCGTAAAACCATCAGGGACATTGATGTGTCCGGCAAGCGGGTGCTGGTGCGGGTGGATTTCAACGTGCCAATGGATCAGCAGGGCAATGTCACCGACGATACCCGTATCCGGGCGGCGCTGCCCACCATCAGGTACTTGACGGAACACAAGGCCAGGGTGATCCTGGCCTCCCATTTGGGCCGGCCCAAGGGCAAGGTGGACGACCGCTACCGTCTGGATCCGGTCGCCCGCCGGCTGGGTGAACTGCTCGGCCGGCCGGTGGTCAAGGTGGACGATTGCGTGGGCGAAGAGCCCCGGGCGGCCGTAGCCAAAATGACGCCGGGGGACGTATTGCTGCTGGAAAATGTGCGCTTTCATCCGGAAGAGGAAAAAAACGACGAGAAGTTCGCCCGCCGGCTGGCTGATTTGGCCGACATTTATGTCAACGACGCCTTCGGCACGGCCCACCGGGCACATGCCTCCACCGCGGGGGTGGCCCGCTTTTTGCCCGCCGTGGCCGGTTTTTTGATGGAAAAAGAAATCAATATGCTGGGCGGGGCGCTGGAAAACCCGGAGCGCCCCTTTGTGGCCATTCTCGGCGGGGCCAAGGTTTCGGACAAGATCAAGGTGATTGAAAACCTGCTCGGCAAGGTGGACACGTTGATCATCGGCGGGGGGATGGCCAACACCTTTCTGGCCGCCCGTGGTTACAACATGGGCAAGTCCCTGCTGGAGGGGGACAAGGTGGAGCTGGCCAAAGAGCTCATTGAGCGGGCCGCCGGACGGGGAGTGAAACTGCTCCTGCCCGTGGATCTGGTGGTGGCCGAGGCGGCCGATCCGGACGCGCAGCCGAAGGTGGTGCCCGTGGATGCGGTGCCGGCGGACTGGATGGCCTTGGATACCGGACCGGAGAGCGCGGCAATTTTTGCCGGGGAAATTAAAAAGGCGCGCACGGTGATCTGGAACGGCCCGATGGGCGTATTTGAAATGGCCCCCTTTGCCGCGGGTACCTTCGCCGTGGCCCGGGCGCTGGCGGAAAGCGGCGCCACCACCGTGGTGGGCGGCGGCGACACGGCGGCGGCGGTGGCCAAAGCCGGTGTGGCCGGCCGGATGTCCCACATTTCCACCGGCGGCGGCGCTTCCCTGGAGTTCCTGGAAGGCCGGGTGCTGCCGGGGGTGGCGGCGTTGCAGGAAGCGTGAAGAAAGGGGTGGGACGTCAATGCGTGTACCTTTGATGGCCGGCAACTGGAAGATGTACAAGACGGTGGACCAGGCGGTGGAATTTGTGCGCGGGCTGAAGGCGGCGCTGGCCGGCGCCGGCGGGGCGGAAGTGGCCGTCTGCCCGCCTTTTACCGCCCTGGCGGCGGTGGCCCGGGAACTGGCGGGCAGCCAAATCGCCCTGGGCGCCCAGAACATGTACTGGGCGGAGGAAGGGGCGTTTACCGGGGAAATTTCGCCCCTGATGCTCAAGGAAATTGGCTGCCGCTATATCATCCTGGGACATTCGGAACGGCGCCAGTATTTCGGTGAAACCGATCAAACGGTCAATAAAAAGGTGAAGGCGGCCTTGAAGCACGGCCTGACGCCCATTGTCTGCGTGGGCGAGCAGCTGGCGGAACGGGAGGCCGGGCGCACGGAAGCGGTGATCAAAACCCAGATTGACGGTTCGCTGGCCGGACTGACGGCGGATGAACTGGCCGGGCTGGTGGTAGCCTACGAACCGGTCTGGGCGATCGGCACCGGACGTACCGCTTCAACGCGCGACGCCCAGCAGGTGAACGGCTACATCCGCGCCCTGCTGGCCGGGCTGGCCGGTCACGGGGCGGCCGGCCGGGTGCGCATCCAGTACGGCGGCAGCGTCAAGCCGGACAATGCGGCCGGCCTGATGGCCGAACCGGATATCGACGGCGCCCTGGTGGGCGGCGCCAGCCTGCAGGTGGACAGTTTTGCCGCCATTGTCAGGGCGGCGGGCAACCGGGAGGCTGGAAATGGAAATTAAACACACCCCCATGGTCCTGGTCATCCTGGACGGCTGGGGTTTGAGCGCACAGACCAGGGGCAACGCCATCGCCGAAGCAAATACACCCAATATGAGCCGGCTTACAGACGGCTGTCCGCATACCCGCCTGGATACCTCCGGTGAAGCCGTCGGCCTGCCGGAGGGGCAGATGGGCAATTCGGAAGTGGGACACCTGAATATCGGCGCCGGTCGCATTGTTTACCAGGAACTGACCCGCATCACCCGGGCCGTGCGGGACGGCAGTTTTTTTAACAATGCGGAACTGCTGGCGGCGGTAAAGCACGTGCAGGACAACCAGTCGTCGCTGCACCTGATCGGCCTTTTGTCCGACGGCGGTGTGCACAGCCACGTCAGCCATCTTTTTGCCCTGCTCGAGCTGGCCAAAAGGCACAACCTGCCCCGGGTTTATGTGCATTGTTTTCTGGACGGACGGGATGTGCCGCCCGACAACGCCGGCGTCTACATCCGGCAGTTGGAGGAAAAATGCCGGGAATTGAATACCGGCCGGGCGGCCACGGTGATGGGCCGCTACTATGCCATGGACCGGGACAAACGGTGGGAACGCACGGAAAGGGCCTACCGGGCCATGGTGCTTGGTGAGGGCTTGCAGGCGCCCACGGCCCTGGCCGCTCTCGAAGCCTCCTACCAGCGCAAGGAATGGGACGAGTTCGTACAGCCCACGGTGATTGTGGATGAGCAGGGCGCGCCGGTGGCCACGGTGCGGGACGGGGACGCGGTGATCTTTTACAACTTCCGGCCCGACCGGGCCAGGCAGATCACGCGCGCCTTTGTGGATGAGGATTTCAACGGCTTTGCGCGCCCCGCCGGCCGGCCGCGGGTGCACTTCACCTGTATGACCCTGTACGACAAGACCATTGACGCGCCGGTGGCTTTCCGGCCCCATGATCTAAAGAATACGCTGGGCGAAATATTGAGCAGCCGGGGACTGAAGCAATTGCGCCTGGCGGAGACGGAAAAGTACGCCCACGTCACCTTTTTCTTCAACGGCGGGGTGGAAGCGCCCAATCCGGGCGAGGACCGCATCCTGATCCCCTCGCCCAAGGTGGCCACTTACGACCAAAAACCGGAAATGAGCGCCTACGAAGTGACGGACGCCTTTTTGGCACAACTGGCCGCGGACAAATACCAGGTGATCATCATGAACTACGCCAACGCCGACATGGTCGGCCACACCGGGGATATGGCGGCCGCGGTGCAGGCGGTGGAAGCGGTGGACCGGTGCGTGGGCCGGGTGGTGGAGGCGGTGCGGCAAAAGAACGGGGTGGCGCTGATCACCGCCGACCACGGCAACGCCGAAGAAATGCTGGATCCCAACGGTCACCCGCATACGGCCCATACCACCGATCCGGTGCCTTTCATCCTGACGGGAAAGGGACTGGAACAGACAACCCTGCACGCCGGCCGACTGTCCGACATCGCACCGACTATGCTGGATTTGCTGGGCCTCCCCCGGCCGGCGGAGATGACCGGTCAATCGTTGATTGCCCGCTGACACCGGGCGGTCAAACAAAAACAGGTTAAGGAGTGTTTTCCATGTCAACCACCATTACCGAAGTATTTGCCCGGGAGATCCTGGATTCCCGGGGCAACCCCACCATCGAGGTGGACGTGGTGCTGGAAGACGGCACCCTGGGCCGGGCGGCCGTGCCCTCCGGCGCCTCCACCGGCGCACACGAGGCGGTGGAACTGCGGGACGAAGAGCCCGGCCGCTTTCTGGGCAAGGGCGTGACCCGGGCGGTGGACAACGTCAATGATGAGATCGCCCCCGAGGTGATCGGTTTCGACGTCACCGACCAGGTGGGCCTGGACATGACCATGACTGAACTGGACGGCACGCCCAACAAGGGCAAATTGGGCGCCAACGCCATCCTGGGGGTTTCCATGGCCGCGGCCAAGGCGGCCGCGCAGGCGGTGGGCCTCTCCCTGTACCAGTACCTGGGTGGGGTGAACGCCCGCCAGCTGCCTGTACCGATGATGAACATTTTAAACGGCGGCAAGCATGCCGATAACAACGTGGACATCCAGGAATTCATGATCATGCCCGTGGGCGCGCCGGATTTTGCCGAAGGCCTGCGCATGGGGGCGGAAGTTTTCCACCACCTGAAAAAGGTGCTCAAGCAAAAGGGGCTGAACACGGCGGTCGGCGACGAGGGCGGTTTTGCGCCCAACTTGAATTCCAACGAAGAAGCGCTGGCGGTGATTGTGGAAGCGATCCGGGCGGCCGGCTACCGGCCCGGGGAAGACGTCGCGCTGGCCATGGATCCGGCGGCCACGGAGTTTTTCAAAGACGGCAAATACATGCTGGAAGGCAAGCCCCGGACGGCGGAAGACATGATTGCGTTTTACGCTTCGCTGGTGGAGCGCTTCCCCGTGCTCTCCATTGAAGACGGGCTGGCCGAGGACGACTGGGAGGGCTGGCAGAAGCTCACCGCCCGGCTGGGCAAGCGGGTGCAGATTGTGGGCGACGACATCTTTGTCACCAACATGGAGCGGCTGCAAAAGGGAATCGCTCTCGGAGCGGCCAACTCCATTTTAATCAAGTTGAACCAGATCGGCACGATCACGGAAACCCTGGGCGCCATCGAAATGGCCAAGCGGGCCGGCTTCACCGCCGTGGTCAGCCACCGTTCCGGGGAAACGGAAGACACCACCATCGCCGACCTGGTGGTGGCCACCAACGCCGGGCTGATCAAAACCGGCGCCCCTTCCCGCACCGACCGGGTGGCCAAGTACAACCAGTTGCTACGCATCGAGGAGGAACTGGGCGACACCGCCCTGTACCGGGGACGCGAATCCCTGTACTGCCTGCGTTAAAGCCAAATGGACGGGCGTATCACCCGGCGCCGCGTCTTTGTACCAAATTTCACGCCCGTCCATTGTTATTTTTTGCTGGCTATGCTATAATTACTTACAACTGGGCAGCCGGAAGGAGGTGACACGATTGTTAAAAGGCCTGGTAACCGCCATTCATGTAATAGTATCCATTGCACTGATCGCCACTGTATTGCTGCAGTCGGGCAAAAGCGCCGGTTTGTCCGGGGCCATTGCCGGCGGCGCGGAAACCATCTTTGGCAAGAAGAAGGGCCTTGACGAGTTACTGGCCAAGGTCACCACTGTGGTTGCCATTCTGTTTGGTTTGACGGCTCTTCTTCTGGGTCTCTGGCAGTAGTGTAGAGAAAAATTGGGGATGAGGAGGGTATTAAAGAGTGCAGGAATCCATAACGTTGGCTTATTACAGCGCCGCCGCCGGCGCGCTGGGTTTGCTATTCGCGTTGTTTACCATGGCCAGCGTGTTGAAGGAGCCCATGGGCACGCCGAAGATGAAAGAGTTGTCCGAGGCCGTGCAGGAAGGCGCCATGGCTTACCTCAACCGGCAGTATAAAACATTGATCCCCTTCGCACTGGTAATTTTCGTCCTGCTATTTTTTGCTCATAATGGTATTTCCCTGGCCATTTCCTTCCTGGTGGGCGCTATTTGCTCCGCCATTGCCGGTTATATCGGCATGAACAGCACCACCAAGTCCAACGCCCGCACCACCGAGGCCGCCCGCAGCAACGGCCTGGGCAAGGCGCTGAACGTTTCCTTCCGGGCCGGTGCCGTGATGGGTCTTTCGGTGGCCGGCTTGGGTCTTTTAGGGGTGTCCGTGCTGTTTCTTATTTTCAAGGACGCCGTGGTAATCAACAGCTTCGCTTTCGGCGCCAGCGCCATCGCGTTCTTCGCCCGTGTCGGCGGCGGTATTTACACCAAAGCGGCTGATGTGGGCGCCGACCTGGTGGGCAAGGTGGAAGCCGGCATTCCGGAAGACGATCCGCGCAACCCGGCCACCATTGCCGACAACGTGGGCGACAACGTGGGCGACACGGCCGGCATGGGCGCCGACCTGTTCGAATCATACGCCGCCACCACCATTGCGGCCATGATCCTGGGCAACAGCATTTTCGGACCCAAGGGTGCCTTTTTCCCGCTGCTGGTGGGTGCCATCGGCATTGTGGCGGCGATCATCGGCACCTTCTTTGTGCGCACCGGTGAAGGCGGCAACCCGCAGGCCGCTTTGAACGTCGGCCTTTATACCACCAACCTGCTCACCGCCATCGCCGTGTTCTTCCTCGGCCGTTCCGTGTTCGGTGCCACCGAGGGCACCGGCATTTTCCTGGCGGTGCTGGCCGGCCTGGTCACCAACGTGCTGGTCGGTACGCTTACCGAATACTACACCTCCAACTTGAAAAAACCCTGCCTGCGTATTGCCGAAGCCTCCAAGACCGGTCCGGCCACCAATATCATTCATGGTCTGTCCGTCGGCATGGAGAGCGTGTTCTTCCCCATGCTGGTGTTTGCCGCCGCCATCTACTTTGCTTATTGGGCGGCCAGTTGGGGTGATCCCGCCCACGCCATTTACGGCATCGCCATGGCGGCCATGGGCATGCTGTCCACCGCCGGCATAGTGGTGGCCATGGACTCCTTCGGTCCGGTGGCCGACAACGCCGGCGGCATCGCCGAGATGGCCGAACTGCCGCCGGAAGTCCGGCAGATAACAGACAAACTGGACTCGGTGGGCAACACCACCGCCGCCATTGCCAAGGGCTTTGCCATCGGTTCGGCCGCCTTGACCGCGCTGGCCCTGTTCCAGGCATTTGCCGACGAAGTGGCCCGGAATCCGCGCCTGCAGAGCCTGCTGGTGGGCGGCAAACTGGTCGTCAACCTGAACAATCCGCTGGTGCTGGTCGGTCTGTTCATCGGCGCGTCCATGCCCTTCCTGGTTTCCGCCATCACCATGCGTGCGGTGGGTGAAGCCGCCTTCGGCATGGTAAACGAAGTGCGCCGCCAGTTCCGTGAAATCCCCGGCATCATGGAAGGCACCGGCCGTCCGGACTATGCCCGCTGCGTGAGCATCGCCACCGGTGCGGCGATCAGCAAGATGATCCTGCCCGGCCTGCTGGCCGTGGGTGTGCCGCTGATCGTCGGTTTCGGCCTGGGCGCCCTGGCGCTGGCCGGCTTCCTGTCCGGTCTGACCGCCACCGGCGTTCTGATGGCCCTCTTCCTGGCCAATGCCGGCGGTTCCTGGGACAACGCCAAGAAATATATTGAAGCTGGCAACCTGGGCGGCAAAAAGAGCGAGCCGCACAAGGCCGCCGTCATCGGCGACACCGTTGGCGACCCCTGCAAGGATACTTCCGGTCCGGCCATGAACCCGCTGATCAAGGTGGCCGGTACCATTTCGCTGATCATCGGTTCCATGCTTTTACACTAAGCCGGATACAAAAAAGAAGAGCTGTTCCGCCGGGTGAAAGCCCGGCGTTTTTGTCTTTATTGCGCTTGCCGGCCGTTGGCAGGAAATTGCAGCCGTTTGGAGAATAGGTGGTGTAACATGATTTGTTTAAGTTAGGTTGGTAAGAATAGTAAAAGCAACATGATGGTGAATAATTTGGAAAGCACTATCGATGCCCAAATTTTATAAAGGAATTTGCAGTGCTAATTTATAACTTTTCAGCGCTGTGCCTTTGCAGGATAAGGAGATACCTGCCGTTGGAAAAAGAGTGGAAGGTCCTTCTTGAAAAAGCACTGTACATGCAAGAATGTGACGAGGTGATACCGTTTGTCCGCCTTCAATAAAGACGACCATATGTGTTTTGCCTGCAGCCCGCGCAATCCAATCGGTCTGCATTTGCAGTTCAGCCTCGAAGATGGCGTCTGCCGGACCACTTTTACCGCCGGGGAAGTACACCAGGGCTGGAACGGCTGTATGCACGGCGGGCTGATTGCCACCCTGCTGGACGAAGTGATGGCCCAATGGCTATGGCTGCAGGGGATTGCCGGCATGACGGCGGAAATGACTACCCGGTTCAGCCGGCCCGTACCGGTGGGAGTGCCCCTGGAGGTAACAGCGCGGCAGACGGGCGGCCGGGGACGGCTGTTCGAACTGGCTGCCGAGATCGCCCTGCCTGACGGGCAGGTGCCGGTGCATGCCCGGGCCAAATTTTTAAAAGTGTGATCGGCCAAACGCCGGCGCAGTTTATGGAATACCATAATTAAAATTCTTGCGCGTGCCGGCCGGCCATATTGATGATTACCGGCGTTGGATCACTGCAGCCGGCTCTCAAAAAAATAGCGCAGGAGAATACCCTGCGCGTCAATAAAAGGATTTATGAGAGAGGAGAGAAAGGAGAGGCTTGCCTCTCCTTTGCTCACGGGAGAGCATATAAACCAGGATAACGAATATTTACTTTCTGCAGACAGCACCCGGAATCTCCTGATCTGGCCAGCCTGTTATGAACTCCGGCCGGCTTCCCATCCGTGCCGGTGTCAATTAGATTATCTTTTTCTTGCCCTGCTCTTCTTTCTCCACTTCACCGCGCCGCCGGTTGTAAAAATACATGCCGGTTAAAAGCGCGCCCCAGCCGACGGCAATGCCCGGCGTCCAGCGTAAAACCCGTTCGGTATAGCCGGGCAGGGGCTTTTTCACCACCCCGGTGTTGAAGCCCAACTGCTGGAAGGGTACGTCCGTCAGGTAGAGCCAGGATGTGCCGCCCGCTTCATTTTCACCGTAAACATAATTGGCGTACAGATCCGGTGCCTGGGCGATGCGTTTGTGTGCCTCCTTGAGCATGGCATCCCGGTCGCCGAAGGTCAGCGCGCCGGTCGGGCAAACGCTGACGCAGGCGGGCATTTCGTTCTTGGCCACCCGGGAAAGGCACATCTGGCACTTGCTGATTTTGGGGAAAACCTGATCCCACTCGTATTTGGGGATGTCGAAGGGACAGGCCAGTATGCAGTAACGGCAGCCGACACAAAGTTTGGCGTTGTAGACCACCGGCCCCTCCGGCGTTTTTTGCAGTGCTTTGGCAAAGCAGGCCGAGGCGCAGGCCGGTTCCAGGCAGTGCATGCACTGATTTTTGACAAACCGGCGCACCTTTTCGCCTTTATAGTCAACTGTATGTGCTTGAACTACCGTCCACTGGCCGGCTTCCAGTTCGTGCTTTTCCGCGCCCGTTTTTTCCGGCGGCAATTCGTTGTACAGCCGGCAGGCCACGGAACAACTTTCACAACCCACGCATTTGGTCACATCTACTAAAACAGCCTTTCCCTGGGCCATGGATAAACCTCCTTAACAGGATCCTGATTGTGTCCACTCCGGGAGTTTATGCCCCGGCGCCGGATTTGTCCGCCGGCACGGAAGTTTTTATATCAGACGCCTGTATACCATTACGGTGCCATTTATTCCACTACGTCCTTGACGCCTGAAAAGCGCGGCGGCGGAATCTCCGCTGTGGTAAAGCATCAGCAGTTTCTATTCCGTCAGGTGCAACCCGTCGCAAATGGTAAGGGAACTGTTCATAGCCGTGCCGGAATAAAAAATTCCGGTGGCTACGCCCGGGAAGCGGCCGGGGCGATCTTGACGGTGACCGGTTTCAATTCCTTGGCCCGGGAAAGATATTCCGTATGCAGCAGTTTTTCAGACAACTCACCGAGCGGGTGTCCCAGAAAGTCCTTGTACAGGGCCATTACTTCATCGTTTTCGAAACTGTCGCGTTTGGGCCAGCGCTGGTCGGCGCTGTACAGCGCGGCGGCGCGTTTTTGCCGGATTTCATCGGTCGGCGGCACGGCACTGCGCGGTTGTCCGCCGCCGCTGATGCAGCCGCCCGGGCAGGTCATGAATTCCACGAACACCCACGGGGCCTGTCCCCGGCGCACCGCCTCCAGTACCTGCCGGCCGCTGGCCATGCCCTGGCAGACGGCCACCTTGACCGTCCCCGCGCCGGGAATGTCCACCGCCGCCTCTTTGACCCCCTGCAGGCCGCGCACCGGCGTGAAGTTGAGCAGTTGCGCGGGGGGCTTTTGTCCGGTGATGGAGAAATAGGCCGTGCGCAGCGCCGCCTCCATCACACCGCCGCTGGCGCCGAAGATGATGCCGGCGCCGGTGCCCTCGCCCAGCAGGCGGTCGTAATCCGATTCCGGCAGTTGAGTCAGGTTGATCTGTCTGGCCTTTAGAAGCTGTGCCAGTTCCCGGGTGGTCAGCACATAATCCACATCCCGCAGGCCGGGCTTGTTCCAGTAGCGGGCGGCGGCGTCCATTTCCGGGCGGGAACATTCAAACTTCTTGGCCGTACAGGGCATGATTGAAACCGATACAATGCTCGCCGGGTCGATGTTATTCCGGCGCGCGTAATAAGTCTTGGCCAGCGCGCCCAGCATCTGCTGCGGTGATTTGCAGGAAGACATGTGGGGCAGCAGGTCCGGATAAAAATACTCGCAGAATTTAATCCAGCCCGGCGAGCAGGAAGTAAACTGGGGCAGCGGTTTGTTGATCTTGCCCTTGATCCGCCCGAGCAGTTCGGTGGCTTCTTCCATGATGGTCAGATCGGCGGTGAAGACGGTGTCCGTCACCGCTTTGAAGCCCAGCCCGCGCAGGGCGCTGACCTGCTGACCGGCCACCCAGCTGCCGGGAGGCAGGCCGAATTCCTCGCCCAGAGCCACCCGGGTGGCCGGGGCGGTCTGGGCCAGCACGAACTTGCTTTTATCCTGTAGCGCCTGCAGTACGTCTGCCACATTGCTGCGTTCGCTGATCGCACCGGTGGGGCAGTTCAATGAGCACTGACCGCAGTGAATGCAAATGGTCTTGTCCACTATGGGCAGCTTGTAATAGCCGAAAACGCTTTCCACATGCTTGCATGTCTCCAGACACTGGCCGCATAAAATGCATTTATTGTCATCGCGCACGATGGACGGGTTGTCGTCGTCAATGGGCACCCGGCCGCGCACCTGTGCCTGCCAGTCTCCCGGCACGTTGTACTGGTAGGGCAGCCAGCCCTGACCGCCGGCAGCCACGTAACCGCCGGCATACTGTGCCGCCCGGGCTTTCCCCGGCAGTGCGGTCATACCGCCCAAACCGGCCAGACCGAGGCCGGCCATCATTTTTAAGAATGTGCGGCGGGTGATTTCCTTTTTTTCCTCCTGGTGCTCGGACATGTAAACTCCTCCACGAAATCATTTAAAAATTATTTCCCCGCGCAGGCCGCAATGCCGTCGCCGGCACCCGCCATTTCTTCCCGGCGCCGCCGGCGGCGCCGCTGCCATTCCACCAGGCGCACTATTTCGGCGCTCAGCTCGTAGAGCAGGTACATCGGACCGGCCATGATCATCACAGTCATGATATCGGGTGTGGGAATCAATGCCGCCGAGATGACCACCACGCTCACTATGGCCGCCTTCCGGCCCCGGACCATGGTCCGGTAGTGCAAGACGTCCAGCCGGGCCAGGAAAAGCGCGGCCAGGGGCATTTCAAAAACCAGACCGAAAGGCAGCAGGAAGGTGATGGCAAAGGAGACATATTGGCCGATGGTCAGCATCGGCAGCAGTTCCGGGCCGCCGAAGCGCAGTAAGAATTGCACGCCCAGCTTGAAGACGAACAGGAAGCTGAAAGCGACGCCGGCGATAAACAAGAGGTAGGATACAAACACAAAGACGGTGAAATAAAATTTTTCCCGGCGGCGCAGGGCCGGCATGACAAAACCCCAGACCTGCCAGAGAATCACCGGCAGGGCGGCCAAAAAGCCGAGGAAGAAGGACAGTTTGATCTTGGTAAAAAGAGCTTCGGTGATGCCGATATAAATCACCTTGTGTCCGGTGGCTGTTACCGGTTGGAGCAAGACGGCCATCACCCGGTCGCTGAAAATCCAGCAGGCCGCCGCCAGTACAAAGGTGGTTACAATGGATATAATCAGCACCCGCCGCAATTCTTCCAAATGCGCCAGGGTGGTCATTTCCCCTGCTTTTTTAAACATTTCCCCCATCCCCTGTCCTTCGTTTACAACACAGACGTCCCTGCAATTTAGCTCAGGTCCGGTTTTTTATAAAACTTCGCCGTTAGAAAGCGGATATGACGTTATCCGGTGTCGCGCAAAATTATGCCGCCGCCCGGGTGGAACCTTCCTTTTCTTGCTGCACATCCCGCCCTTGGGGCAAAATGTTGAAATTCTCCACCACAAACAGGTAAACCAGCACCCCCAGGGCGACTATGCCGATACTGACCGCCCACTCGATGAAAGATGGGAAGTAATGGCCGCCCAGGGAACGGGACATGCCGGTAAAGACCACATTCATCCGGTTCAGAATCAAGCCGGCCGTCACCAGTACGCTGAAAACAACCTGGCCGGTGCGGCTGGTCCGCCAGGCCGGCACTGCAAAAATAAGCAGGGGAATGATGATGCCACCCAGCATTTCGAGCAGGAACATGTGCCCCTCCAAAGTGTTCTGGAAGGCCAGGTTGAGCACGCCGCGGGAAACCAGATCGTAAATCTTAAGCAGCAGGTAGAAGACCATCATGAAACCGGTTACTTTAATCAAACCGTTGTAAACTTGAGGTTCCGGCGTGCTGTGATGCACTTTGCCGCTCAAGGAAGTCTCCAGCATCACCATGGCCGGGCCGACAAAGAAAGACGAGGTCAGGAAAAACAATGGTAAAAACGGCGACCACCAGAGGGGGTAAAGCTTGCCCACTTCGATTAAGTACAGCGAGCCCAGTGAAGACTGGTGCAAGGTGGGCAGCACAATACCGATGATAAACAGCACCGGCAGGATTTTTTCGAAAAACCGGTGCAGTTTGGCCGTGCCCACTTTTTCAGTGGCGATGTGCCCGAATTCCAGCAGCTGGATTAAAGTGTACAGGGAAATACACCAGAACACTTCGAAAAGCACACTGTGGTAGCCCCAGGAGACAAAGGGTCGCCAGAAGTTGAACCAGCGTCCGATGTCCATGAACAGGCCGAAAAGGACCAGCAGGTAGCCGATTAAAGAGGTGAGCAGGGCACTGCGTGCAATGCTCTTGAACTTTGCTACATTGAGCACATAAACCAGCAGGCAGGTGCTGTAGCCGCCTCCGGCCAGAGCCACCCCGGTGAGGACGTCGAAGCCGATCCACAGTCCCCAGGGCCAGTGATCGTTGAGATTGGTGACCGCGCCGAGACCGGCGGCCAAACGGTAGGCCGACAGCGCCAGGCCGAGCAGGGCCAGGGCAATCAAGACGCAGCGGGTGGGCGTGAGGGGGAAACGCCAGCGCGCCGCCCCTTGCTTTGTTTCCATTCAGAAGCACCCCTTCAAGATTTCTTTATTTCTTTTCCGTGGCTTCAGCCAGTTGCGCTGCCGCTGGTGCGCCGGCCGGTTTCGGTTCTTCCTTTTCTTCCAGCGCGCCGGAAGTGGCCCGGCGGAATTCGCGCACCATTTTACCCATTGCCTTGCCCGCCTCGGGAAGCTTGCCCGGTCCAAAAACAATCAGGACGACAATCAGGATCAGGATCAGGTGGGTAGGTTGCATGATACCATCAAACATTATGTTCACCTCCTTGTCTGGTAGAATTATTGCTTCAAGCCAACCCTTGCCCTAAAGAAAATTTATTAAAAGACAATCATAATAAAAAGTTATCTTTATAACTATAGATTAACTAAATTTATCGAAAAGCTTAATGCAACTTTTCTGATATGTAAATAAGATTACGCCGAATGGTTGATGTGTGGCGCCGAGCGGTCGTTTATGGACTTTGAACTGCAATTTGCGCCTTTCCCGCCTGCTGGTGCCGTTATCCGGAGTGGTTAAATTTGGAGCAGATGCCGGTCACGGATGGCGTAATGCAATAGTATGACTATGATTTGCTTTGAGTTTTCCATCAGTTTTTTCAGCGTATTTTTAAATCATATTCCGGGATATTTTTGCTCGCCGTCCTTCTTGACAATTAACCCGATCCTGTTATAATGATTTTAAGCGGTTTACATTAGAGGAATTAATTTTTTCGGCCCTTCCTGTGCAGGAGAAGGGCCGCTCTTGTCCGGGGTGGCATTGATGCCGGAAAAAGTGATTACAGCGAACAGAAAAGCCCGTCACGACTACCATGTGCTGGAAACCTACGAGGCGGGGATTGCCCTTACCGGCACGGAGGTTAAATCGCTGCGCGCGGGCCGGGCCAATTTGCAGGACAGTTTTGCGCGCATTGAAAATTCCGAACTAATGTTGTATAATATGCATATCAGCCCTTACGATCAAGGTAACCGCTTCAACCACGAACCAAAGCGCACGCGTAAACTGCTCATGCACCGGCAGGAAATCATGCGCCTGCTGGGCAAAAGCAGGGAAAAGGGGCTGGCCATCATCCCGCTCAAGCTCTACTTCAACGGGCGGGGGAAGGCCAAGGTGGAACTGGCCCTGGCCAGAGGGAAAAAGCTGTATGACAAACGCGAGGACATGGCCGCCAGGGATGCAAAAAGGGAAATGGAGCGCGCAGTGCGGGGAAAGCAGTAAAATTTCTATCCGGTTGGGCGGGGCATGATGCATTGGAGGACGGTTCAGCTGTTTGCAGTTTTGACAGCATTTCAAACGGTTGAATGCACCGGCGGTGTGCGGAAAATGTTAGGGCGTGCCTTGCGTGGCATCCATGAACCGGATTCTTGATGCACAGAAATGAAGTTGGCAGGTTAACTATTCATGGGGGCGAAATGGTTTCGACGGGGGAATTGGTGGCAGGAGCAGCGAGCCGGGGTTCCATCTGCCCGCAATACGGTGGGAAAACATTAATTGCCAACAACGAATACGCTTTAGCTGCTTAATCGCAGTTAACATCCTGCCCGCGCCGGGCCCGTGACCCGGGACAGGGTGTCAGACTAACGGGCTGGCTGCCGGATCAATTCTCGGAGAACCGGCGGGACACTCATCGAGATAGCGTCTGAGGAGGCCGGCTGCGGCCGCCGAAGGGGCGAAATCTAAAGCGCAGCCTGCGCTCGGAGAAACTCCTGTGGTCGTTCTTCCGGACGGCGGGTTCGACTCCCCCCGCCTCCACCATTCAAATCAACAGTAGTTCAACAAACTTCTGGATCAACCTCTTGCAGGTATCCAGTTTTTTTTTGCAGCAGAAGCATGTTTGCCTGAAGGTACACGGTCACGCTGTCAATATTAGCGGGCGATTCGCAGCC
>NZ_LYVF01000185.1 GCF_001655685.1 Desulfotomaculum copahuensis
CGGAGGAGGTTTTTATTAACTCAAAGATGTCAAGCCTGCTGGCCTTCAACGGCATTCCAACCCCAACCCCAACCCATGCCAAATACAAGCAGGATCAGGACCAAAAAAAGGATGAAGGAACCGTCGAATTGAGTGGTTTTCATTCTTTTTACCTCCTTATCCGTAATTCTAACAGTATTGTATGAAAACCCCTCCGGTTGTGTTACTGCGGTAATTAAGCGGACCAGCCCGGCCGGGCAAGGATAATGTTTCCATGTGTTATAAAAATTAAAAAAGCCTTGATTTTCAAGGCTTTCGCGGTTTTGGCTGGTGCGCCTGGCAGGAATCGAACCTGCGCTTCCGGCTCCGGAGGCCGGCGCTCTATCCCCTGAGCTACAGGCGCATTAAAATTACTGCAGTAATTATTATATCAAAACCAGCGGAAAACGCAAGCATTTTTAACTGCTCCGGAATCAACACTTTTATTGCACATACTGCTGCGTCACCGTAATCCCCTCCCGCCCGGCGGATACCGGACCATGCGGCAGCGCACCGGGCAGGTCCAGCCTGTCCAGAATCGACTTCAGCACCGCCGCCGAATGATGCAGGGCCTCTTCTTCATCCGGAGCCAGCGGCACCGCCAGCACCCGGGAACGTCCCTGCCGGTTGACTATAGCCGGCAGGCTGAAGCAGACATCGTGGATGCCGTATTCCCCGTTGATCAGGCCGGACACGGTAAGAACGGTGTTCTCGTCCCGCAGAATGCTCTCACAGATACGCTTGACTGCCAGGCCGATGGCGTAGGCGGTAACCCCTTTGCGGGCAATCACTTCGTAGGCGGCGCGACGGACCTGGCTGGAGATTTCCGCCGGATCCGGACAGGGAACACCCCGCCAGCGGCAAAATTCCCGGACCGGAATGCCGGCGATGTTGGCCCGGCTCCACAGGGGCACCTCCGTATCCCCGTGCTCACCCACCACATAGGCGTGAATATTGCGCGGCTCCACCCGGCAGTGGGAACTGATCAGATAACGGAAACGCGAGCTGTCCAGTACGGTACCGGAACCAACCACCCGCTCCGGGGGCAATTGCGCCAGGTGCAGGGCGGCGTAAGTGAGAACATCCACCGGATTGGCCACCATGAGCAAAACGCCTTCGTCACTCAGTGGCATGAGCCGGGGCAGGACATCTTTCAGGATTTGATAATTCTTGTTCACCAGGTCCAGACGGGTTTCTCCGGGTTTCTGGTTGGCCCCGGCGGAAAAAATGATTACATCGGCATCATGGCAGTCGTGATAGTCGCCGGCGTAAACCCGGATCGGTTTGATGAATGAGGCGCCGTGAGCCATGTCCATGGCTTCCCCTTCCGCCCGCTCCCGGTTGATATCCACCAGCACCAGTTCGCTGACCAGGCCGCTCATCATCACGGCATAGGCGCAGGCGGAACCCACCGCACCAACCCCCACCACGGCAATCTTCCTTTTATCGTCAGCCATTGTAAACCTCCAGTACGGAATTTGTTTTGTCCGGATTTTCAAGCGCAGTCGTAACTGCAACCGGAACTATTTTTCCCCGCCCCGGCCTGATCATACCAGTGTATTAAAACGGACGGCCGGGCGAAAGCAGTCATTATGTACTCTTCTTAGCCGGCATTTTTAAACGGAACTTTTTATAAAGCAATAAAAAAAAGTGCCCGGGCTTGTCCAGGCATAATTATGAGCCACAAACCGGGCACAGGCCGGGAAAATACTTTTGCACGGACCTTCGACAAAATGTATAGTAGAGCTTAGAGCAAAGCATCATACGGCGGGAAAGTGCACCGCCAAGGAAAGGGGGACGGCCGTTGCTTCACCCGCCGGGTGAAAGGCGGCCGAAATTTATGCCGAAGCGCATTGTTGTTTCCGGCGGCATGCTGGTAATTGTGCTGTTGCTCATGCTTGCCGCCCTGGCCGGTTGCGGGCCGCAACCGGCAAATAAAAAAGCCGCGTTTAACAGTGAAATCAACCAACCGGTAAACCAATCAACCGGCACCGCCAAACCCGGTCAGCCGGCGGCACCGGGCACAATCCCCGGGGCCGAAGCCGGTTCCACCGGCACAAACAACCCCACGATCTCCACGCATGTATACCAGTCCGGCGCCACCGGGAACAAACGCGTTTATCTGACTTTTGACGACGGGCCGAACAACTTTTTCACTCCGCGCATCCTGGGCATTTTAAAACAAAACGGCGCCCGCGCCACCTTCATGGTGGTGGGCACGAATGTAGTGAAAAACCCGGATGTAGTGCAACTTATTCTGGCTGATGGCGATGGTCTGGCCAATCATACATACAGCCATGATTATAAGAAAATATACCGTTCGCCGGAAGCATTCATCGCCGATTTGAACCGCTGCAGCGAGGCCGTGCAGGCAATTACCGGCCAACCGGTGAAAGTCTTCCGCGCTCCGGGCGGGCCGGAAAATCTGAAGCCGGCCTTTTGGCAGGCGGTCAAGGCCAACGGTTATTATTCAGTCGGTTGGAATGTGGTGGGCGGGGATGCCAACCCACACGGGGTTACTGCGGACCAGGTTTACAACAACGTGGTGAGCGGGCTGGATAAAGTGGAAAAGCTGCACCTGACACCAATCATCCTGCTTCATGACGGGACACAGCTGGAAACCATGAACGCACCGCCCAACTCGGCCACCGGGCGTTATATCGCCAGCCGGGAGGCCGTAATCAGCGCCCTGCCGAAGATTATCGAACTGCTCAAATCCAGGAGCTACAGTTTCGCCATCGCTGATCAGAACACTCCGGCAGCATGGTAGAGGCAGCATGGTAGATTAGGGGGCATAAATTACCGTACAAATTTTGATTTCTCCGGCATACCCATTTTACAAACCGCTGTCCGGTTTGTAAAATGGACGGGGGATTTAATCCAGGGTCCGTTCGTCCCACGGCATTGGCTTGAAGCGCAAGGACGAGCATATTTGCCTGTGTAAGCGGGGAAGGACCGGCTTCTTGAAACCGGCCCTTCCCCACTTTGTTTTCTATGGATATTTTGCTTCTTTTATGCCGGTGACACGTCAACAGCATGAAGTTATCTGTTAAAAATCCCGGCGGTTGAAGTTGCGTACCGCCAGCGCCACCGCCACCAAAAGGTAGGCGATGGTATAGACCAGCATCCACACGCTGGGCTCCACCTGAGCGCCGAAAGGACCCATCTGAGTCAATGCCTGCAGGGGTGTGGCGGTAGGTGTCAACAATATGTAGACAATTTTGCGATACAGGGCATCCACCGGCATGATCAGGCTGGAAATTATACCGATTTGCTGCAGGGACTGAACGTGCAACAGCCAGCCGATCTGCTCCAGCATACCGCCCACCATAGCTACCGCGTAGAGCATAAACATTAATATACCATTGGCCAGGGTAGGCAATAATGTACTTCCCAGCACGGTCACGGCCAGCAGCACCAGCGGCTGCAGGCAGAACAGGGCCAGGGCGCCGCCCTGACCGCCCGGCGCAAGACTGGTATATCCCCGCACGATGGCGCCGATGGCCAGGAAGAACAAAGCGGCGTAAACCACCAGCGCCAGAGCGTAGCCGAGGAATTTGCCCAGCAAAATCTCCGCCCGCCGCACCGGGGTGGCCACCAGGCCGTAGACAGTACCGTTTTCCACCTCCCCCGAAACGGCGCCCAGGGCGGAAAAAACGGCCAGAAAAGAAACGATGAAACTGCCGAAATAAAGGCCGGCGGAAAAAATCTGCGGGATCACAATTGATTTCGCCAGGGGATCAAGATCACCACTGTGCAGGGCCAACTGACGCACAGCCAGGCCGTATAAAACAAGAAAAGCCACCACCATCAGCAGGGTTACCGCCAGCACCCGCCGGTGCAGCATTTCCCGCCAGGTATACAGGATCATGGTCAACATATGGTATTGCCCCCGTTCTTGTACCGCATCACCACAACGGGTATCCCCATGCGCCGCCGGCATTCACCGGACGGCTTTCCCCGGGAAAGTGCCGGTTGCAGGCGCCATTTACGTCCGATTCAGCCGGGCCGGATACCGGATGGTATGGAACCGTCCCCGGGTCCGGAAACCGGACCCCTTCAACCGGGCCTGCGCTCCCTTCCAATGGTTTTAATTTTCATTGCCGATCAGATCCACAAACAGTTCCTCCAGGGAACGCTGGCCGGGCACCAGGGAATACAGCCGGGCACCGTGGGCGAGCACCAATTCGGCCACCCGGGCCAAATCCTCACGGCCGGCCAGGGTCAGTCTGGCCCGCCGCTCCACCCGGGTAAAGCCGGTAGACAGGTGCGCCAGTGCCGCCTCCAGTTCCGGCGTCCACCCCTCCACTTCCAATGACACTTCCAGATTGACGCTCAACAGTTCTTCCAGCGCCCCGTCGGCCACTATGCGTCCCTTGCGGATCACCGCCACCCGGTCGCAAACCTGCTCCACCTCGCCGAGCAGGTGACTGTTCAAGAAAACTGTCTTTCCCCCGCTTTTCAATGCGCTGATGATTTCCCTGACCTCCCGCCGGCCCAAAGGGTCCAGCGCCGATGTGGGCTCGTCCAGGAAAATCAAATCCGGATCGGGCAGCAGCGCGCAGGCCAGGCCCAGGCGCTGTTGCATGCCCTTACTGAAGGACCGGACACGCTGTTTCTCCCGCCCGGTCAAACCAACCGTCTCCAGCACCAGCGGTATGCGCCGGCGCCTGGTTACGGCGTCCAGATGATACAGCCCGGCATAAAAATCCAGTACCTCCCGTCCGGTCATCCAGTCCGGGTAGCGAAAGAGCTCGGGCAAAAAACCGGTGCGCCGCCGGGCCGCCCTGTCGCCCAGCGGACGGCCCAACAGGCGCGCCCGGCCGGCGGTCGGCGTCAGCAATCCAACCAGCATTTTAACCAGTGTACTTTTGCCGGCGCCATTGGGGCCCAGAAAACCAAAAACATGCCCCCGGGGAACGGACAGGCAAATATCCGCGCAACCGGTTTTGGAGCCGAAGTTTTTAGTCAGGTGGTTTGTTTCAATGGCCAGATCCATCCACCAGTCCCCCTGCCGTTACCACTGTAAGGGGGCCGGACGGCCGCCTTACAGTGGCGGTTTTTAGCTTTGGCCGGCTTTCAGTTTAACTGAATCCAGACATGTGGCAAATGTGACTTTAACCCGGTGAACAGTGGCGTGAACCAGTCAGGTGAACGCTTATTTCATCTGTGCCGCCAGGTTCAGGGCTTCCGTCTGGTTTAGCCGCGGCCCGCCGATAGCATAAACCATACCGTTATGCTGCCAGATCAATGCTGAAGCGCTCACATCTTTAGACCGGTATTGAGGACTATCCGGCCGGTACGAGTGTGTGGAGACGAATGGTGAACCAACCGTCTCTTTATTACCCGGCTCACTGTTGGCGGCCGCCGGCTTAATAAAAATCCCCTGCACTCCATTCACCTGCACTTGCTGTGCACTGCCCTGCGGTACGGGAACGAGCAGCGTATGCTGCCAGTCGGAAACGGCGGCCAGCTGCTGACGCAGGTTTTCCGGCAACGCCGGGATGGCCAGCAACGCCCGGCGCACGGCCTCTACATCGGTGCCCGGCGGCACGCTCAGTTCCGGGCTGCGGCCCTGGGCCACGATCAAGGATTCACCCCGTCCGCCGGTGGACGGGTATTCAGCTACCACTCCAGCCGGCACCTGCATGGAAAAAGTGCGCCCGTTCAACGAATCCGGCAGCAGTTGTTTACTGCCCAAGGATTTGAGCAGGCTGTTGGCGCGCTCCGTATCCAGGGTCAGCTTGACCGTGGAACCGGACTGCACGGCCAGCCGGGGCGGGCCATAGCCGGCCGGGGCCGCCGGCAACCTGACGGGAAAGCCCGCTGCCATTTGCGCCGCCGCCAGGGTTACGTCCCGTTCCATTTGTGGTTTGCCCGTCACTTCAAACCGCCCCAGGTTGTTTACATCAACCCGGCCGTTGCCGTTTTCAAAGGCCCTTTGCAGCTGCGCCATGTCCTGCGGATTGATCGTCACGGCCTGCACCTGCTCCACCCGGAAAATGGTCAACAGTTCACCGGCAAAACTACGCACGGAAGAAAAACTCATTGCTACCGACAGGGCCAGCACCAGGCCGGCCGCCACAGCCCATTTTTTATATTTACCCATATTGTTCATAACCCCCCGTATGTTTTTCCGCCGGCCAGGCGGGGCAGGCGAAATCCTGTCCGGCGCCGCCCCGCCTGACCGCAAAACGGTGTTGGGCGTAATCAGCGCCATACAGTCAGCTCCGGCGTTTGCGCCGGCATTTCCGCCCGTTTGTCCCGGCCTGCCATCCAGCATGGTTTCCAGTCCCGCCCGGGCGGGGCCGGTGTTTTTTCTTTCCCGGGAGCACAGATAAGGAATCAGGTGATCAGACGCGAACCGGCTATTTTCCGCCAGCACCACCAGGCGGCGCCGGCATCGGGGGCAGGAGGCCAGGTGGGTTTCCACGGCCGGAGCATCCCCGGCGGTTAATTCACCGTCCAGATAGGCCTGCAGCTTACCTTCATCCGGGCACATCATCCATCCCTCCCTGACAACCGTGCGTATTCTTCCCGGAAGCGCGCCTGGGCACGGGCCAGCAGCGTACCCACCGAACCAGGCTTGACGTCAATCAAGGCAGCGATCTCCCTGTATCCGGCCCCGGAAAAGCGGAGCAACAAACAGGTACGATCCCGCTCCGGCAAGTGGTCCAGCACCTGCTGCACCAGGCGTGTCTCCTCCCGCCGCAGGGCCTCCTCCTCACAGGAAGGAAGCATTGTCGCTTCTTCTATTCCCTGCGCCGACTCCCGCCGGCGGCGGTTATTTTCACCGCGCAGGTGGTTGTAGGCCAGGTTGGTAGCCACCCGGGCCAGCCAGCCGGCCAGGTTTTCCTGATTTACCGGCGGCGCCTGGTAAAGCTTGAGGAATGTCTCCTGGGCCACATCCTCCGCTGCTGCCGGGTTGCCCAAAATGCAGGCGGCACGGCGGTACACGGCGGGATAGTGTGAATCAAACAGTTCTTTGAAGCGGCCGGCGGGAAGAGCACCCCCGCCGGCCGGGGATAACGGGAAAATGATCACTGCACCTCCCCGGAAGGATCCTTCACTTATATAACACCCCGGCCCATACTTTTGTGACAGGGTGATTCAGGATAACGTCAAAATTACTTTTTGGCCCGCAAT
This sequence comes from Desulfotomaculum copahuensis, assembly GCF_001655685.1. GTDB lineage: Bacteria > Bacillota > Desulfotomaculia > Desulfotomaculales > Desulfovirgulaceae > Desulfotomaculum_G > Desulfotomaculum_G copahuensis. Next base: position 7,165 of record NZ_LYVF01000185.1, read on the forward strand.
ATATAGGGCATGCATTTACCGTTTACTGCCGCATACGGTATTGGAATGGACTTTGACGTAATCTTGCAGGTAATTATAAACTTAAAAGGCCGGGACGTAAACCCCGGCCCTTTGCTGCCACTGCCCGGTGCAATAAATACTGTTGACACCTTGAAGCTCAACTGTAACTTGCACGATAAAGCTATTGGCCCCAAACCATCAATGCTCCGTATAACGATATTTCTGTATTTCATGATCAACGTTTTGCTGCCCGTCACGTATTTTACGGACAACTCCCCCACGGCATAAAATATCAGTGCCTGGATCCATATGATCACGGACATGTTCCGGACCGGTCATTGCCCCGGCCCCCTCCCGGCAGCTGTCCGCCGGATTGCCGGGTCTCCCGCCGCAAGCCTCACCGCCGGCGGGCGCTGCAGGCCGCACAGGCGGGAGTCCCTTCCCGGTCCAGCACATATACCGGGGCCGGGCCGCCCGTGCCGGGGGCGCGGCGGGTCGGAACGAGCTCAAAAAGCTCCGTCCAGCTGCGGGGCAACGGCAAATCGGCGGGCAACAACCCCTTGTTCCGCAACTGGGCCCAGGTCTCCACCAGCCGGGGGCGGGCCAGGTCCGCCCGGAACAACAGTTCCCCGTCCTGGAACACTTCTTCCGGCGTACCCTCCCCGATTACCGTCCCGTGCATCATGATGAAGATGTAATCCGCCCAGGAATAGGCCATATCCACGTCATGGGTGGATAGGATTACCGTCGTGCCGCCATTGTTGATCCGTTTGAACAGCTCCATTACCTGCTCTGCATGTTTGGGATCCAGCCAGGCGGTAGGTTCGTCGCAAATAATCACGGCCGGCTCCATGGCCAGGATGTCGGCAATGGACACCCGCTTCTTCTGCCCGTAGCTCAGCAGGTGCGTCGGCTTGTCCTTCAACCCGGTGATCTCCGTGGCCTGCATGGCTTCCTCCACCCGCCGCCGCACTTCCTCCCGCGGCAGGCCCAGGTTCAAAGGACCAAAGGATATTTCCTGGAAAACGCTGGCCGAAAAAAGCTGGCTGTCGGGATCCTGAAAAACAATGCCCACATTCTTGCGCAGCTGCATCAGCGAGCGGTGGTCATAGCGCACCTCCCGGCCGTCGAAGCGCACCCGGCCGCCGGCCGGCCGCAAAATGCCGTTGAAGTGCAGGAACAGGGTCGTCTTGCCGGCACCGTTGGAGCCCAGCACGGCTACTTTGGCGCCCCGCGGGATACGCATGAACACTCCCTGCAACGCCCTGGTCCCGTCGGGATAGCTGAATTCCACAGTGTCCGCTTCAAGGATGAATTCGGGCAATAAGGCCACCTCCAGTGTAAAGGGCCAGGACGGCCAGGAACAGGTCCACCGCGGCAATGAGCATGATGTTTGACCGGGACGGCGCCCGCGGCGTTTCAAGCACACGCAAATCCCCGTTATAACAGCGCGACTGCAAAGCGGTAAACAACGCCTGGGAGCGGTGATAGGACTTGCCGAACAGGTTGGCCACCAGCTGGCCCAGGGAGATGTACGCAGTTTTTATACTGGCGTATCCCCAGCGGGACGACTGGGCCACATACATTTTTTCCGCTGTTTCCATAATCACAAAAATAAACCGGTAGATCAGACTCATCAATTCCACGAACAGCGCCGGTACTTTAAAACGGCGCAACAGCGAGATGACCTCCACCATGGGCGTGGTCAGGGAAAGGAAATACAGGCAGGAAACCGCACCCAGTGATTTGACGAATAAAAGCACCGCCAGTTGTAAACTTGCCGCTGTAAAACCGATGGTGATGCCGCCCAGCGTCCGGCCGGATAACAACGGCGGCGGCGGTCCGGTCGATATGCTTACCGCCACGGTCAGCACGCCGATGATTAAAAAGGACAGGGGGAGGGTCATCAGTTTCAAGTAAAACCGCCAGGGAATACCCGCCCGGAACAGCACGGCGCCGGTCATGATCAGAAGCACCGCCAGGGGGGCGGCCGGTGAAACACTGGCCAGGCAAATAACCATGGTCACCAGGGCGAAGGCGAGTTTTTCCCCCGGATGAACAGGGCGCAGGCGGCTGGTATAGGCATACTGATCAATAGCAAACATCACCCGTCCCCCCTGTTAATTCCCGGCAACCGGTTTCTGCCGGCTGACGCCCGCAACTGATTGCTCAGCTGATTCCCGTTTTTTGCGTCCCCGGGCATAGCCCAGGAAATAGCCCACAAAGCCGGCACCCAGGGCCGCCTGCAGGGCGAAAAGAAAAGTTTCCACCTCACCGCTGGGCGGTTCCCAGATGTTCTTGAACCAGGGGTGGTAATTGGGATCAATGCTGGTAATGGCTTTCTCCGCCCGGTCGTCGGCGCCCGCAAACTGCCCGCCCTTGATGAAAACCAGCGGGAAAAAGGCCAGGGCAACCACCAGTAAAATCAAGACGGTGTTTTTCGCCGTACTGCTCATCATGCCCGCACCTCCCGGGTCAATACCGACAGTTCCTCCAGCTCGCGCCGGTTATAGCTGGCCAGGAAATTGATGATCACTATGGTCAGCAGTCCTTCACTGACAGCCAGCGGCACCTGGGTAACGGCAAAGATGCCCATGAACTTGGCCATGGATGCGGCTACACCGCCGGTTGGGGCAGGAAAGGCCAGCGCCAGTTGCAGGGAAGTAGTCACGTAGGTCATCAGATCGCCCAAAGTGGCGGCCAGGAAAACGGACAGCCAGCGGGGCGCTCCCGTCTTCTGGCCGGCTTTAAACAAGGCATAGGAGACCAGCGGGCCCACCACGGCCATGGACACGGTGTTCGCCCCCAGCGTGCTGATGCCGCCGTGGGCCAGCAGCAACGCCTGGAAGATGAGCACGATGCAACCAAGCACGGTCATCGCCGTCGGGCCGAAAAGGATGGCTCCCAGGCCCACCCCGGTGGGATGGGAACAACTGCCGGTAACGGAGGGGATTTTCATCGCCGAAAGGACAAAGGCAAAAGCACCGGACAGACCCAGCAGCATCTTCACCCCGGGATTGGCCTGCACGGTTTTATTGATTGAAATCAGCCCGGCCACTAAAAAGGGGATCATCACCGCATACCAGAATATGCACCATTTCAGGGGCAAAAAACCTTCCATGATGTGCATGGCATAGGCGTTTTGCTGGGGGAACAGCAGGAAATAAACCACCCCGGCCGCCACCAGCAGGGGGAAGGCAAATTTTTTGGACATGTGTACTTTACCTCCTTTTGAAAACATGGCTGCAAGACAGACGCATGCGGCGGTTTCAACCCGTTGGCAGCCCAAAGCGGCTACGTTTAAAGCTGCCTGCGGCCGTAATCCGCCGGATAACCGTCCAGGTACTGTTGCTTTCAGCTTCCCGGCAAATTGACGTGCATCGCTTTGACCGGGCACAAAAGAACCCCCGGTTTGCCGGGGGGCGGCGCCGGTCCGGAACAAATTCAGGACGCGCCGGCCTGCCCCGGACTTGCATCGGTATACACGCACACAATGAAATATCCGGTTTCAACCACGGCCCGGTTTTAATGGACAGATCGCCCTGCCCGCCGGACCGGGGCTTGCTGGATATCAATTCATGTGGCGCGTACCGGGTACAGTTCTACAGGGTCGGGCAGAACCCCAACCCATCAGCCGGCTGCCCATAGATCCGGCGGATTGTTGCCTGCTCGCCCGTGCCTGCTGTACCAAGACCGCGTACAGGAGTAGAATAGGCGCGTCCTGTCTTGCCCGCGCTGGTCATCGCCCCCGCAAGTACGCCCGCGGGCGGTTTTGCGGCGGCTCCCCCGGCAATGGACTTTTATATCGTTTGATTAAGCCCCACCCCTCGGGGTAAGGCACCTATTCTGCAATTAAAATAAAACCTCCTGTTTGGTTACAGGAGGAGTGAGAACTTGACCGTTCATTCACCTCCCCATGGACCGCAGGTACATACGGTGAACCGGAACGAACAGGTTTCCTGACTCATGGATCACCGTCTGCCCGCGCCTTCCCGGCCCTGCCGGCCAGTGGCAACTTGCGGGTGGCTCCCCATTTACAGTGGCGGCACCGCGCTGGACTTGCACCAGCTTCCCTGTCATTCGTTCCTGTATGGAATTATAAGGTATTATAACACAAACCGGTGAGACATGTCCAGAATTATTTGACTGATTCCGGGGTTGACCAACCCGCTAACAGCTGCCTCAACCGCCGCCCCCGGCAAAAAGGAACACCCCCAACCCGGCAGCTACCGCGGCAATCGCCCAACCGGCCGGCAGGTGGAGTAGCAAGCCCGCCCCGGCCAGGACCAGGCCGGCCAGGCGGGCAATCAGCCTGACACTCACGTCACTTCACCACCTTCCCAGGGAAAAAGTTGATCATGCCACATAATCAGCGCATCTTCATTGGTGTCGGTATAATAACCCCGCCGGCGGCCACGTTCTTTGAAGCCAAGGCGTTCGTACAACCGCCTGGCCGTATGGTTGGACGCCCGCACCTCCAGCGTCATCCGGGCCGCTCCGGCCAGGGCCGCCCGGCGCATCAACTCAAGCATCAGCATCATCCCCAGTCCCCGGCCGCGGAAAGCGGCATGAACAGCCACATTGGTTACATGTGCTTCATCCAGGATCAGCCACAGGCCGGCGTAGCCGGCCACCTGTTCACCATTCAGCGCCACCAGGTAGATAGCAAAATCATTCTGGGTCAATTCATAATCAAAAGCCTCCCGGGACCAGGGGGTGGTGAAGGACTCTTTCTCGATCGCGGCCACCTGGGCCAGATGTTCCGGACGCATTTCGCCAATAACGATCTTCATGGGCGGACACCCTGCTTTTGCCGCCACTTTACTTCCGCTTCGGACAGGCGGATGTACCGGGGCAAAAGCAGCAGCGGATCTTCACCCTCTCCCGCGGCCAACCGGGCGAGGCCCAGTTCGGCCACCGCCGCCCCCCGGGGCAGGGCCGCCGCCGCCGGGGCGAAGAAAGCCAGGCCGCCCAAATACCGCTGCAGCATTTCACCGTAAACCGCCACCCCGTCACCGAGCAAGGTGACCGGATGCCCCAGGCTGAAAAGCCGGGCGGCCAGTTTTTCCGGTTCTTCGGCCAGCGGTCCGGCCAGACGGGAAAGCCGCCCCGCCCTGGTTTCATAAACTGCCGTGTAAACCTCGTTTTTTCTGGCGTTCAGGATGGGACAGAGCAACCCGGCCTGTCCGGTCAGAGGATGGGCCAGCGCCTCCAGTGTGCTTATCCCCGTAACGGGCAGGCCCCATACCTGGGCCAGTGTCTTGGCCGTACTCATACCGATGCGCAGGCCGGTGAAGGAACCCGGTCCGGCGGAAACGGCAATACCGTCCAACTGCTCCGGTCCGACCGCCCCGTCTTCGAGCACCGCCTTGATCATGGGCAGCAGGTTCACCGAATGCGTGCGTTGATTATTCACCAGCCGCTCGGCCAGTATTTTTTGTTCATTTATTACCGCCACGGCAGCCACCGGAGTGGCTGCTTCAATTCCCAGCACGTACAAGCGCTGTCAACTCCTCCACCAAACGCCGGTAGCGCCCGCCCCGGGGCAGGAAGGTGATTTCCCGTTTATCCGGATCATTAAAATTCCCCTGAATCATGATTTCCAGCCGTTCCCCGGGCAGGACTCCGGCCACCCGCTCCGCCCATTCCACCAGGGTGACACCGGAACCGTAAAAATATTCCTCATAGCCCAAATCGGCCATTTCTTCCTCTCCGCCCAGACGGTAGACGTCCAGGTGATAAAAGGGCAGCCGTCCGTCATACTCGTTAATCAAAGTGAAGGTGGGGCTGGTCACCGGCCCGGCGACACCCAGGCCGCGCGCCACCCCCCGGGCCAGCACGGTTTTGCCAGCCCCCAGTTCGCCGGACAGGCAGATTAGGTCTCCCGGCGCCAGCAACTCCCCCAGCAGGCGGCCAATTTCCTCCGTCCGGGCGGGGGAACCGGTTCTCAATGTGGTCATGCCACCACCTCAAAAAATATTATAACCCGCCGCGGGCAAAGAGCAACCCTTGTTTTATAAAGCAGGCGCATCAAAAAATATTGCCGTCTTTACCGGCAAAAGCTTTTGTTTACCGCCCCGACACCAGCCCCTTTGGAGCGGCGGTCAACGCAGAAAGTGATCGTACCCCCGCGCCGGCAGGGGCCGCCAGACGCCGCCTGTTTCTATTTTCATGCCGTCTCCGGCCGGCGTGATTTCACCAATCAGACTGACCGCTTCACCGGCTTGCGCCATTTTATCCTCCATCCGCGCCGCACCGGCCGGGGAAACGGTAAAAAGCAGTTCAAAATCTTCCCCGCCATAGAGCGCCCAGTCCAGCGGATCACAGCCGGCCGCCGCAGCCACCAGGCGCACGCGCGGATCAACCGGGACGGCTCCGGCGCGCACACGGCAGCCAGCGCCGCTGGCGCGGCAAATCTCACCCAGTTCGCCGGCCAGGCCGTCGCTGATGTCATCCATCGCCCCGACCCCGGCGGCGGCCAGCAGGCGCCCCGCCTGCACGCGGGCGCACGGTTCCAGGTGGGCCAGGCGGGCGAAGGCGGCCGCCTCCGGTACCACCGGCGTTTCCGGGTGGCGGCACAGGAAAAGGCCGGCGGCCGATTTGCCCAGGCTGCCGGTGACGTAAATCAAGTCCCCGGGCCGGGCGCCGCCGCGGTACACAGCCCGTCCCGGCTCGACCAGTCCGAGCAGGGCCACGTTGATCACCAAACGGTCCGGACAGGCCACCGTGTCCCCGCCGACCAGATTGACCCCGTATTCCCGCGCCGTCCGCCGCAGCCCGCGGTATAAAGCGTCCAGTTCCTCCACAGTCACCCGCTCCGGAACGCCCAGGGAAATCACCGCATACGCCGGCCGGCCGCCCATGGCCGCAATATCGCTGACGTTGACGGCCAGCGCCTTGACACCGACCTGTTCGGCCGTCGCCCAGGTCAGGGAAAAGTGCACTTCCTCCACCAGCATGTCGGTGGTAAAAAGCAACTGGTCCGGACCGGCCGCCTGCAAAACGGCGGCGTCGTCGCCGGCGCCGCACACCACCTGACCCGGGTTGTTAGGCAGGTCCCGGGCCAGGCGTTCAATCAGGCCGAATTCCCCCAATGCCGACAGATTCAAACCGCCCGCCTCCTAATAAATCTAAAACCATACCGCGGAATGCGATCATTTATTCCCGCGCGCCTCTGCGACCTGCCGGCGCAGTTCCACGGCAGCGGCGGCGACATCTTCCGCCGCCACCACGGCGGTGATCACCGCCACGCCGTCCGCGCCGGCCGCTATAGCCTGTCCGGCGTTATGCGCCTTGATGCCGCCGATGGCCACTTTGGGAATACGCACCACCTGCGCCACCCGGCGCACCAGTTCCAGCCCCACGGGCGCAATCACATCTTCCTTACTGCTGGTTTCAAAGACCGGCCCCACGCCGATGTAATCCGCTCCGGCAAGCTCGGCCCGCCGGGCCTGCTCCACGCTATGGGTGGAAATGCCGATGATGCGCTGCGGTCCCATCATTTGCCGGGCCGCTTCGATGGGCAGGTCGTCCTGCCCCAGGTGCACACCGTCCGCATCCACGGCCAGGGCCACATCCACCCGGTCGTCGACGACAAAAAGCACACCCGCTTCCCTGGTCAGCCGGCGCAACTCCCGGCCTACTTCCACCAGACGGCGCCCGGAAAATTTCTTCTCCCTCAGCTGCAGCACCCCGGCACCACCCCGGATGGCCGCCGCGGCGATCTCCTGCGGTGAACGGCCGCGGGCAAACTTGTCCCCGGTAATCACATAGAGACTGCAGTCCGCCGGCCACCGCCCGCCGGCCTTCCGGTCCCCCGCCGGACCGGCGGAACCCCCGGCCGGGGCATATCTTTCATTTTCCGGCAGTTCCAGCAGGCGTCCGATCAATTCCTTTTCCAGTTCATAGGACTGAAAGCGGATCGCTTTAAACTTTCCGGCATCCATCACCGGCCGGCCGTATTCTTCAAGCACCCGGGCGGCCTCCTGCACCCGCTTGAAGTTGGCCGCCGCCAATTCCACGTAACCGGCGCGTGGCCGCTCTGTTTCCGGCGGCGAAACCGCGCCCACATCATGACCCGCATCCCGGGCCGCCAGCAGGGCCGGCAGGAACCCGGGGCTGTCCGGTTCGTGCAGGCCGTGCCGCAAAAATCTGATCCGGGTGGCCAGTTGCTGATCGTCCAGCACAAAACGGGCCAGTTCCTCAATCACCCGCAATCCTTCCCGCGCCCGGTTCAAATTGGCGTCCAAAACCCGGTAGCTCCGGTTCATACTCAGCACCCCCATAAAACAAGTCCCTCTCCGGAAAGGAAAGAATGGCCTGGCCATTCCCTTCACTAGTATATTCCGCCGGCAAACAGAAAAAAATTACCGGGCTTACGCCCGGAGCACCTTGCACCCGGCAGCCGGAGCCGGGGACTTTACGGCGCAAATCGGTAAAGCGGTTGCAAGGCGCTTTTCTTTACCCGTCTTGAGCACCTCCGCGGGTAATGACAGCTATACGGGTATACTGTATCATAATTCACCGCAAAAAAATTTCCCGCCGTTTTTCATCAGATTATTACGTAAGCACCGGCCAGTAATTGTTCCTTGTTCCTTTGCTGCCAGGTAAACTCTTTGATCAATGCTTTGATTTTCTCGACATCAAAAGGCTTGGCCAGACACCGCACCGCACCCTTCTTCAACGAGCGGGCAATGGTATCGTCGGAAAAATAAGCGGTCATCATCACCACTTCCGTTTCCGGTGACAGCTTCTTAATCCGTCCCAAAGCCTCCAGGCCGTCCATCAACGGCATGCGCACATCCATGAAGACCAGTTGCGGCCGGATCCGGCGCACCATTTCCAGCGCTTCCAGGCCGTTTCCGGCCATATGGACCCGGTGGCCGGCTTCTTTTATAATTATATCCAGCAGGTAGCGAACACCTGGCTGGTCGTCAGCCACCAGCACATCCAGACAATCTCCTCCCACTACTCGCACCTCCGGTAAAGTGTGACACCAATTGACAATCAAGGGTATTGTTTCCGAAGCGATAACTTCGACGCCAAGATAATTTTTCCTGCCATAAATCCATAAATTTCATAAAAAAATTCATATTTTAACATTGGTTCTATTATTTCTCATAATAAGAAACAAGTTTTTCCCTTGATTTACTTTTCCCAAACCGCTTCTCCACTGATAAACACTTTTATTACCATGGTACGGGTATCAAAAGGATGGCCGTCAAGCAGGACAATGTCGGCATCTTTGCCAGGCTCCAGACTGCCCAGTCGCTGCTCCAGACCCAGTATGCGCGCCGCGTCGATGGTGATCGCCCGCAACGCCTGCTCTTCCGGCAACCCGCCCCGCATGGCCAGCCCGGCCGACAAAGCCAGATATTGAACCGGCACCACCGGGTGATCGGTCATCACGGCCAGCGGCACCCCGGCCCCGGCCAACACCCGGGCGTTTTCCAGAGTTACTCCCTGCAGTTCCACCTTGGCCCGGTTGGTGATGATCGGGCCGACCACGGCCATCACCCCGCGGGCAGCCAGCTGATCCGCCACCAGGTATCCTTCCGTACAGTGTTCGATAATCAGCCGCAGGTCGAATTCAGTGGCGATGCGCACTGCGGTCATGATATCATCGGCCCGGTGGGCGTGCACGCGCAAGGGGATTTCCCGGCGCAGCACCGGCAGCAGGGCCTCACTTTTCAAATCCCGGTCGGGCTTTTCTCCCCGGCCGGCGGCGGCGTTTTCCAGCTTGCGCCGGTAATCCAGCGCCCTGGCCAGCGCTTCCCGCAACAGTGCCGCCGCAGCCATGCGCGTGGCCGGCGCTTTCTTATCCCTCCCGTAACTGCGCTTGGGATTCTCCCCCAGGGCGGCCTTGATGCCGGCCGGACGCCGCAGAATCATTTGGTCAATCACCGTGCCGCTTGTTTTGACGGCCAGCATTTCACCGCCCAGCACATTGGCGCTGCCCGGACCGGTTACCAGGGTGGTCACTCCGCCGGACAGGGCGTCCCTGAAGCCCAGATCGGCCGGGTTTACCGCATCGACAGCCCGCAGCTGCGGAGTGACCGGGTCGGTATATTCGTTGGTGTCGTCCCCTTCCTCGCGGTAAATTTCCTCGGCAATACCCACATGGCAATGGGCGTCGATGAAGCCGGGCATGACCACCAGGCCGGTCGCATCCACCACCGCCGCCCCGGCCGGGACCTGGTTGCCGGCATATACATCGGCAATCTTCTGCTTTTCAATCAGCACCACACCGGGATCAAGCACCTTTCCGGCCACGGTGAACACTTTTCCGCCTGAAATGGCCAGCATATAAAAACCACCTTGCACAATGATTTAAGGTATAAATATGCCGTTACGGCAAAAATATTTTTTCATTTTACCGGACACGGGCCGGCGATATCAAAACGCGGGACAACATCCCCGTTCAAAATGATTTATTTTTTTCCCGGCCGGAAGGCACGGCCGGCTTCCACCAGCGCCTCAAACAGTTTCCGGCAGCGGACGTCCTGTTCCCACATCGCTTCCGGATGCCACTGCACGCCCAGGGCAAAAGAGTGATCGGTCTTTTCGATGGCCTCGATAATACCGTCGGCCGCCCGCGCACAGACGGCAAACCCCGCCGCCGGACGGCGCACGGCCTGGTGGTGGAAACTGTTCACCCGCCAGGGGTCCGCACCGGCGATGCCGGCCAGACGGCTTCCCGGCGTCAACTGCACCAGGTGGGTGGGGGAGCGGCGGGGCGCCTGCTGGCTGTGCTTGAGGCATCCGGCCACCCCGGAGTTGATATCCTGGTGGATGTCCCCGCCGGCGGCGATATTCAACACCTGCACGCCACGGCATATGCCCAGCACGGGCAAACCGGCATCCAGGGCCAGACGGGCCAGGCCCAGTTCGGAAAAATCCCTTTCCGGATCGATCCACCCGCAGCCCGGCCGGGGTTCTTCGCCAAAATAGACCGGATCCACATCACCGCCGCCGGTAAGCAGCAGTCCATCCAGCAGGCGCACCCATGCTTCCATTTCATCCCCCGCCGCGGCCGGCGGCAGGATTACCGGCAGTCCGCCGGCCGCCTGCACGGCAAGCACATAAGCGCGGACGAGAAACAAGCGTCCCCTCTCTTCTTCCAGTGCGGCGGTCAGACCGATCAGCGGTTTCATCACATCACTCCCGGAAAGCAAAACACCCCAGTATCTGAGGTGCCTGTCCTTGCCTAAATATCCACCAGTCCCAGGCTGATTTCCACCGCCTGGTTGACCTTGAGCATGGACTGATCGTCCAGGGAAGTAACCTTTTCCATCAGCCGGCTTTTGTCAATGGTGCGAATTTGCTCCAGCAGGATAACCGAGTTTTTTTCCAGCCCGCCCGGGCTGGCCGCCATTTCCACGTGGGTGGGCAGTTTGGCCTTGGCGATCTGGGAAGTGATCGCGGCCACAATTGTGGTCGGGCTATACTGGTTGCCGATGTCGTTTTGCAGAACCAGTACCGGCCGGGTGCCGCCCTGTTCCGATCCCACCACCGGACTGAGGTCGGCAAAAAAAATATCGCCTCGGCGGACCAGCATAGGCTATTTTACCTCCGCCAGTTCATATTGCCTGGCCGCCTCGACTTCCAGCCGGTACTGCTCCACGGCCAGGGCCAGGTTGATCTTGGCCATTTCCAGGTAGCCCTGCTTCATCTGCTCCCGCAACTGCCGGCGCTTGCGCTCACCGATATACAGACGCATGGCCTCCCGGATCAATTCACTGCGGTTCAATCTTTCCCGGGCCACAATTCCGTCCATTTCCGCCAGCAGGCTGTCGGGCAGGCTGATCATGATCCGCTTCACCTGGGCCAACTTTTTTAAACCCCCCTGGTTCGACATTTGCCAGTATAACATATTTTATACACCTGAATGGAGATTATGTCAATACTTGCCGGTCAACCAGCATTATTTACCTGTTCATCGGTATATTTGGCGGCGCCCGGCCCCCGGCTCAAGGAGATCTTGCCCGTACGCACCATCTCCACAATGCCGTGATCCTCCAGCACCGCGCACAGAGCGTCAATTTTCTCCTCGTCGCCGGTCAACTCGATCACCATGGTCTCCCGGTTGATATCGACTATATTGGCCCGGAAAATCTCGACAATATCCACAATGTCCGAACGGCGGGCCGGATCGGCCTTGACCTTGATCAAAGCCAGTTCCCGGGCAATTGATTCGCCGCCCTGCAGTTCCTGGATCTTGATTACATCAATCAATTTGGACAGTTGCTTGACCACCTGGTCCAGCACCTGGTCGTCACCCTTGACCACGATAGTGATACGGGTGACATCCGGCTCTTCGGTATACCCGGCGGCAATGCTCTCGATATTGAACACCCGCCTGCTCAACAGGCCCGAAATCCGCGCCAGCACACCCGGTTTGTTTGTCACCAACACCGCCAAGGTATGTTTCATTACCCGCCCCTCCCGGCATCGTGATATATTTTCCAATATACCCTATTGTAACACAAACAGAACAACATAGTATATCCCTATACGACAAAATCCACCGCCGGCACCGGATTTGCCGGAAAGCAAAAACCCGGCTCCGGCCGGCCGGCTGAAAACCCCGCTGCCAACATGGGGAATAAAAGGGAAGCCGGGCGGTTCCCCGGCTTTTATTCCTCATCCCGCGCTTCGCGTAAACCAGCCAGCAGCCTGGCCAGTTCCTCCCCACCGCCGGGCGGCAGCGGCTCCAGGCCCAGCTTCTTGCGGTTCCTTTCGTCGGGCGCGCCCAACCGGCCGGTCTTGAAGAACATATCCAGGCCGCCCTTGACCGGCGGCGGCATCAGGCCCTGTTCCATGGCCAGATGCTTCAATGCGGTGAAGACCTTCTCCATGCCGAACTTTTGCGGGCACAGTTCGTAGCAGGTATGGCACTCCACACAATACCAGATCGCTTTCGATTTCAGTAATTCTTCGATTTTGCCGTCCAGCAGCCGGCCGATCAGTTCGTTCGGATTGAACTGATCCACTATTTCAGCCACCGGGCAGTCGGCCACACAGGCGCCGCATTCGTAGCAGCGGCGCACCGAAGCCAGGTCCAGGTGGCGTCTGACTTCCATGAAATGAGTCAACTTCTCCTCCCAGGTTTTAAAGAAAGGCGCCGTATCCACCCGGTGATTGCCCAGGCCCAGTTCCGCCGGGCTTAAGCCCAGGGCGAGTCCAACCAACTCCGGATAGGTAAACACGGGTATATGCAGGTGCTCCCCCTGGCGCTGGGCCATGTACTGTTTTTGATCGAACTGCATGAAGCAGGCCGGGCAAAAGAGGGTCATCGCATCGACGCCAACGCGCTGCAGTTCGAGCAGCTTTTTGCGGGTCAGGGCCATGGAATCCTCGAGTTCGCCCACATTGCTCAAAGCACCGCCGCAGCACATCATCTTGGTATGGTAGGATACGCTTTCCGCGCCCAGTGCTTCCACCAGGGCGTCAAATTTCACCGGGTGCAACGGGTCGTCGAAGTGAATGGCCGAACTGGGCCGCACCATGTGACAGCCGGGATGCACGGCGATGCGCATCCCGGAAAGGGGCTTTTCCACCCGGGCGCGGATTCCGGCCGGACCAACTTCGTCATGCAGCAGTTCCACCAGATGCCTGACCCGCACCAGTCCCTTGTATTCCATACCGATGGCGGCCAGACTCCGGTTGACCCATTCCTTTGTCGCCGGTTCCAGATCCAGGCGGTTGGCCACGGACTTCAACGTACCGTAGCAACCGTTGCAGGCGGCCACGATGTCCAGGCCGGCCTGTTCGGCCACCGCCAGGTTGCGGGCCGCAGTGAGCAGCCACTGGCGTTCATTGTAGGTTTCAAACAGGGATTTTTCCGGACAGCAGGTAAACCCGGCCAGGTCGGTATACTTTACTTCCAAGGCGTCCATGACCAGACGGGTGGATTTTTCCATAAAGGGCAGGCGGGCCGGGATTGTACATCCCCAGAAAAAGGCATATTTTGCGCTCCCCACACCGGCACCTCCTTTTTCATTGCTGGTTGTACAGGCAAAATCCTACATGTGAATGCTCATCCCGTGTACCGCCTCGGCCGCCTCCATTACGGCCTCGGCCAGGGTGGGATGGGCGTGGATGGTTTGGGCCAATTGTTCGACGGTGGCGTTGAGCTGGATGGCCACAGCGGCCTCGGCAATCAGATCGGTGGCGTGCGCGCCGATGATATGCACGCCCAGCACCCGGTCGCTTCCGGCATCGGCCAGCACCTTGACAAAGCCCTCCGTTTCGCCCATGGCCTGTGCCTTGCCCGAAGCGAGCAGGGGAAACTTGCCCGCTTTTACGGCCAGTCCCTGCGCTTCGGCTTCCTGTGTGCTCAACCCGACACTGGCCACTTCAGGATGGGTGAAGATGCACGAGGGCACCACCCGGTAGTCCATTTCCCGCGGCCGGCCCATGATGTTGTCCACAGCCGCCAGCGCCTGGGCTGAAGCCACATGAGCCAACTGGATCCGGCCGGTGATGTCGCCCACGGCATAGATGCCGGGTACATTGGTCTGCATGCGGCCGTCCACCGGCACCTCGCCCCGCGGCCCGGCGGCCACGCCGGCTACCGCCAGGCCCAGGCCGGCCGTATTCATCACCCGGCCAATGGAAATCAAAATCAGGTCGGCGGCGATCTCCAGGCCGCCTTCCAGCACGGCGGTCACTTCCTGTTCCGTTTTCCTGACCGCTTCAATTTTGACCTTTGTCTTGACGGTAATCCCCTGCCGTTTCAGCAGGCCCTGCATCTGCCGGGCGGCTTCCCTGTCCACCATGGGCAGGATGGAGGGCATCATTTCCACAACCGTCACCTGCGCGCCCAGCGCGTTGAAAATGCAGGCGAATTCACAGCCGATTACGCCGCCGCCGATAATCAGCAGGCGCCGGGGCACCGCCGTAAGATTCAACGCCTCGTTGGAGGTGATCACTTTTTCCCCGTCGTAACCGAGGGCGCTGATCAACGCCGGTTCGGTGCCCGTGGCCAGCACAATATTTTCGGCTTCCAGTTCACTTACCGCGCCGTCCGCCGCCGTCACCCGGACATGGCCGGGGGCCGTCAGCCGGCCGGCGCCCTGGATCAATTCCACCTTGTTTTTCTTTAACAAAAACTGCACGCCCTGCACCAGGCGGGAAACCACCTGTTGCTTGCGCTCCATCAGCCGTCCGAAGTCCACGGATATTTCACCCGTGCTGATCCCGAACTCCCCGGCCCGGCGTACGGTGTGCAGCGCCTCCGCGCCGGCGGCCAGCGCCTTGGTGGGAATGCAACCGCGATTCAGGCAGGTACCCCCCACTTCATCCTTTTCCACCAGGGCCACGCTTGCTCCCAGTTGGGCCGCCCGGATGGCCCCCACGTAGCCGCCCGGACCGCCGCCGATAAAGATCACTTTATAACTCAACGGTTACCCTCCCCGGTCATAACGTTGGATAAAAACTGTACGCGCCCTAACCGGCGTACAGCCGGCCGTAAGGACGGTGGGAAACAGGCACCAGCTTGCAGAATTTCTCCTCCCGCACCTGGTTGTAATCCAGGCCAAAGCAGTCGCAAAATTCGCCCAGATACTTCTGCAAGGTTTTTTCATCCCCGTCATCCAGTGCGAAGACGGCCACTTCCTTGCCCAGGCGGTATGCAGCTACTTCTCCCCGCAGGTAGATCACGCCGCCGTGCATGCCCGTACCCAGGTAGTCCCCGGCCAGCGGCTGCCCCGGCTTGCGGTTCAAACCCAAAAGCATCATGATCCCGCCGGCCATGTACTCGCCGAAGAAATCACCGGCCCTACCCCCGGCAATAATCACCGGCACCTGGCGCCGGTATTCCTTCATGTGAATGCCCACCCGGTAGCCCACGTCGTCTTTGATGTAAATACGGCCGCCGCGCATGGCATAGCCGAGCACATCGCCGGCCAGTCCGTGCACCACCACCAGGCCGTCGTTCATGGTATTGCCGATGGCGTCCTGGGCGTTGGCGTTGACGGTAATCACCGGCCCGTTGGCAAACGCCGCCAGGTCGTTACCGGGCACACCGTTGATGGTGATGTTTACCTTCCGGTCCACCCCGGTGCCGATATAACGCTGGCCGTTGACATTGTCCAGTATGAATTCCGTTTCCCCGGCCCAGGCCGCTTCCTTGATCATCTTGTTTAAATCCCGGTAATACATGCCCCGGGCGTCTATCTGCATCATCTCCGGTTTCCCTCCTATCGGCCGGCGGGCTTGATGCCCAGAATATCCAGATCCACCCGGGACAGGCCCACGCCACGCAAACGCTCGCGGCTGCCGCGCAGGCTTTCCACTGCATTGACCCCCAGGGCGCCCAGGATTTCCTTCAGTTCCAGCGACCAGGCACGGATCAGGTTGCACAGGTGCTCAGCCGCCAGTTCCGGATCCAGCCGGCGCACCAGTTCCGGACGCTGGGTGGCGATGCCCCAGGAGCAGTTGCCGGTGTGGCACTTCTGGCAGACGTGGCAGCCCATGGCAATCAATGCCGCCGTACCGATGGCCACCGCGTCGGCGCCCAGAGCGATGGCCTTGGCCATATCCCCGGCGTGGCGGATGCCGCCGGCACAAATCAGGGAAACCCGGTTCCTGATGCCTTCCTTGCGCAGCCGGTCGTCGACCGCGGCCAGGGCCATCTCGATCGGTATGCCGACATGGTCGCGGATGATCGTCGGCGCCGCCCCGGTGCCGCCCCGGAAACCGTCGATATAGATTATGTCCGCCCCGGCCCGGGCGATACCGCTGGCAATGGCGGCCACATTATGCACGGCGGCGATTTTCACGCTCACCGGCCTGGTCCAGTTGGTGGCCTCCTTGAGGGCGTAAATAAGCTGGGCCAAATCCTCGATGGAATAAATGTCGTGGTGCGGCGCCGGCGACAGGGCGTCGGTGCCCAGAGGAATCATGCGCGTCTCGGAAACTTCCTGGCTCACCTTTTCCCCGGGCAGGTGGCCGCCGATACCCGGTTTGGCCCCCTGGCCGATCTTGATTTCCACCACCGCGCCGTGGTTCAGGTATTCCTGGTTGACGCCGAACCGGCCCGAAGCCACCTGTACGATGATGCGATCGCTGAAGGGATAAAGATCCTTGTGCAGGCCGCCTTCGCCGGTATTCATCAATATACCCATTTCTTTCGCCGCGCGGGCCAATGCCCGGTGGGCGTTCAGACTGATTGAGCCATAAGACATGGCCCCGAACACCATGGGGGTGTCCAGTTTCACCTGGGGCGCCAGTTGCGTCTTTAGACGCACGCCGTCCGGCGCTTCTTCAAATTCCAGGGCACTGGGCTTGCTGCCCAGATAGGTGCGCAGTTCCATCGGTTCCCGCAAGGGGTCGATGGAAGGGTTGGTCACCTGGCAGGCGTCCAGCACCATATGATCGAAATAACTAAAATAAGGCCGGTCGTTGCCCATACCGGTAAGCAGCATCCCCCCGGTTTCCGCCTGTTTCATGATGTTTTTCCGGTACTCCGGCAGCCAGTGACCGCTTTCCTTGTAGGCCAGAGGGTTTTTCTCAATAGTGATCGCCCCCTCCGGACAGAAAGTGGCGCAGCGGTGGCAGGCCACACATTTCTTGTGATCGGCCACCACCCGGTCCTGAAAGCTCAGCGCGCCGAAACCGCAGTTCATCACACACCGCTTGCACCGCCGGCAGCGCTGGTGATCCACGCGCACGAAAAATTCGGCCGGAATCAAGCTGCTCATACTGCTGCTCCCTCCTCCAGTTCGGCAATGATCGGCTCGCCGGCCTTGGCCGTCCACACCCGGTCCAGATCCGGGGAAATTTCCCGGATGGCGCTTTCCTCGCTGGCCATGAACACCAGGTCGTCCTTGACGGCACAGGTCATCGGGCGCAGCTTGATGCGGTCATTAAGGCCAATCATGTACCGGCTGCTGGCCACCACGAAGCTGAAGGGACCGTTCAGCATTCCCGGCCCGTAAACCTGGCGGATGGCCGTGTACATCTGCCTTTGTGCCTCGTCCATCATATCAATGTCCTTCCAGAAAGGCGGCGCCAGCGCCTGGCAGACCAACCGCAGGGGCACTTTCTGCTGCCGGTGCAGCAGGTCGAAAAGGTAGGCCACCACTTCGGTGTCGGTCTGCAGTTCGCAGCAGTAACCGAACATTTCCAGATAGCGCTTGTTTATGCCGTAAGAAGAAATTTCACCGTTGTGCACCACGGACCAGTCCAGCAGGCAAAAAGGATGCGCCCCGCCCCACCAGCCGGGCGTATTGGTGGGAAAACGGCCGTGGGAAGTCCAGATGTAGGCTTCATATTCATCCAAACGGTAAAACCGGCCGATGTCCTCGGGAAAGCCCACTCCCTTGAAGGCGCCCATGTTCTGGCCGGAAGAAGCGACAAAGGCGCCGGGAATGCTGTTGTTGATGGTCATCACAGCGTTGACCACAAAAGCGCGCGGTGAATCCACCCGCCCGAACACAATCAGCCGTTTGGGTTTGATCTGCAAAAAATACCGCCATAAAATCGGTGGGTCGGTGATACCCGGAGTAACCCGGGTGGGAATGGGTTCACTGCGGTCGATAATAAAGTTCTCCTCCAAAAATGCCTCGGCATCCATTTTACTCTGCTCGGAGTGATAGATCATATGGAAGGCATAATGATCTTTGAAATCCGGATAGATGCCGTAGGCGGCAAAGCCTCCCCCCAGACCGTTGGAACGCTCGTGCATCAGGGCAATGGAGCGGATGATGGCCTCCCCGTTCATCCGCCGGCCTTTGGTGCTCATGATGCCGCTGATCGCGCATCCCGACGGGATTCTTTCAAATTCTTGCTGCATGGGCATTGCACCTACCTTTTTATAAACATAACCCCCACCGGGCCGATAGCGGCCTCAAGAGAAAAAAAGCCCACGGCAGGCCCGGGAGAAAAAAGTTTTTTCCCTTTTCAGACATGGCTACCTGCACGTGGGCACCATTGCCCTTTTTGGCACGCCGTTGTACCGGTTCAGGTTTTTGCCCGATATTCAACTGCCTTTTACGGATTTTTACGGGCGATCAATATTTAGTCAAATATTCTTCCAGTTCCCAGGGATGTACCTGTGTGCGGTAACGGTCCCACTCAATGTCTTTTGCTTCCAGAAAACGGTTATAGACGTGTGGTCCCAGGGCTTCTTTGATCACCCCGTCTTTGACCAGTTCCCGCACAGCCTCATGCAGGTTGACGGGCAGACAGCCGATATCCAGCTGTGCTCTTTCCTCTTCAGTCATTTCATAAATATTGCGGTCACAGGGCCCGGGCGGCTGAATCCGGTTTTTAATCCCGTCCAAACCGGCTTTCAGGCAGACCGCCAGCGCCAGGTAGGGGTTGCAGGAAGGATCCGGGCTGCGCAGTTCTATCCGGGTGGACTGCCCCCGTTTGGCCGGTACCCGGATCAACGGACTGCGGTTGCGGGAGGACCAGGCCATATAAACCGGCGCTTCATAGCCGGATACCAGCCGTTTATACGAGTTGACTGTCGGGTTGGTCACCGCGGTAATCGCCCGCGCATGTTTGAGTAGCCCGCCAATATAATAAAGAGCCGTCTCACCGAGTTGCTGTGGTGCTTCCGGATCGTAAAAGGCATTCATACCGTTTCTGGTCAAGGATTGGTTTAAATGCATGCCGGATCCGGCGATGCCGAAAATGGGCTTGGGCATAAAGGTGGCGTGCAATCCGTGCCGCTGGGCGATAGTCCGCACCACGAACTTGAAAGTAGCCACTTTGTCGGCGGTATCCAGGGCATCGGCATATTTAAAATCAATTTCATGCTGGCCGGGGGCCACCTCATGGTGAGAAGCCTCTATTTCAAAACCCATCTGTTCCAGGGTCAAAACCATATCCCGCCGGGCGTCTTCCCCCAAATCCACCGGGGTAAGATCAAAATACCCGGCCCGGTCGTGCGTCACTGTAGTCGGCCGGCCGTCATTGTCCACATGGAAAAGGAAGAATTCCGCTTCCGGACCCACATTCATGACATAACCCATTTCTCCCGCTTCGGCAACCACCCGTTTCAAAACGTAGCGGGGGTCGCCGGTAAAAGGAGTGCCGTCGGCGTTATAGATATCACAAATCAGCCGGGCCACCCCCCCGTCCCGGGGACGCCAGGGAAAGACCACGAAAGTGGCCGGATCCGGCCGCAAGTACATATCGGATTCCTCGATCCGTACAAACCCTTCAATAGAAGAGCCGTCAAACATGAGCTCCCCGTTCAGGGCCTTGTCCAGCTGTTCCACAGTAATGGAAACGTTTTTCAATACCCCAAAAATATCCGTAAACTGCAGCCGGATAAACTTGACACCCATTTCTTTGGCCAGATTGCGCACATCATCATTCGTCAACTGAGCCACAAATTTACACCTCTTCCTTTTTCCCGGAACAATCAACAAAAAAAGACCCACTACCGGATAAATCCCGTTCATCCGTGATGCAGGCCCCATTGCCCCGGCGGGTACCACGCTGTACCCCCAATATAAAATTTAAAGCTAAACAATAGTATAGCATAAGAACCGTAAAAAAAAAGTGGTTCTTGACAAATTTTATCCCTGGTAATATTAACATGGTGCTGCATAAGCGACAATGCGGTCTATACTGTCAATAGTAAAAAAAACCCTTTACGGGCAATCCGCAAAGGGCGTTTGGAGGATGGTAACCAACTGGTGCAAGATTAGAACTTGCTCAGATATTCTTCCACTTCCCAGGGATGGACCTGAATCCGGTAATTTTCCCATTCCATCTTTTTGGCATGGACATATTTTTCAAATACATATTCACCCAGGGCACCGCGCACCACTTCGTCGGCGGCCAGTTCGGCGAGCGCTTCCTCCAGACTGGCCGGCAGGCTGTTAATCCCCAGTTCCTTACGCTCTTCGGGCGTCATCTGGTATATATTGCGGTCACAGGACGGCGGCGGCTGCAGGCCGTTTTTGATTCCGTCCAAACCGGCCCGCAGGCAGGCCGCAATGGCCAGGTACGGGTTGCAGGAAGGATCCGGGTTACGCAGTTCAATGCGCGTAGACAGACCGCGCTTGGCCGGAATACGGATTAAGGGACTGCGGTTGCGTTCGGACCAGGCAATATATACCGGCGCCTCATAACCGGGCACCAGGCGTTTGTAAGAGTTTACCGTGGGGTTGGTCACAGCCGCAAAAGCGCGGGCGTGTTTAACCAGGCCGCCGATGTAATTACGGGCCACTTCACTCAACCCGTCGGGAGCGGACGGATCGTAAAAGGCGTTTTCATTGCCCCGGAACAGGGACTGGTTCATATGCATGCCGCTGCCGTTGATCCCGAAAACGGGTTTCGGCATAAAGGTGGCATGCAGTCCGTGCCGCTGGGCGATGGTGCGGACCACAAATTTGAAAGTAACAATTTTGTCGGCCACATCCAGGGCATCGGAATACTTGAAATCAATTTCATGCTGGCCGGGGGCCACCTCGTGATGGGAAGCCTCAATTTCAAAACCCATGTCCTCCAGGGTGAGCACCATGGAACGGCGGGCGTTTTCCCCCATATCCACGGGTGAGAGATCGAAATAACCGGCCTTGTCGTGCGTACGCAGGGTGGGATGCCCGTCCGCATCCACCTGGAAAAGGAAAAATTCCAGCTCCGGACCGACGTTCATAGAAAAGCCCATTTCCGCCGCTTCAGCCAGTACCCGCTTTAATGTGTTACGCGGGCAGCCTTCGTAAGGGGTACCGTCGGGGTTGTATACATCGCACATCAGCCGGGCCACCGCGCCGTCCCGGGGACGCCACGGGAAAACAGCAAAAGTTTTCGGATCGGGACGCAGGTACATGTCCGATTCCTCAATCCGGGTGAAACCGTGAATGGAGGAACCGTCAAACATCAGCTCGCCGTCCAGGGCTTTTTCCAACTGTTCCACAGTAATGGCCATGTTTTTCAAAACGCCGGTAATATCCGTAAATTGCAGGCGGATGAATTTGACACCCAGTTCCCTGGCCTTGGCCAAAACTTCTTTTTTGATTGCATCTTCCATCGAAACAACCACCTTTCCAGATATTTCTTGCCCCAAAATATGCGCCCTTTAAAGAAGACAGGTCTTCCCATCTCCTTTAAAGGGCGCCATTGCCCGCTTACGGTACACCTTCATACCGTTGATTTTAGATTCAAGAATTAAGGTTATGCGCCAAAATAACCGCCTCGGCCACCTGACGCATGGAAATACGCTTGTTCATGCTTTGTTTTTGAATCCGCTTGAAAGCTTCAGTTTCACTCAAGCCCAGCGTTTCCATCAAAATGCCCTTGGCCCGCTCCACCAGTTTTCTGGTTTCCAGCGTTTCCTTCAGTTCGTTGACCTGTCCTTCCAGTTTGATGATTTCCTGATAATTGGCCATGGCCAACTCCACAGCAGGATAGAGGGTGGTCTCATCAACCGGCTTGACCAGAAGTGAGGAAACCCGGGCCTCTTTGGCTTTTTCCAGCAATCCCGGACTATGGGTGCTGACCAGAACCACCACCGGGGCCAGTTTATCTTCATGGAGAATACGGGCTACATCCAGGCCATTCATTCCCGGCATATTTGATTCAACAATCAATAGATCCGGTTGACGGCTGCGCACCAACTTGAGAGCGGTAAGACCATCGGCCGCCACTCCGACTACCCAGTAACCCAGCTTGGTGAGCATATCCTTGATGGCCTTTCTCCAGGTGGCATCGCTGTCTGCCAGCACTATTCTCTGTTCCGCCATGGAGATTTGCCTCCTAAAGTTTTTCCGGAGCCAACGCCGGCGCCTGCGCAGCATTCCGGAATTTACAACGGCTTCCCGGGAAGAGAAAATGCCCTCAGCAGAGGTAAAAACCTCATGAGGGCATCATTGCCTGATTGAAATGGATACACCTTTGTACCCATATGATATCCACTTGGAATGTAATTATTATAACCTTTGCTTTTAAACAAAGCAACAGGTTTTTTCAGGGTTTAACCCAAAATCTCTTCTACTTCTTCGGCATCAACATCCATGATATACCTGATGCCGGTAATACCGGCCGCCTCCCTGGTTAAAGCCGCTACATCGTCCCGGCTGATGTAGGAAAGGGCGAACTTGCGGGCGCCGCACATGAACTGCCGCAGTCCCTGAGCCAACCGTTCAAAGTAAGTATAGACACCCAGTGCTCCCACCGGCAAACGGTTGAACGCCTCGCCGCCCAGTTTGTCTTTTAACTCGCTGGCCGCCAGAAAAACCTGTTCAATGGTTTCACCATACTTTTTATATTCACCGGGTACCTTGCCGGAACGCACCGCTTCGCCCACCGTCTTGCCCACCATGGCCGCCGAGAGGGCCGAACGGGCCATACCGATGGCCTTGACGTACGGGGCGCCGATGGCCAGGCCTTTGAACAGGTGGTCTTCCAGGGAAAACCCGCCGGCCATGGCCACCGGCGGCACATAAGCCCCTTTGGCCGCCAGTTTATCCAGGTATTTCACCAGCAGTGCCTGCAGGTAAACAGTCGGTACGCCCCACTCATTCATCATCCGCCAGGGGCTCATCCCCGTACCGCCGCCGGCGCCATCCACCGTGAGCAGATCCAGCCGGGCGTCGGAAGCATATTTTACCGCCCGGGCCAGATCGGCCGGACGATAGGCGCCGGTTTTCAGGAAAACGTATTTGGCCCCCGCCTGACGCAGTTCCCTCACCCGGGCGATGAATGACTCCTCCGAAACCATGCCGATCCGGGAGTGACGTTCAAATTCATTGAAGGCACCGGCGTGATAGGCGGCCTGTACTTTGGGGTCGGCGGGATCGGGCAGCACAATGTAACCGCGTTCTTTTAACTGCTGCGCCCGCTCCAAAGTGTTCAGTTTAACTTCGCCGCCGATGTCTTTGGCCCCCTGGCCCCACTTCATTTCGACCGCCTGCACGCCAAGTTTTTCAAGGGCGTATTCCTGCACGCCCAAAGCTGTGTCTTCCACGTTGGCCTGTACGGCGATAAAGCCCCTGCCGTTGGACCATTCCTGAAAATCCTTGACCCGCCGGGAGAGGTTGGGCGAATGGACAACCCGGCCGTTTTTAATCTCAACATTGGGATCCATGGCACAGACATTTTCACCAATGGCGATTCCTACCCCGCAAATGGCGGCGCCGGCAGCCAGATGCTCCCAGTTGTCGGCCGCCACATTGGTTGAGCCCATGGCCGCCACCACAACCGGCAGATCCAGTTTTATGTCGCCGTTGGCCCCCAAAGTGGTTTCCAGATTGACAGCCGGGAAAATAGCCCGATCGGGATCGGCATCGATACCCCGGGCACCGACTGCCGTACCCATTATATTGAAATGGGAGTAATCCACCGGATAATCCTTTTGCGAAGCGGAGGTTGTTTTACCGAAAGGCTGCGGATAAAGCATTTCCTTGCCACGAATGGCGGATTTACCGATTTCACACAGCCCCGGGCAACCATCCAGGCATGTAACACACATACCACTGTAAGGACACTGGCTTTCGCCGGTGCGCAACCGGGTCAAAGTGGCGGCGCTGGCGTTGATCCCTTTACTAAAACTCATTATTCCATCCTCCTGAAAAATACGATAAAATATTTTTGTAAATCTTTTCTCTACGCTGCCGCGGCCAAAAGCGCCGCTGGCAGCTCCTTTTATCCGCCGGGAATAATTTTCGGCCCGGCGCCCGCAGCACGCCTTTTAAACCGGGCATCCCCCCTCTTTATATAAAACTGCCGGCGGCCGTCCCAGACTGCCCGCCAACATTAAAAGTTGGTCAAGTATTCATCCAGCTCCCACTGGTGCACCCGGGACTGATAACGTTCCCACTCATTTTCTTTTGCCGTCAGGTAGCGGGTGGTGATATGCCCGCCCAGAACCCGCCGGATTTCGCCGTCACCGGACAGTGCGGCTAAAGCCGCGGACAGGTGGCGGGGCAGGCCTGTTTTTTGCATCAATAAGCGCAGGTTCGGCCCGTTTTCAGGCAACGGCTCCGGCGGCGCCAGATTGCGTTCAATCCCGTCCAGGCCGGCAGCCAGGGAAACCGCCAGAGTCAAATAAGGGTTGGCCGCCGGATCGGGACTGCGCAAGATTAACCTGGTACCTTCTTCACGCATGGCCGGTACACGGAGCATGGTGGCGCGGTTTTCTTCGGACCAGGCGGCCAGCACCGGCGCCAAATCGCTGGGAGCCAGCCGCTTATAGCTGTTCACCAGAGGGTTGGCAATGGCCGTAAGGGCGCCGGCATGTTCAATCAACCCGGCGATAAAGCAATAGGCCAGGTCGCTCAGTTGACGGGGATCCGCCGGGTGGTAAAAGGCGTTTTCCCCGTTCCGCCACAAAAACTGGTGCAGGTGCATGCCCGACCCGTTATGTGCGGCCAGGGGGCGGGGCATAAACGAGGCATGTAAGCCATGCCGCTGGGCAATGGTACGCACCACAAACTTGAAGGTGGCAATGTTGTCCGCTGTCAAGAGGGCATCGTTTTCTTTGAGAAAAATCTCATGCTGTCCGGGAGCAACTTCATGGTGGGAGGAAGAAACGTCAAAACCCATTTCCTGCAGCGTAAGCACCATATCCCGGCGGGCGTTTTCACCCAAATCCACCGGCGTCAGATCACAATAACCGGCTTGATCATGGGTTATTACGGTTGGTTTACCTTGAGCGTCGGTATGGAAAAGAAAAAACTCGATCTGTGCCCCCACCTGAAAAGAAAGGCCCAGTTGCTCCGCCCGCTGCAGTACATTTTTTAAAACAGTGCGGGAGCAGGCGCTATACGCCTGATCGCGTGAAGCACGCACATCGCAGATTAACCTGGCCACAGCCCCGTCCCGCGGACGCCAGGGGAAAATGACAAAAGTGGTCGGATCCGGCTGCAGGTAGATATCCGATTCCCTGTTTTCAACAAAGCCTTCAATAACCGAGCTGTCAAACATCACCCGGCCGTCCAGAGCCCGGGACAACTCCTCCACAGTAACGGCGATATTTTTAAAAGCACCAAAAATATCGGTAAACTGTAAACGGATAAATTTGACATCATAGTCACGGGCTTTTTGCAAAACATCTTCTTTGGTTCTGGTAGTCATAAGTTCCCCTCATAATAAATCAAATTATTGATTAAAAACAAAACGTCCCAAAGCAAACCCCCACCGGTGGTTTGCTTTGGGACGCCATTGCCCCGCGCGTTACTTATCTAAAACATAATACTAAATTTATTTAAAAAATACAAGCTGTTTTCTATTTGCATTCTGTATACATAAATCGCAGTGGCAAGAACCACCTTTTCAATTGTGACCGGGGGAATTTAACAGTTCATATGCCACCCGGGCCAGTGACTGGCAACGGTCCATACTTATCTTTTGTAAGTATCGGTAAGCCTCTTTTTCGGACAGGCCGTGCCTTTCCATGAGCAACCCCTTGGCCCGGGCGATCAGCTTCCGGTTCTCCAAAGTTTTGCGCAATTCGGCCAGTCTTTTTTCCAGCTCCATGATCCGGTTGAAGGATACCAGGGCCGCTTCCAGTACGGGCGTCAACATTTCTTCCTGCAGCGGCCGGACCAGCACGCCATAAATACCCGGCGAACGCATTAATTCGGGGATTGAACAACGGCCGGCGTCAACCACCAGCACCACCGGCGCCACCCGGTGCTCCTCAATAATCCCGGCTACATCCATGCCCTCACAACCGGGTAGGCGGTCCTCCATCAGCACGAGATCCGGCTCGTGTTGAAACACCAGCTGCAATAAACCGCGCCCCTCACCGGCCTCACCGGCTACCGCGTAGCCGGCGTGGCGCAGCACCTCTTTTAAAGTCAGGCGAAATCCCTTGCCGGCTCCGGCAATTATGACCCGGGTCCGTTGATACACCGGCCACCACGCTCCGCTGTTCCTTCTGTGTGCCTTCCATTATAGCACGCCCGTGCGGCAGAAAACTATCCGTCTTTTCCCGCCCGGGCCCCTATGGATATAATATCCTTTACCATTTACCTTCTCCAAAGCATATGATTTTAGCATAAGGGATACATGGCAAAGGCGCCATGAGCAGGCTTACCTGATCATGGCGCTTATCCTTTAACCGGTTGGGAGGTAAGTTTATGTGTGGTATCACCGGCTGGATAGATTGGAATGAGGATTTGACGGCCAAAGGACCCGTACTGCTGGAGATGGCCGGAACGCTGGCCAACCGCGGACCGGACGCCGGCGGGATCTGGCTGTCGCCGCACGCCGCACTGGCCCATCGCCGCTTGATTGTGGTCGATCCGGCGGGCGGCGGGCAGCCGATGCTCCGCCGGCGCGGCGAACGCACTTGCGTACTGGTTTATAACGGCGAATTGTACAACACCTCCGAACTGCGGCAGGAACTGGCGGCACACGGATATTCTTTTCAAGGGCATTCCGACACTGAAGTGCTTTTGCTCTCCTTTATCCACTGGGGACCGGACTGTGTGGAGCGTTTGAACGGTATCTTCGCCTTTGCCGTCTGGGACGACGCCACCCAAAGCCTGTTTATGGCCCGGGACCGGTTGGGGGTCAAGCCGCTGTTTTACACCCGGCGCGGCCGGGCGCTTATTTTCGGTTCCGAAATCAAAGCATTGCTCGCCCACCCGGCGGTGCCGCCGGAGGTGGACGCCACCGGACTGGCCGAAATCTTCGTGCTCGGACCGGCACGCACGCCGGGCTTCGGCGTCTTTCGCGGCATTGAAGAACTCAAGCCGGGCCACTGCCTGCACTTCGATCATAAAGGCATACGCATCAAGCAGTACTGGGCGCTGCAGAGCCGGCCCCATCCGCACACGCTGTATGAAACCGCCGTTCACGTGCGGGAACTGTTTCAGGATACCGTCGAACGGCAGCTGGTTTCCGACGTGCCGATCAGCGTGCTGCTTTCCGGCGGCCTGGATTCCAGCGCCATCACCGCCTTCGCCGCCCTGGCCCGCCGGCGCGAGAACAAGGGGGCAATTAATACCTTTTCCGTTGACTACGTGGACAATGAACAACACTTCCGGCCCAACGAATTTCAGCCGAACTCGGACGCGCCCTGGATCCGGATCATGTCGGAACACTTCGGCACCAATCACCACCAGATAATTATCGATACTCCCCGGCTGGTGGAGGCGCTGACGGGTGCGATGCGTGCCCGCGACCTGCCCGGCATGGCCGATGTCGACTCCTCTCTCTACCTGTTCAGTCACGAAATCAAAAAGGAGGCCACCGTGGCCCTGTCGGGCGAGTCCGCCGACGAAATTTTCGGCGGCTACCCCTGGTTCCGGCGGGCGGAGGACGTCAATGGCCACACCTTCCCCTGGGTGCGCATGGTTGGCGAAAGGGCGCGCCTGCTCGCCCCGGAACTGCGCGACTACATCCGCCCGGAGGAATATGTGGCCGGACGCTATCAGGAAGCGCTGGCGGAAGTGCCCCGCCTGCCGGGGGAAGATCCCCTGGAGGCACACATGCGCGAACTGATCTACCTGAATATGACCCGGTTCATGCCCATTCTCCTCGACCGCAAGGACCGCATGAGCATGGCCGCCGGTCTGGAGGTGCGCGTACCTTTCTGCGATCACCGGCTGGTGGAATACGTCTGGAACATCCCCTGGAGCATGAAAAGCTGCGACGGGATGGAAAAGGGTATCCTGCGCCGGGCAATGACCGGACTGCTGCCCGAAGGCATACTGCAAAGGCGCAAGAGCCCCTACCCGAAGACACATCACCCGGCTTATCTGGCAGCGGTACGCGCACAGATGGAAAACATCACCAACGACCCCGGCTCCCCCCTGCTTCCCCTGGTTGATACCGGAGCGCTCCGTGAGGTAATCGGTGACAACGCCGCCGCCTTCAGCCCGGCCTGGTTCAGCCAGCTCATGGGTAGCGCGCAGTTGTTCGCTTATCTGATCCAGGTGGATGCCTGGCTGCGGGAATATCACGTGATAATCCGTTAAAAAGGGACAATTTTTTTATCTTGAAACATATTTATGAGATAGACGGCGTTGGTTTGAACCACCCGGCATATTTTCGGCCATCAAAGACAAGGAGGTCTTCATGATGAGCAAGGGCAGGCTGCGGAAGCTTTTCCCGGGAGGGAACACCTGCCGGGGCTTCTATTCCTTCTATGATTACATTATCGAACCGGATGCCACGCGGATCTTTGTGATCAAAGGCGGCCCGGGGGTAGGCAAATCCACCTTCATGCGCAAGATTGGCGAGGAAATGCTCAACCGGGGCTATGATGTGGAGTACCACTGCTGCTCCTCGGACAACGGCTCCCTGGACGGGGTGGTCATTCCAGCCATCCGGGTGGCTATGCTGGACGGCACCGCCCCCCATGTGGTAGATCCGAAAAACCCGGGCGCGGTGGATGAAATCATCCACCTGGGCGATTACTGGGATGAAAAGGGCCTGCGCGCCGGCAAGGCACAGATCCTGGCCCTCAACCGGGAGGTGGGCAGACTTTTCAAGCGGGCATACAGCTACCTGGCGGCGGCCAACCTGTTCCTGGAGGAAGTGCGCGGTTATTACCGGGATACGGGCGCTTTCAACGCGGGTGCTTTTGACCGGCTGTCCCTGGAACTGACCCATGACATCTTCAACGGCAAGCCGCGCCAGACGGACAATCCCCGGGCGCGACACCTCTTTGCCACCGCCAATACGCCCGACGGCTCAATCAGCTACCTGGACACCATCGTCAGCCACCTGAAAAAACGTTATATCATCAACGGCGACGACGGCACGGGCAAGACCACCCTGGTTCGCCGGTTGCTGGACGCAGCCATGATGCGCGGTTTCCACGTGGAAGCCTTTCACTGCGCCCTGGACCCCTCCCGGGTCGAGCACCTGGTCGTCCCGGCACTGGATGTGGCTGTGATCAATGCAGTGGAGCCGCACTTCTACAAACCACACAATGGCGATATCGTCATTGACACCACGGCCTGCGTCAAACCGGTGGCAGATTCCAAGATGCTGGCCGAAAGGGACACCGCCCGGGAAATGTACCGCCGTTGCATGGAAGAAGCCACCGACTTCATCAGCCGGGCCAAGAAGACACACGACGAGATGGAAACCTACTACATCCCCCATATGAACTTCAACGGCATCGAAGCCAGGCGGCAAACGGTGCAGGCCAGAATTCTGGCCCTGGCGGCGGAGGCCGCTGGAAAATAAGCTATGTAGCGGGAAAAAAGGGACAGCTGTCCCTTTTTTCTTTTCTTTTTCCTTCCGGCGGCATTATGGTACAATTGGACTGGAACCGCCAGATTACAACCGGTTGGGCTGTGATTTCCGATGAAGATTATTGTCGACGCCGACGCCACCCCGAAAAAAGTACTGGAAACCTGCCGTCAATTGGCTAAACCTCCAGTGACCTTAATTACGGTAGCCAGCTTTAATCACCGGATCGAATCCGAACAGCACGTGGTGGTTGGTGATGCTCCCCAGGAAACCGATCTGCAGATTGTCAACCTGGCCGCCAGAGGAGATATCGTTGTCACCCAGGATTGGGGTCTGGCGGCGATGGTGCTGGGCAGGGGCGCCGCGGCCATATCCCCTTCCGGTCATATTTTCCGGGAGGAGACGATCGATTTTCTGCTTGAAGAAAGGGAACTCAAGGCCAAATTCAGAAGAAGCGGGGGTAAAACCAAAGGGCCGGCGAAAAGGACGGCGAAAGACGACCGCAAGTTCCGGAAAAGCCTTTCCCTGCTGCTTTGCCAGGAGACCGGAAACGGGGGACAATAATTAAAAATTACAACCGTCCGCTCCGGCCATAAATCCGAATCACGCCGTATTACGCCGGTAAAATTCCGACGAACCGGGCAATTCTTCCACCACAGGTTCCCGGACCGGCTTTACGCCGGCAGCCACATCCACACTCACCGTCCGCCCGCCGGAGATGGCGGTGGATGGTCCGTCCGGTGGTGTTTCCACCCGGTTTGAGCGCAAAATGGGGTAGAAATGCCGGGGAGCACCGTAATATCCCAATTCACTGCAGTAGCTGCGAGCCGGTGTCAAGCTTGTAAAGTACCAGTTTTGAGTAAAAGGCGGTAAATTAATTTCCCTCCGCATCTTACCGCCGTTGTGCGGCCGGCAATCCCCCCCGTTCAACTCATACAATCTGAGATACAGGTCGCCGTGTCCGGCCAGGGCCTGCCGTTGTCCCTTCGACAATTCCCAGTAAGCAAAGATTATTGCCGGGTTTTGCACCAGCAGTACCATTGTGTTTTCCTGGTAGCTGTCAGGCAGGAACGCGTTTTCCCCAAGCACTTTTTATACCCCCTGCTTGAAAATTTTTACACCAGCCGCAAATGACTTGTAAATGTATTCACATTATCAAGCAAAGCATTTTTTATGCCTGCAATGATGCCCACCAGGACTACATAAACCAAACTTTTAGTTTGAATATTGTTCAAAAACAGGCAGCGTGGTTGGGCAAAAAGAGCTTTGTGCAAGTAATAACAACAGCTCACCCCCTGTCTAAATACAGACAGCGGATTGTCTGTTATCGGACAATCCGCTGCGTTATGCTCAACAACCGCCGGCGTCACACCGTCCGGCCGGTCACCGGTCCGTCATTTATTTACAATAACCGGGGTTCACCCGGCCGCCGGTTCACCAACCGCCCAAGCAGGAGCTTACCCCCGCCAGCGCAG
>NZ_LYVF01000186.1 GCF_001655685.1 Desulfotomaculum copahuensis
AAACCCGGCGGCCGGTTCGCGGTGTCGGATATATTGCTGACCAGGTCCCTCCCCCGGAAGGTGCAGCAGGACCTCATGGCCTGGGCGGGCTGCGTGGCCGGTGCCCTGCAGGAGCGGGAATACCGCGATAAACTGGCCGCCGCCGGATTTGCCGGTATAGAGGTGGAGATCACCAGGGTCTACGATCTTACCGATCCATTGGCGGAGTCAATCCTTTCCGGTTTATCCGAATCCGAACGCAATGAATTAAACGGGGCAGTAGTCAGCGCCTTCATCCGGGCAAAAAAACCGGACTTTTTTTAAGGCCGGGGCAGCCTAATGGCCAGCCGGCCGGCATTATCTGAGGGTGGGGTGAAAGCCGCCCCGCCGGTGAGTTTATCCAAACACCAGCAGCCTGAAGGTATGCCACACTTCAGTCAGGGCAGCCCGGAAAAGGTAACCGGAAAAAAACCGGGAGGGGAAGATTGAGTTACTGCCCGGTGGAGGGTGACCTGGAAATGACTTTTTGCTTCAAAAAGTCAGTAACTATCAGTAGAATTAAATTCTTAAGACAAGTTTTATATTATTTCCCACGTCGAGTGCATGAGTGCCGCAGGATAAACACGGATCGAAAGAACGGATTATCCGTCCGAGGATGGTCAAAAGCATATCGGGCCGGGGAATTTCCGTGCCCACCAGGGCACTTTCCACAGGCCCCCGTTGGCCGGAGCTGTTCTTTGGCGAAAAGTTCCATACTGTGGGCGTAATAATGTTGTAGCTAATTACCTGCCCATCCGCAATACGGGCGCTGTGCAGTAAAGTGCCCCGCATGGCGTCTGTAAGGGCGGTAACTTCGTTTTTTACCGGTTCTGATTTTTGCCGGATGGGGGGTGGTCCCGGGACAACCGCTTTTAGCCATTCTTCCATCAGTTCGCTGATTAACAGCGTTTCCAGTGTACGGGCGCATATTCTGTCCATAGTTGCAGTGCCGCCGTTATAGCGACCGGTGATGATCATCCGGGACAGCGGACCCACCTGGAAGGGCCGGCCCGCGTAACTTACTGATTTGATCCAGGTGTAGGCACCCGGTTTACCGGGCGCTGGTTTTAATTCGCCTTGCGCTTCCGCAAACCAGGAACTGGTAATCTCCTCCTGGATTTGATCAACGCGGGGGAAAGTGAGTTGATCTTGATAAAGAACGCCGCCCGGCCATAGCACCCGGTCGTTTTTGGGGCCAAATTTAAACAAGCCGAAGGATAAAAGACACCGGGGAGTAACTCCAATATGGTAATAGTCATTGTATACCCGGGCGATCAGTCCGGTATCCGGGACCATATGGTTCCTGATGAACGCCCTGATTTCTTTACACAGGGCCAGCGCCTGTGTAATTTTATCCGCCGTGGGGGAAACGGCCACCCCGCCGTGGACAAAACTGTGCTGATGGGGGGCCTTGCCGCCGAAAAGGGCCAGGATTTCATGACTTTGTTGGGCTGCCTTAACGGCGTTAAAATAATTTTCTACCAGGCGCTGGTTATCCCTGGCATTCAGTCTGGCATCAGTGAGGTTTTGCCCATGAAACGGTGGACGACCGGGCATGCGCACAAAATCAGGCAGGCTGAATAAATAAAAATGCCGGATGTGATTTTGCAAAAAATCCGCGGCGTACATAATATTGCGCAAATACTGGGCATTTTCCGTTAGATCGTGATCATACATTTCATCCAAAAGATAACTGGCCGCCGCACCATGAGCCAGCGAACATATCCCACAGACCCGCTGTGTCATATAAACGGCATCGCTGACCTGCCGGTTGCGCATAGCCCATTCAAAGCCCCGGAACATGGTGCTGCCGGCATTTGCCTCCACCACCCGGTTTTGGTCAACAAATACCTCTACGGATAAAAGGCCGCTTAAGCGGGTGACCGGGCTGAACATAATCCGCTGCATGCAAGTCACCTCCGCTGTTTTACTGGCCGGGGGATTTTTTAGACATAGGGGTAAAAAAGGGGGTGGAGCCATCCGGAAAATCTTCATTAGTACAGCCAATGCACGGTGTATTTACTTTAACCGGCCAGCTGACATGATTTATCCATTGCCGGTAAGGGCAGTCTGCGCCGGTGCGGGGACCCATACAGCCCAAGGAAAACATGCATTCAATATCGCCCAGCTTTTGAGCAAAATTTTTCTGATCAAAGTAAGAACGGCGCTGGCAATGCCGGTGCACCGTAAATCCGTAAAACATGGTAGGGCGGTCCAAAGAGTCCAATTCCGGACGGCCGTACATCAGCAGGTGCGCCAGAGTGCCCACGAGCCAGTCCGGGTTGACCGGACAACCGCTGACGTTGATTACTTCCCGGTTTAACACCTGGCTTACGCCAACGCTGCCGGTAATGTTGGGCCGGGCGGCCGACGCCCCGCCGAAGCTGGCACAGGTACCGGCTGCCACTACGTGTCCGGCCATTCCACCCAGGGCGGTGACTGCTTCTAAAGCGGTAATATCATGGTTTTCCGTACGGGCGATCAGGTTGTATAACCCGTTGTCTTTTACCGGAACAGCTCCTTCTACCACCAGGGTAAACCTGCCCCGGAATTTTTTGGCGGGCCGGAAGAGGATTTCCAGTGCCTCCCGGCCCTGGGCGGCCATAAAGGTGTTGCTGTAAAGAAGGTCGATCATTTCATCGAAGACTTCTTGCAGGTAGGGGTAGACGGAACTCATAAAAGCGATGTTGTTGTCGCCGCTGTCATTGGTTTCCAGCCAGATTACCGGCAGCTTGTGCGGATTGTATTTGCGGTGTTCCCCAACTGCATTTAATATGGCTTGGGACAAGTTGTAGTCACGGCGGGAGGATAATTGGCGACATAGCTGGACAAATGCCTCTTTTTGCATTTAAAAACGCTCCTATTTCAAGTGCATTACTTTTATTATATGAAGCAGCAAAGCTTATGCCGCATAAAATATTTACTATGATAAAGTATGACGTGCTTGTTTTGGGGCTGGGCAACATATTAATGTCCGATGATGGGCTGGGAATACGGGTGGTGGAAAAGCTAAAAGAAAAAAAGTGGCCTTCCGGCGCACTCATTCTGGAAGCAGGTACAGCACTCATATCCTGCCTGGCGGAAATAAGTCATTCCCGTCATGCCATTGCCGTAGATGCCGTGCGGGCCGGCGGGATCAGTGGGACAATCTACCGGCTGACTGATGAAGAACTAATCCGTTCGGCATATGGTGAACAGGACGGACATGGTTTTTCCCTGCCCGCTGCAATTGAACTGGCCCGGAGTTTAACGGGATTTCCGGATAGTTTGGTTATCTATGGCGTGGAGCCGCAGGATGTAAAGCCCGGTTTATTAATTTCGCCCCCGGTTGAAAGGGCCCTGCCGGTGGTTACCGGCGCAATAACGGAGGAAATTTTTAAATTGACTATAAAGTAAAAACGGTCTGAAAGGATAAAAGCGAATCATAAAATATCATTCCAGGATATAGGAAGTAGAGGAAATGATGTAGAATATAAAAATTTATATTTGCCCGCATCCATGGCGGCTGCCGCCCGCCGGCAAATGCTCATTCCCTGCTCTCATGGATAGCCCGCCAGTCCGCTTCCGTGTAACGTGAGGTCTTTTCTTCGGATTCGGCAACCAGTTTATACCCCTGCCGAACTTCATCCCGGTGCTTTTCTTTGGTCTCCTCGGATTTCTTCATATCGAAAGGCGCGAAAAATTCTTTCCCGGGTGGCTGAAAATAAAGTTGATCATATCAAAAATATTTGATATGATCGGTTCATGGTTGATAATATTAAAATCGGTAAGGCTTTAAGTGACCCCATCCGCTACAAAATCATGCAGATGCTGGCCCGGAGCGGGGAGGGGTGTTGCCTCCTGCCCGGCGAAGGTGAATACCGGCCAGGCCTGTGCAACTGTGAACT
>NZ_LYVF01000187.1 GCF_001655685.1 Desulfotomaculum copahuensis
GCGCTTTTCAATAATTATTCTTTAGACCAGCTGATCCACCGCAAGTTCCAATTCGTGCAGTGAAAAAAGTGAAAGACCCCCGCCAGTTCGGTGTGGCCGTGCCCGGGCCGGACCGGCAGGTGGTGCGACTGGTGGAAAAGCCCAAGGAGCCGCCCGGCGACCCGGCGCTGGTGGGTATTTACCTGTTCGGCCCGGCGGTGCACGCGGCCATTGACCGCATCAAGCCCTCCTGGAACGCCGTGGTCAGCCGCGCCAACGGCCGCCGCCGCGCCTGCCGCCTGTTCGTGGGGGACGACTCGGAAGTGGTGCTGTAAATCTCTTGAAACCGTGCCGTCCGTAAGGTAAACTGTAACCAGAAAGGTATAGGGAGCCGGCCTGATGAGTGAAAACCGGATCGACCACGATCGATTGTTTAAAGAATTGCTGGAGACGTTTTTTGCCGAATTCATGGCGCTTTTCTTTCCGGAAGCCGCCCGTTCAATTGACCTGAAATATCTTAAATTCCTTTAGCAGGAGGTTTTCACTGACGTAACGGCCGGGGAGAAGCACAAAGTGGACATTCTGGTGGAGATGCGGCTGAAAGGAGAGCCCGGCTTGATCCTGGTGCATGTGGAGCCGCAGTCATACGTGCAAACAGACTTTAACGGCCGGATGTTCGTCTACTTCAGCCGGCTGTACGAAAAGTACCGGCGTAAAATACTGCCTGTGGCTGTTTTTACCTATGACCAAGCGCGGGATGAACCGGACAGTTTTGAATTGGGATTCTCATTTCTGGATGTCTTGAAATTCCGGTTTTACAAACTGGAATTAAGGAAACTGAACTGGCGGGAATATATTCAAAGTGGCAATCCGGTGGCCGCCGCACTATTAAGCAAAATGGGCTTCAAGCCGGAGGAAAAGGTAAAGGTAAAGCTGGAATTCATGCGCATGCTGGCCCGGATGACGTTGGACCCGGCGCGGATGGAATTGTTGGCCGGCTTTTTCGAAGCTTACCTGAAGCTGAACCGCAGGGAAGAAGCGCAATATAACCGGGAACTGGGAAAACTGGATCGCAAGGAGGTTGAGATGATCATGCAGATTACCACCAGTTGGCATGAAAAAGGCCGCGCTGAAGGTCGCGCCGAAGGCCGTGCGGAGGGTCGCGCTGAAGGTCGTGCGGAAGGTCGCGCTGAGGGGAAGGTTGAAGCCAAACAAGAGGTGATCTGTAAATACCTGGTCCGTAGGTTTGGGAAGAAGACGGCGGATCTGCAGCAAAAGGTTCAGCGGATAACCAGCCTGGAAGTGCTTGATCATGTGCTTGAGGAGTTGTTCGCCGCCGATACCCCGGAAGAAGCCCGGGCGATCATCGACGACAGTGCTGGTGAGCCGTTGTGAGCCAAGGACCTATAAAATAGTTTCCACGGTAGCATCTATTATATATTTAAATGGGGATCAGATATTGGATATCCATGGTTTATCCTCTAAAACATAAAACCATCTTAGGTAAAATCAACCAGGCAGCCCTTTACATGGAGGGGGGCCTGTGTTAGCGGGCGATTCGCAG
>NZ_LYVF01000188.1 GCF_001655685.1 Desulfotomaculum copahuensis
TCCGTTACCCGCCGCTGCAGGCGCGCCGCCGTGTCCGGGCCGGCGAAAAACTGTTTCAAGCGGCGGTAGAGATCTTCCGCCGTACCGTTGAATTTGAGACAGTTCTCCCCGTCCCGGAAAAAATCCGCCAGGCCGGGAATATCGCTCAGCAGCAGCGGAATGCCGATCCAGTTCAATTCGTGGGCGGCCAGGCAGAATGTCTCCGCCCGCGACGGAATCACCGCCAGGTCGCAGGCCAGAGCCAGCGCGGGCAGTTCCGCCGGATCGATTTTTCCCGTAAACGTAAAATTTTCCCGGAAGCAGTCCGGGATTAAACGCTCCAGCTGCGCCTGCGTCGATTCCCCGTTGGCGGCGGGCATGTCCGGCCCGGCCAATAAAAACCCGGCCTCCGGCTCGTCGCGGGACAAATATTCCACCGCCGCCCGCACCAGCAGGTCCGCCCCCTTGATGTGCTGCAGTTTGCCGTAAAAAAGCACCCGCGGCGGGCGCGCCGGCTCACGCCGGCGGGGATGCGCCCCGCCCGGACCGGGGCACTGGTAGCCGGGCGGCTGCACCAGGCACTGCTTCTCCAGGGCGTAATGATCCGCGTACCACCGGACGGTCCCGGCGGAGGGGGCCAACCAGGAGTCGCAGCAGGCCAGGCAGAAGCGCTCCATATCGTACAGCTGCCGCCGGTCCGGCGTGAACAGCTCCTTCCCGTCGGCGGCGTCACAGATCTCCGCGCTGCCGTGCAGGCGCACCCAGGCCGGAACGTCCGTCCGGCCGCGCTGCGGCCGCATTTTGAAATACACGTACCCCTGCCCGAGGTAATCGGCGAACTCGATGCCGTCCACCCGCTCCCGGTCCAGGAGAAACTGCAGGCATAAATCGACCAGGTAGGCGCGCCAGTAATAATAAAACCGGAAATCGTCCGGCCCGGCCTCCGGCTCCCCGTAGGCGCGCATTTCCTCCCGCCGGGCGGTTAAAAGACCGTCCACGGTATGGACCGCCGCCCCCGGTATGTTTGCCGCCGCGTAGGCCATAAAGGCCTCTTTCTGCCGCTCCGCCACATCCAGCAGCATCAGCGGTCTGACGCCCTGCCGGGCCAACTGCGCGGCATTTTCCCCGAGCAGGCGTCCGATGCCGCCGCCGGTGCCCGGCCAGATTTCATTGCTGACGAAACAAACGGTCAATGATTTATCCATGCTAACAGAAATACTACACCGGCGGCAAAATACCTGCCGTAAAACCCGCCCGGGGCGAAAAGAAAAAAGAGGTGGGATTGGAAATGGCTCACTGCACATTAACTGCAGCGGTGTCAAACACGGAAAACCGGGCTGTATTCGGCGCGTA
This sequence comes from Desulfotomaculum copahuensis, assembly GCF_001655685.1. Classification (GTDB taxonomy): domain Bacteria; phylum Bacillota; class Desulfotomaculia; order Desulfotomaculales; family Desulfovirgulaceae; genus Desulfotomaculum_G; species Desulfotomaculum_G copahuensis. The sequence continues at coordinate 1,333 of NZ_LYVF01000188.1, forward strand.
GTGATCCTTGGCGTAAACCACCAGGTGGTAGACGCCGGGCGATCCGGCGGTAAAGTGGAAGCTGTTTGCGGACGAATAATCGCTGCCGTGCCACGACCCGTCCGGCGACTGATACCAGAACTGGTATTCCGCTCCGGTCAGGCCGGCTGCCAGGGCGGTCAAATCAACTGTGCCGCCGGTAACGGCGCCGGCCGGCGCGTTCAGACGCACACTGCTGGCCACGTTCAAAACAAACGACTGCCGGTAAGCGCTTGTCCAGCGGCCCGCCGCAAAATCGTTTTGATCCAGGGCGTAGACCACCACCACATAACTGCCCGGCTGCAGGCTGTCCAGCGCAAAAGTATTGCGGGTGGAATAATCCTGCGCCGCCCGCCAGCCGGTGGCGTCATGCACCCAGAACTGGTACTCCGGGACTCCGCCCGGATCGGCGGCCGCGGCTGTGAACACGGCCCTGCCGCCGGCCGGCTGGCTGCCGTTGGGACCGGTCACCGCCAGTGCGCTGACCGCCGGCCGGCTGCTGAAGAAAGTAATCGTCACCGGAGCGCTCTGCACCGGTGCGCCGCCGGATCCGTCCCCGGATCTGGCGCAGGCCAAAACCGTATAGGTTCCGGGAATGCTTTCAGTAAAGGTGAAACCGCCGCTTCCACTGTAGTCCCCGCTGCTCGACCAGGACTGGTCCAGCGGGTTTTGAATCCAGAATTGGTATTGCGGATTGGTTATTCCGCCGGCGGTGGCCGTAACAGCGACATTGTCGCCGGTAGCGGCCCGCAGGGAATCCGCCGTTATTGAAACCGTAGGAGCGGCCGAAAAACCGGTCAGCGCCGTAATCAAGTCAAAAACCCGCGGCACCCCCCAACCGGTGACCATGTTGTAGCCGCTGCCGCACTGATACGGGCCGTTGGAGCCCTCAGTCACCGGCCGGACGGCCCGGCTGCCGGCGGCGCCCAGGCCGTACAACGCCTGATTGACGGCGCCCAGGGGCGGCCTGTGCTGCCGTGCCTGCGCCTGATCCACCAGCACGATGGCGGCGGCCACTTCCGGCGCAGCCGCGCTGGTCCCGCCGTCGGAGGTGCCGTTGTCGTAGTTCCAGCCGCCGTTGTAGTACAGGGCGTAGCCGGTTTCCGGAGCGGCGTCAAAGGCGATGTCCGGGGACATGCGGTAACCGGAGGCGGGCAAGAACGCCCCCTGCTGCCAGGCCGGCGCCGGAATCAGCCAGCTCGGACCGCCGCCGCTGCCCGTCCAGCCGGTTTCCCCGGCCAGCGAGCCGTCCGCCGCGTTCAGCTGCAGCTGTGTGCCGCCCACCGCGGTAAAGTAGGGATCTTCAGCGGGAAAAACGGGATGATCCCCTCCGTCGTCACCGGAGGCGCCCACAAAAGTGATCCCTTCGGCCGCGCCGGCCTGCAGGATTGCGTCCATTGAGACGTAAAAATCTTCGGTCAGCTGCCCGTCGTCCGAACCCCAGCTCAGGCTGACCACCTGCGCCCGGTGATCATTGACCAGTTGACTGAAGGCGTCAATCATATCCCGGGCCGTAGCCGAGGCGGGCGCCTCATAAACCAGCAGCCGGCAGCCGGGGGCGCTGGAGAGCAGGTTTTCCACATCCATGGTCGTTTCCACCGACGAGTTGTCGTTAAAGTCGACCGCACCCGAGCCGCCGTCCACCGGCACCACCTCAGTCCCGCCGCCGGACGGCAGATCCAGACCGCCGGTGAACTTGTCCACATCCGACTGGTTGAAGGAAGCAAACGTAACCACCGCCGCCGTCACCCCGGCGCCGTTCAGACCGGCGGCATAGGCCTGATCAAAGCCGTAAATTTTATGTATTTCCGCCGGAATGTAGGGGGGCGTGTACGGCTGCCGGCCGAGCAGGGGGCGAATGGCCGGCTTTTTTATTTTTATCGAACGCCGCAGCGAGTGAAAGGCCTGGAAGTTGTTCAGGCCGAACACGCCGGCCACGCCGGCGGACAGATCCGGCGGCAGCGTCACCGGCCGGTCGTTGGCGAAAAACTCCTCTCCCTGGTACACATAGCGGAACAACTGCACGTGCAGCGCCTTTGCCACCGCCGCCGCCGTGCCGCCGGCGCTTATGGTCAGTCCGCCGGCGCCGGGGTTGACAGCCAAACCGCACTGCATCAGGTAATCAATCAGCGGCTGTTCCGCCGCCGCCGCAGGGGTCCGGAACCGCGAAGCGGCCTGTTCCCGCACCGGCGGGTCAAATTTTTCCTGCGGGCGTAGCACCACGGTCAAGGACAGCATGCGGTCCGGATCAAGCGGGCCCACCTGCCGGCAGCCCGGATCGCCGAGCAGCGGCAGCACACTGCCGGCCAACGGAACACCGCCGTCCGCGCCGGCCGCAAAGGCCGGCACCGCTCCGGCAAGCAAAAAAAGGCAGAGCAAAAGACTGATCAAGCGCTGGAAATTCAACACTTTCCCTCCCCGAATTCAATTTATTCGATCACCGCCGCCTGCGCCGTGGCATCCCAGCGCACCTGAAAACCCAGTGCCTCAGCCAGTGGCCGCACCGGCGCCATCAGACGCCCGTTTTGCAGCACGGCCGGCGCGTCCAGCATGATTTTCCGCACACTGATGTACTGAGCGGCAATTCCCCTGCCCGGGGCGTCGGTCAGCTCGATCCGGTCGGCGCCCGCCCGGAGCACCGCCGTATAGCGGCGTGAACCCCGCTCCAGGATCATTGTCGCGCTCTGCGTTTTATCCTCCCAGCTCACACCGGCCCCCAGCGCCGCGGCCAGATCACGAACAGCCGCATAAAGGTGCCCGTTTTCAAGCACCGGCGCCATCTGCAGCCGGTAAGCCTGTCCGTCAACGGTACCGGTGTTTTTGCCGGCCGCAATCACCGCCTTTGCCGGCCCGGCAAAAGCAGGAGCGGCAAAAACAAAGGGCAGGCAAAACAAAAGGACGGAAGACAGCACGATTTTTCTGAACAAAAATCAAACCTCCTTTACAATAGTATCGAAATTTTTCCAGCCGGCTTAAATCAGCAGCTTACATGCCATTATACTATACCGGCCGGCAACAGCGCTGCAGTTATCTTATGGTAAAAGAAACGGCCCCTGAATTTAACATCAGGGACCGCCGGCGGCGAATATTTTTATCATACCGCTCTACTTGGCAAACTGCCTGGCCATAGTGAGCAGATCCTTGTTCTGCGGGTTGTTCTGCAAGCCTTCCCGCACGGTGGCCAGGGCGGCCTTTTTATCATTCAGATAAGTGGCCTGCATCGAGGCCAGATTTACATAACTGACAATGTTGTGCGGGGCCAGCTTGAGCGCCTGCTGGTATTCCGCCGCCGCCTGCTTGTAGTTTTTCATATCCCGGTAGACATTGCCCAGGTTGTTCAGATAGGTGGCGTTTTTCGGGTCCAGCTTGATCGCCCGCTCGTAATACTGCGCGGCCTCGGACAGCTTTTTGGCGTTGTACAGGCCCAGGGCGGCCTGGAACTGCGCCGCGGCGCTGTCCTTGTGGGCATCGGCCTGCTGCACGAATTTACCGGCGTTCTTGGCCAAATCGGCGCCCGCATTGGCCGCCGGCGCGGCTGCCTGTCCGGACGGCGGGGACGGCGCCTGCTTGCTGCCGCACCCGGCGGCCAGCACGGCCAGCAGCAACAGGACAGCAATCGCAATCAGCGGCTTGTAAGACCTCTTCATCCTTTAACTCCTACCTCCATGTTTTACTGTATTTAACTCCATATTATGAACCGCCGGACCGGGCCTGTCAACCCGGATCAACGCCGGAACAGCCCCGCCAGGCGGCGTGATCGTGTCTTACTGCCCGGCAGATTTAAAGATTTCCGGGCTTTTAACTTAAAACGCCCGCAGTCACGGCTAATTTACTCTGTAATAAAACCGGCAAGGCCAAAAGAAAGCGCCAATATGGTAAACAATTACCTCCCTGGCATATGATCCGGGAAATTTGCGTCACCGGCAGGATTGCAGGTAAACCCGTCGAATTTTGAAATATCTTATTATAACTCCAAAAGCCGGCAGGTGTTGGTACTCGAAATGCGCAAACGGAAAAAAAGAAGCCCGGTTGGTCAATCTTCCGCGCCGGACGGTTTTTCGGCGATTAACAAGATCAAACCGCCCCATCTGATTGCTTTGCTTTGGGTTTTAAGCACGGGCATTGCAGGCTGGAAGTACTTCCCCATGCTGGATGACTGGTATTGGTTGGTCAAACCGAATATCGTACCGAACCGCTGGTCTGTTGTTATGGACAACTACACCACCCGGCCGTTGGGTGATCTGCTGAATATAGGCCTCTTCTCCAGATTTTGGCCGCATCTCGATCTGCTTTCCCTGCTGATTTCCTTCATCGTGCTGGCGGCCGCCGCTGTTTTTTATCAAATTGCGCGCCGGGAGTTCCATCTGCCGGTGTGGGGCTTTGTGATCTGCCTGCTCTGGTGGCCGGCGTCTGTGGAAGGACAGCAGTGGCTGGGGGCGGCCACCTTTATAGCGCCGGGAATGCTCTTCCTCGCCCTGGGTCTGCATTTCATCGCCGCCTACCGGGATGGTGCTGATGATGCACGCCGGCGGCTTTACTGGCTGAGCGGGTTTATCTGCACCACGGCCGCATTTCTCTCCTATGAGCAGTTCTGGTTCTGCGGGCTGGCCGCCGTTGTTGCTCTTGCCTTGCGCGGCAAAGACCGCCGCTGGCAGGGGGCCGCGGCTGGTGTTCTCGCTCTCGCTGTGACCGCATTGTGGTATTTGAGCATGAGTCCGGGCGCCGCCGCTGCACTTGCCGCCCGGAAGCCGCCGGACAGCATATCTGCGGTATTATTTAACTTAAACGCAGTTACCAGGCAGTTGTCGGAAATCTGGGGACCGGTGACCAGAAGCGCTTTTGCCAGGCCGCCGCTGATCGTGCGCTCGGATTTTGATCTGGCGCTGCTTGTTTTATTGATCACAGCTTTTGCCGTATGGCTGATGGCCGGGGAATATAAACAAAGCAATGTTCAAAAGATTAATCCTCAAAAGATTGTGTATCTTTTTGCCGCCGGAGCCGCCTGGCTCGTACTGTCATATACCCCCTGGCTGATTACCAGTTATGATTACATCAGCCTGCGTTCCGTATATGTCGCCACACCCGGGATCGGGCTGGTTGTTGAAGGGGTGATCTGCCTGGTTGCCTGCCTGGTTAACCGGCTGATTGGAAACACCTCGCTTAAAAATTTATTAAGGACGGCTTCAATGGCCGCTCTTTCATTTTTCTTTTGCTACCTGGTTTTGATACACGTTTCGGAGGTCCGCTCCTATCTCATCGCCGGCTGTTTCGATACGCAGGTCGGTCAGGAAATTACAGCCGCCCTGGGAAAATGGGGACTGACAAAAGAGCCGGTGGCAATTCGCACCGACAAATATGGTTACTTACCGTGGGACTTTTACTACCATGAACATATCATATCCAGCTGGGCCTCCGACTGGGCCGGCACCGACGCCCTTTACGCCTTGTCAAACGGCCGTCTGCATAATCCGATTGAAATAATACGTTCGGATCAAGAAGCTGAAAAACTGGCCGCGAACAAGAAAGATAAAAGAGCCTGGGTTATTCTCACCGGCCGCGGCGAGGGGACCGGGATCAGAAAGACTTTCCATCTGGCGCCGTGCCTGGTGATCCGCTACCGGGCCGCCTGGCCGGTATTGGAGGTCGAAGACGCCCAAACATACAATTGAGGCCGGTGGAGGTTCGCCATGTATCACTTAATATCCGTGGTTTGTCCCATGTATAATGAAATGGATAATATTACTGCCTTTTACGAGCGCACGGTCAAGGTACTGACGGATACCGGACAGCCCTTCGAATTAATATGCATCAACGACGGCAGCTGCGACCGGACACTTGACAGACTGATCGCCCTCAATCAACGGGATAACCGCGTCAAAGTAATTGATCTGTCCCGAAATTACGGCAAGGAAATTGCCATGAGCGCCGGTATAGACTACTCCCGGGGAGAGGCGGTGATCCTGATCGACGCGGACCTGCAGCACCCGCCGGAAATGATCCCGGCGCTTGTAGAAAAGTGGCGTGAGGGATATGACGTGGTCTACGCCACCAGATCCGGACAAAACGGCGAGCCGTGGCTGAAAAGATGGACTTCGCACATATTCTACAAGGTTATAAACAAGCTGACCTCTTTTGATGTTCCCGGGGACACCGGGGATTTCCGCCTGCTGGACAGGAAAGTGGTGGATGCGCTGAGGCAGTTGCATGAACAGCATCGCTTTATGAAGGGATTATTCAGTTGGGTTGGTTTCCGGCAGACCGGGGTGACTTACAACCAGGAACCGCGGCATGCCGGAAAAAGCAAATGGAATTACTGGCAGTTGTGCAATCTGGCCATTGAAGGGATTACCTCGTTCAGTTACACCCCCTTGCGGTTTGCCACCTTTTTCGGGTTGGTTGTCGCTTTTCTATCCATTGTTTATGGAATTTATCTCATCATAGACACTTTGCTTCACGGCAACCCGGTGCCCGGTTACCCGTCACTGATGGTGATGATTTTGTTCCTGGGCGGCGTGCAGCTCTTTACAATCGGCATTATCGGTGAATACATCGGCCGCACTTATATTGAAACCAAAAAAAGGCCGCTTTACTTTGTGCGCAGTACCCGCGGCTTTGATACCGCCGCGCCGGTGGAAATGAAATGCGGCAGCGGCCGTTCGGAGGACGCACAATGAAAACGGCAGGGAAAGCATTATATGGGTATTAATTTTTTCAGACGCCGCTTCCAGATAGTAAAACAGCTCCTTACATTCGGGCTTGCCGGCCTGTTTTCCACCGCCGGACAAATCGGCACCCTCGTCCTGCTGGTGGAGCTTTGCGCATGGCGCCCGCTGCCCGCCTCAATGCTCGGTTTTGTTGTTTCCCTCCTGATATCCTATTCCCTGAACTACCGTTTTACCTTCAATATGCGCGGCAGCGCCCATACCGCTTATTTTCCCAGGTACGCCGCGGTCTGTCTGGCCGGCCTGGCGTTAAATTCGGGCATAATGTACATAACTGTCCAGCTATTGCACTGGTGGTATGTTGCCGGGCAGCTTTGCACGATCACCATCGTGCCGCTTTCAAATTTTATCTTGAACAAATATTGGACCTTCAAGGTGTCGGGCGTCTCTCAAATTCCGGCACTCAAGTTGGCGGAGCAGTTACAGCCTGCTGCCGGTCCGGGGAATGCCGGCGAAAATACCGCCAGCCACAGTTTAAGCCACGGGAATGATTGACGATGCATTGAAAATTCCCAGTGCTTGGCGGAATAAATGATTCGTCGAAATTAAGAAAGACCCAAAGGGATTTCCCTTTAGGCCTTTCTTATTTAAAAATTAGCTAGTTTACTGCAACTGTGGTTCCGGCTGTCACTGGGTTTAAGAGAGCAGATGTATCCTTGATTGGGGATGCACCAGCAGTAGTAATAGTGTGGGGTTTTGTCAAGTCAAGAGTCCCCGCTGGCAAGGTAAGTTTAACTTTATTGTCAAAACCAGGAACCGGATCAGCAGTTATTGTAGCTGGAGCCAATGCAACGCCGTTTTCATTAATCGTAAAGTTGGCTTTGACATCTGTGGCAGCACCAACAGTCACATCTTCACTAAAAGTCAGAACAATGGTAGCATTGTCAACTGCCTGGGCTGATTGAAGCACAGGCGGAACGTTGTCGACAACGGCAACAGGAGTTACGGTAGGTGTCACAGTAGCACCGGCAGCAGTTTGAACGCCTGAGACGCTCAACAAAGCGGCAGGATCAGACTTGGCAATGCTGTTGGCCGGCAGGGTTATGGTGGCAACCGTCATGGTTGGGTCTAGCGTTATCGTAGTGCCAGCCGGCATCGCGGCTCCGTTTAGACTGTAGTTGCCAGGATCAGTTGCAGACCCTGTCACGGCACCACCTTTAACTGCAGCACTATATGTGGCGGTGAATTTATTTGTACCAGCATTAGCCAATGTAACGGTAAGAGCGGCAGGCGGATTGGCAGAATTACCGAAGTCAATCACCTGGGTGCTGGCAGCGCTTTGGTTTGGAGTCAGGGCTGTATCGGTCACAAATCCGGCCGGGAAAGTGAAGGTGTACTTACCGCTCAAAGCCGTAGCAGCTGTCAAAGGAATAGTGACTTGAGTATCACCGGCAGACACCGGGTTGGAATTGGGCGCAAAGAATCCGACAGTTCTATCTACGCCATTGGCATCGACAACAGTAACACCAGTTGTAGAATAACCGGCGGAAGCTGCCAGGCCTTTGCTGTAGGTCAATACAATATTAGTAACCTTACCGCTGACATCCTTATTGAAGTTGGTGCCTGTAATAGCCGGGGCTGTTGTATCTTTTGTCAGGGTGACCGGAGCAGTTGTCGCGACCATGGCGTTACCATATTGATCTTTGATATTATTCGTGAATACTACAGTGTAGGTGCGGGATGTTTTAGTATTGTACATAGTAGGATCGGTAATTGGAACAAGGAACTTCGTCCCGGTTGCATCTCCCGGTAGAGGTGTCACGGCACCAATTGGTACATTGTTTAACAATTCGTCTTTAACTGAAATGTTGGCGGCTGTAACAGTAGCGGGATCCATTTTAGTGGAGAAGGTTACCAAAATATTTGTATCACTATAAGCGGATACGCTGGCCGTGGGTGCATTAACATTCTGAATGACATTAAAATTAACTGTTGTCGGGTTGGGACTAATCATATTGCCGGATAGATCCTTCAGGTTAAGCACAACCAGGGCATGCTCTTTGGAAGGATCTAAACTTAAACCGGATATCGTCCCAATCGTATTTGTAGGATCAAGGACAGGGACCACAACTGCTCCATCCAGTTTAAAGATGCTTCCTGCAAGGCTGACTGGTTCACTGAAGGTCACTTTCGCGCTGGTAGCGTTGCCGCTGCCAGAATTGGATACAACACTTACTATAGTTGGAGAAGTCGTGTCAGCAACGGTTATTGTTTTCGTGTAAAGAGGAGCGGTTTCACTTAGATCCTTTGATTTTACTCCATTAATAGTAACAGCAACCGGAGTAGGCGTCGCGTTACTAATTGCAGGGTTTAAGTTAATAAGTACCGTCTGTCCATCGGACTGCAGTACAGCGGAAGCGAAAGTTGCGCCAACTAATGAATAACTTGCAGGAGCCTGCGCGGTAGCGCTATCAACAGGCTTGCTGAAGACAACCTGAATCTGACTGCCGTTAAGAGCGCTCACCGACTGCACCTCTAACTGAGTGCCGACCGAAGTTTTGGCTGACACCGAATGCGTCCAATCCTGCGGCGCGTTGGGGTCGCAGGCATATACCACGATGTTGTAAGTACCGGGTGTGGCGGGCGTAAAGGTAAAGGTGTTTGATGTTGAATAATCTCCGCTGGCCGTCCACTTGGTGGCGTCGACGGGATCCTGATACCAGAACTGATACCGGGCGGCGTGGATGTTGGTCGAAGAGGCGGTCGCGGTTATCTGACCGTTGGCATAGCTGGCATTCAGGCTGACGGTGCTGCCGACATTGAGCACATAGGTTTTGTCGGCGTACACGGCGTTTGCCCAGTTGCCTGCATCAACGTCGCTTTTATCCATGGCGTAAACAGCCACGGTGTAGCTGCCGGCGGCAAGGTTGCTCATGGTGAAGGTATTGGTTGATGAGTAATCCTGTACGGCCGTCCACACATAGTTGGTGCTCGGGCCGATCACCCAGAACTGGTATTCCGGATTGCTGGCGGTATCCGTGCAGTTGGCGGTAAAGGTCACATTGCTGCCGATGGCAACCGGTGTGTATGAGTTTGCCGGTCCGCTGACGGTGACGTTGCTCACCGGGTTGCTATCGGCGAAGGCTGGAATGGCGGAAAACACCATCATGGCCATCATGGCCAGCACCAGCAGTACGCTCAGTTTTTTCATATTGGCTGACTTATGCATTAAAAGCACAATCCTCCTTTTCGGGCGGTCGGGCCGCCCCTCTGGGTAGTTTTGGGTTTGACGCGGTCTTCATTTCCTGGTGACTGATGCTTTCGTCCCAGCGCCGGATTCATCCGCTTTTTGCAGGTAGGATTTCAGGGCGTCGGCCACAATCTCCCGCTGGCTGAGGCCGGTTTCCATGGAGCGCTGCATCAGTCTTTCCTTCAATTCCGGGTAGACGCGCACCTGGAAGGCCACGTACGCCCTGGCGCCGCCGATGACATTAGCCAAACACGCTCACCTCTCACCTCCCACAGTCGTATATCCCAAGTCTGCCGGCGCGGTTCCACTCGACGGCTACCGCCGGTCCGGACGGTCTTCATCCTCCCCGCCGGTGCCGTCCTCCTCCTCCTCGATTTGCTCGCTCTGCGGGGTGAGTCCCGCGTCCAGGTAGTGCTGCAGGGCGGCGATGACAATGGAGGCCTGGCTGACTCCCGTTTCAAAGGACCGTCGGGCCAGTTTTTCTTTCAAATCCGGCGAGATCCGCACCTGGAACGAGACATACGCCTTGGGACGGCTGTAGATATTGGCCAATTAGATCACCTCTCACCTCCTGGCTGATCTTTTTACGGTTGAGAATCAACCGCCGGGCGTCACCTCCCCAGTGCCTGTATGTTTATTCCTCACCCCGGATGACGGGGTGAAAGCGGTTGGCTGAAATTGGGTGGGTTTGGGACCTGGAATGATCCCCCAGTACCAACTATAGTTGAGTGGTTGGTTGCATTACATGGTGATTGGTTCCTATTACACAGGCATATATTCTCTGCTGTTTTGGATAATCCTCCAAAAAGAAACAAAATCTCTGGGAAAATCTTTCGACATTATTCGACATTTACCATTGCTTTTTGGGCGTCAAAAAGGACCGGGTTTTCCCCGGTCCCGAAGCGATCCGTCATTAATTTTCAGGCGGCGCGGGACACGCATTCATTAAAGCACGGGCGTTTTAACCAGCTGGCTGTACATGTTTGTGTAGCCCTTGTTTACGGCATCCGCCTGCTGGAGCAGCTTCTGCGCCTCCGCCTCTTTGCCCTGCTTGTGCTTGAGCACGGCCAGCCAGGTCAGCGCCTCGCCTTTAGCCTGATTGTCGCCGCTGGCGGCCTGCAGGTCCTTTTCCGCCTGCGGCTGCTGGCCGAGCATGTATTCGGCCTCGCCCAGGTAGAGCTGCAGGTGCGGGGTGACGGCCAGCATCGGAGCGTCCTTCCAGAGGCGCTTTTCTTCCGCGCCCAGGCCGTTCACCCGCGCCTGGATCATGGCCGGCACCTGCAGCGCTTCCGTCAGGTGCCTGCGGGCGGCGTCCTTCTGTCCGGCCTGCAGTTCGCCCCGGCCAGCGCCGGCGTAAACGGCGGCCAGCGTTTCGTACCAGTTGATCTGGTAGGGGGCCAGTTCCACCGCCCGGCGGGCGTGTGCGACCGCTTCTTCGTACTTGCCGTTGGCCAGGTAGGCCTGGGCCAAAAGCGCCCTGGCGTCAGCCAGCCTTTCGCTGCGCGCGGCGGTCTGCAGCGCTTCGGCCAGCGCCTGCCGCGGTTGGCCGGTAGCCAGGTAGACGCGCGCCAGTTCGCCGTGGTAGTCGGCGTTGAACGGGTTGTAGGTGACGGCCTTCTGCAGATCGGCCAGGCCCTGCTGGGCGTTGCCGGCCTGCAGCTGGGCGCCGGCCTGCTGGGCGTAGTTGCCGGCCGCAGCCAGCGAGCCGCCGGTGAGAAATACCGCGGCGCACAGCACGGTGGCGGCGGCCAGCACGGCCGGCCGGGCCGGGCGGTGCTTGTCCTGTCGCCGGCCGGCCGGTTTCGCCGCTTTAACCTGGTTCGATTGTTTCAATACCTGTTTGACCGGCGGTTCGGCGGAGGCCGGGATGGCCACCGGTTTTCTTCTGCTCTTTTTACTCATCATGCGCTCCTGTTTGTTTATTCGCGTGCCAGCATTTTATCCAGCGCCTGCAGTGCGGGCGGCAGCGGATTGACCTTTTTCTTCAAATATTTCAGTTCATACTCATGTCTGCCGTACATTTCGGCAATAATGTCGATCTTTTCCAGGATGTCATTTTGCGCCGACCGCAATGCTTTCTGGCCATCCAGCAGCTCAAATACAGCCGTCTGCACGGCTTTCATTTCCCCGCGCATCTTTTCCTGTTCGCTGCGGAACAGTTCCTGGCCGGCCGCCAGAGCGGTCACTTCCCGGCGCAGATCCGCCTGGCCTTCCGCCAGGGAGATCACTTCCCCGTGCATTCCGGCCTGGATTTCCGCCAAACCGGTCACTTCCCGGCGCAGACCGGCCTGGCCTTCGGCTACAGTGCCGATCATTTGCGCCAACCGGGCCACCTGTTCTGTCAGCCGGTCCACTTTTTGATGCAGGGTTTGGTCTTCCATCCGGATCACCCCTGGTTTTTGTTACCATTATAACCGGCCCTGTCCTTCCGCGCCAGTCCATTTTCCGGCCAGGGCGCGGGCGCAGGCGAAAAGCGTCCATAAGACCAGGGTGAGGGCGGACAGGGACAGATCGAAGTCGATCAGCGCGTGGGCGCCGATGGCCAGCGCGGCCACGGTCACGGTCCAGATCAGGGCCTCTCCGGTGCCGCCCGGTTCCGCCGCCCGGTGGGCGCGGTGGCCGGCCCACAGAAAGCAGATCCAGATGCCGAGCACCACCAACAGTCCGATCAGGCCTGTTTCCACCGTCACCTGGAAGTAATAGCTGTGCACCTGATTGGAGTTGTACAGGTAGCCCTGGAAGCCCCGGTAGGCCTCCTGCCAGCCGCCGCCGCCCCAGCCCAGGACGGGCCGCTGTTTGATCATGGCCAGGGCGTCCTTGACGAAGTACATTCTTTCAATGGCGTCCCGCAGGTATTTGAATGTATCCACTTTATGCAGGTGCAGGGCCAAAAAACCGGCCGCCCCGGCCACCAGCACAACCAGTATGCCGCCCAGGGTCAGGTTGACCCGCCGCTTGACCGCGGCAAACCGGTCCACCCAGCCGGCCAGCCGAAAATTCCAGGCCCACTGTCCGGCCAGGGTGAGCACCAGTCCGGCCAGCATCCACAGCCAGGCCGCGGCCATCTGTTTGGCCGTGGCGGCATTGATGAACAGGCGGGCGGCCGGATAGGCCAGGATGCCCAGGAACACCAGGTGCAGCAGGACGGGCAGGCGTTTTTGCCAGTGCAGGCCGATCAGGTAGAGCACCACGGCCGCGCCGGTGACCAGCAGGCCGCCCCGCGATTTGGTGCCGAACAATACAGCCAGCAGGATGAAGTCAAGCGCCTTATAGAGATAGCCGAAGGGACGGCTACGCAACAGCCTGTCCGGCAGCGTTTTGAGCAGTGTACGGTCGGTAATCGCGTCGCGCAGGGCCAGTGCGCCGTATTCTGATTTGAAGAAGAGGCCCAGGAACACCGCCGCCGTCAGGTAGCTGGCCAGGGCGTTGGGGTACTGGAAGGTGGAGTAGATGCGCCCGCCCAAAAAGCCGTCTTTGACACTGGCCAGGCCGGTGGCGGTGAACAGCCCGGCCAGGGCCACGCCCACAGCGGCCAGGTAGATCACATGCAGCAGCCGGATCGCCTCACGCTGCCCCGTCACCACCTGCACCGCCGTCCAGTAAACCAGGAAATAGAGGACGTTCTTCACGATCTCATCCAGCGCCAGGCCGGCGTTCACCGCCACAAAGGAGGACAGTATGTACGCCGCCGGCAGGGCGAGGGCGAAATAGTCCAGCGGGTGGGAGAGAAAGGCATAATCGCGCCGGCCGTGTTTCCACAGCCAGGCGCACCAGCAAATCAAGGCGGCCAGCATGAGCGCCCGTTCCTGATCGGCAGCGAAAAACAGGCCGCGGAAGAAGGGCGGGAAAAAAAGCAGCAGGGCCAGGCCCCAGAAGGCCGCCTGGTAGGTCCAGGGTTCGGCGGCGGCCGGCTGTACGTTTATTTTTGTTTTGGCCGCGTCGAGGGCGACAATTTTAGCCATGTGCACGCTCCTTAAATATGATTTATGGCATAAACTTTTTTATTCTACAAAAATATTTTAAAATCCTGCCTGGCGGCATGAAAATTTCCGCGCCCCCGGCGCGGGGTCCGCCGCCGCGGGCGGCGTTTGATGCGGCGGCCGCACAGCCGCCGGCGCTCTACCGGAATGGGCGGCCGGCGGCGGACATCCGGCGGCCGGGGCAGGAATATTTGGAATGCTGTCGAAGTTATAGTGCTTAGTGCTGGAAAAGGAGGTGAATATATTGCTCAAAAAGGCTTTATTGCCCCTGCTGGCCGGTCTGGCCCTGGCCGCGGCCGTGTATATGGCGCCTGCGGCCGCCCCGGCGGCGGCCGCCACGGCCGGCGCCCGGACCGCGCAGACGGTCACCGCCGCTGTTTACAGTCCGGCGCAGCCGGCCGGCATCGCAGTATTTGTAAACAGCAAAAAGCTCACTTTCGACGTGCCGCCGGTGGTGGAAAACGGGCGCACGCTGGTGCCCCTGCGGGCGATCTTTGAAGCGCTGGGCGCGCAGGTGGGTTGGGACGGCAAGACAGGCACCGTCACCGCCAAACGCGGCGAGGTGACCGTCAAACTGACCCTCAAGCAGATCAAGGCCTACCGCAACGGCAAGGCGGTCACGCTCGAGGTGCCGGCCAGGCTGGTCAAAGGCCGCACCATGGTGCCGCTGCGCTTTGTCAGCGAGGCATTCGGGGCGCAGGTGAACTGGAATGCGAAAACCCGGGCGATCACCGTTGGCCTGAAGTAGCAGGCTGAAGGGCCGGACACGTCCGGTATGCCCGGGCGTGGACAAAAACATCCGGAACATGGGGCAAGCCCTGTGAGCCGCCGGCTCACAGGGCTTGTTTGCGCTCCACGGAAGGCGCGGCACGGACGGGTTTGTTCGCGCTCCACAAGAGCGCGCGTGACACGGGCGGGACTTGTTTAACGTCCCACGGTAACGCGCGCCGGTACGAACGGATTTGCTCGCGCTCCACAAGAGCGCGCGTGACACGGGCGGGACTTGTTTAACGTCCCACGGTAACGCGCGCCGGCACGGACGGGTTTGTTTGCGCTTCACTGAAACACGCGCGGACACGGGCGGGGTTTGTTCACCCTCCCGCGTACCGCCGCCCGCCGGCAACCGCACTGCAGGACGCCCGGGCACACCAGCCGGACCCGCCACCGGCCGGGCCGCACCGCCGGTTTAATGCCGCGGCCCGAGCTGCTCCACCCGTTCTTCCGGGCTGATGATGCTGTTGATGCGCACGCCGAAGTTCTCGTTGACCACCACCACTTCCCCGCGCGCAATCAGCGTGCCGTTGACCAGCACTTCCACCGGCTCGTCCACCAGGGAGGACAGCTCCACGATCGCCCCCGGGGTGAGCCCGAGCACGTCTTTGATCGGCCGCCGGGAGCGGCCGAGCACCACGCTCACTTTCAACGGGATGTCCAGCAGCAGTTCCAGCTTGCGCTGCTCCTCCTCGCTGAGCACGGTGCGGCGGCCGGCGCCGTTGCCCGGCGGGTGCGCGGCCCGGGCGCCGTTGCCGGCGGCGGCGGGCGTTTCCCCGGCGTTAATGGCGCCCGCGGGTGCCGCGCCGGCCGTATCCGCGGCGGAAGCGCCGGCGGCGGGCGTTTCCGCTGGCGCGCCGGCGGCGGCCGGCTGCTCCCAGTCCGCCGGCTCCACCAGCTGCGCCAGCAGCAAGGCGGCCTCCTCGCGCGCCGTGGTTATGCTCATGATCTGCATGATTTCCGTGTCCACCAGCGCGCCGATGGTCATCTTGAAGGAAACCACCACGATCGGATCCTCCGTGGGCAGGCGGTAGTCCACCCGGCCTTCGGTCATCTCCAGCACCGTAGTGGCGGGCGGCGATATGTTCACCGTGCGGTGGAACATGGTGGCCAGGGAGGTGGAGGCGGTGCCGATCATCTGGTTCATGGCCTCCGAGGCGGCCGAAAGCTCCATTTCGGAGATCTGCTCCGCGGCGTGCGTGCCATCGCCGCCCATCATCAGATCGGCCATGATCATGGCGTCCTTGAGCTGGATGATCAGCACGTTGAACCCCTGCAGCCCTTCTTTGAATTCCACCTGGATCACAATGTAGGGGATTTTAAAGCTCTGGAACAGCTTTTCCTGCAGGCAAGTGACCACCCGCGGGCTGGTGATGTTCACTTTCTGCCCCAGCAGTTCCGACAGCGTGGTGGCCGCCGAGCCCATCGAGATGTTGCCGATTTCACCCAGGGCGTCCTGCTCCGCAGGCGAAAGCTCCGCCGCCTGCCGGCAGGCGGCGCTGAGCAGGCCGCCGTCATCCGGCGTGCCCGCGGCGTCCGGGGCGGACTGCTCCTTGTCCGCCCCGGCGGTGTTCGCGGCCGGCGGCGCCACACCCGGGGCGACCTCCTCCCCGGCCGGGGGGGTGTCTTGACCGCCGGGCGCCCCGTCCGCCGCCGCGCCCTCCCCGGCCGGCCCGCCTGCAGGCGCCTGCTCACCGGCGGCCTCCGCCGCCGTCCCGGCGCCGCCCCCCGCGACGGCCGCCGCTTCCCCGGCCGTACCGGCATCCGCCGCGGCACCGCCCGCCGCTTCCACCGCCCGTTCCGGCGGCGCGGCCGTTTCCCCGCCGGGCGGGGCGTCCACGGCGGCGGCCGTTTCCTCGCCGGCCGGCGGCGCCACCTTGTCCACGGCCTTCAACAGGGCGTCCACTTCATCCTGGTTCAAGAAATTATCGTCAGGCATCTTCCTTCTCCTCCCCGGTGAGCGCGACCACCTGCACGGCCAGGTTTGAGCCGATCCGGCCGGCCTGCACGCCGAACTTCAACTCGCCCTCCACGTATAGATCCAGATCCTGGTTCAACGCACGGTTCAGCACCAGAATATCGCTCTCCCGCAGCTGCAGCAGTTCGCGCACGGTGATTTCCGCCTCGCCCAGCAGCACGTTCAGCTCCACCCGGGAAAATCCGAGCCAGTGGCCCAGGCGGCGGATGTCGTCCTCGCCCGGCGCGCCCACCTGGCGGCTGAACTGCTGGCGCACCGACAGGCGGGAAATCAGCGGTTCCAGCACTATGTACGGCAGACAGAGGTTGATCAGGCCCCGCTCTTCCTCGTTAATCACCACCGAGAAGGTGATCAGGGCGACCACCTCGTTGGGGGAATACAGCTGCTGCATGCGCGGGTTGGTTTCGATGCCCTGCACTTCCGGTGTGACGGCGTAAAAGTCATGCCAGGCAGCGGCCAGGTTTTCCAATATGCGTTCCATCAGCCGGCGCACCACGGTGATTTCGATGTCGGTCAGTTCGCGCATCTGATCCCCGGCGTTGCCCGGACCGCCGAAAAGCAGGTCGATGATCAAAAAAATCAGCTGGGAATCGATTTCGAACAGCGCCGAACCCTCCAGCGGTTTTAAACCGAACACGGTCAGCGCGGTGGGAATGGGAATGGAGCGGATGAATTCCTCGAAAATCATCTGCCCCACCGTGGCCACTTCCACATTCACCGTAGTGCGCAGGTAGCCGGACAAAAAACTGGAAAGGAGCCGGGCGTAATGCTGGTGCAGCATTTCCAGTGTGCGCAGGTGCTCCTTGGAAAACTTGTTCGGGCGGCGGAAGTCGTAGGCCTTGACCTGCCGTTCCCGGCCCTGTTTGGCCTCCTCCATGCTCAGCTCGCCGGAGGTGAGCGCGGCCAGGAGCGAGTCGATTTCCCCCTGGCTTAGAATTTCCTGCATGTCGATAAACCCCTTTCCGGCCGCCTGCTAGCGGGGGCGGGACAACACCCGCTCGATGGCCTGCAGGATGCGGTCCTGCTGGAACGGTTTGACAATGAAGTCCCTCGCCCCGGCCTGGATGGCGTCCATGACCATGGCCTGCTGGCCCATGGCGCTGCACATGATGATGCTGGCGTCGGGATCCAGGGCGCGGATGGCCTTGACGCCTTCAATGCCGTCCATTTCGGGCATGGTGATATCCATGGTCACCAGATCGGGCTTCAGTTCGGCGTACATCTGCACCGCCTGCTTGCCGTTTTCAGCTTCCCCGACCACTTCGTAACCATTTTTGAGCAGGATGTTTTTAATCATCATGCGCATGAATGCGGCGTCGTCCACCACCAGGATCTTCTTACCCAATGCTGTTTCCCCCTCCGGTTTTTTCAAGCCTGGCCCGCACCCAAACCGAGGGCGGCCATGAGCCGGTCAATGGCGCCCGGTTCGGTGAGCAGGAAAAAATGTCCTTTAATCTGCGCGTCATTATGGTTGAACATGCCGGTTTCGATCACCAGCACCTGGTCCTCCACCCGCCCGGCGGCCACCATCAGCGAGGTGAGCACCGCCCCCAGCATGTCGAAGGCAAACAGGGGCACGGTGGTGATCATTTTCAGGCCGGTCATCATGCCGATGGCGCTGATGAACGAACCGGTGAGCACGTTGCCCACCTCCTTCACCGCCGATTCGGCCATCTGGTCCAGCGCGGCGGTGCTGCCCGGCGGCAGGCCCATGAGCATGTCCACCAGGCGGTATGTACTCTCTTCGCTGAAGATGAACAGGACCATCCCGGGGGCGTCGCCAAGCACACGCAGGCTGACGCAGCCGACCAGTTCCTCGTAGCCGCCCACCAGGGCGATCACTTCTTCAAAGGGCAGGAAGCAGGCGCGCGGCACGCTCATTTCCACCCGCTGGTTGATCAGCTGGGCCAGGGAGGTGACGGCGTTGCCCACGCCGATGTTGCTGATTTCCTGCAGGGCGTCCAGTTCGGCGGGCGACAGAGTGCGGTAATTCACCGGCCCGCCCCCCTATGTTCAAGTTTTCGGTAAAAACAAGTGCTCACTTTATCCAAACCCAGTTCCTGATAATTGAAAATCATTTCACTGCCTCCAATAAACAACACGCCGCCCGGGGACAGCGCCGCGGCGAACTGCCGGTTCAGCCGGTCCTGGGCTTCCCGGGTGAAGTAGATGGTCACGTTGCGGCACAGGATCAGGTCGCAGTCCCGGATGAACGGTTCGGTGAGCAGGTCGTGCCGGTGGAAGGATACCTTCCGGCGGATGTCCTCCTTGAGCACATAAGAGCCGTTCTCCCGGGTGAAATAACGGGCCAGCCGGCGGGCGTCCACGTTGCGCACCGCGTCGGCGGCATACTTACCCTGCTGCGCTTTGGCCAGGATGTTTTTGTCGATGTCGGTGGCCTCCAGCCGGTGCCGCCGGGCGGGCGCCAGATCCTCCAGAATGATGGCCACCGAATAGGGTTCGGCGCCGTTGGCGCAGGCCGCGCTCCAGATGTTCAAGCGGCTTTTGGCGCGCAGCAGGTCCGGCAGGATGGCGCCTTCCAGTTCTTTGAAACGCGCTGGGTCCCGGAAAAATTCCGACACGTTGATCGTCATGTGATCCAGGAAGGCTTCGTATACGGCCCGGTCGTCCCGCAGCAGCTGGAACAATACGCCGTAATCATTCAGCCGGTGGCGGGCCAGAAAGGCGTCCATGCGCCGGCGCAGCTGGGTTTCCTTATAGCTCTGCAGGTCCAGGCGGAAGTCTTTGCGTACCCGGTCCTTGAATTGGGCGAAGTCCATGTCAGATCACCTTGAGCTTGCTGCCCAGCATGCGGATGAGCACCCGCCCGTCGCTGGTGTCGAAGATCATGGTCCGCCCCCGGTTGCCCCCCACTTCTTCCGCCAGGATCGGGATGCCGTACTGCTGCAGCATCTGGCGCGCCATTTCCGAATTGCGCCGGCCGATGTTCAGCGTCATTTTGCTGTCCAGGCCGGAAAACATCTGCGCGCCGCCGACCAGCTTGGACTGCAGGCGGCTGAGGCGCGCCCCCTGCTTTTTCATCTCGCCGATGATCAGGGGAATGCCCAGGTCGGCGAATTTGGCCGGCCGGGTGACATTGCTGAACTGTGTGCTGTCGGGAAGCATCAGGTGCAGCAGTCCGCCCAGTTTGAGCGCCGGGTCGTACAGGCTGACGCCCACGCATGAGCCCAGTCCCAGGGTGATCAGCTGGCCCGGCTCCCTGGCAATCTTGTAATCGGCAATGCCGACCTGTATTTCAATGCGGTCTCTGGCCGGCTCCATTCCAGTCCCCCTTTACAGGTTTGGGTTGCAAATCACGTACGCCGCGGCTACTTGACCAGGCTGTTGGCTAGGCCCCAGATCTGATCGGCCGTGCGCACGGTGCCGGCATTCATTTCATAGGCCCGCTGGGCCACGATCAGGCGGGTCATTTCTTCGGCCGGGTTGACATTGGAGCCTTCCAGGTAGCCCGCACGCAGCGAGACGCTGCTGTTCTGGCTCAGGTCGATCTGTGTCTCCTGCCCGCTGGCGGCGGATGTGGCGTACAGGTTGTCGCCCAGCGCCACCAGTCCCTCGGGGTTGTTGAATGTATATAGTTCCAGCTGGCCGGCGTTGGTCACGTTGCCCTGGCTGTCGGTGACGTTGACGTTGCCGTCCCGGGTGATTTCGATGGCGCTGTAGGGCGTGGTTACGGTTATGTTGGGCGCGACCTGGTAGCCCTGCAGGGTGACCAGGTTGCCGTTGGCGTCCACGTTGAAGGAGCCGTCCCGGGTGTAGGCGCTGGTGCCGTCGGGCAGCGTCACTTTGAAGAAGCCCTGGCCGTCGATGGCCACGTCCAGCGGACGGCCGGTCTGCAGCAGGGAGCCCTGGCGGAAATCGCGCATGGTGGCGGCCACGCGCACGCCGGTGCCCGAAGTGGGGGCGACCACCGGCGGGGTGGCGCCGTTGGCGCCGGTGCCGCCGCCGGTCCCGTTGGAGGGCACGGCCGGGATGCCTTCGGCGCCCATCTGCTGGTAGATCAAATCGTTAAAGGAGATTTCCGACTTTTTGAAGCCGGTGGTATTGATGTTGGCGATGTTGTTCGAGCCCACGTCCAGCATGGACTGCTGGGCGGTCATGCCGGAAACGCCGTTGTACAGGGCGCGGAGCATGGGAATCACCTCGCAGTTTATTTTCAAAGGTAAGGTACAGATTGACCGGTCCGCCGGATGGCGCCGCCCTTGCAGCGCCGGCGGCGATGATTCGCGTCTGAAAAACGCCGCTGGGCGCAGGGCCGCGGTGTTTCGCGTCTGAAAGACGCCGCCGGGCGCAGGGCCGCGGTGTTTCGCGCCTGAAAGACGCCGCCGGGCGCAGGGCCGCCCGCCCGGCACGGTTTTGCCCGCGCGTCGCCGGCCGTTTGCCGGGCGGTTAGCGCAGCACGCCCACCTGGTTGATGGCCAGATCGAGCAGGTGGTTTTCCGTCTGCAGCGTCTGCTGATTGGATTCGTAGGCGCGCAGGGCGCTGACCATGCCGGCCATCGCCGCGCCCGCATTCACATTGGAACCCTCCAGGTAACCCTGGCGCACGCCCGGGTTGACGGCCGGCTGCGCCGCCCCGGCAGGGGCGCGGAAATAGTTGTCCCCCGTTTTGACCAGCCCGGCCGGATTGTTGAACTGCACGATGCGCAACTGGTCCAGCGGCTGACCGGACACGGTTATCCGGCCGTTCCGGTCAACCTGGAAATTGGCGTTGTTGACCTGAACCGGCCCGTTTACGCCCAGCACACGCCGGCCACGGGCGTCCACCAGGTAGCCCCCGGCGTCCACGGCGAAATCGCCGTCGCGCGTGTAGAGCACCCCGCCCGGGTTGGCCGGGTCGGCCACGGTGAAAAAGCTGTCCGGCGCCGTCAGGGCCAGGCTGGTGCTTTTGCCGGTGCCCTGCAGCGCGCCGGGGGTGAAGTCGGTATACACGCCGTTCACGGCGGCGCCCTGGTTGATCACGCCCACCGGACGCCAGCTCGGTCCGACGGGCACATCCCCCGGCCGGGGCTGGCTTTCCACCAGCAGCAGGTCGGGGAAGGTCTTCTGCGTCACATTGTCGGTTTTAAAGCCGGCCGTGGCGATATTGGCCACATTGTTGGAAATCACGTCCAGCCGCGCCGACTGCACGTCCAGCCCGGCCGCGGCGGTGTAAATGCCCCGGATCATTTTGTTTCCTCCATTTCCTTCAGCTTCTGACGCAGGCGGTTCAGCGCCCGGGAGTGCAGCTGGCAGACGCGGGATTCGGTCACCCCAATCACCAGGCCGATTTCTTTCATCGTCAGGCGCTCCCGGTAGTAAAGCGACAGCACCAGCTGGTCCTTTTCGCTCATTGCGGCGACCGCCTGCGCCAGCAGGCGCTGGTTGTCGTCCTCGGCCACCTTGTCCAGCGGATCGGGGCTGGCCGGGTCGGGGATCAGATCGCCCAGGCGCAGGGTTTCCCCGCCGCTGGCGGTGACCATTTCATCCAGGGACAGGGTGTAGATGCGCTGAAAATGGTTGTCCAGCCGGTTTATTTCGGCCGTGCTGACGCCCATTTCCCGGGCCACCGCTTCGTTCGTGACCGCCTGGTGGTGTTTGCGCTCCAGCTTTTCCCGCGTGGCTTTGAGCAGCTGCAGTTTATGCCACATGGTGCGCGGAATCCAGTTGGCCCGGCGCACTTCGTCCAGCATGGCGCCGCGCACCCGGGCGTAGGCGTAGCTTTCAAAGTCCCGCCCCATATCCGGGTCAAACTTGTCCACCGCTTCGATCAAACCGAAGACGCCGCAGCTCTCCAGGTCCTCCTGGCTGATGCAGGCGGGCAGGCGCACCGCCAGCCGGCCGGCCAGATGCTTGACCAGCCACAGGTAGGACAGCACCAGCTGGTGGCGTAATTCCTGGCTTTTGTTTTGTCTGAACTGCTGCCAGAGCAGGTCTTTATCCATAGATATCAGTCCTTGACGGTAAAGACACGGGGACGTGCCCTTGTTTATCAGAACGGCGGGATGGTTTTCAGCCGGTCCGGGCCATTTCCCTGCTCCGGTGACACCCGGGCGGCGGCCTGTGCAAACCCGGCCATGGTTCCGGCCGGCCGCACCCTTTGCGTTGAGCCCGGCCTGTATCCGCCCTGTGTAAAACTGTTAGCGTAGCCGGGCCTGTTCCGCCATGCGCTGAAAAATGTATTGTACTATGGCGTCCTGCTGGGAACGGGTCAAATCAGTGAACTCCAGCGCCGCCTGGTAGGTTTTGGCGCCTTCGAATTCGGATTCAAACAACCGGATCACCCGCCCGGTCAATTCCATTTCTTTCGCTCCCCGGCGCAGGGGCAGGGTGAATTTGAGCAGCAGTTCGCGGCCGGGCAGCACCGGCTCGCTTACGGCCAGGCGCATGCCGCCGCCGCTGATGTCCACGGAATAGCCCTTTTTGTAGCGCGGGCGGCGGTTTTTTTCCGGCGGCGGGGCGTACTGCACGTCCAGGCCGGCTTTCAGGCGCACGTGGCTGCGCTGCTGCACCCGTTCAATTTCCCCCGTGCGCGCCAGCCGGTAGAGCGGAATGGCGTCCGCGGTCCGGCCCAGGTAGCGGGCGGGAAACACAAAGCTGGCGCCGGCGCCGTAAAACCGCACCTGTACCTGGTCGCCCGCGGCGAAGGTGAGGGCGTCTCCGCGCAGCCGGGGGACGGCGATGTACAGCTCGCCGCCGCGGATGTCCTGAATGGCGGAGGCGTACCAGTCCCGCTCTCCCGTCCGGGCCACTTGAATTTTCGTGTTGATGCGCAGTTCCTGGTTTTCAGGCAAAACTGGCCCCTCCGTTTCAGAAGTCGGATGTCGGGTGTCAGGAGCTGGAAACGCCCGCCGGCCGGATGGTGCTCTGTTTCCACGGCCCAGTGAATAACGTAATGCAGCTCCCCGCACCGCTAGCACGGCTGTTGACCGCAATGATGCCGTTAATTTGGAAAATCATTGACCGGAGTACAGCGACGGGCGAAATGTCCGGGCGCAATCCCGGCCCGCATTGCGCCATGTCTACCCGAAGGCGCGGGCCAGACGGCTGAAAAAGCCGTTGATCCCCGGACGGCGCACCGCCGCTTCTTCCCGCCGTCCGGTAAGCAGCTGGCCGGCCATGTCCGCCACGGCGCGCGCCGGCCGGGAGCGCGGTTCGGCCAGCATAAAGGGACGCTGCGCGCGCACGGCCCGGTTCACCGCCCGGTCCTCGTAAATGGCGCCCAGATAGCGCACGCCGATATCCAGAAAGCGGCCGGCCGCCGCCTCCACGCGCCGCGCCGTCTCCCGCGCCTCCGCCCCGCCGGCCGCCCGGCTCACCGCCAGCAGCACTTCGCGGTGGGAGCGGAAGCGGGAGAGCACCTTGATCAGCGCGTAGCCGTCGGTGAGTGAGGTCGGCTCCGGGGTGATCACCACGATCACCTCGCCGGCGGCGGCCAGAAAGGCCAGCACGTTTTTAGATATGCCCGCCCCGGTGTCGATGAGCAGGAAATCCGCCTCTCCGTCCAGCTGCGCCAGCGAAGCCACCAGCTGACTGCGCCGCTGCTGATCCAGGTTGGCCAGTTCCAGGAAGCCCGAACCGCCGGAGATGAAGCGGACGCCGCCGGGGGCCGGCACCAGCGCGTCATGGATGTCCCGGCCGCGGTACAGGCAGTCGAACAGGTTGACGGGCGGCGTCACGCCGAGCAGCACTTCCACGTTGGCCAGGCCGAGGTCGGCGTCCAGGATGATCACCCGCTGCTCCAGGGCGGCCAGGGCCAGGCCCAGGTTCACCGTCAGGTTGCTCTTGCCCACCCCGCCCTTGCCGCTGGCCACGGCGAGCACACGCGCGCCGGCCGGGGCGGCCTCCGGGCAAGCGGGGGCGAAAGCGCCCGCGCCGGCACTCCGGCGTAAAACTCCGGTTTTTATTTCGTTTTGCCGGCCCCACATGAAACAAACCCCCATGATTTTTCCCGGTTTTGGTCCGGGCCGGACGGATCTCCGGGCGCAGGCGCCTTCTCCAGACCGGTCAAAATAGATGTGTTGGCAAATGTGACGGGGAAAGCTGTATCCATCGCCACAGCTGTTTTCATGGTGTCGCCGCCCCGGTGCCCGGCCGGGCTTACCGGGTAGGCGCCTCCGCATTAATTTTACGCCCCTAGTCTGTTTCTTCCAGCAAAAGCGCCGCCAGCCGGCGCGGGGTCAGGGTTTCCAGATCGTCGGGCACGCTCTGGCCGGCGGTCACATAGGACACCGGGCGGCCGGTCTGCTGCACCAGGTTGAGCGCCGGGCCGCGCACGGCTGTTTCGTCCAGTTTGGTGAACACCAGTTGGGTGAAACCGGTGCGTGAAAAAGCACCGGCCATGTCCAGCAGGTCGCGCGAACGGGTGGTGGCGCTTAGCGTCAGGAAAATTTCCCGCCCCGGTTCCAGGACGTCCAGAAAGCTTTTCAGTTTGAGCAGCTGGGCGGCGTTGCGGTGGGAGACGCCTTCGGTGTCGATGAGCACCGCGTGCTTGTCCCGGTGCGTCCGCACGGCCGCGGCCAGTTCCGCCGGGGTCATCACCACTTCGGCCGGCACGCCCAGAGTTTCGCCATAAAATTTCAATTCCTCGGCCACGCCGAAGCGGTGGCTGTACAGGGCCACCAGGGCGATGCGCCTGTTTTCAAACAGGACCAGCCGGGTGGCCAGCTTGGCCAGGGTGGTGGTTTTACCCACCCCGGTCGGGCCGATGAAGGCATAAACGGCTTTTTCCGCGCCGGTATCCCGTCCGGGCCGGCCGGACAGCCGGGCAGCGCCATGGTCCGGATGTCCGGCCGGCGTATGGCGGCCGGACGCCTCCGGCGGCCCGGCGTCCGGCACAGGGCCGTCGTGCACTGCGCGAGGGGCGGAACCGTGCTGAACACCGCCGGCATCCTCCCCGGGGAGCAATCTTTCCCGCCTCCCGGTGATCAGTGCCCGGCCGGCAACCGGTTCCGGCCGGACGGCGCCGGCCGGCGTATGGTTCACCGCCGCGCCGGACGGCGGCCGGTAGGCGGGCTCCACCAGAGCGGCCAGGCGGCTTTTCAAACGGACGCGGAGCAGTTCCTCCGCCTCATCCTCCTCCCCGTCCGGCCCGGTCAGGCCGTCCAGCAGGCGCTCCACCACCTCCGGCAACACTTCCATTTCCAGCAGTTTCCGCCGCCAGCGGCGCGCCGGATCACCTTCCATCAGCGTTTCCTCCTGTTGTTTGAGGATTATATTAAATGAAGAGGGACCATTTTCCTGCCCGGAAGCGGTAAATTTCTCCTTTACAGTCGAATTTTCCACCCGGACGGCCGGGACCGCAGGCCGGCCGCCAGGAAGCACCGTCCGCACCACGCCCGCCAACCGGACGGCATCCGCCGCACCGCGCACGGCATCACCGCAGCCGGCCGCAATGGCGCCCACTTCAATGGTGCACGTCTCCCCCCGCCCGGCCGGCAGGCCGGCCGGGGCGGCGCTGCCCGGCGGTTCGTCCAGCGCGGCGGTCACTTCCAGCTGCAGCGGCCGGAAAAAGTCAAGCAGGTTTTGGCGCGGCAGGCGGTAGCTGCTGATGATCACCGCCTCCGGACCCATGTCGTCCCGGATCAGGCGCATAGCCTCCTGCATTTCGCGCACCACGTATTTTTTTACTTTCATTCCACCGTCACCGTCCCCAGCGCCTCCACTTCAATATCGGGCGCAATCTCATTCAAAGACAGCACCGCCAGATTGGGCAGGTAGCGTTCAATCAGCCGCCGGAAGGGCAGGCGCACCCGCGGGGAGCAGAGCACCACCGGCGTCAAACCCTTGATGCTCATATTTTCCGCCGCCGCCCGCACTTTTTCCAGCACCTGCCGGGCCAGTCCCGGCTCCAGCACCGGATAGGCGCCCAGCTGCGTCTTTTGCGTGGCGTCCTCCAGCGTTTTTTCCAACCGCGGATGCAGGGTGAACACGGCCAGTTTGCCTTCCGGCGTCAGGTAGAGCCGGCTGAGCGTGCGGGCCATGGCGCCGCGCACATGATCGGTGAGAAAGTCGGCGTCCCGGTTGAGCCGCGCCCCGTCGGCCAGCGCCTCCAGGATGGTGACCATGTCCCGCAGCGGCACCCGCTCCCGCAGCAGGTTTTGCAGCACCTTCTGCACCTCGCCCAGGCCGAGCAGGTCGGGCGACAATTCCTCCACCACCGCCGGGTCCTTTTCCTTCACCGCCTCCAGCAGTTCCTTCACCTCCTGGCGGCCCAGCAGTTCGTGGGCGTGCGCTTTGATGAACTCCGTCAGGTGGGTGACCAGCACGGTGGACGGATCCACCACCGTCAGACCGGCCAGTTCCAGCTTCTCCTTCTCCGCCGCGGTGACCCACCAGGCCGGCAGGCCGAAGGTCGGTTCGGTGGTCGGGATGCCGGGGATGTCCTTTTCCCGGCCGGCGGGGTCCATGGCCAGGAAGTGGCCGGGCATCAGTTCGGCCCGGGCGCCCTCCTCGCCGCGGATCTTGAAGACGTAGGTGTTGGGCGTCAGCTGCAGGTTGTCCCGGATGCGGATCGGCCGCACATAAATGCCCATCTCCAGGGCGCACTGCCGGCGCACCGCGGCCAGGCGGTGCAGCAGGTCGCCGCCCTGGTTTTCATCGGTGAGCGGGATCAGGTTGTAGCCGAATTCAATCTGCAGCGGGTCCACCTGGAAGTAAGTGGCCACGTTTTCCGGCTCCCGGCGGCTCTGCTGCATCTGCTGGCGGGCCTGCGCCTCCCGGCGGCTGGTTTCTTCCCTTTGTTTTTCCCGGGCCAGGCTGCGGGCGGCGAAAAAGGCCGCCACGGACAGGCTCAAAAACAGGATGTTCGGCATGGCCGGGATGCAGCCGAGCACAAAGAGCACTCCGGCCACCACGAAAAGGATTTTCGGAAAGGCGGTGAACTGCCGGGAGATGTCCGCGCCGAAGCTGGCGTCGGAGGTGGCCCGGGTGACCAGAATACCGGCGGCGGTGGATATGAGCACTGAAGGCACCTGGGTGACCAGACCGTCGCCGATGGTCAGCACGGTGTATGTGCGCAGCGCCTCGGTCACCGGCATGCTCATCTGCAGTACGCCGATGGCCAGGCCGCCGATGATGTTCACCAGAGTGATGATGATGCCGGCGATGGCATCGCCCCGCACGAACTTGCTGGCGCCGTCCATGGCGCCGAAGAAGTCGGCCTCCCGCTGCAGGCGGCGGCGCTTTTCCCGCGCCTCCGTTTCGGTGATCAGGCCGGAGTTGAAGTCGGCGTCAATGCTCATCTGCTTGCCGGGCATGGCGTCCAGAGTGAAGCGGGCGCCCACCTCGGCCACCCGGCCGGCGCCGCTGGTGATCACCACGAACTGGATCACGGTGATGATGATGAAAACGATGAATCCGACCACATAGTTGCCGCCGGCCACGAAATGGCCGAAAGCGTCAATCACGTTGCCCGCGTAGGCCTGGCCCAGGATCAACCGGGTGGAGGAGATGTTCAGCGCCAGCCGGTAAAGGGTGGTGACCAGCAGCAGCGAGGGAAAGATGGAGAACTGCAGCGGCTCGGTGGTGAACATGGTGATCAGCAGCACGGTCAGTCCGATAGTGATGGACAGGGACAGCAGCACATCCAGCACGTGAGGGGGCATGGGAATGATGATCAGCAGCACGATGCCCACCACCAGGCCGGCAATGAGCAGGTCGGTGTTGCGCTTGAGTTGTGTTTTTACCGCCGTCCGTGCGGGCATGGTTATTGCCTCCATCTGCTAAGATATCTTCCGGCTGCCGGTCCCGCCGGCGGGAGTGTGGAGCGGCATGTCGCGCCGTTCATCCAGCCGGTGAACCGGTGTGTATGGACCGGAGCCATTATTTATCAAATCCGGCAAATACCGAAGGGGACAGGCCCCTGTTGGCGGCCTTTGGCAACGGTCATCCCGTTTTTCAGGCCGGCGGCCGTCTTTTCTTCAGCCGGTAGACCAGGGCCAGGATCTGGGCCACCGCCTGGTAGAGCTCCACCGGTATTTCCGCGCCGATCTCCACCTGCTGGTAGAGCGCGCGGGCCAGTTCCGGTTTGGGCATCACCGGCACGTTGTTTTCGGCGGCGATTTCCCGGATGCGCCGGGCCAGGTCGCCGGCCCCCTTGGCCACCACCTGCGGCGCGGCCATTTCATCTTCCGCGTAGCGCAGGGCCACCGCCACATGGGTGGGGTTGGTGATCACCACCGTGGCCCGGGGCACCTCCTGACGGATGCGGTTGAGCAGGATCTGACGCATACGGCGGCGCTGCCAGCCCTTGACCACCGGGTCGCCCTCGGTCTGCTTGAGCTCGTCTTTCACTTCCTGCTTGCTCATGCGCATGTCGCGCGTAAAACTCCAGCGCTGAAAATACATGTCCAGCACGGCCAGGCCGAGGAAGGTGCCGCCGGCCGCCGCGGCCACCGCCAGCAGGGTGCCGCTCACCGTGCCGAAGGCGGCCTCCGCCGGGCGGGTGAAGATCATGAGCAGGGCGGGCAGGCGCGACTTGACCGTCAAAAAACTCACCGCCCCCACCACCAGCACCTTGAGCACGCTTTTGGCCAGCTCAACCAGGCTGCGCAGGCTGAACAAGCGCTGCAGGCCGTTCACCGGATTCAGCCGGTCCGGGGAGAATTTCAGGCTCTCCGTGCTGAAAATAAAGCCGGTCTGCCAGATGTTCACCGCCAGGGCGGCGCCCACCAGCACCACGAAAAAGGGGGCGAACATGCGCATTACGTGCATGCCCACATCATAGAGCACCCAGGGCAGGTTCTGCGGCGGCAGGTCAAAGGAAAAGCAGTGGCTGAAATACCAGCTCAACTCCTGTTCCCACTGCACGGTCGCCCTGACCTGCAGCATGTAGCAGAGCAGCACCGCGGCCATCAGGATCACGGCGGCGCTGAAGTCGCGGCTTTTGGCCACCTGCCCCCGGCGCCTGGCTTCCTGCAGCCGGCGCGGGGTTGGTGCTTCCGTTTTGTCCTGTGCGCCGCCCCGGGCCATAACGAAACATTCCTTTCAATAGATAATGCGAAGATTTACGCCGGTCCGCCGCGTCCGCCGCCGGGGCGGGCCGAGGCCGGTACATTCCTTTTCAAAAATCTGCGCAAACCCTGTGCTTTTAAGCCGGCCCGCCACGGACGGCACCGGAAACGGCAACCGGCAATCAATGCATCCCTTTTAACACTATGTACAGGTTGCTTTCCATCAACTGCGCCAGGGAGCGGAAGACCACGCCCAAAAGCGGCGCCATCACGCTCAAAGTAAGCAGTCCCAGGCCGATCTGCAGGGGAAAGCCGAGCATGAAAACATTCATCTCCGGCGCGGTGCGCCCCAACAAGCCCAGGCAGATGTTCACAATCAGCACCACCGCCACCACCGGCGCGGCAATCTGCACGCCGAGGGCAACCGTTTGGGCAAATACCCGGATTACCGCCAGCGTACCGGCGCCGGTGAGAGCCAGGCCGTCCAGGGGCACCAGGTCGAAGCTTTTGGCCAGGGCGGCGATTAATACATGGTGGCCGTCCAGGATGAAAAACAGCACCATGCCCAGCAGGTACAAAAAGCGCGAGGTGATCGTGGCCTGCTGCCCCATCATGGGGTCGAACAGGTTGGCCATATAAAAGCCCATCTGGATGTCCATGATCTGCCCGGCGATGGTCAGGCTCTGAAAAACCAGGCCGGTCACAAAACCGATGGCCAGGCCGGTGGCGGCTTCCCTGGCCGCCAGCAGGCCGAACCCCAACAGGCCGCCGGGGACGTGGAAGGACGGGGAGGCCACCACCGGAAAAAGCACCACCGTCAGCGCCAGGGCCAGCCCGGCCTTGGCCGTCTGCGGCACGTTGGGAAAAACGAACAGCGGCCCGGCCGCCAGAAAGGCGCTGATCCGGATCAGGATTAAAATAAATACTGCTGCCTGATCGTAATTGAGCAAGGTGCGTTCCCCCCGCAGTTACTGTGTCAACCCCGGCAGGCGGTTGAAAATCTGTTCGGTGTAGGTGGTCATCAAATGAATCATCCAGGGCGCCAGAATGGCCAGCACCACGAAAACAGCAATCATTTTGGGCACAAAGGTCAGCGACTGCTCCTGGATCTGGGTGGTGGCCTGCAGGACGCTGATCACCAGCCCGACAATCAGCGACACCGCCAGGGTGGGCAGCGACAGAAGCAGGATCATCACCAGCGCTTCCCGGGTGATTTGTAAAACGAATGTATCAGTCACCATGTCCACCAACCCGTCTAATGATAGCTTTCCACCAGGGACTTGACCACGAGGTACCAGCCGTCGACCATGACAAAGAGCAAAATTTTGAAAGGCAGGGAGATCATCACCGGCGGCAGCATGAACATACCCATGGACATCATGGCCGTGGCCACCACCATGTCGATGACCAGGAACGGCACATAGAGCAGAAAGCCCATTTCAAAGGCCGTCTTCAGTTCGCTGATCACAAAGGCCGGCGTGAGCACGAGCAGGGAAACGTCGCCGGCGTTGCGCGGCTGCGGCGTTTTGGACAGCTTCACGAACAGGGCCAGGTCTTTTTCCCGGGTCTGCTTGAGCATAAAGGCGCGCAGGGGTTTGGCCGCCGCATCCCAGGCCTGCTGCTGGGTCAACTGGTTGTTTAAATAAGGCTGCAGCGCCTGGTCGTTGATCTGGGTGAACACCGGCGCCATCACAAAGGCGGTTAAAAACAGGGCCAGGCCGATGATCACCTGGTTGGGCGGCGTCTGCTGGATGCCGACGGCGCTGCGCAAAATGGACAGCACCACCACGATGCGCGTGAAGCTGGTCACCATGACCAGCAGGCCGGGCGCCAGGGCCAGAATGGTCAGCAGGACCAGGATCTTGACGCTGTCCACCACCTGGGCCGGGTTGTCCGACGGGTTGACCTGCAGGTTGATGCCCGGCAGGGGCTGCGCCTGCGCCGCGGCCGGCAGGATCAGCAGGACCGCCGGAATCAAGATGACGGCCAACAGTACCGGCGCGGACAGGAGCCACCGGCGCGCCTGTCCGGGGGTCGCGGTTTTTGGGAACGCCGGTCGCCGGAAAATTTGTCCCGGGGCCAAAGGTCCGGTGGCAGCCGGCCGCCGGATCGCCCGTCCGGTTGTCGCGACGCGCCGCGGTATGGCGGAAAACCTTTTGCGCTCTGCCGGTTGAACCTGCACACCTGCTGTTTTTGACAGACTCATTTACCCCGACCTCTTCGTTTCGCAATCCATTCCTTGATTTGTTCCAGCCAATCCGCCAGCCTGTCCGCCGCCGGGGAAGACCACTGCCCGGCATACCCGGCGGGCACGGGCAGTTCCTCCGGCAGCTGCTCGAATTCGCGCACCACGACGACGGCGCCGTCCTGGTGGGCCAGCAGGTAGTAGCGATGCCCCACCTGCACCAGGGTCAGCGCAGCCTTGGGGCCCAGGGGCAGCTGCTCCACCACCCGCATGCGCCGGCCGGACAGAAAAGCGAAACGGCGTCCCAGACCATAGCGGACAACCAGGTAGGCGAGCAGGCAGATCAGGATTAAATAGACCAGCAGCTGAATCACGCTGCCCGCCATGCCGCCGCTCAATGCCCGTCCCCACCCGCGGCGCGCTGCTGGAAGGCGTCGTAAATGCTTTCAATGCGCACGCCGAAGTTGGCCCCCAGGATGATCACTTCCCCCCGGGCGAACGGCTGGTCATTGACCAGCACATCGGCCGTGTCGCCGGCCGGCCGGTCCAGTTCCACCACCGAGCCCGCGCTCAATTGCAGGATATCCCGTATTTTTATGGTGGTGCGGCCCAGTTCCACCGTCACGACAATCGGCACGTCCCCCAGGTATTCCAGGGGCACCTTCATCCGGTCTGTACCCGCTCCGGGCGTCAGGGACGGGAAGCTGACCCGTTTTACGGCCGGGCCGCCCTCCATGCGGTTGATCAAGTTCTGCAGTTCTTCTTCGGTGATCATTTGGCCTTCCCACTTTCTTGCTTCACTGTGTTGCGTGATCAGAGCGCTTCCCGGCGGCCGGCGCCGCACCCGTTCAATCAGGGTTGCGACAGGGCATTCCGGTCCGGCGCCGGCCTGCGCGGTTGCCGCACGGTTGCCACACATAGAAAAGCGCGGTACCGGCGGTCCTTTTTACGCTGCTTGATTGCGCAGCGCCGGCCGGTTCGTTTCAGCCGCCGGGCGCAAACGCCGGTGCCGGCGGCTCCCGCTACTGCACCAGGAAATTCGCAGGTGATGGAAAAATACAGGACATAGACAGAACCCGGCGGCTCCCTCTACTGCACCAGAAAATCGGTGAAATACAGACCGGCCACCTTGCCGTGAATCAGCTGCGCGTTAACCGCCTGCAGGATCTGCTGCTTGATCGAGTCCTGGTTTTTCACCGGCAGTACCTGCTGACTGGTCATTCCCCGCAGTACGGTCAGCATCGCTTCCGTAACCTGGGGTTGCTTGGCTTTGAGCTCGTCAGCCAGCGCCTTGTCGCCGCTGGGATAGGCCAGCACCACGTCCACCCGCAGGAAGTGGCTCGGACCGGCGTCGGCCAGATTGAGCACCTTGCTGCCCAGATCCAGTGTATCCATGGACTGCTCC
Source organism: Desulfotomaculum copahuensis (assembly GCF_001655685.1). GTDB lineage: Bacteria > Bacillota > Desulfotomaculia > Desulfotomaculales > Desulfovirgulaceae > Desulfotomaculum_G > Desulfotomaculum_G copahuensis. The sequence continues at coordinate 34,532 of NZ_LYVF01000188.1, forward strand.
ACCGGTGTGGCCTGGGCCGGCTTACCGGACAGCACGCCGGTGTAGCGCAGCGCGCCGAAAGTGAGCCCGCCGCCCAGCAGCACGGCCAGGAGCACCAGCATGAAGGTGCGCAGGCCGCCGCCTTTCTCTTTTTTGCCGTTGTTTTCGCCGTTGGGCAATTTTTTTATGGGAGGCATGATTAATCATCCTATCATGGACGCCGGTATTAATTAAAAATTACCGGCATAAATGGGTTTAACTGCTTTTACCGCTTCAGGTCCACCAGTTCCTGTAGCAGGCTGTCCGAGACGGTGATCGTCCGGGCGTTGGCCTGGTAGGCGCGCTGGGTGGTGATCATGTTGGTGAATTCCTGGGCCAGATCGACATTGGACATTTCCAGGTAGCCGGAGTTGATCATGGTGGTGCTACCAATTGTTCCGATCGCGCTGGCCGTGCCGCTAGCTGTAGTTTGTTGAAAATAGTTCTGCCCGACCTGTTTTAGTCCATCCTGGTTTTTGAAAAGGAATAAGCCGATATTATTAATTCCAGTTATTGTGGCTCCGGCTGAATCCAACGCTGTTATTTTACCATCCTTACCAATACTGATTGATGTAATTTGTTGATGCGCAGGTGTGCCGTACAGATTAATCGTACTGCCTGCGCTGTTTAAAACCAGGTTGCCGTTTTCATCCACCAGATCACCTTTTACATCAACATTAAAATTACCGTTCCTGGTGTAGTAAAGATTATTGGAATTATCCTTGACGCAGAAAAACCCATTGCCCTGAATGGCCAGGTCCAGTGCGCGCCCCGTGTTTTCCAGCGCGCCATTGTTCATGTCCAAGCTGATGCTGGCCACCGATACGCCTGTACCCACCTGGGAAGGGTTGACCGACCCCGCCCCGCCGCCGCTTGGCGCGCTGGCGGCGCGCACCATCTGGTAGACCATGTCCTGGAAGTTGGCCCGGCTGCTTTTGAAGCCGGTGGTGTTCACATTGGCAATGTTGTTGCCGATCACGTCCATGGCCGTCTGCTCGCTGCGCAGGCCGGACACGCCGGAATACAATGATCTGAGCATGTTCGCAAGCCTCCTTTAATAAACAGTTGTTTGATACTACGCAATCCGCTTAAAGATAGCTGTATCCCCCCTGTAAACCGGCCCGGGCTTCCAGCCCTGATTTATACGCAGTGTCATTCAAAAAGCCGGGGCAGTTCATGTGCTGCTTCAAACCGGGATATATTAGATCCGGCTGCGGCCAGCGGATTGAAATTATCCGTTTAATAAACCGTATTAATAAACCGTAGCGCCGGTCGTAAAATCACCAGTTGACCGGTGAATTCCACACCCGCCGGAATGTGCCCGCCTGTCACTGCACTTCCGTCAGCTGGCTCATGTCGTATGGCTTGTCGTTCACATACAGGCAGACGCTGTTGTCCACCAGGGCCACCTTTTGCACCGTACCGGTCACCGTGGAACCGTCGTCTGCGGTCAGGGTGACCTGGTGGCCGACCAGGGACGCGCCCTGGGTCAGCCCGTTTTCCCGGGCCATCTGATCCAGTGTCTGGTAGATGTTGGTCAGCTGCTCCACCGTGCTGAACTGGGCCATCTGCGAGATGAACTGGTTGTTGTCCATCGGCTGCATCGGGTCCTGGTTCTTCAGCTGGGCCACAAGCAGCTGCAAAAAGGCGTCCTTGTCCAGCTGCATGGGGTTGGCGACCTGGCTGGGTGTCCCGGGCTGCAGGTTGTTGCCGCTTACGGCTGCGGCCTGCATTTGCAACCACCTCCTTTATATACCCTGGTTTGATAAAACCGCCTTTCAAGAACCTGCGGCCTGGTACCGCAGGGCCGGAAAAATCATGCCGGCCGCCGCATACAACAAGGACCGGCCCCTGCTGCGCTGCGCGGCTAGATCAGTGCGTTGACGCCGCCCGGCGCGCCGGACTGGTACTCCTGCGGCCGGGCGCCGTCCGCCGGCTGCCATGAGCCGCCGCTCCAACTGCGCCCTTCCCCCGGTTGGCCGCCGCCCGGCGCGCCTTCCGGTGTGCCGCCGGACCAGCCGGAGCCGCCGGCGCCCACCTGGACGGAAAAGCCCTCCAGGTGCAGGTTGTGCTGGGCCAGATTCTGCTGCAGCTGGGGCAGGCTGCTGCTCACCGCGTCACGGGCGGCCTGGCTGGCGGTGATGAATTGCGCCGAAAGGACGCCGTGATTGTATACCAGCCGGACGGCCACTTCCCCCAACTCTTCCGGCACCAGCTTCAGGCGCAGGACGGTCTGCCCCCCCTGCTGCTCCAGTACGGCGCGGCTGAGCGCCGCGGCCAGCAGCCCGGCTGTTACGCCGCTATCCGCCGCCCCGGCGCCCGCCGCCGGAACGGAGAAGGGCGTCACCCCGCCCGGCGGAGGCGGAGCCCCCATGAAGGCGGAACCGGTTTGCGTGCCGCCGCCTTGAAACGCTCCGCCGGAACCGGCGCCGGCTCCCGCGCCGCCCGTACCGGCGGAGGCGCCTGTGCTCCCGGGGGCCGCCAGGCCCCCGGCACCGGTGGTTGAAGCGCCGGCGGCGTCCGGTGACGCCACACCCGGGGATGGATAGGATTGGTCGGAGAAAACGATCCGATTGCCGGCTCCGCCGGCGGCGCTTCCCACCATGCCGGCTGTGCCGGGGACGGCCGCCGCCCCGCTGTTGGCGCCGGGCGTTGCCGCACCGACGGCGTTTGCCCCACCGGGTAAAACCGTCCCGGCCGGGTTGACGCCGCCCGTACCGCCGGCCGTGCCGGCCGGAGCCGCTCCGGCGCCGTTTTGTCCGGGCGTCCCGCCCGGAACGGCGCCTCCCACTGCCGCGCCCGCGGCAGTGGGAGCCGGCGGTGCGGATATGCCGCCCGTAACGCCGGCGGCACCCGCTGACGGCACGCCCGGGGATGTGCCGGCCGGGTTGGGGGAGACGCCCTGTGCGCCGGCCCCGCCGCCGGCGCTTCCCACCATGCCGGCTGCGCCGGGGACGGCCGCCGCCCCACTGTTGGCGCCGGGCGTCGCCGTACCGGCCGCACCGGCGGCGTTTGCCCCACCGGGTAAAACCGTCCCGGCCGGGTTGACGCCGCCCGTACCGCCGGCCGTGCCGGCCGGAGCCGCTCCGGCGCCGTTTTGTCCGGGCGTCCCGCCCGGAACAGCGCCTCCCGCTGCCGCGCCCGCGGCAGTTTGAGCCGGCAGTGCGGATATGCCGCCCGTAACGCCGGCGGCACCCGCTGACGGCACGCCCGGGGATGTGCCGGCCGGGTTAGGGGAGACGCCCTGTGCGCCGGCCCCGCCGCCGGCGCTTCCCACCATGCCGGCTGCGCCGGGGACGGCCGCCTGCCCGGCGGTGGCCGCCTGTCCGCTGTTGGCGCCGCTCGGCGCTGTACCGGCCGGGTTGGCGCCGTTTGTTCCGCCGGCTTGCCCGGACGCGGCGGCTGCGGCCGCGCCGCCCGCGGCGCTCTGCGCCTGCGCGCTGCCTGCGCCGTCCTGGGCGGCATTGCCGGCGCCGGGCGATGCGGCGGCCGAACCTTTAGCGCCGCCGGCGTTTTCAGCGCCGGTGGAAGCGCCTCCGTTTTCACCGTGTTTTGTGCGCGCAGTTTTGCCCTTGTCCTTGCCCGTCCCGGCGGCTGCGTCTGTGTCATCCCTGGACGCGGGGGCACAACCGGAGGCCGTTTTGTCTCCGTCCGGGCCGGCCGCATCTGCCCGGTTGCTTCCATCTTTGTCCGCCGCCCCCGCCGCCGCCCCGCGCGCGGCGTCCGGCGCAACCGCCGCACTCCGCCACGCATTTGTGCCGCCGTCGCTTCCGTCACAGGCGCCGGCCGCCGGACGGCCGGCGGACGCGCTGCCGGCCGCAGTCGCGGCGAGCACGGCCAGGAAGGCTTCCGCCCCGCCCGGATCGCTGCCGCGGGTGCCGGCCGGCATGTTCCGCGGGGCGCTATCCACATTTACCGCCTGTACTTCCATTATGCTCACTCCCTGCCGGCAGGCACTCTCAGCGGGTGATCAGCCGGCCAGTATTCGTTTTGCCGCGGTATGGCGCAGTCAAGATCATGTACTTCCGAGAACCGTCCCCTGATCCACTGACCGGGCCTATTTTCTCCGCCACACCAGGCGCAGCCCCTGCTCGTCCGCTTCCTTTTGTTCGGCGCGGGTTTCCTCCAGATTGAACTCCTGCCACTGCCTGTCCCGCACGGTCTCCAGCTTGAGACGCTCGCGCCGGGCGGCCAGGGCTTCTTCGCGCGCCTGCTGCAGCCGGATCCGCGCCTGCTGCACCGCCTCCTCCTGCTGTTCCAGCGTATCGGCCAGATACCCCCGGTAAAGCAGCAGGTGAAATTCCTCGCCCGGATGCAGGCGGCCGCCGCTGCGTCCGGTCATGGTTCTCTCCAGCCGGCCGGCGGTTTCCTGCATTTCCGTCAGGTGATCCAAATAATCCCGCTGCGCGCGGGCGTGGACGCCCGCCGCCTCGTCCTCCAGGCGTTCCCGGTGCTGCAGTACCGGCTGCAGGTGAAAATTGAACTTGCGCACTTGGATACCCCCGTTTTTGTATATTTTACAAGCCCCCCGGCGCGGATCCGGCGCCGGACGGCGGATTCAGACGCCTTTTTACGCCGGCAACCGGGCGGAGACAGGTTTTCAGTCCAACTTTCCATTCGCACGGCGGAGCCAGTTTTCCCCGGATACTTCATCTCCGCGGCCGGGTCCGCCGGCCGGACAAACCGGCATGTCAGCACGCGCCGCTGTGAAAAATTTTGCCGCCGTCCGCTCAAGTACCGATCCCGGCCAGCGCTTCGCGTGTCTGCTCAAAACTGCTCGTTTCATGCATGTCCTGACGCAAAAAGCGGATGATCCCGTCATGGGCGGCCACGGCCGCATCCACCCGCGGGTTGGCGCCGGCCACATAGGCGCCGATGTTGATCAGATCCTCCGTCTGCCGGTAGGCGGCCAGCAGATCCCGCAGCCGTCCGGCCTGTTCAACCTGTTCCCGGTCCGCGATCTCCGGCATCAGCCGGCTCACGCTCTGCAGTATGTCAATGGCCGGATAGTGATTTTGCGCCGCCAGCTGCCGCGTCAGCACGATGTGCCCGTCCAATATGCCGCGCACCGCGTCGGCAATCGGTTCGTTCATGTCGTCGCCGTCCACCAGCACGGTGTAAAAAGCGGTAATTGATCCGCGCGGCCCCATGCCCGAACGCTCCAGCAGGCGGGGCAGCAGGGCGAATACCGAAGGGGTGTAGCCGCGGGTGGCCGGCGGTTCGCCGATGGCCAGGCCCACTTCCCGCTGGGCCATGGCGAAACGGGTGACCGAGTCCATCAGCAGCAGCACGTCCCTGCCCTGATCCCGGAAATACTCGGCCATCGCGCTGGCCACAAAGGCGGCCTTCAAGCGTTCCAGCGCCGGCCGGTCGGAGGTGGCGGCCACCACCACCGAGCGGGCCAGGCCGTCCGGCCCCAGATCGCCCTCGATAAAGTCGCGCACCTCCCGGCCGCGTTCGCCGACCAGGGCGATCACATTCACGTCGGCGGCGCTGTAGCGGGCGATCATGCCCAAGAGCGTGCTCTTGCCCACCCCGCTGCCGGAAAAGATGCCCAGGCGCTGCCCGCGGCCGCAGGTCAGGCAGGCGTCCACGGCGCGCACGCCGGTGGACAGGACGGCGCTGATCCGCCGCCGGGCCAGGGGGTTGGGGGGGGCGTTGTCCACCGGGTAAAGAGCCTCCGCCGCCGGCAGGGGGCCGCCGTCCAGGGGACGGCCCAGGCCGTCCAGCACGCGGCCGAGCAGGCTTTTCCCCACCGGGGCGGTCAGACTGTGCCCCTGCGGCGTCACCTGGCAGCCCGGGTAGACGCCCCGCAGCTCGCCCAGCGGCATGAGCAGGGTGATCCGGTCGCGGAAGCCGACCACCTCCGCCGGCACCGGCTCCTCGCCGGGCACCGCGATGCGGCAGACCTCGCCGATGCGGGCGGTGATGCCGCCGGCCTCCACCGTCAGGCCGATCACCCGCAGCACCCGGCCGGTCGGACGCAGCAGCCGCGCCCGGCGCACTTTTTCCCGCCAGCGGGAAAGGTCGGCCGGGAGCGGGGGAACATCATCCGTCGCGGCCGGCCGTTTCGAATGGTGTTCTAATCCGGCCGGGGCGGCGCCGCCGGTTGAGGCCGGTACTTCCGTCCATCGCCCGTCCGCGGGGTTTGCCGCCGCTTCCAGGCGCGGGGCGGCCGTCTCCCGACCGGTATTTTCCCCCGGCCGGGAGACGGCCGGCACATGGTTTGCCGTTCCACCGGCCCCGCCGCCGGAAGCCGCATTCTTCCGGTTGTCCGTCTCCGGTAATTGTGCCGGTTCCACCTGTTTCTCACCAACCTTTTTCCGCAGCCGCGTTATTTTTACAGCCCGTTAAAACTGCGCCGCACCGGGCAGCTCCGGCGGCCGGCCGGAACCGTTCCCGGCAGTTTGCGTCTTCGCCCGGCGCCCGGCCGGCTCAAAAACCCACCGCGGCCGCGCCGGTTATGCCACCGTTTTCACCGTCATCCGCCATGTCCGGCCGCCTGCCGCCGCCCGTCTCTTCCGCCGGCTCGCGCAGCGCATGGGTCAGCGCCTGCCAGCGGGCGGCCAGGGAGGTTTCCACCTGCCCGTCGCCGGTGGCCACCCGGCAGCCGCCGGCGGCCACGGCTTCGTCGGCAATCACCTGCAGCGCCGCCCCGGGCGGCAGGCCGCGCGTCAACTCCGCCCGGTGCGCCTGCACCATTGCTTCATCGGCCGGGTTGACGTAAAGCACGGCCTGCTCCCGCACCCGCGCCGCCTCCAGCGCTTCTTTGACAATGGCCAGCACCGTGGCCGGTTCCGCGGTCAACTGGGCGGCCACGATGCGCCCGGCCATTTCCAGGGCCAGCGTCACCAGTTCATCTTCCAGGCCGGCCAGCGTGCTCCGGCGGATTTCCTCCGCCTGTTCCAGTACGGCGCGGGCCTGCCGGCGCAGTGCCTGCGCTTCGGCCGCCGCCTCTTCCAGCGCCGCCCGGCGGCCCTCCCGCCGTCCTTCCGCATAGCCGTCACGGCGGGCCTCCTCCCGGATCACGGCCGCCTCCGCCGCCGCCTCGTCCCGCGCCCTCGCCAGCAGCGCCGCCGCCTCCGCCCGGGCGGCGGCAAGGATTTCCGCCGCCTCGTCCCGCGCCAGGGCCGGCGCTTCCGGACCGTCCGGGCCGTCCGCACCGTCCGGCAGTGTGTCCAACCCGGCGCCGGCCGTTGGGCCGCCACAGCCGTGTCTGTGTCCGTTTCCATTGCCGTTGCTGCCGCCTTTCCCGTTGCCGTTGCCTTGCCCCGGTGTTTCAACGGTCAAAACGGGAAAAGCATAACGCGGTACCAGGAAATACGTATCCGTTCCACCCGGGTCGGTCCCGCGGATGATCCTACACAATGATGGCATCTTCTCCACCCCGCGCGATTATTATTTCCCCGGTTTCGTCCAGCCGGCGGATGATCTGCACGATGCGCTGCTGGGCGTCTTCCACGTCCCGCAGGCGCACCGGGCCCATGAACTGGATTTCCTCCCGCAGCATGTCGGCGGCACGCTTGGACATGTTCTTGAAGATACGCTCGTTGACTTCTTCGTTGGCCCCGCGCATGGCCCGGGCCAGGTCTTTGGAGTCCACTTCCCGCAGCACCCGCTGGATGGCGGTGTCGTGCAGCTTGATGATGTCCTCGAAAACAAACATCAGCTTGCGCACTTCGTCGGCCAGATCCGGATCGGATGTCTCCAGTTCCTCCAGAATGGTTTTTTCCGTGCTGCGGTCCACCCGGTTCAGAATGTTCACCAGCGTTTTCAGACCGCCCACCGTCTGATCTTCCTGCACCACCATGGACAGTTTGCGCTCCAGCACGCTTTCCACTTCCTTGACCACTTCGGGCGAAACGCGGTCGGTCACCGCCACCCGGCGGGCGATATCGCTCTGCTTTTCCGGCGGCAGCGCGGAGAGGATGAGCGCCGCCTGCTCGGGCACCAGGTGGGTGATGATCAAAGCAATTGTCTGCGGGTGCTCGTCCCGGATGAAGTTGAGCAGGTGCCGGGCGTCGGTGCGCCGCAGGCTGCTGAAAGGCACGTTCTGAATGGCCACCGACACCTTGTTCAGTATTTCCTCGGCCCGCTGCGGACCGACCGCCTTTTCCAGCACTTCCCGGGCATATTTGTAGCCGCCGTGCATCAGGTAGTCACGGGCCTGGGAGAGTTCCATGAACTCTTCCAGCACCGCGGCCTGCGTTTCCTTGGGCACGTTTTCGAGTATGGATATCTGCTGGGTGAGCATTTCGATATCGTCGTCGGGAAAATGCTTCAGTATTTTCGCCGACAGATCAGCGCCCAGCGTGATTAAAAGCACGGCCGCCTTCTGCACGCCGCTCAACTTGGCCACCGCTCATCTACTCCTTTAACCATAGCTTCAACACTTCGGCCACCTGGGCCGGTTTATCCCGCGCCAGATCGCGCACCTGCTGCCGGCGCGTCGGCTGCGCCGGGACAGGCGGCACAGGGGCGCCTTCGGCGTAGGCTCCGGCCGCTTCCGGCATCATTTCTTCCGCCGCCGCTTTCGCCCGCCGGCGGCGGATGAGGAGCAGGGCCAAAACCAGTCCGAGCAGCACCACGCCGGCGCCGGCCAGCAGCGGCCAGTGTTTGAGCAGGGCGGCCGGTGTGAACGGCGGCGCCTGCGGCGTCACAGGCTGCTGATTGAGATTGAAAGGCATGGCCGAAACATTGATCTGGTCGCCGCGGTTGGGCTGCAGGCCCACCGCCGCGGCCACCATGCTCTGGATCTGCTGCAGCTGCGGCGCGCTGTAATTGCCGTTGACCACCACCGCCACCGAAAGCCGGCGCAGGTTGCCGGGGGCGGGTACCAATGTCTGCTCCTGCTTGCCCACGTCATAATTGGTGGTGGTCTGGCGCTTGTTGTAGGTGGAATTACCGCCGGTCAGCGCCGGAATGGTGCCGCCCGGCTGGCTGGAATTGGTTCCCGGCGCGCCGCCCGCCCCTGTGCCGGAGCCGCTCTCGGTGACGTTTTGCTCGCTCAACTTCTGTCCGGGGTTGGGATAGGTGATGCTGGTAGTCTTGCTCTGGTCGAAGTTCAGGCTGGCCGTAACCATGGCCACCGCCTGCCCCTGGCCGAGCACCGGGGTGAGCAGCTGCTGGATGCGGCTCTCCAGCTGCTTTTCGTATGTACGCTGCATCTGGTACTGGTCCATGGACAGCCGGGTCAATTTCAGCTGCGCGTCGGACTGGGCCAGATTGTCCGTCAAAACCTCGCCCGCCGTATCCACAATATGTACGTTTTCCGGCTTCATCCCCTGCACGGCGCCGGTGACCAGGTCCACCACACCCTGCACTTCTTCCGGTTTGAGTTTGGCCAGCGGTTTCAGCTGCAGCAGGATTGATGCGGACGGCTGCACCTGGTTGTCCAGAAATACGCTGTCTTTGGGCAGCACCAGGTGTACGCGGGAACCCTGCACCTCGCTCATGCTGTTGATAGTACGCTGCAGTTCGTCCTGCAGCGCCCGCTGATACTCCACCTGAAACTGAGCGTCGGTCATGCCGAAATTTTGCTTGTCGAAAATGGAGAAACCGGGGCCGGCATCGGCCAGCACCCCTTTGCTGGCCAGCTGGATGCGGGTGTCATAAACCTGCCCGGCCGGGACGGCGATGGTTTTGCCCTGATCCTCCACCCGGTAGGAAACTTTCATCGTCTGCAGGGCGTTGGCGATGTTCCCCGCCTCCCGCGGGTCCAGGTTGGTAAAGAGCGGCGCGTAAACCGGCCTGGTCACCAGCACCGTCAGTAGAATCACCGCGGCCAGCAGGCCGGCGGCGGCCAGCGAAAACAAAATCTGGCGGTTGCGGGGCAGGGACTGCCAGCGTTCTTTCAGTTTGGCCAGCATCTGGTTATAATTCATCCGGTACTACATCTCCTGACGGCGCCGGCAGGGTTGCTGCCGCCGGCGGCCGGCTGTAATAAACTCGCCTGAAAAAGCATCTATGACGCCGGCGCTGGATACTCCGCCGGCGCCGGCCGGCTGTAATCAATTTGCCTTGAAAAACTGTTTGCGCCCGGCTGTACCGCATCAGCCGGCGCCCGGACTAGACCTGCATGCGGGAAATTTCCTGATAGGCTTCCACCATTTTGTTGCGCACTTGTACGGCCAGATCCATCATGATGCGCGCTTCTTCCATGGCGACGGTAACCTGGTGGATATCCTGCAGGCGGCCGGTGAAAAACTCTTCCGCCGTGCGGTCGGCCCGCACCTGGGAGCCATTCACCTGTTCCAGCGCCTGATTGAGCATGTCGCCGAAAGAGGGGGCGTTCGCCCCGGATACGTTGGCGGCACTGAAAGACTGGGCGGACGCTGTTGCCTGCATCAAAGCGTTCGTTCCTCCGGCAGCGGTGGTTTGCGCGCCGGTGGTGATCATCATCAGCGGCGGCAACGGCGCAATGGCCATAGCTATCACTCCATTCTATCCCTGGCCGATCGCCAGACCCTTCAAAGCCATGTCCTTGGCGGCGTTCAAAGTGGTCACACCGGCTTCGTAAGCCCGGCTGGCGGCGATCATGTTCACCATTTCGTTGGTGATGTTGATGTCCGGGTAGGCCACATAGCCTGTTTGCGGGTTGGCGAGAGGATTGCGCGGATCGTAGACCATCCGGGGAGGGGCGGGATCGGCCACCACGGCGGCCACATCCACGCCGGCGGCGGAAAGGCCGCGGCCGGGCAGGGCGTCCGCCGCCTGGCGCAGTTTTTCAACAAAAACAGGCGCTTCACGCCGGTAAACGGGCGCGGCGGGGTCGCCGGGACGGCCGGCGGTGTGCATGTTGGCGATATTGTTCGAAATAATATCCAACCAGAGCCTCTGAGCAGTCAAGCCCGAGGCGCTTATGCCGAATGATTCAAATAAGGGCACGGCTGGTTATCCCCCTTTGATTACGTAATCAAGCAACGCCAGCCGGTCGCCCAGCGCCCGGGCGGCGGCCTGGTAAGTCAGCGTATTGGCGGCCAGGTTGACCATTTCCTGATCAATGTCCACGTTGTTTGCGTTGTAACCCATGGTGGTATCCTCCTCCTTGACCACCATGGGTTCCACCCGGGCCAATGGCAGCGGCGCTTCAATCTGCCGCGGGTTGTCCGTCTTCAGCGGCAGGGCGTCCTCCCCCAGAGCCCGCCGCAGTTCCTCCGTAAATGCCACCCGCGATTTCTTGAAACCCGGTGTATTGATATTGGCCACGTTGTTGGCAATCACCCGCTGCGTCAGCGCCGACGCGTCCAGCTGCTTTTGCAGTGTCATGATGATCGTACTGCCGAAAGGATCCAAAAACACACCCCCACTCCTGTAAGCGGTCCGCCGTATTGCTCCGCCGGCGGCCCGGCCGGCAAAAAGCGCTGTCCGGCGATATAAGTCTCTACTGCCGGTCAACTGGCTGATTGGGCGTCATTTCCCTTCATCCCACCCCCATGTCATATTTTGCCAAAAAATAATCCGGCCCCAAAAGGTCGGAAGAAAGCCTTGTCGCAGCCCGGCTACCTTAGCGGTTACCCACTGTAGGCCCGTGGCTTTGCGTCCCTCCCTTTCGGTGAAGTTTGCCCCTGGACATATTCAGTTGACGATACCGGATGATGAGTTTACCGGTGAGTTTTGCATTAGCGTATGCGTTAATGAGTGTACACGGGTCCGGAACGGCGGCCCGTACTTTCCGTTGCGTTCAGCGGCACCGTGAAAACATGCCGCCGGCCGGCAACCGCACGGGAACCTTTTTTAAACGGCCCGTGCCGCATGGGACTGTGGACGAAATTATTCCCGGACCGTCCGCCTGATTTTTACCCCCGGCCCGTACCTTCCGCCCCCGTTCGGCAGGGTGTCCTTTTTCCCAGCTTTTTTTGGGCTGTTTTCCATTTCCAAATTTATAATTTGCCAGCCTTGCCAAAATTCCTCCTTGATCGGCAAGAAAAAACAAAAAAATAATCAATTTTTAACAATGGAATACCCAAAAATTAACCAAAACTTTCGTATATAATTGATATAAGGAATTATATGGTCAGTCGGAATATGTCCACAGACCCAACGGGACGGGAATATTTACAGTGGGACGGTCGTAAAATGTCACCATGACGTTCCACAATTAATTGAGCAGGTCGCCGGCCTGCTTTTTCAGATCCGTCGCGATTGCCCCCAGTTCGTTGACGGAGGCGCTGATCTCCTGCGCCGAGGCGGCCTGCTGCTGGGTGGCCGCCGCCATCTGCTCGATGGATTGGGTCAGTTCGATGATCGATTGCTGCATTTTCTGCAGTGTCTGCAAAATGTCTTTCACCGACCGCTGGGTCTCCTGGGAAAGTTTGCGGATCTCCCCGGCCACCACATTGAAGCCGCGGCCGGCTTCACCCACCCGGGCCGCTTCGATGGCCGCATTCAATCCCAGCATGTGCGTCTGCTCGGCGATTTCCTGAATCAAGGCAACCACGCCGTCTGTTTTTTTGATTTCCTCCCGGATGCCCTGCGCGTTGTTGTTCAGCGTTTCCGTGGTGGCGGCCAGTTCTTCCGCGGTGGCGGACAGATTGCCGGTGGCCATGGCGATGGCGCCGACCTGGTTTTCCAATTGTTCGGCATCGGCAGTCAGTTTTTCCTGGCGGGTAACGGGCATCGTTGTACCGAACGCCCCTACTGTTTCGCCGGTTTCCGGATCGGTGACCGGATATCCAGTGCCGATGTAAGGAACGCCGTAAACTTCCCCGCCGACCCTGGCCACCGCCCGCCTGCCGGTCTGCAAAGCCCGCGCCGTCATGCTGCCGGCCAGCACCGGGTCTCCCGGACGCAGCTTCAGCTGCACCACCCCGATATTGCAATAGATATATTTTTCACAGTCGGCCAGGTATACACCGGTCTGATCGCCGAGCAATCCCTTGATAAACGGGGCGATCTTGAGCGCGCATGCAATCAGTTCATTCCGCGCGGCGTCTTCCCTGTTATGCGGCGGATCCCCGCCGCGGACGGCATTATTTCCGGCCCCGGACGCATACCCGTTATGGCAGCCGCTGTCGCCCACCGCAGACCTGCACTTGCCGGCCGGCGCCGCGTCAGCGGCTTGCGCGCCCGTTCCGGGGACGCACTCCGTACCGGCCGGCGGAGTTGTTTGCGCGGCAGGCGTGCCGGCAGCGGCAGGATGACGATCGCTATCCGGCAACAGGCAGCCGGCGGTAGATGAATTTCCGGCTGCGGTATTTTCAGCCGTGTGGTTCTTTTTATTTAACAAAGGCAAATTGAACATATTTTATCTCCGGCCTCCCGACAAAAATCCTTCCACCGTTATGTCCATTGTTTTATCCGCACCGATTTCACCCTGCTCCACCAGCCGGCAGAAGGTTTCCACCAGCCGCGGGTCGAACTGGGTGCCGGAACAGCGGCGCATTTCCTGCACCGCCTCTTGCCCGGTCACCGCCGGACGGTATACCCGGCTTGCGGTCATGGCGTCAAAACTGTCGGCAATGGCAATCAGCCGCGCTCCGGGAGGGATTTTCTCCCCGCTCAGTCCTTCCGGATAACCCCTGCCGTCGTAGCGCTCATGGTGGTACAGAACAATACCGCCGATTTCCTTCATGCCCGGAATGGCCGAGACTATTTCGTGGCTCAGCCGGGGGTGTTTTTTTACTTCCTCCCACTCGGCGGCGGTAAGCGGGCCGTGTTTCATCAAACAGTCGCTGCTGACGCCGATTTTGCCGATATCGTGCACCAGCCCGGCCAGATAAATGCGTTCCTGCGCTTTGACACTCATCCCCAACCGCCTGGCCAGCATCAGCGCATATCCGGCCACCCGTCCGGCATGATCCGACGCCGGTTTGAAACCTGCTTCCTGTATCCGGATCAAAACCCTGGCGGCGTGAATTAATGTGGATTTCATACGGCACCTCGAAAAATTGGTTTCAAGAAGCGAACCGGCGGCAAACAGACGGGCAAGCCCGTTTCCCGGTTGATTGCACGGCAACTGAGCAGAGGCGGGGGGCAAGGCGGTGCACGGAGGCGGGAAAACATCGCCGGGTGGATGGATGTATGGAACGAAGAGGGCCTTGTGGCTGGAAATGGACCGCGTGTAAATTTATGTATGTAATAGGATAAATTA
>NZ_LYVF01000189.1 GCF_001655685.1 Desulfotomaculum copahuensis
GCAGACATGCCGGGCGAACATAAAAAGAGGAGGCTGCACATACAGCCTCCTCTTTGCATTCTACTATGAGCGTGGCTTGAAAGTTTCACATTTGGTTTGCGGTGATTGAGAAGCCCTGCCGACTCCATTACGGTCCACCTGAATCATCGGAGCATCACAAAGCACATTTTTGTTAAAATGGCATTCGGTAACATTACACTTGATCTGCTGACAATTGGCAGCCATTTAATCACCTCCTGGCCCTTATTGTTTCCGCTTTTTAAAAAAATATTACCGCCTATAAAGGCCGTCTGGCGGGAAGACCGGCGCGCCGGGGAAATTTGTCCGGTGTGGGCATTATTTTTTTTACCAGCACCAGGCTTCTATCTTCATCAGAAAAAGGCAGCTTGAATTGAACAATTCTTTCCAGCAGCCCGCCCAAAAGCTGCAGGGCATTGCCGGCGGATTTCGTCTCTTCAACAACCGCCGGACCCTTCATGGCCACAAACAAGCCGCCGTTTTTAAGCAGGGGCAGACAATATTCCAGCAGCACCGGCAGCGAAGCCACCGCACGTGAAAACGCAAAATCAAAAGATGAACGCAATTCCCGCCGCCGGGCCGCGTCTTCGGCCCGGGCGCAGATCACTGTCACGTCGGAAAGAAAAAGACTGTTGATCACGCATGTTAAAAACTCCGTTTTTTTCCGCACCGACTCCACCAGCGTCAAATGCAGGTCGGGCCGTGCAATCTTTAATGGTATGCCTGGAAATCCGGCGCCCGTACCCACGTCAACCACCCGGGCGCCCCGGCCGGGATTGACTTCCTTGAGCAGCGTCAATGAATCAATAAAATGTTTGACGGCCACATCCCGTTCCTCAATCAGGGCGGTTAAATTAACCCGTTCGTTCCACTCCCGGAGCAAGGCATAATATTGCTCAAACAATCCCAGCCGGGACGTGTCGATATTTACGCCCGGCCCGGTGGCATACTTTTCCAACAGGTCTCTAATCATGTGGCATCACGGTCAACCGCTCCCGCATTACTCGCGCCCGGAGGCTTGTCCGCGCGCTTCACACCCGCCAGGTAAACCAGCAACACCGCGATATCAGCCGGGTTGACGCCGGAAATTCGGCCGGCCTGCCCCACAGAACGCGGCCGGACCTCCAGCAGGCGCTGCCGGGCTTCCGCAGCCAGGCCGCGGATGGCGCTGTAATCCAGGTCATCCGGAATCTTTTTATCTTCCAATTTTTTAAATTTATCCACCTGGGCTAACTGTTTTTTAATATAACCCGCATACTTGGTTTCGATAACCACCTCATCCTGCACCTCGGCGGTCAAATCCACCTGTTCCACCGGCAGGGCGCGGATTAACTGGTAGGAAATTTCCGGGCGGCGTAAAAGAGCGGCCAGAGAAGCGGCCTGCGTAAGCGGTTTGCTGCCGGCCTGCGCCAGCAGGCGATTAACCTCCCCGGATACCGGTACAACCACTCTTTCCAGGCGGGACAACTCCTCACGGACGGCCTCACGTTTTTTTTCAAAAGCACGGTAACGCTCCGGACCAAGCAAACCCACCCGGTAACCGGTATCCGACAGGCGCATATCAGCATTGTCCTGACGCAAAAGCAGCCTGTATTCGGCACGCGAAGTCAGCAACCGGTAAGGCTCCTGAATCCCTTTGGTGACCAGATCATCAATCATCACCCCGATGTAAGCATCGGCACGGGATAAAATTAGAGGCTCCCGGTCGCGAATAAAACGGGCGGCGTTGATACCGGCAATAATCCCCTGCGCCGCGGCTTCCTCATAGCCGGAAGTGCCGTTGATCTGCCCGGCACTGAACAAACCGCGAATCGTTTTACATTCCAGCGATAATTTCAACTGGGACGGAACCAGGTAATCATATTCGATCGCATAACCGGGGCGCATCAATTCCACTTTCTCCATACCGGGCAATGTTCTCAACATGGCCAGTTGCACATCCTCGGGCAGGCTGGTGCTCATACCCTGCACATACATCTCGTTGGTCTCCAGCCCTTCCGGTTCAATAAATACCTGGTGGCAGGGGCGATCGGCAAAACGCACCACCTTATCTTCAATCGAAGGGCAGTAGCGCGGTCCCCGGCCCTGGATGAAACCGCTGAACAGCGGTGAACGGTGCAGGTTTTCCCTGATCACCTGGTGCGTCTTTTCCGTAGTATAGGTAAGCCAGCAGGGAAACTGCACACGCTCCCGGACAGGGGAAAAATAAGAAAAATTATGTAATTCCCGATCACCCGGCTGCTCCGACATCACACTGAAGTCAATGCTGCGCCTGTCCACCCGGGCCGGCGTGCCGGTTTTAAAACGGCCCAGTTCCAGACCGGCTTCCCGCAGGCTGTCCGACAACCCGAGGGCGGCGAACTGCCCCTGCGGTCCGCCGGTATAAGCCAGATCACCAATGATAATCCGTCCGCTCAAATAAGTACCGGTGGTCAAAATCACCACCGGCGCCAGAAACGTGGCACCGGTATTGCCCACCACACCCCGCACCCGGCCCTGCCCGACCAGCAGGCGTTCCACCAGCACCTGCTTGACGTCCAGGCCGGGTTGGTTTTCCAAAACCTTTTTCATCAACAGATGATAACGCGTTTTATCGGCCTGGGCACGCAGCGCCTGTACCGCCGGACCCTTGGCCGTGTTTAAAAGCCGCATCTGAATGGCGGCCCGGTCGGTAACAAGACCGATTTCCCCGCCCAGGGCATCCACCTCGCGCACCAACTGACCCTTGGCCGGACCGCCCATGGCCGGATTGCAGGGCATCAAAGCCACATTGCCCAGATTCAGAGTGAGCACCAGCGTACGGCAACCCATCCGGGCGGCTGCCAGGGCGGCCTCACAGCCGGCGTGTCCGGCGCCGACCACAATCACATCATATTTACCGGCCAGATATTCCAAAATAATCACCCCGCCTGATGCAAACAATGACAGCGCTCATTTGCCGATACAAAAATCACTGAAAATACGGTCTATAATATCCTCGCTGACCGCCGTGCCCGTGATTTCCCCCAGCGCCTCCCATGCTTCGCGCAGATCAATCGCCGCCAGATCAACCGGCATATGGCCGGCCAGAGACAGGCGGGCCGCCTTTAAATGATTGAGACAGCGTTTTAAAGCATCCTGATGGCGCACATTGCTGACCAGCAAATCACCGGCCGGAGCGACGGCACCGGACAGCACCAAGTTCCCGATGGCATCCAGCAACTGCTCCAGGCCGGTGCCAAAGCGAGCCGAAACACTCAATACCGGTTTTGAATCCATTTCCCGCAGCTGTTCCGTAATAACCGCGGCACCGCCCAAATCGGACTTGTTAATCAGAATCAAACCTTTTTTATGACCGGCCAGCTTAATCAGTTCCCGGTCCGCGTCAGTCAACCCCGCACCGGCATCAATCACCAACAGCACCAGTTCCGCCTGCTGAAGCAGTTCCCGTGCCCGTTCCACACCGGCTTTCTCCACCTTATCCGCGGTTTCGCGCAGTCCGGCGGTATCAGCCAGCCGTAAGGGAATACCGCGCACATTCAATACTTCTTCTATCACATCCCTGGTCGTACCGGGAATGTCCGTGACAATGGCCCTGTTTTCATCCAGCAGGGCATTGAGCAGGGAAGATTTGCCGACATTGGGCCGGCCCGCAATGACCGTGCTGATTCCCTCCCGGTATACCCGGCCGGTTTCCGCCTGCCGGATTAACCGCGCCACCGCATCAATCAAATCTGCAAGCCCGCACTCCAAATCATCAGCACTGTTGAAACCTGCATCTTCCTCGGGAAAATCAATGGATGCCTCCACGCGGGCCACCAAACCGAGCAATTCATCCTGCAACTGACGTACGCGCCGGGAAAGCCGTCCGGTCAACTGTCCGGCGGCCACTTCCAGACCGGTGTCCGTCCGGGCGCGAATCAGGTCAATCACCGCTTCCGCCTGAGCCAGATCAATCCGTCCGTTCAAAAAAGCCCGCCGGGTGAACTCACCCGGAGCGGCCAGACGCGCGCCGGCGGACAGAGCCAGTTCCAAAACCCGCCGCACTGCCACAATACCGCCATGGCAGTTGAATTCCACCACATCTTCCCGGGTATATGTATGGGGCGCACGCATAACACCCAGAAGAATCTCGTCAACAAGCCGCCCGTTTGCCGGATCCACCACCCGCCCCCGGAAAAGACGGTGACTGCCCTTCATCCGCCAGTTTGCGCCGCTGGCGCTTTGAAACAGCCTGCCGGCAATACCCATGGCCTCCGGACCGCTGACACGCACAATACCGATGCCCCCCTCACCCAGGGGTGTGGCGATGGCGGCGATTGTATCATCCCACATAAACAAACCTTCCCATTGCCTGGTTTAAAAAACCCGGCAGGCAAACCGCCGGCCGGGTCAGAATGTCTACCCGTGTTTTTTAGGTGAAATCACTATTTTCCGGTAGGGTTCCTCGCCTTCACTGAAAGTATAAATATCATCCCGGTTTTGCAAAGCCGTATGAATAATTCTTCTTTCCTGGGCACTCATCGGCTCCAGCACCACATTCCGCCCCCGCTGCCTGGCCTTGTCCGCCAGTTTCCAGGCCAGTCGCTCCAGGGTTTCTTCCCGCCGCCTGCGGTAGCCTTCCACATCCAGCAGCACCCGGCACCGTTGCACCTGATTTTTATTGACAAACAAATTCAACAAATACTGCAGCGAATCAAGCGTTTCACCCCGGCGGCCGATCAGCACGCCCACATCCTGACCGTTGATATTGATATTGAGCAAACGATCCTTCTCTTCAATCTGCAATTCAACCGGAATATCCATGGCCTGAAAAAGCGATTTTAAAAAATTGCCTGCTCTTCTGGCCGCTGTGTCTTTGATCGCCACTTTGACACGCGCCGGTTTGCCGCCCAGTATACCGAACAGTCCCTTGGACGGCTCCTCCAGGACCGTCACGTCAACTTCTTCCTTCGCCACGCCCAAATCGGCCAGAGCCAGATTAACGGCCTCGTCAACACTCTTAGCCGTCCTTTCGACTTCCTCCACCTTCCATCAGCGCCTCCTTCAAACCGCGGGTATGTCTATTGACAAAATACTGCTGCACGATGCCCACCGCATTAAAAATCACCCAGTACAGAGCCAGTCCGGCCGGTACCGTAGCGCTAATCCAGGCGATAAATACCGGCATGATAATCAGCATCATCCGCTGGGTCGGATCGGAAACATTGGTCGTCATCCGGCTCTGTAAAAACGTGGTGGCACCAGCCAGCACCGGCAGAATATAGAAAGGATCCCCGACCTGACTTAAATTGTTGATCCAAAAAAACTGCGCATGCACCGGGTTGGAGTAGTTAAAATGCAGCAATGCACGGTATAAAGCAATCAATATGGGCATCTGAATCACCAAAGGCAAACAACCGGCCATCGGGTTGACATTGTGCTCCCGGTACAATTCCATTATTTTCTGTTGCATTTTTTGCGGATCCTTATTTTTATAACGCTCCTGAATCTCCTTTATTTTTGGCGCCAATTGCTGCATGGCGACCATGGAACGCATCTGTTTGAAGGTCAAAGGGTAAAGCACCATTTTAATCAAGATGGTCAACAGGATAATAGCCAACCCGTAATTGGGCAGATGAATTTGTACCGTAAACTGGTACAACCAGTTCATCAGCGAGGTCATGCCATCAACCAGCGCCTGAAAAACAGCCAAACGATCTCCTCCTTATTTTACCGGATCATAACCACCGCGACAAAAAGGTTGACAGCGCAACAGGCGCCAGACCGCCAGCAACAACCCCCTGCCCGCGCCATACCGTCTCACGGCCTGTACCGCGTAATCCGAACAAGTGGGATAAAACCGGCAACTGGGAGGTTTTAATGGCGACAAATATTTCTGATAAAAAATCAATACCGCCAACACCAAACGGCGCATAAAATCATCTCCCGCCGTTGATTTTGCGCCTGGCCTTTTCAGCCAGGCCGTACAAATGTTTTGATAAATAGTGATAATCTTTATCTACAGCGCCATGACGCGCAATAATGACCAAATCATAACCCGCTGGAAACCATTGGCGGTTCAAGCGGCAAATTTCTTTCAAACGGCGCCGGATACAATTGCGTACCACGGCCTTTCCCAACTTTTTACTGATTGAAAAACCAAAACGCGTCCCCGTATTCCGGTTGGGTAACAGATATAAAACAAGCGAACGGTTGGCGAAAGAGATGCCGTGCCGGTAAACATTCTTAAAATCGCGATTTGATTTTATTGTGGTTATCCCGGACATCCTCTCACCAACCACCGGTCCCGTAATTAAACAAAAGCAAGCTAAATTAGGAAAAGGCCACTGCTGGTAGCGGCCTTAGGCAGTCAATCTTTTTCTTCCTTTCAATCTTCTCCTTTTAATGACATTTCTGCCCGCCTTGCTGGCCATGCGTTTCAAAAACCCATGCATTTTTTTATGTTTGCGGGCCTTCGGCTGATAAGTACGTTTCAACTATTCTCACCCTCCCTGAGATCCGCCGTCAGCGGGGACTGGAAAATAATAGACACATTACACTTTATTATATAGTAAACATGCCGTCTGCGTCAAGAAGAAAACCTGTGAATTACAACTGTACCGGTTATACACAATTTTCCACAGGGCTGTAAAAAGACTGTTGATAACCGGTCAGAAATTTGGTATCATTGAAACACCCTGAAACAAAACAACTTTTTATGCACAACCTGTGGATAACGTTGTGATTAAGTTTGTTTACAACTTTAGAGCCGGGCCTGCCAAAAGCCCCAAACTCAAGGGGGCTTTTTGGCATGCCCGTGTACGCCCACAAAACGGGAGGTAACCGGGATATGCCACGCAACGATGCAATTAGGGAAGTCAACCAGATATGGAAAAACGTCTTAAGTAAAATCAAACCAGTACTGGATGACAAATCTTATGAAACGTGGATCAGCTCCCTGCACCCGTTGGGATTCCATCGCAATACATTGTTCATTGAAGTGACGAACTACTTTCACCGGGAATGGCTTTCCAACAAATACGCCGCCCTGCTCAAAGAAACCATCTACGAAATCACCTGTGAGAATATAGAAATCAATTTTATTTCGTCCGAAGAAATCAATGACTCCCTCTTGAGCCGTATCCGTCACACCTTGCCGGTAAGGGAAAAAGAACCGGAAACGGCCATTTTGAACCCCAAATACACCTTTGACACTTTTGTCGTCGGCAACAGCAACCGGTTCGCCCACGCCGCCTCGCTGGCCGTAGCGGAATCACCGGCGCAAACCTATAATCCGCTTTTTATTTACGGGGGCGTCGGCCTGGGTAAAACACATCTGATGCATGCTATCAGCCACCACATATTGACTAACAACAGTCAAACCACGGTGGCTTATGTGACTTCCGAAAAATTTACCAATGACATGATTAATGCCATCCGGGACAAAAAACAGGAACACTTCCGGAATAAATACCGCAACATGGATATATTGCTCATTGACGACATTCAGTTTCTGCAAGGCAAAGAAGGAACCCAGGAAGAGTTTTTCCATACATTCAACACCCTATACGAAGCAAGCAAGCAGATCATTATTTCCAGCGATCGCCCGCCCAAAGAGATACCCACACTGGAAGACAGGCTGCGCTCCCGGTTTGAATGGGGATTGATTACTGACATACAGCCACCGGACCTGGAAACAAGAATTGCTATTTTACGTAAAAAAGCAATTTACGACAAAATAAACATCCCGGACGAAACACTGGCCTATATTGCCCAAAGAATTCAGTCCAACATCCGTGAGCTGGAAGGGGCGCTGATCCGCCTGGCCGCCTATGCCTCACTTTATAAAATACCGGTGACAAACGAACTGGCGGCGAACATATTAAAAGACATGTTTCCGAAAGATCCGCCACGAAAGATAACCCCGCCCGATATTCAAAAAAAAGTGGCCGAATACTACGGAATTCATCCGGAAGAAATTCAAAGCAAAAGACGGACCCGCAATGTTGCTTTTCCACGGCAAATCGCCATGTACCTGACCAGGGAAATAACAGACCTCTCACTGCCCCAAATCGGGGAGGCCTTTGGCGGCAAAGATCACACCACGGTGCTGCATGCCTGTGACAAAATTAAAACAGAAATGGAAAATGATCCCATTATAAAACAGACCATTAATGAATTAATTAAAAACATAAAAGAAGCGTGATTAACGCACAACCAATCCCCAGCCCGAAAGCAGGCGCATCAAGGCTGCAGGCGGTTATCCACAATCAAGACGTCCCTACTACTATTACTACTATAATTTGATCAAAATATTAATCAAACAGGAGGGTGCGGCATTGAAATTTTCGGCCACCAAAAGCACGCTTGTCTATGCCCTGCAGATTGTGCAGAAAGCCGTATCACCACGCAACCCGGTGCCAACCCTTTCCGGCATTCTTTTTAAAACCGGGGCCGATCAGCTGACCGTGTCCGCCACGGATCTTGATCTAACCATCGAGTGCACTGTTCCGGTAACGGTGCATGAACCGGGCAACATCGTACTGCCGGCGCGCTATATTACAGAATTGGCCAGGCGCCTGCCCGACGTGCCAATCCTGATCGAAACGTTAACTGCGGGAAGCGCCGCCACAATCAGCTACGGACAATCACAATCGAACATTCACGGCTTTCCGGCGGATCAATACCCGGAATTGCCGGAATTGCCGGAAGCCCCGGCGCTTTTGATTTCCCAGGGAAAATTAAAGGAAGTCATCCGCCAGGTAATTTTCGCCGCTTCAACAGATGAAACCCGCCCTGTTTTTACAGGTGCGCTGTTGGAGATCCGGGACGGCGCGCTCACCCTGGTGGCCACCGATACTCACCGTCTGGCCTGGTGCCGGCTGCCCGTCCAGGCGGACGAAATTATAAGTATCATTGTCCCTGGTAAAACTTTTACCGAGATGTTAAAAATAACAGGAAACAGCGAAGAGGAAGACGTAACTGTTTATGTATCTCAAAGCCATGTTTTTTTTGTTACTTCCGTTATGCAAATTTCTTCACGGGTAATCGCCGGGAAATTTCCGCCTTATCAACAGGTGATTCCCAGGGAATTCAGCACCCGGATCAAAGCGGTGACCAGGGAATTGCTTGAAGCCACTGAGCGGGCGTCACTGCTGATCACTGAAGGAATGCCGGTGGTGCACTTCAACCTGGAAAAAGATGCCTGTGTTCTTTCCGTACATACGGAAGCCGGCTGGATCAGGGAAGAAATGGACTTGCAGGTGGAAGGCGAACCGCTGCAAATATCGTTTAACAGCCGCTATCTTTGCGACGCCCTGCGCGCAATCAATTCGAATGAAGTGCTCATCAACATGACCGGTCCGTTAAGCGCGGCGGTAATCCGTTGTCCGGAAAACACTCAATACCTGTCCCTGCTGTTACCGGCGCAGCCGAAGCCGGCGAGGAGTGAATGATTGATTGTACCGGAAAATAAATATTCCCGGGGGAATCCGCCTGGGGCAGTTTTTAAAATGGGCCGGGGTCGCCGCCACCGGTGGACATGGCAAATTGCTCATCCAGTCCGGTGCGGTCAGGGTCAACGGCCGTGTAGAAACCAGACGCGGTTATACGCTGCAAAACGGCGATCTGATTGAAACCGGGGGACGGCAGTTTGAAGTGGTCAGTGCCGGCCGGGGGGATTGAAACCGGTGTATGTAACCGGTGTGCAACTGAACAATTTTCGCAACTATCAATTTATCTCCTGGCAGCCCCGGCCGGGCGGCTGCATTATTGCCGGAGCGAATGCCGCCGGCAAGACCAACCTCCTGGAGGGAATTTTTTTTGGTTTGACGGGGCGTTCATTCCGGACCAACCGGGAAAGGGAACTGATCCGGGAGGGAAGCCAGTCCGTCCGGGTGGAATTAAAACTTACCCTGACCACGGGAAAAATGGACACGGCCTTGTCGCTCACCACCGGCGCGAAAAAAACGTTTACCGTCAACGGCAACCGGGCGGCGCCGGGGCAGATACCGGAAATACCGCCCCCGGTGGTGTTCAATCCCGATCATTTATCCATTATCAAAGGAAATCCGCAGGAGAGAAGGCGCTGGCTGGACCAGGAACTGGGGATATTCCACCCCGGCTATTTGTTTAACTGGCGCCGCTATCAGCACGCTCTGGCCCAACGCAACGACCTGTTGCGCAAAATCAGGGAAAAACGCAGCCGTCCGGCCGGCTTGAGTGTTTGGAACGAACAAGTTTGTCATTACGGCGGCATGATCATGGCGGCCAGACTGTCCCTGCTGTCCCGGTTCACCCCCCTGGCCAGGGATATATACAACCAGATAGCCGGCCGGGGAGAAAAACTGGTCATTTCCTACCGCAGCTCATTTCCCCTGTCCGGTTTACGGGAGAGCGGGGATATTAGCCGTTTGATGTCCGGTCAGCTGGAGGAGCACCTGAATGAAGATCTGGTTCGCGGCCAAACCGGCCGGGGACCGCACCGGGATGATTTATTGTTCAGCCTGGACGGTTTTGATGTCCGTCAATACGGTTCCCAGGGCCAGCAAAGGAGCATCATACTTTCTTTAAAGCTGGCCCAGATCGAGTTATGTCGCCTTGATTTTAAAGAATATCCGGTGGTCCTGCTTGACGACGTGCTGTCGGAACTGGACCGTATGCGCCGGGAACAGCTTTTTTCCCGCCTGTCCGGTTTGACACAGTCGTTTATTACCACCAGTGAAGAGGTGCATAATAAATCATCCGGTGTTGTTTATATCCGTGACGGTCAAATATGGGAGGGGGAGTAAAATTGTTTCTCCATCTGGGTGACGACCTGGTTGTGTTCAAAAAAGATGTGATTGCCATTCTTGACATTCGCGCACAGGTATCTCCGGTAACCGCCGAATTTATTGAGATAGCCAGGGATGAGGGTTTTTTGCAGGTTATAGCTGAAAAGGGGAAGGAAAAATCATTTGTCATCACCTCCCGGGAAGTTTATATTTCGCCTATTTCCTGCAATACGCTTAAAAAAAGGGCAGCCGTACTTTCGGATGACAATTAGGTCAACCAGGCGAGGTTGCTTTTGTAACCTTAATATGGTAATATGGAATGCCGGGGAAAATGCTTTTTGCATTCTTTGATTGAATGAACGGAGGTTGCGGCCTTGCTGAATCAAGATACCGGACAGCAATACGGGGCACAAGAAATTCAGGTATTGGAAGGGCTGGAGGCGGTGCGCCGGCGCCCGGGCATGTATATCGGCAGCACCAGCGCACGCGGGCTGCACCACCTGGTATATGAAGTCGTGGACAACAGCATTGATGAAGCCATGGCCGGGTATTGCGATCGTATTGAAGTGGTTATAAACGGGGATGAAAGTGTAACCGTTACCGACAACGGGCGCGGCATCCCGGTGGACATTCACCCTAAAACCGGCCTGCCGGCGCTGGAAACGGTGCTTACGATGCTGCATGCCGGCGGCAAATTCGGCGGGGGTGTATACAAAGTATCCGGCGGCCTGCACGGGGTGGGGGTTTCCGTGGTCAACGCCCTCTCCCAATGGTTGGAGGTTGAAGTGCGGCGCGACGGCCGTGTTTACCGGCAGCGTTATGAACGGGGCAAGGCGGTAACTCCTCTGGAGGAAACCGGCCGTACCGGTTCGACCGGTACTAAGATAACGTTCAAACCGGACGGGGAGATATTCGAGGAAATCACCTTTAATTATGAAACCCTGGTTCTGCGCCTGCGGGAGCTCTCCTTCCTCAATCAGGGCATCAAGATTACCCTGCGCGACGGGCGCACCGGGCAGGAAGCCGGCTTTCAACACAGCGGCGGCATCAAGGACTTTATCAAATATTTGAATAAAAACAAGGGTGTTCTGCATAACAAGCCGATTTATTTTTCCGGGCAGCGGGAAAATATCCAGATTGAGGCTGCTTTGCAGTATACCGACGGTTATGTGGAAAACCTTTTTTCCTACGTCAATAACATCCATACCATTGACGGCGGTACGCACGAGGCCGGCTTCAAGTCCGCGCTGACCCGCGTGATCAATGATTACGGGCGGAAATATAACCTGTTAAAAAATGGCACACCGGCACTGTCGGGAGAAGATATCCGGGAAGGCTTGACCGCCGTGTTAAGTGTCAAGGTTCCCGAGCCGCAGTTTGAAGGACAAACCAAAACCAAGCTGGGCAACAGCGAGGTGCGCGGCATAACGGATTCCGTGGTGGCGGACGGGTTGGCCACATTTTTGGAGGAAAACCCGCCGGTGGCCAGGCGCGTGCTGGAAAAATCCCTTACCGCAGCCCGGGCGCGGGAGGCGGCGCGCAAGGCACGGGAGTTGACCAGGCGCAAGAGCGCGCTGGAAAGCTCCTCCCTGCCCGGCAAACTGGCCGACTGCTCCGAACGGGATCCCGCGCAGACCGAATTATACCTGGTGGAGGGCGATTCGGCCGGCGGTTCGGCCAAACAGGGCCGTGACCGCCGTTTTCAGGCTATTTTACCCTTGCGCGGGAAAATCTTGAATGTGGAGAAGGCACGCATGGACAAGATCCTGGCCAACGAGGAAATCCGCGCCCTGATCACGGCTCTGGGCACGGGAATCGGGGAGGAGTTTGACCTGTCCCGGGCCAGGTATCACCGGATCATGCTGATGAGTGATGCCGATGTGGACGGCGCCCATATCAGAACGCTCCTGCTCACCTTCTTTTACCGTTACATGCGCCCCCTGATCGAAGCCGGTTATGTCTATATCACCCAGCCGCCGCTTTACCGGGTGCGCAAGGGAAAGCTGGACCGGTATTTATATAGCGACCTTGAGCTGGAAGGTTTAATCAAACAAACCGGCCATGATAATTTATCCATTCAGCGTTACAAAGGTTTGGGTGAAATGAACCCGGAGCAACTCTGGGAAACCACCATGAACCCGGATAAAAGGACTATCTTGAAAGTTGATTTGGAAGACGCCATTGAAGCGGATGCTATCTTTACCATGCTCATGGGCGACCGGGTGGAACCGCGGCGCGACTTTATCCGGGAAAACGCCCTGGCGGTGCGCAACCTGGATGTTTAGGCGAGAACAAGCTGTTTGAGGTGAATACCGTTGTCAATAGGCAAAGTGATCCCGATTAATCTCAATGAAGAGATGAAGCACTCCTACCTGGACTATGCCATGAGTGTGATTGTGGGACGGGCGCTGCCCGATGTGCGTGACGGCCTGAAACCCGTGCACCGGCGTATTTTGTACGCCATGCACCAGTTGGGCATGACGCCGGACAAGCCGCACCGCAAAAGCGCGCACATTGTGGGCGAGGTGATGGCCAAATTCCACCCTCACGGTGATATGGCCATTTATGACGCCCTGGTGCGCATGGCCCAGGATTTTTCCTCCCGCTACCCGCTGGTGGACGGTCACGGCAATTTTGGCTCGGTGGACGGCGACTCACCGGCGGCCATGCGTTATACTGAAGCGCGCATGTCCCGCATTACGGCGGAAATGATGGCGGATCTCGAAAAAAATACAGTTGATTTCAAACCCAACTACGATGAAAGCACAAAAGAGCCGGTGGTGCTGCCGGCGCGCATTCCCAATCTTTTAATCAACGGTTCCGCCGGCATTGCTGTCGGCATGGCCACCAATATTCCGCCCCACAACCTGGGGGAAGTGATTGACGGCGTGATTATGCTTATTGATCAACCGGAAGCGGCACCGGATGATTTGATGCGGGTGGTCAAAGGTCCGGATTTCCCCACCGGCGGCAAAATCATGGGCCGGGACGGTATCCGCGCCGCCTACCGGACCGGGCGGGGCAGTATTCAGGTGCGCGCCCAGGCCGGCATTGAAAAAATCAGCGGCGGCAAAAGCGCGATCATCATTCACGAACTGCCCTTCATGGTCAACAAGGCGCGTCTGATCGAAAAAATAGCCGATCTGGTCAAGGAAAAGAAAATCGACGGTATCACCGACCTGCGTGACGAATCCGACCGCCGGGGCATGCGGGTGGTTGTTGAGTTGCGCCGGGACGCCAAACCGCATATCGTGCTCAACCATCTGTACAAACACACCCAGATGCAGGACACATTCGGCGTGATTATGCTGGCCCTGGTGCACGGCCGTCCGCAGGTGCTCAATTTGCACCAGATGCTGGAGCATTATTTGGAGCATCAAAAAGATGTGGTCACCAGGCGCACCCGTTTTGATCTGGAGCGTGCCGAGGCCAGGGCGCATATCGTTGAGGGCCTGCGCATCGCCCTGGATCATATTGATGAGGTAATCAACACCATCCGCTCCTCCCGTACGGTGGAAAATGCCCGGGACGCTCTGATGCAAAAGTTCGCCCTGTCCCAAAAACAGTCCGAAGCGATCCTGGAAATGCGCCTGCAAAAGCTGACCGGACTGGAACGGGACAAACTGGAAGCGGAATACAGGGAGTTGCAGGAAAGAATCGCTTATCTGCGGGGTGTGCTGGCTGATGAAAAAAAAGTGCTCGGCATTATAAAAGCGGAGCTGACGGAAATAAAGCATAAATTTGCCGATCCGCGGCGCACAATAATCAGCACTGAAAAAACGGAATTTGATGATGAAGACTTGATTGCCGAGGAAGAGGTGGTGATTACCGTCACCAACCAGGGATACATCAAACGGTTGCCGCTGAACACCTACCACGCCCAGCGGCGCGGCGGGCGCGGTGTGGCGGCCATGGGCACCAAGGAAAAAGACTTTGTGCGGCACCTGTTTATAACCGGCACACATCATTATTTCCTCTTTTTTACCAACCTGGGCAAGGTGTACCGTTTGAAAGTGCATGAAATTCCCGAAGCCAGCCGGCAGGCCAGGGGCACCCCGGTGATCAACCTCCTGTACATCGGCCAGGATGAAAAAATCACTGCTGTCATACCGGTGCGCGAGTTTGTTGAAGGACAGTATTTATTCATGGCCACCAGACGAGGCATTGTCAAAAAAACCGAACTGAAGCAGTTTGACACCTCACGCCGGGACGGCATCATTGCCATCAAGCTGGATGAAAATGATGAACTGGTGGAGGTAAAGCTGACCGGCGGCAGGGAAGAAATCTTCCTCGGTACAAAAAAAGGATTGGCGATTAGATTTCCGGAGCAGGATGTAAATGCTTACGGACGGGCTTCCCGCGGGGTTAAAGGGATAGCGCTGACCGGTGATGACGTGGTGGTCTCCATGGACCTGGCTTCCCCCGGATCCAGCGTGCTGGCGGTAACCGCCAACGGTTACGGCAAGCAGACGCCGGCCGAGGAATACCGGTTGCAGTCCAGGGGCGGCCGCGGGATCATCAATATCAAAAAAACGCCGCGCAATGGTCCGGTGGTGGCGTTGCAAGTGATCGGCCCGGAAGATGAGATCATGATGATTTCAGCGGAAGGAATCATGATCCGCATGAAGGCCGCTGAAATTTCCACCGTCGGAAGAAACGCCCAGGGTGTGACACTGATGCGCCTGGACGAAGGTGATCAGTTGGTGGCGGTGGCGCGGGTAAACAGCAACGAAGATTAAGCACCGGTACCGGCGGCATGACCGCGGTATATTCCAAATACAACGGTTTGCAATCCATGCCGGAAATACCGGTTTTCCGGATTGACAACTGCAGTTGATTATGGTATATTATATTGCACCGCCGGGTGGGATAGACAGAAAATACCTGTTGATCTGCTTGTCCGGATGTGCTAGATTATAAGAGTCGCCGGTGCGCGGCGGCCAGAAAATGGCAGTTGACACAGGGCGGCAAAAAGTGATACAATCAAAAATGTGCCGCGGAAAAGGGCGGCAAACGGTCCTTGAAAACTAAACAGCGAAGCCAGATGCGAAAAGTCTTC
>NZ_LYVF01000190.1 GCF_001655685.1 Desulfotomaculum copahuensis
CAGAGCCAGTTCGGCATTCCAACTGAGTTTGCGTAATCCCGCGGCAATGTTTTTAAACCCATGTAAACGCAGGAGACTGATGGCCAGGTTGCGTATAGAAGCAAAAACACGTGGGGCGGACCCCGTCCGGATCTGGGAGCGGTCCTCGTCAAAAGTTACATCCCGAACCCAGTGTAATGAAGTTTCAATCGCCCAGTGGCCACGGATCAGCTCCAGTAATATTTTGGGATCTGCTTTTTCGGCAGACATGCTGGTAACAAAATAAGCGGTTTCCTTTTTGGTGTTTTCCCCGTGCAGATCCGTGAATGAGCGTTCTATCTTGATAAACTGGTCAGCATAAGGAAACCCTGTTTGCCCTTCCAGCACAGGTATGGTCCTGCCGGTGCGCGTTTCAATCCGCCCATGTCCCTTCTCTATTGTCGTGTGGGGAGGGGGAAAAATCCTCATCCTTGATTTTACGGACGGTTTCAAAAAGATTCCCCTGGTTTTGTTTAATAGGGAAAATGTAATCAGCCTTTTTTTCTTCGACAATAAAGCGGGCATTTTCCACCTGGGTCTGCATGGCGTCGGCAGTAACCACCTTGCCTTGCAAATCCAACGGCTCTAATAGTGGCTTAAAAGCACGGATTTCATTGCTTTTCTTGTCCACCTGCTGCTGGGCAATGACCATTTTCTCCCGGTGCAAAAGAGCTGAGACCAGATGAACACGTTTTCCATCAGGTCCTTTAGAGCCTCGTAACACTTTACCGTCAACGGCTACAGCCTTGTCCTGTGCTTGAGGTTCCAGCCACTGTCCAATGAGCAGATCTACTTCTTCGGCGTCTATTGATTGCAATGTCCGGCGCAGGGTTGGTTCGCTGGGTGGGATATATGCCCGCAGTCTTTCGCTATACCGGCACCCCAGTCGTTTGAGCATGTCTTGCGTCAGGTCGGAAGCCCATTCGCCTATGGCGATAAAGCTTTTCGCCCCGGATAAAAGGGCACAGATGGCCACAGCCAAAATGGATATCTGGGAATGCCGGATTCCGCGCCGTTTCCGGGGATCCTTCAGCCGGGCCAGGTAATCAAGCAAACCACCTTCTTCATGAATAGAAACGTTATTTAAATCAACCATTGCCCGTTCCCCTCCCGTTAATTCCGGTGGCAGAAACGGAGCGGATAAAACTTGCCGGGAATTTTTAAAAAGTGGTTTGACGAAAACTGTTTTGGTCTGTCCATGGTAAAAGTAAACACCGGCTTTACGGCCATAACCGCTGGTGCTGCCCAAAGGGATCCATCCGGCCGCCCGGTAACAGGTACCGGCAAAACGATGGTGGTCAACAAAGGTTTCCACCGCCAGAAGCGGATAACCGTAGGCAGCTTCCCAGTCGGCCGGCAACCTTTTTGTATTGAGGGCCAGGATCCTGGAGGCCAGATTCTTAATGTTTATGTCTGGCAGGATCAAAAAACGCTGGTTGTTGGCCATGTATCTGAGCCGTTGCCTTTTTTGCTCCGGTGTCCAACCAACCCATTTCTCGCGGTGGGCACATTTTAGAACGGCCGATCCCCAGCCAATAAGCGCCACCAACTGACCATCAAGCAGGGCCACATATTTAAGCGTCTTGCCAGTCAGACTGTGAAATCCCAGATAGTGGTGTGTAGCCATTAAATTATTCCAGGTTTTTTCTTCACCGGGAACTATAGGGCGCACCACCAGGTTGCTAAGATTGCACTCTTTTCCGATATTGGAATTGTCTGGTTTTGCTCCGTTTCTGTCCATAAAATCTATTTTAGATCAATCCAGATCAAAAGGCCAGACATATTTTAACATTTAGGTGGATTGTTGATCGTTTTTAACTTTGACGTGGCCTTG
>NZ_LYVF01000191.1 GCF_001655685.1 Desulfotomaculum copahuensis
ATGTCTTATATGTCATCTTCCTCTTCACCGCCGCAAGCGCGGCCCTCGAGCATCTCCGGCTCATCGGCCGCCTCAAACCGGTCGTCGTTGATGAAAACCACTTCATCACAATTCGGGCAGGTTACTTCGATTACATCGTCATCTTCAACGATCCCGGCGTCAAAACACACCGTTTCGCCACAGCGGGGACATTTTACCTCCATATATTCCGCCTGCTCCTGATCATCATCCTGATCGTAGATTTCGTCTTCCAGCGTATAAAGATCTTCGTCAATGCTTTCCAGATAATCTTCCAGCTGGCCGTGCGCCTCCTCCAGCCGGCCGAAGGAATCGGCAAAATCATTCAGCACATCGATAATACCGCCCAACAGACGGCCTTCCTTGCTTTCCGGCGACAGATCCATGCCCGCCGACAATCCCTGCAGGTAAGCAACCCGTGACCTTAAATCTTCCATACCTCGACCCCCCTCGGTTAATTATACGGGCAGTAAAAGTTGACTGCTTTAGTATTACCCGGCAAGGGGGGACTTTAAACATTTTACTTTACATGCCGCCTCGCCAACAGCGGAATGACCGCCGTATCACGCCCGTTTGATGTATTGCCCGGTGCGGGTGTCTATTTGCAGGACGTCACCGGTATTGATGAAAAAAGGCACCTGGACCACATAGCCCGTCTCCAGCGTGGCCGGTTTGGAACCGCCGGAAGCGGTGTCGCCCTTGATCCCCGGCGCCGTTTCCGTCACTGTAAGCTCCACGAAATTGGGCAGGTCCACACCGATGGATTTGCCCTGGAACAAGAGCAGGTTGATGGTCATGTTCTCCTTGAGGTATTTCACCGCATCACCCAGTTGCTCGGCCGTCAGCGCCATTTGATCGTAGCTTTCCATGTCCATGAAATTGTAATTGCTGCCGTCGTTGTACAGATACTGCACTTCCCGCCGCTCAATATGCGCACGGGGAATTTTCTCCCCGGCATTGAAGGTCTTTTCCACCACTGCCCCGGTGCGCATGTTTTTAATCTTGGAGCGTACGAAAGCCGAGCCCTTCCCCGGTTTTACGTGCTGAAACTCCACCACCTGATAGACATCGCCGTCCAGCTCGATGGTCAACCCGGTGCGAAAATCGTTGGTTGAAATCACTTCCTTCTACCTCCCGCTATTGATCATTAACATGAAAATGGGCTTCTGCTTTGCGGCTGACATACAAAATCCACCGGTTCCGGCCGGGCGGCTTGAAGTACCGCGGCACAAAAGTCGCGACGCACCGGTCAGCCAATCCCGGCTAGCGGCGGGCACTCCGGAAAAAAGTCCGTCCGCCGGACCGGCGGCAATAACGGCGGAAATCCGGTGATGCCTGTGCTCCTAGCCCGCCCGGCCGCAGATCAGCAACTGCTCCTTGGGCGCACCGGTCAGGATACGGCAGCCGTCTTCCCTAACCACCACCATGTCCTCAATGCGCACGCCCCCCCATCCGGGGAGGTAAATGCCCGGTTCCACGGTGACCACCATGCCGGGCTGCAGCACCGTTTCGTCCCGTTTGGAGAGAGCCGGCTCCTCGTGCACCGCCAGACCGACCCCGTGACCGGTGCCATGACCGAAATTATCCCCGTATCCGTAACCGGCGATCACATCCCGGGTCGCCCGGTCGGCATCACAGGCCTTCACCCCGGCGCGCACGGCTTTGATGCCCGCCTTTTGCGCCTCCAGCACAATGCGGTAGATTTCCTGCTGCCGGGCGTCCGGCGGCCGGCCGATCACCACCGTACGGGTAATGTCGGAGTTATAGCCGTCCAGCGTGCAGCCGAAGTCCAGGGTCACCAGGTCGCCGGCCTGCAGCACCCGGTCCGTGGCCGTGCCGTGAGGCATGGCGCCGCGCGGGCCGGAGGCCAGAATGGTGTCAAAGGCCAGTTTGGCCGCCCCCTGGCGGCGCATGAAAAATTCCAATTCCAGGGCGGCTTCCCTTTCCGTGACGCCGGAACGCAAAAAAGTCCGGATGTGTTCAAAGGCGCGGTCCGCCAGGGCCACCGCCCGGGCCAGGCGTTCAATCTCGCCGGCATCCTTCACCTGCCTGATCTTTTCCACCACGCCGTACAGCGGGGTCAGTCCGGTATCCCCCAGTTTTTCCTGCAGGGTGGCAAACTGCCGGTACGTAAGAAAATCGCCTTCGCAGCCGGGCCTGGTCACACCCCAGCCGGGCAGTTCCCCGGCCAGCTTTTCAAACAGCGAATCCTTGAACATGCTCACCCGGCAATGAGGGCACTGCTGCTTTGCCTGTTCATAATAACGGAAATCGGCCAGGAAATGGACATCCCGGGCGGTAACCACCACCGCCCCGGCCGAACCGGTAAAACCGGTCAGATAATACCGGTTTTCCGGACGCATAACTAAAAGCGCGTCCACGTTTGCGGCACGGCACGCCTCCCTGACCCGTGCTATTCTTTGCTGCATTGTTTATTCCTCCCGACCGCGGCCAGTTCCACCGCCGCCCGCAGGGCCAGCCGGTATCCCGTCCCGCCCAGTCCGCTGATCTGGCCGGCGGCCACCGGGGCAATCACCGAATGATGGCGGAACTCCTCCCGGGCATAAATGTTGGAAAGGTGCACTTCAATCACCGGAATGCCGACAGCCGCCACGGCGTCGCGCAGGGCCAGGCTGTAATGGGTGAAGGCACCGGGGTTGAACACCACCGCATCCTCCTTTTCCACCGCCTGATGCAGCCTGTCCACCAACTCACCTTCGTGATTGGACTGGAAAAAGGATATTTCCACGCCCAGCCCGGCCGCCAGTGCGCCCAACCCGGCGTTGATTTCGTCCAGGGTCAGGGCGCCGTAAACGGCGGGCTCCCGGCGCCCCAACAGATTCAAGTTCGGACCGTGCATAACCAGTATTTTCATGATCATCACCGCCGTAAAGGAGCGTTGCACACATTTCACATTTTACCACAAAAACGGGCGTCTGGAAAAGATTTATTGCAAACCTGGGCGCGAACGCCTCGAAAATTCTTGCCATGATAGAAAAAACCGTACCTTTGCAACAAAAAGTCCAGCCGCCGGCACCCGTCGCACACCTTTCCCGGCTGCAGTTCATGCACCGGTACGATGCCGTTACGATTTACCGTCCGCTGATGCTCATACGGGACACCCGGAGGGTGGGACTGCCCTTGCCGCCAAAGAAAGTGAGGTCGTTGCCCACGCCGTCCACTGCCTTGAGCAGTTCCAGCACATTGCCGGCAATCGCCACTCCCCGCACCGGCCGGGTCAGGGTACCGTTTTCAATTAAAATGCCGGACGCGCCCACGGAAAAATCACCGGAAATGGGGTTGGCCGTATGCATGCC
The DNA here is from genome assembly GCF_001655685.1 of Desulfotomaculum copahuensis. Taxonomy (GTDB): domain Bacteria; phylum Bacillota; class Desulfotomaculia; order Desulfotomaculales; family Desulfovirgulaceae; genus Desulfotomaculum_G; species Desulfotomaculum_G copahuensis. Next base: position 3,336 of record NZ_LYVF01000191.1, read on the forward strand.
CATCACTTCGGTCACGTAAAGACCATCGCCGGTATTTTTGATCAGTTCGGCCGGAGAAGTATCCCCGGGCTCAATATACAAATTGGTCGTCCCCACCTCCGGCGTAGCTTTGAAGGAGTCTCGCACGCCGTTGCCGGTGGACTTGACGCCGTCCTTGGCGGCGGTGTAGGTATTATGCAGGAATCCCTTGAGCACACCATGTCCAATCAACTCGGTGCGTCCGGTGGGTACGCCCTCCCCGTCAAAGGGGGCCGAAGCAATACCTCCCGGCCGGGCGCCGTCATCCACCACCGTCACCTTTGGCGAAGCCACGTTCCGGCCTACCCGGCCCGCAAAAAGGGAGCGGCCCTTCTGCACCGCCTCGGCGGTCAGACCCGGTCCAAGCAGGCCGAGAAAGCCGGTGGCCACATAGGGTTCCAGCAGAACGGCGGCCTGGCGGGTGGACACCGGCCGGGCGCCCAGCATGCGCACCGCCCGCTCCGCCGCCCGGCGGCCCAGGGCGGCGGCATCCAGTTCGTTGAAGCGCAGCCGGTAATCCAGGGCGAAACCGGTCTGGCTGTCCTCCCCCTCGCCGGCCACCAGCGCTATGTACAGACCGCAAAAGGCAGTGCGGTAAGTGGCTGCAATACCATGGCTGTTCACCAGGGTGACCTCGCTTTCCGCGTCCTGGTAAACCGAACTTTCGATAATATTAACCCGGGAATCCAGTTCCCGGGCCGCTTTTTCCATCTGCCGGGCCAGTTCAATCTTTTCCTCCTCACCGGCCTGATTGATCGCCGGATCATAAATATCCAGCCGGGGGTAACCGGCGTACGGTTTGGGCAACACCCGGTAGGGGTCGGCCGCTGTCCGCGAGGCGTTGGCCAATGCTTGCCGGGCAATGTTTTCCACCGCCTCACGGCTCAAATCGGTAGTAAAGGCAAAACCGGTTTTTCCGTCCACCATCACCCGCAGTCCCAAACCACAGTCCCGGGCCAGTTTCATGGTTTCCACCCGGCCCTCGCGTACTTCCACGGTCATTTCCCGGCCGGAATTAAGATAAGCCTCAATCATGCCGGCTCCCAGCGCGGCGGCCCGTTCCAGCGCAAATTGGGCTATATTCAGCGCGTTATTCACCATTTCCCGCTCTCCTTTCAATTATCATAGTATAATTCAATGGAATCAAAGCTATTCCTTTTTCCGCCAATAAAAAACTGCCCGGCGGCAGTTAATCACATTTGGCGTTGTTTGCCGCGCCGTAATGCGGCACGGCGGCCCACGGATCCGGGCGCCGCTGTCAATGCACGTAAAAACCGCTGGTCAGGGCAAACAAGTTGCGTAGCGAGACCGGGGCCAGTTCCTGCACCGCGGCTTCTGTTACTTGTGCCGGATCCAGCATGGCCAGAATGGCCACCCTTTCTCCCGTGTCCTGCCTGGTATAGAAGCCGAGAATACAAAACTGCATGTCCTCGCCGTAAACTTTGCGGGTTACAATGTCGCCGATTTTCATAATTCCTACCTCCTCAGGTTAGCTGAAGGCATACTTTAGTATCTTGGACAAGAGAGTTTACATAAAATCAGACAGTTTATCCCGAAGGCCGGTTGTTCCAAACGGGCCAATTTTATTCCCTTTGTTACCATATGCCCCAAAACACCCGGATGTGTATGGTTGTTGACGGCATGAATTATATAAGCTGGAATATCAGACAATTACGGGTAACGGCCGGACGGCTCCGTATAGCAGCCGGCGTAATGGAACATAATAGTAACAGCCAATGTCCAGGGTGGAGCATTGGGATTATTGATGAATAAAAAGGAGTGGTTGGATTGGACATCCAGCAGGTCAACACGGACTGGGAAAACTGGAAGCGGTTTCTGGGACAGGCGGTGGAATTCGCCGAGGAACTGGGGGTTTCCCGGGAGCGCATCACCAATCTGGCACAGCAGGCCGGCCAGGTGCTGGCGGACAACGTCACCCCGGCCAACCCGGAGCAAAAAGCGTTGAAGGAACTGTGGACGGTGGCCGATCAGCAGGAAAGACAGATGCTGGCCAATCTGATGACCAAACTGGTGGCCAACCGGCCGGGGAGTTACGCGGCGTTTTAGACTCCATCCGGCGGCCCGGTCGCGGGATTCGGTGTGTACGGCTTTTACGGAAGAATATCAAATCCAGTAAAGGGCGGGATGTGATTTTCGAACATCCCGCCCTTTGTGTTTCCGGATTTAAACCGCGCATAACCGGTACCGCGAGATTTCACGGCACCGGCTTACAGCCGGCGGATTTGGCCGTTGGCCTTGCCGTGTCCGGTGCCGCCCACAATCAGTTCCTTGATCGCGATGGTGGGCTGGGCGTCGCTAACGGGCACCCCCTGACCGTCCTTGCCGCAGGTGCCGATGGTGAAGCCCAGGTCGCTCCCGACCATCTCCACGATGCGCAGCACCTCCGGACCGTTGCCGGTCAGAGTGGCCCCGCGCACCATCGGCCCCACCTGGCCGTCTTTAATCAAATAGCCTTCGGCCACATCGAAGACAAAGTCGCCGGTGGTGGTGTTCACCTGACCGCCGCCCATCTTCTTCACCAGCAGGCCTTCTTTTGTCTCCTTGATGATCCTTTCCGGATCCGCCTTGCCGGGGGCGATATATGTATTGCCCATGCGCGGAATCGGTTTGTGCTGGTAGGACTCCCGCCGGCCGTGGCCGTTGGATGCCCGTCCCTCCTTGCCGGCGGTCAGCCGGTCGTACATATAGTCGGTAAGCACGCCGTTTTCGATCAAAGTCACCTTGCGCGCCGGCACGCCTTCGTCGTCAAAGCGGTAGGAACCGTAGCGATCGGCCATCCCGGCGTCGTCGATCACCGTGACCACGTCAGCGGCCACCTTCTGCCCCTGTTTGCCGGAGTAAACCGACAGCTTCTTCTGGGCCAGGTCCGCCTCCAGGCCGTGCCCGCAGGCTTCGTGCACCATAGTGCCGCCGGCCTCCCCGGCCATGACCACGGGCATCTTACCGGCCGGCGCCGGCTTCGCCTGCAGCATCTCCACCGCCCGCCGGGCGGCCGTTTCGGCGATGGACTGGGGGGTGAAGCGCTCGAGCAGCTCAAAACCGGATAGACTGCCGGCGGCCTCATAGCCGGTCTGAATCACGGAACCGGCCGCGGCTACCGCCTGCACCATCAGGCGGGTGCGGATGCGTTCATCCTCCACATAATCGCCGGCGCTGTTGGCAATCACCACCTGCTGCACCACATCGCCGTAACCCACCATCACCTGCTTGATCTGCTGCGTATCCACCGCCCGGGCGGCCCGGTCGGCAGCCTCCACCGCCGCCACCTTGCGCCCGGTGTCCACCGCGTCCGGGCGCTCCCGGATGGTGAAGTTCACCAGCGGTTCCACCCGGCGCAGGTCCAGGTTGTAGTCCTTTTTTGCCCCCTTCGCCGCACGGCTGACCACCCGCGCCGCCTCCGCCAGGCCCTCCCGGCTCAGGTCATTGGTGTAGGCATAGGCGGTGGACTCCCCGTTCAACACCCGGATGCCCGCTCCGGCGTCGATGCCCGAGTGCACCCGCTCGATCCTGCCCCCCTCGGCGCCGATGCCCGTGGCCTGCTTGTGCTCCACAAAAACATCGGCAAAATCGCCACCGTTGGCCAGGGCCAGATCCAGCACTTCCTTTAAAAGCTGTTTATCGACCAAAAGGAAACACCTCGCTTTAAAATTGACCGCTTATCGGACAGGTGGGGGAAAAACCATCTATCTCCAATATAATATACCCCGGAAGAGGACTGGTAAGCAATGTATATTAAAAATTTTAAACCCCGCCGGCGGACGGCATAGGAAAACCGGCCGGGCGGATTTTTTAAACCCGTCCGGCACCGGTAAAAGGCGAAGCTAAACGGCGGCGGCAGGTCAAATAAGCCCCATTTCCGCCAAACACGCAATTCCCGGCGGCAGGGGCTCGCGCCACAACCAGTTCACCTGCAACCGGAAACCGGGCAAGACCGCCGCGTGATAGTCACCCTGATCATCCGCCGTATGCAGGTGGTAGCGTCCGTTGCTTCCCAACCGGTAAAATTCAGCCTGCTGCCGGTCGGGATCAATGAGCCAGTATTCCCGCACACCCGCGGCCTCGTATTCCACATATTTTTCCTCCCGGTCGCGGGTCAGGCTCTCCGGGGACGTTATTTCCACAATCAAATCGGGAGCGCCGTCTAGATAGGTTTCTTTGAGCAACGGCAGTTTTTCATTGCCCACATACAAAATGTCGGGTTCCCGCCCCCGGCGCAGTGTTTGGGGCAAACGGACCAGGAAGGGAGCGGGTAAAACTTCGCCGCACTCAAATTTGCCGGCATACGCCCCCAGCAGGAACAAAAGAAACCGGGCAATCCGCTGGTGTTTCAACGCTGCCGGCGTCAACAGGACCACCTCGCCATCCACCCATTCCGCCCATGTATCTTCATCGCACCAGGCCAAAAACCCTTCAAAACTGATCCGGCCCTCCGGCAGTGGTTTCAGCGGCTTGCAAGCATATGGCTCAACAGCTTCTTTAAACTTATCCATTTTCGGCACCCCCTTTCACCATCGCATACTGATCGGCTCTTTGCAGATGTATCAATGATATTACCATCATGCCGCGGTGAAAACAACAACCGGCCGCAGTGGGGAAAAAGCGCTCAATGTTAAAAGAGCGGGTATTTCTCCTGCCAGGTGATCCTCTCCACCGGGCCCCCATTCGTGGGAACACGTACAGTAACCACCAGCACCCGGGTGTTGCCGGCACAGGTGCCGGTGGAATAGATGCGAAAAACTTTATAGCGAACCTGTTCATTTTTTTCATTGCGCATTACAAAGTCTTGCTTAAGGACCGCCTTGACTATAAATGTGCCACCGCCAAAGCTGTGTGTATGATCACCGTCCGCCGGATAATATTTGGAATTGTTGTATTCCTTCTCACGGTCGCCGTTATAATCAGGCACAATGCCCTCCAGCCTGTTCAGCCATTCTCGATCCGCCAGCACGGTCTGCACACCGGCCTCGGCAATGTAATAGGCTTGCGTTTGTTGGTAATGGCGGATGGCCATTTGCCTGTGCTGGGCGGCCAGGGCCAGCACCGCCGAACCCAGCAAAAAAAGCACCGCCGTCACCATGATCACCATTACCGCCGCAAAGCCGCGGGAATGACGCGGGAAAGCCCGGTCATTCCATCTGGAACAGGCGCAGGCGTCAAGCATCCGTATTTCACCGCCTTACCCGGAAGAGCACGTCTATAATAACGACGGATCAGTATGCAACAGTCACCGTTCAGCTGCATTTTTGACGTTCATTGAACACCAAAATGCCAGCCAACCGGTTTTAAATGGTCTAATTCCTCAAAGTACTTCAGGCCATGTGTTCATGAACCGCAGGTTTCACTTTGAGAGCCTTTCAGACGCAACTGCACCGTGGTGCTCATGGTCATATCTTCCATACCGGTCATTCCCCCGGTGAGCACGATCTCCACCCGGGTGACCTGCTCCGGATTCGTTACCGGCATACTGCCGCCGGAGGTAAAATACCGGACGGCCATACTCTTGATGTGGGCGGCAACCGGCGGGTGAGCCGCTCCCTGCTCGCGGACCAGGGATGAATTTTCCAGCACATAGTAGTGAACTTCAACCCAATTGTCGCTTTTGACATTCCAACACCAAAAATGCAACTCATTATTTCCGGTCGAAGTGACATCCTTGGACAGGCGCAACTCGCCGGACATCAGTTCCAAGGCCGTACGCAAGTTGTCCTGCACGTCGATCTGCCGTTCCTGGCGCAGCCAGGAGCGCACCCCCAGTTGCCAGCACTGCAATGCCGCACCAAGTAAAAGGATGGTCAGGGCGGCCCCGACCACCACTTCCATCAAGGTAAAGCCGTTTCCGGTCCCCGGAGATCCAGTCCGCATGACAACCCGTTCCTTTCTTTATAGGAAAATATTCCTATCAAGAAATTCCTGCCTCATTGACCCATGACTGGACGGTTTCCCGTCCCCGCCAGCGGGATCTCCACAGGCGTGAATTCCCGGGGAACTCCCGGTATCTTTTTGGTTTTATACAATGCTTCCGGCCCGCTTTCAGGCCGGCAAAGAAGTTTTTGAAGGCCCGGTCCAGGTCCCGGAGGGCTTCCCGGGGAGCGCATTTGGAAACTTCGTACATCCAGGGATGTTCCGTCTGCTTGAGCTGGTTTAATTCCCGGTGCTGCGCCATGGCGTTGGTGGGTTTCTTTTCCTCCTGGTATAACAGAATCCGGCGGTCCAATCCCCAGTTGTAGGCAAACCGGACCGTTCCGGCATGCTTGGCCAGAAGGATTCGCTGGGCCGCATCCGGTTTTAGCTCATAGCGACAGGCACGGTTAATCTTCACGCGCCATTGCCTCCAACGCCTTTTTTGCTTTGTTTTTGGCGGATCCGCGGCCGTACAGCCGGGCGCAAAATGAGGTGGGTACTTCTATCATGTCCTGCACCAGGTCATCCTTTATTTCGGTTTGGTCCACGACAACAACCCGCCTCCCCTGGGCGGACAGTGATGATTCCACTACAACGCAACTTTCCCTGGTAGTTCGCCCCTTTCTTTGACCAGAATCGTCCCTGTCGGCGTTTGTTCCGCAGGGACGGGCAACTTCCCGGCCTTGAACCATTTCCAGGCGGTTCTATATGTGATTCCGTTTATCTTCGCCCATTCACTTAGCTTCATGGAAATATTATATCATAAGGGGTCATATATTTCTATGGTTTCTTTAGCTGCTTCTCAACCCCCGGCCCAAATTATAAATTCACCGTTTACTCGATCTCCCCTTCCCCGGGCGCCGTGCTGCTCACCCGCACCCGGCCGGAGATCGGGGCCACCACCACGTAAAGATATTCGCCGGTTATGCGGCTGCGCAGGGATACCGTGCCGCCTTGCCCCAATGGCGTGCCGTTTGGTTTTATAAACAGCAAATTTTCCGAAAATTTTGTTCCGGCCAGTTCCACCCCCGCCGGCAGTTGCACCTGCTTAAACGGACAATCATTCTGGCGCAGGGAATAGGCGTGCCTGCTGATATCAAAACCAACTTTGAAACTGTCACAGTCCGCCTTCCCGCCGTCCGCCCGGCAACCCCGGGCCACCTGCTGGCACTCCCGGATATCTTCGGCCATCTGCCGGGCGGCGGCGTCCAGTTCATAACGGGCTTGCGCCGTGCGGAAACAGGGAACGGCAGCGGCGGAGACAACACCCAGCAAAGCTACCACGACCATCAATTCCACCAGTGTAAAACCGGCGCTAAACGCGGTGGGGTGTAAGATACAGTGCCCACGGCCTTTGACAGGCTTCATAACAACGCCTCCCCGGCAAAAACCGCCGGTAAATGTGCGTTTTCACTCCCGGGTCTGAATAAAAGACAAAAAAAGAACCTGCAGGAGGTTCTTCGACGCAAAGGTTATTTTTCCTTCCGGTGTAAAATTTTCCTGAGAAAATATTATAGATACCGCCTCTGAAAATCACCTATTAATTCAATTCTTTTAAAATATCTTCCACATGCCCGACTAATTCCGCTATTTATTTTGTGCCCGTCTCCCAAACTTCATCCAAATCAACCTCAAAATATTCATGAATCAATATATCCCTCATACCTGCAATATCCTGCCATGGGATTTCCGGATGTTTCTTCCTGATGGGACTGGAAATGTTCTTAACAGCTTCGCCGATTTTTCCTAATTACCTGATTAAGGATAATTTACCTTTCGATGTAAATGTTTTCTAAAAATGAATAAGCCTCAATGCTGCCCGGCACCGGATGAAGCGGGCGTTTTGGACGTCCCGCCGGCTGCCTGGCCGGACGGGACGCCGGATGAATCCGGCGCGGCAGGCCGGCCTGTTTTTTGAGCCGCCGGTTGGCTGCCCTGCACTGGTGATTGGCTGCCTGGCGCCGGTGCCGAAACGCCCGCTGGATCGCCGGAGGCGGACGGAGACGCGCCCGGGGGCGGACCGGGGAAGCCGGGCCAGGGGAACCAGTTGGGATAAGCGTTGCCCCCCGCCGGGGTACCGGCCGGATTCGCCGCCCCGGCCGCGGCGCCGCCGTTGGCCGCGGCGCCGCCGTTGGCCGTCACGCCCGGCGGCAGGCCCCGGGGCGTCACTCCCCGGTAGGGCGAAACCAGATCCGGTTCCTTGTACGGATCCGTCCGGCCTACCTTCCAGGCCGCCACCTGATCCAGCGCCAGCCGGCCGGCCGGCGTGGGCTGGGAATAAAAGACCAGGGACAGCCTGGCCGAAATCCCCTGCGGCCCGCCCCCGCCCGCCGGCGGTGTAATGACGGTCCCGGCCGGCTGCCCGGAACTCCCCTGATTTTCTTTGGGCGCCTCCAGCGACAGTTTGCGGATGCTCACCAGGTTGGGCACCGCCTTGCGGCTTTCCAGGCTGTCGATGAAGGACAGCACACCCTGGTACGGCCCGCGTAACTCCATGTCCACCGGCAGTTCCAGGAAATAGGGTTCCACGATCACATCCTGCGCCTGCCAGCGGGTGATCTGCACCCCACTGGCGATGGCCCGCAGGCCGATGTCCACCACCGCGCCGCCGTCCCGCAGTTCGGATGCGAAACGCTCTCCCGCCCGGCTGTACCCGGCCCGCGCCTCCCGCAGGCGCTTATCCGCCACCGGCAACGAAGCCGCCGTCACCCGCGCCTGCTGCAATTGCCGCCGCGCCTGGTCCAACTGCGCCGCCGTACCGGCAAAATGCCTGTATTGGGGGATAAATATGTACTTGTAGCCGGAGAAACCGGCCAGCGCCAGCAGTAAAACCGCCAGCAACACCTGTTCACGCCTGCTGAGCCTGGTTAACATAACATCTCCACCGCTTTTCACCCGGACTGGGAAAATATCCCGCCATTCATTTTTACAATTTCTTTACTCTCCCGTCCACCTGCAAGCTCCGCAAACTGGCTTCACAACCTGCCGTTTCCCTGAAACCGTTTGCACATGATTTTCCCAATCAAGATCACGGCGTTTGATACGGCCAATTGATTTTAGGCAGTTTGAAGATAACAGACAATGGTAAAAATTAATGTACCGTCTTCCTGGCCGTCGATTTCCTTCAGGCTCACCATCCGGAAATAGGGCAGCACCGAAAGCTTGCGCACAAACACGCCGATGGAAGGAAAAGACCGGGACGTTCCTTTGATGGTCAGCACATTGGGCGGCAGGGGCACCTTGTCCTGCGCTTCGGCCTTCTGCTGCGCCGGCGCTTCCCCGGCGGCCAGTTGCGCCTGCTGCGCCTGGTTGCGCTGCGCCAGCTGTCCGGCCACCCGGCCCGCCTGCTGCACCGGTCCGGCCGGGGGGTTGGCGCCCGTCCCGGTGGGATTATTGCCGGCGGTTCCGGACGCCGCACCACCCGGTGCACCGGCCGCCGCGTTCCAGGACGCATTGCCCGCCGGAGCGATGGCCGTTCCGGACGAAGAATTGCCTGAACCGGCCGGATTAACGGGTGTTCCGGCCCCGCCGCCCGCTGACCCGGCCTGCGCACCCGGCGCGAGAGCGGCGGTTTGCTGCAGCGTCTTTGCCGCATCCTTGTCGTAGGCTGCGTCCACGGAGGAGAGCCAGATATCCACCGGCACAATCTGCGCTATGTCATCCAGCACCGGCTTCCACACCCGGTGCCGGGCCAGCAGTTCTTCCAGCGCCGCGGCGCCAGCCTGCAGTTTTTGTTCCTCCGCCCGGTCCGCCTCCACCTTCCGCACCACCGGCGAAAGCGACGCCAGTTGCGACTGAATGACGGCCAGTTCCACCCGCTGGTTGTACGACTTGATCAACCAGCCGGCGCCGCCAATCAGGATCAGCGCCGCCAGCACGGTTAAGCCGGAGATTACGGCCAAACGCTTCCCTTCCACCGGCGGACGGGGCTGCAATTCGAGGGGAAGCAGATTGATGCGGTAATTCATCTTTCCACCCCCCAAAGGGACAGCCCGGCGGCCACCGCCAGCGCCGGGTCAAAATCCGTAGCCTGCCCGCCCGCCTCCGGAGAGGGGAACAAAGGCGGCCGGCCCGTGATTACGTCCATATCCAGCTCAAAGGAAAGCAGCCCGGGCAGATCCGGCCGGCGGGCCGCCGGGCCGGTAAGCACCAGCCTGTCCACCGGCCGGCCGGCATACAGGCCCCGGAAAAACTCCAGGGAACGCTTTATTTCGATCACCAGTTCATCCAGCCGCAACCCCGGCCGCTCAACGTCCCCGTCGTCAGACCCGGCAGGCGCCGGCAATGTGCGCCGGGCCGCACCAGGCGCCCGGCCGGGCGGGGCGGCGGAAGACCGCTCCTCAGCGGCAAAGAAACCAACGGGGGACAAAAGGTAATCCAGTTCCTCATCAGCGGCAGCGCCGTTATTGATGGTATCTTTGGCCGCGGCCGCTTCCGGAAGCGGTTCTCGCGGCGGGTAAGAACCGTAGTTCAAATCCGGCGCTGCACCGGATCGCCCCCCCGGATGGCCGGCAACGCCATCCCCTTTGTCCGGCCCTTCCACCCCGCCGGACAAATTCCCTTTCCACACTGATCCGTCCGCATACAATCCGATTTCCCGGCAGCCCACCGGGGCCGTACGGATAAAAAGCAGGCTTCCTTCCTCCACCACCGCGCAGCGGGTCACCGCCGCATTTACATCCACAATCACCTGCCGGCCCGGGCACCACCCGCCCTTCCCCGGACCGCAAAAAATACGCCACAAGGCCAGCGCCGGCAAATCCAGGGCGGCCAGCGTCAGCCCAGCGTCGTTGAAAGCCTGGTGAAAACGGTAGACGGAATCCTGCGGCGCCGCCGCCACCAGCACATTGAGCTGTTTTTCCGGCCCGGCCGTCTCCCCCAGCACCACGTGGCGCAAAAGCATATCATCCAGGGGCACGGGAATGAGCTGTCCGGCCTCAAAGCGCACCGCCCCCGTCAGTTCCCGCGCCGGCATGGGCGGCATGTGCACAAGCCGCTCAATGACCACCGTGCCGGGTAAAACGCTCACCACCTGTTTGGCCGAAAAACCGGCCCGCTCCGCCAGCTCTTTCAGCACTTCGGTCAGACTATTTTCATCCGGCACCCCGCCGGGGCCCAACTCCGGACCCGGCAACACCACCAACGCCGCCATCCGGAATCCCTCGCCATCCGGGGCCAGTTCCACCGCCCGGATCTCCCCTGCATCCACCTCCACGCCGAGAAAAGCCTTGTTCCGTTTGAACAACTCCTTGAATGAGCCCAAACCGGCCAAACTTTTGAACCGCTTCATATCTGCCTCCACAGCCCGCACCATGTTAAAATGATCAAAATAACCGTACAATTGGTCAATTGGTTTATTGATAAAGCAAATTACCTTTACTATACCAGACGTCAAAATATAAAAAAAGTCGATCTTTTCTGTTTTACGTCAAAGTCATGTCAAAATTTCTTTTAGTGCCATATGTAGTAGCAAGTGACAAGGAGTACTATGTATATTGTGCTTAAAAGTGACTTTGACTTACTCTTTTTTTAACACCCCTGCCAGACAACTTCCTGCACTATCCCAGTAAAATGCCAGTAACCATTTTTGGCTACTGCCCGGCACCGGGTGGTGAAACCGCCGGCACCGCCCGCCGGGCGGAAAGGGAAACCTGCTTTTCCCCGCCTGCTTCGGGGTAAAAAACTGTCACCACAACGGTTTTCAAACTTCCAACCGGAGAATCACCGACCGAAATGCTGCGCGAAAATCCAGGCCGGCCCGGAAGGGGAGTCTTATTTTGGCTTACCAGGGACTCATAAGGCAGGTCCAGCAACTCCTCCATCCCGGACTGCGCCAGCATGACGGCCACAGTCATATTGCGCGCCGCGGACAGGTGCAACTGGCTGTAAGAAAACATGGCCTGCAGGGGCAAAAGCGCCACGGCAACCAGAAGCATGGCCAGGGAGATGTCGAGCAGGAGGAAGCCCTGATTAAAATTCTTTGGGGCTGAAAATGCAGCCTGGTTAAAAGTTATATTCTTGACGCATTGTTTTCGAACAAACAAGAAAGCTCTTTTCAAAAATACTTGCACCTTAATCCCCTGCTTTACTGATTCTGACTGCCTTGTGCAGCCGGTACAGGCGTAACTGTTATTTTATTCAGCATAACAGCATCTTGCAGTTGTCCACCTTGGTTTGAAAGCAACAATTGATTAAATTGAAATTCCAGTGTCGCCAGCAGGGCAACAGTCGAATTGGCACTGCTCCCCGTGCTTTCAAATGAAATGTCCAAAGCGGTAATATCATTACCGGCATCCACCGTGACCGGATGGGAGATGTTTGAAATGGTATATTCCCCATTACCGAGAGTGACATTCTGCAACTGCAAATTAACAAGCCCCTGTTGTAATTTTACAGTATCCAACGCCCCGTTGAAATAACTGCCCTTGCCGGCAATCAAAAAGCGTGTTTCAAAAATGACGCGTTGCACCCCGGCCTGGGCCAGATAGCGGGCCTGCTCCTTTTGCCAGATACCGGACTGTATGCGGGCCGTCGTACTCACGCTGATTAACAGGGCGGTCAGGATAATTGACAGGATCAGGACTATCACCAGTGTAAATGCCAATACCATGCCCGTTTCATTTTTGAGCACCCGTTTATATAAATCGTCCATCTAATGCTCACCTGAAAATGTATAAACAGCCATAACGTTTTCCCAATCCTTCCAGACCCCGGCGTATCCGCTAGCCGGTAGATCAGAAATTTCCCTGGTGCCCACCTGGCTGTCGTTTACATAAAAAGTAAAATTACTGCCGTTGCTGGAAACACGCAAAACATATGTATTTCCGGAGTGAAAATCACCCAGCAGGGCCAATTGCGTAAAACCGGCTTGACTGCCCGCTCTGAAGTCACGAAAAACGGCATAAGCTTTTCCGCCCGCTTCCTGGATGCCGAAATAAAGAAAATTGTTCTGTGTCCCGGCCGGTGGGGCATAAAAAGCTATACCGGCTGTCGAGGCGTTTGGTCCGCCTGCCGGCCACCAAAAATCATAAAGCGTCAAATGCGCTGTAAAGTCGAGATTGTTTTCGTGGGACTGTGTCTTATAGATTACGGTATATAGATTATTTGACCAGGGGAAATGAAACAGATAACGGCCGAGAAGCATCCATCCCCGCCAGAACATCGTCCACCAGTCAGGTGTCCATTCGCTATAGCGGGTACAGGCGGGTATGGTCCAGCCGGAACCGCCGCCACCCCCGCCGCCACCGCCGCCGGAAGCGGTAATTTTGTAGGAAGCGGCCGTGTCCAGTTCCCCCTGCTGCACGATAATGGCATAATCGCCCGGCGAAGCTGAAGCAAGCGGGTTGTCTTTTTCTGAAATTTGCAGGGTATTGCTTCCGCTTATTTCCACAAGACCGGAAATATCAGTAATGCTGCCGTCCGGATTTTTGATCCACACCTGCGGCCGGCCGCCATTACTTTGATTTGGTTTACCATCCGGTGCGCCGGCAAAGTTCAGGCCTTGAGCGGTAACATATACCGGACCGTTCAACTGTTTTTCAACCTGGGTGGCAGTGGACAGGGAGATGTCCGGATGAACGGTTTCACTGGTTTGTGCTTTAACGCTGCGGTATAGCGTCGCGTCCTTGCCGTTTACCGCAGTTGTAACCTGGAAACCGGCAACGTTTTTGACGGTTTGCATAGCACCCGGATTACTGTCAACCTGTGCATAAAATTGAAACCCCTTCAAACCGTCAGCTAAAATTTCAGTCTCCTGTTTTTGCTGTTTTGTTACAGTGCCGCCGGCATAACTGATCAGCACCGGATCCTGTCCCGCGAACATGGCCTGCAAAGTATGGTTGTCAATTACAATTAATGAATTTGCCCCCTGGATGCTTTTGGTTATCCGGTCCAAAGCAACCGTCGCCTGCTGGATGGCCAGCGTTTCGTCCGTCTGGTTGTTGCCGTTTACTTCCGTCGTCCGGAATATGTTAAACGCAGCGGAAATTATAGTCACTAAAAGTGCACAAGCAAGCAGTACTTCCACCAGGGTAAAACCGGCCTGATTCCGGCGTGTAAAAATTCTTTTCACTGGTTTTTCCCCTGCCTTTAATCCCCGGAAGCGGCTTGATTCAATTCATTGCTGACCAGGGTGGTTGCCGTAACCGATCCGGCCGGCGCCCCCCAGGAAACAGTTACCGTCACCCGGTAAAGGGAATATGTAATTGTGTCACCGTTTGGCAGAGTGACTGGAAATGATTTTTCCGTGCTGATCACTGGATTGATTTCAAAAACCTTCCCGTCGAATTGACCCGGCGGATCATTATGTACAGCGGTATCATCTCTGGAGACCCTGACAGAGTATTCTTTTAATTCCTGTTCCAATAGCTGCCGGGCAAAATTTTCTTCGGACATACGCTGTTTCAATTTTGCCTGCTGGACCACAACAGCACTGAGCACCGTAACAACCACGGCGAGGAGCATGGCGGCAATAACAATTTCCACCAGAGTCAGGCCGCTCTGGCTAAATTTATTTTTATCCATCCCCTTGTTCACATCCAAAGCATTTTATCACGCCCGGCACGCCCCGCAGTATGATCAAATCCGGAAATTACCCAAATACCAGTTCAAGATTTGCTGTCCCCCCAATATAGTGGTTATTGCCCCGCAGGCCAGAAAGGGGCCGAAAGGGATGGCGTCCTTGCGCCCCTTGATGCGGGACAGCAACAGCACCGCGCCAACCAGGCCGCCCAGCAAGCAGCCGAGAAAGACGGCCAGCAGGCCCAGGGGCCAGCCCAGGAAAAGCCCGGTCACGGCGGCCAGTTTGATGTCGCCACCGCCCATGCCGCCCCGGCTGGCCACGGCCAGCAGCAGCAGGAAGGCGGCCGGGGCGGCCAGGCCCAGCAGGACGGAAAGGAAAGTCAGGTCACGGGTGAAAAGATTTATGATTACTCCCCCGGCTAAGGCAAAGATGATTATCCGGTCGGGGATGAGGTAATGTTCCAGGTCGATGAAGGAAAGCACAATCAGAACAGAGGTTAGAAAAAGATATTTAAACAGCAAAAGGTTAAGCCCAAAACGCATGTACAGGACGGCAAACAGCACCCCGGTTAAAGCCTCCACCAGCGGGTAGCGTGGGCTGATGCCGCTGCCGCAATAGCGGCAGCGGCCCTTCAGCCACAGGTAGCTGAACAGCGGAACCAGATCCCGGGCGGCGAGCCTTTGCCCGCAATGGGGGCAGCGGGAAGGAGGAAAAACTACCGACTCGCCCCGGGGCAGGCGGTGGATGCAGACATTGAGAAAGCTGCCGGCAGCCAACCCTACCAACAATGGAAACAGCAAAACTATCACTGAACAGTCAGCAAGTCTAACCGGTTGCATAACAATATCAGCGCAATGCTGGATTAAGACCCGGTAGAAGATACCGCACCAATTGTTCCTTTAATTTTAGTGTTATCCGGAAGAGGGGTTACTGCAGCGTTGGTACACTGCGCACTTTGATAAGATGCGGCAGTATAGTAATACTTGTTATTACTGTCCGGTCCGCAATAAATAAAATAACCCGTTCCACTGCTGTTTGCAGCCGAGTCCGCTTCGTAAACGAATCTATTCCCCCAGGGATCGGTGATACTGTTTCCATCCCCGCTCCAGTTAATACCGGCCGAGGTCAAAACCGATTTTATATCTATATTTTGTTGCGTACCTGAAGCGCTATAGGCGGGACTGCCTGCTCCTGCGGCAGTGGTTGTGTTGGTTGCCACTGGTACCTGGCCGCCGTTTTGTGCGATCCAAACATCAATGGCGCTTTTCATATTCTGAAGGCTGGATACAGCCGCCTTTTCCCTGGCCGTTTCCGCATTTTTTGTAAACTGGGGCACTGCAATGGCCGCCAGCACACCCAATATGATCACCACAACCATCAGTTCGACCAGAGTAAAACCCTGCTCGCTTCTCAGGATTCCAAACAATTTTTTCATTTTCTTACGCCTCCTCTTGTTTATATAAAAATTTCATGCCCGCAGTTCTACCCGTGTTTTCTTTCTGTTACGTCCCATCGATCAAGGACACCCTGTTTAACCACACCGGCCGCACCAAAAAACTCCCTAATTTTGCCCCCGGCCACCCCCCTCCCGGTATAGCATACCGCCCTGCATTTTTATGTCTCACATGACGACAATCATTACGTTAACTGAGCAACCACTCAGTGCACCAGCCCCGCCCCGCTCATCACTTTGAACATGGGCAGCATGATGGCCAGGATCACCGAACCGATGGCCGCGCCCATGAAGAGCAGCAGCACCGGCTCCAGCAAAGAGGAAAGGCGGGCCACGCCGGCGTTGACTTCCCGGTCGTAGAAGTTGGCCACCTTTTCCAGCAGTTGATCCAGGGTGCCCGTTTCCTCGCCCACCATGATCATGCGGCTGACCAGGGGCGGAAAGACGCTGCTTCTGGCCAGCGGGCCGCCCATGTCCAGGCCTTCGCGCACGTTTTCCAGGGCCTGGCCGGTTACTTCCGCCACCACGTGGTTGCCTGCCGTGCCCTGGACCACGGTCAGCGCCTGGATCAGGGGCACGCCGGCGTGGATCAGGGTGGCCAGGGTGCGGCAGAAGCGGGAGATGACCACTTTTTTGATTAGCGGGCCGAAGATGGGCAGGCGCAGTTTCAGGGCGTCCAGGCGGTGCTGCACCTGTTCGATGCGCAGCAGGCGCTGCACGCCCAGGAAGAGCAGGGCCAATCCACCGGGCAGCAGGTACCAGTAATGGCTCAGGAAGTTGGCCACGCCCATCAGGATCAGTGTGGGCAGGGGCAGCGGAATGTTGCTGCTTTGCAGGATGGTGGCGAACCGGGGCAACACGGTGGTGACGATGAAGCCCACGGCCAAAGTACCAATGCAGACCAGGGCGAACGGGTAGTACATGGCCGATTTGACTTTTTCCCGGATGTCGTAGTCCCGTTCGAAGTGGTCGGCCATGCGCAGCAATGCCTGGTCCAGCACGCCGCCCAGCTCACCAGCTTCGATCATGCTGATCAGGATGCCGGGAAAGACGTGGTGCTGGCGGGCCATGGCCTCGGCCAGGGTGCGCCCGCCCTGCAGTTCGCGGGCCACATCCGCGATCGCCCGGGCCAGGCGCGGGTTTTCCGCCTGCCGGGCCAGGATGTCCAGGCAGGTGAGCAGCGGGATGCCGGCCTCCACCACAGTGACAAACTGGCGGCAAAAGAGGGCCAGGTCACGTACGCCCACTTTTTTCTCGAGCAGTTCATTGAGGCCGTGTACTGTCAGCCGGCGGCCCTTTTCCGGGGCCGGGCGCAGGTTGACCACGTAATAGCGGCGCTGCCGCAGCAGGGCGGCGGCGGCGGCCGGGCCGTCGGCTTCGATATAACCGATTTGAATTTTCCCGGCGCCGTCCCGGGCCCGGTAAACGAAGGAGGTGGCCGGCATTATGTAATCACCCGCTTCCAATATAACCGTACAACAGGTAAACAAATTGTTCAAGCAGCTGACATTTCACCGGCCGGGCAATGCCAGTCCAATGAACAAAAACGCAGCGCTGCTTTCAGGCTGCGGGTTTCGATGCATATAAAAAAACAAACCCGCCGGCATTAATGCAGCCCGGCCGCCGTAACGGGGCACACCCGTTTTAGGCCCGTGGCTTTGCGCTCCTCCCCTTTCGGAAAGGTTGCCTTTGGATTTGCCTTGTTTTTAGAGTATAGCAGAGAAAAAACCATTGAGCAAGGACTAATTGCTTAAATTTTCTTTAAAAACTTCTTAAATGACTTTTAACGGTTTTTAGGTATAGCAGGCGGCGTGGACCGGGCCTCCCGGTAAATGCCGGGATGTAGCTCACGCGGAAAGCGTAAGACATGCGCTTTAGCAGGCAGCATTCCGATGACATGAGAAACCTTAGCGGAGAAGCCTCCGGGCTCGTCCCGGAGGAGGTTCACAGCAGGCGAAGCACTTTCGCTTCGTATAGCTGTACGCCTTACAGCATGCGCAGCAATCCTTCCGGATCGCCGGCCCGGCCGAGCGCCTCCTCCCGGCTGATCAGCCCGGCGCGGTAGAGGTTGCGCAGGGACATTTCCATGCTCTGCATGCCGAACCTGGCGCCGCTCTGGATCTGGGAAGGAATCTGGAAGGTTTTGCTCTCCCGGATCAAATTGCGCACGGCCGGGGTGGCCACCATCACTTCCACCGCAATCACCCGGCCAGCGCCGTCCTGCCGGGGGAGCAACTGCTGGGAGACCACTCCCTGGATGGTATTGGCCAGCTGCACCCGGATCTGCTCCTGCTGGTGGGGCGGGAAAACGTCGATGATGCGGTCGATGGTCTGGGCGGCGCTGCTGGTGTGCAGCGTGGCCAGCACCAGATGCCCGGTTTCGGCGGCGGTAATCGCACCGGCGATGGTTTCCAGGTCACGCATCTCGCCGATCATGATCACGTCCGGGTCCTCCCGCATGGCCGCGCGCAGCGCGCTGGCGAAGGAGACGGTGTCCTGGCCGATCTCACGCTGGTTGATCAGGCAGTGGCGGTGCCGGTGGGCGAATTCGATCGGGTCTTCAATGGTAATGATGTGCAGCCGGGCTTCGCTGTTCAACAATTCGATCATCGCGGCCAGAGTGGTGGACTTGCCGCTGCCGGTCGGTCCGGTGACCAGCACCAGCCCGCGGGGCAGGCGGGTCAGCCGGGACACCACTTCGGGCAGGCCGAGCCGCGCCAGGGGCGGGATGTCCATTTTCACCGGGCGCACGGCCAGGCCGGTGCTGCCCCGCTGGCGGTAGACATTGATGCGGAAGCGGCCCACGCCGGGGATGGAGAAGGAAAGGTCCGCCTCCCCGCTTGACTGGAATTTTTCCTGTTGCCCCGCATTCATCACCTGCCCCGCCAGTTTGCCGGTGTCCTCCGGCAGCAGGCGCCGCTGCCAGCGGGCCGGAATGCGGCCGTCCAGGGGAGGCTCGCTTACCGGAATCAGCACCCCGTTCATGCGGAACACCGGCACAGTGTTCACCATCAGGTGTACGTCGGAAGCGCCCGTTTCCGTGGCCAGGCGCAGCAGTTCCGCCAATTCCATGTCAGTTTCCTCCCGCATAGGTCACCCGCATCACTTCCCGGGCCGTGGTCAGCCCGCTCAATACCTTGGCCGCGCCGTCCTCCCGCAGGGTGGTCATGCCCTGCGCCGCGGCCAGTTTCTGCAGTTCGTCCGCGCCGGCGCGGGTGGAAATGAGTTGGCGCAGGGGACCGTCCACCACCAGAACTTCCGCGACGGCCACCCGGCCCCGGTAGCCGGTGCGCCCGCAGTAGCCGCACCCTTTGCCGCGGTAGAGAGTAAGGGGCTTTTCCGGCGGAATGCCCAGGAAGGTGCGTTCAATGCTGTCCGGAGCCGGCTGATAGGCCTCCCGGCAGTGGCGGCAGATCAGGCGCACCAGGCGCTGGGCGACCACCCCGAGCAGGGAGGAGGCGACCAGGAAAGGCTCCACGCCCATATCGACCAGCCGCACCACCGCGCCCGCCGCGTCGTTGGTATGCAGGGTGGAAAGCATCAGGTGGCCGGTAGTGGCGGCGCGCACGGCGATCTCCGCCGTTTCCCCGTCCCGGATCTCCCCGACCATGATCACGTCCGGGTCCTGGCGCAGCATCGAGCGCAGGCCGGCAGCGAAAGTGAAGCGCGCCCTGGGCGCCACCTGGCACTGGGTGATGCCGGGCAGCAGGTATTCCACCGGGTCTTCGATGGTGATCAGGTTTTTTTCCGGGGTGTTCAACTGCTCCAGGGCGGCGTAGAGGGTGGTGGTTTTGCCGCTGCCAGTCGGTCCGGTGACCAGCACCATGCCGTGTGTGCCACGCAGCAGGCGTTGGAAGCGCTCCAGATTTTCGCCGGTGAAGCCCAGTTCCTTTATGCCGGTAATCTGCCGGCTGCGGTCCAAAAGACGGATCACCAACTTTTCCCCGAACACGGTGGGCATGGTGGACACCCGCAGGTCGATTTCCCGCTCCCGGTATTTGATCTGGATGCGCCCGTCCTGAGGTAAGCGCTTTTCGGCGATGTTCAACTGGGCCAGGATCTTCAGGCGCGCGGCCAGGGAGGCCCGGGAGCGGCGGGGCAATTGCATGGCCTCCCGCAGCATGCCGTCCACCCGGTAGCGCACACGCACGCTTTCCGGCCCGGGTTCGATGTGAATGTCGCTGGCCTGCTCCTCGATCGCCTGCACGATGATGTTGTTCACCAGCCGCACCACCGGCGCTTCGTCGGCGGCCACCTCGGCCGGCTCCTCCAGTTGCAGGGCTTCTTCCTCGATCACCTGGAATTCCTGAAAGGCCTTCTCCAGCTCGGGCAGTCCGTAATAGCGCTGCAGCGCCGATTCGATCTCCCGCTCGCCGGCTAAAAGGGCGTCGATTTCCAGGCCGGTGACCAGGCGCAGGTCGTCCAGAGCCATCAGGTTGGCCGGATCGGCCATGGCCACCTTCAGGCGGCGCCCCTCCCGGGCCAGCGGGATCACCTTGTAGCGGCGGGCCAGTTGCTCGGGCAGCAGGGCCAGCAACTGGGGATCGGTGACCAGACCGCCGCCCACCTGGGCGATGCCCAACTGGTCCGCCAGGGCACTGGTGATGTCCCGCTCGGTGACGAAGCCCATGCGCACCAGCACGCGACCCAGGCGTTCGCTGCTGCGCCGCTGCCCGGCCAGCGCCTGCTGCAGTTGTTCGCGAGTGATCACGCCGGTTTCCACCAGCAGATCGCCCAGCAGGCGGCGGGGTTTCGGTTGGACGGTGGATGCGGGCATGTTTATTCCCTCAACTTTACCACGCAATTTGTTCCATACTCTGTCAAGGACGGCGGCCGGGGACCGGGCGGCCCGCCACCGGTACCGCTTAAGAAAAGTTAACCACCGGCGGCCGGTCCATTTACTTTGATGATTGCCGGCCTCGCGCCCGCGTGTCGTCAATTAATTATACTGAATCGGAAAAACAGGAAGCAACTGTTTTTTGAATTTTCGAACGGTCACATGAATCCGGCATCATGTGCCGGGAAGGAATATTTTACCACTCATCCGGCGCTTCGTCCATACGTAGCCGGGCTACAATTCCCGGCTTCAAACCTGAGAAATTTCTTATCGCCGCTGTTCCAGCATCCCCCGCACCGCTTCTTCCGGCACGTCCCGGAGAATTTCCACCCGTCCGATCGCCGTGGGCAGCACAAAGGTCAGCCGGCCGGCGATGACCTTTTTGTCGTGACGCATGGAGGCCAGCATCTCCGCCGGGGACAAACCGGCCGGCACGTCCACCGGCAGGCCGGCCCGGACAAGCAGCTTTTTCACCCGGGCGGCGGCGGCTTCCTCCAACCGGCCCAGTTGCACCGCCAGGCGGCAGGCAGCCGCCATGCCCATGGCCACCGCTTCCCCGTGGCGCCAGGCGGTGTAGCCGGTGAGCGCCTCCACGGCGTGGCCCGCAGTGTGTCCGAAGTTGAGAATGGCCCGCCGGCCCTGCTCGGTTTCGTCATCCTGCACCACCTGTGCCTTGATGTGGCAGGAAACAGCCACGGCATGGGCCAGCGCCGCCGGTTCCAGGTTCAGCAGGCGCTCCAGGTTTTCCTCCAACCAGGCTAAGAAGCCGGCGTCGGCAATCACGCCGTATTTGATCACTTCGGCCAGACCGGCGCTGATTTCCCGGGCGTCCAGCGTTTTCAGCACGTCCGGGTCGGCCAGCACCAGCCGGGGCTGGTAAAAGGCGCCGATGATGTTTTTCCCCCGCGGGTGGTTCACGGCCACCTTGCCGCCCACGCTGGAGTCAACCTGGGCCAGCAGGGTGGTGGGCACCTGGATGAAGGGCACGCCGCGCAGGTAGGTGGCGGCCACGAAACCGGCCAGGTCTCCCGTGACGCCACCCCCCAGGGCGACCACCGGGCAGCGCCGGTCCAGCCCCCGGCCGTAAGCCAGATCGTAGAGCTTTTCAGCCGAAGCGAGGCTTTTGTATTCCTCGCCGTCGGGGATTTCCGCCGGCACCACCGCAAAACCGGCGGCGGTCAAAGACGCTTCCGCCGGACCGCCGTGCAAGCGGCGCACAGTGGGGTTGGTCACCAGCAGCACCCGCCGGCCCACGTCCAGGGCGGCCAGGTGCTCCCCCAAACGGGCCAGCAGGCCGGGGGCGATGTGAATGTAATAGCTGCGTTCGGCCAGATTTATGTAAACTTTTTGCATATTGCCTCATGCCACCTGCCTGATATTTTTAGAAACAGCCTCTGCACATAAGGATCTTTAACGTGACACCGGTTTTCCCCGGGCAAAACGGAGCATCAAACAGCGCCGCCCGGCACGCGCACGGCCGCCGGCCGTCTAGCGGTCGCTTGACTGACACCTTTCCTGCAAATACTTGACAATCAGCTCAACCGTTTCTTCCTGTCCATGCCTTCCGGTATCCACGGTGAACTCCGCCACCCCGTAAGCATCCGCACGCGCGGCAAGCATTTCTTTGATCCGGGTCTGGAGATCCCCGGCGCCGTTTAGCAACGGTCGGTCCTTCTTGCGCCGCACCCGGTGAAAAATAATTTCCGGATCGGTAGTCAGGCCGATCAGGATGCCGTTCTGCTTCAGCGTCTCGACATTGGCCGGGGTCAAAACCGCTCCCCCGCCGGTGGCCACCACCAGCCCGGCACGTGCGGCCACTTTTTTCACCACCAGCGCTTCTTCGGAACGGAAGCGGACCTCCCCCTCGCGGGCAAAAAGCTGGGCCACGGTGCGTCCCGTCACCCGCTCAATTTCTTCGTCCGTATCCACAAACTGGCGGCCCAGCCGTGCGGCCAGCCGGCGGCCGACGGCCGACTTGCCGGTGCCCATGAAACCAATCAAAACAATGTTTTTCATCAAAACAACCCTCTTTACCGGATCGCACCGTATTTTCCCTTTTCCGGCCCAAACCGGCCCGGGGAAAAGCACAACAAACAATCATCCGTTTTTCTTTTGCGCCACTTTTATGAAACGCATCCCTCACGACCGCCGACGGCATGACAACAGCAGGCCGTTGGCGGAGCGAGCAAACTTTTGCCAACCGGCCGGTTTCCCCGTCCGGCGCCTTGAAGCCGTCAAACTCCGGGTGGCGTGTACCCGGCTTAACGCCATCCCGCGGAAAATTTTCCGGGCCGGCAATTACTACAGTGTCCTTGACCTTACTTCTGCCCAATACCGCCGCAGGTTGTCCCGCATTTCCGCCAAAGTGTCGCCGCCGAATTTTTCCGCGCAGGCCGCAGCCAGCTCCCAGGCCACCACGGCTTCCCCGACCACACAGGCGGCCGGTACGGCGCAGACGTCCGAGCGCTCTACCGAGGCGGCAAAGGGCTCTTTGGTGATCAGATCCACACTGCGCAGGGGTTTGTATAGCGTGGGGATGGGTTTCATGGCCGCCCGCACCACCAGCGGTTCACCGTTGGCCATGCCGCCCTCCAGCCCGCCGGCGTTGTTGGTGCGGCGGTAAAAACCGCGCCCCGGGGTGTGGAAGATTTCGTCGTGCACCTGTGAACCCGGCCGGGCCGCGGCGGTGAAACCGAGGCCCACCTCCACCCCTTTGATGGCCTGAATGCTCATCAGCGCACCGGCCAACCGGCCGTCCAACCGCCGGTCCCACTGGACGCAACTGCCCAGTCCCGGTGGCAGGCCGTACACCCGGATTTCAAACACGCCGCCCAGGGAATCGCCGGCTTCCCGCGCCCGGTCGATTTCCCGCATCATCGCTTCCCCGGCAGCGGGATGGACGCAGAAGACGGGCGAGGCGGCAATGATTTCACGCCAGTGATTTATAGCGGCGGTATCCGGTTGGTCGAGTGGAGCGACCGGGGAAACGTCACCGGACTGTGCGGAGCGGTATTCAACAGCACCGCAAACAAGCGCTTCGCCGCCCGGCGGCGCCGGTTTTCCGCCTGTGTCGCCCGGACCGTTTTCGCCGGCCACGATTTCCCGCGGCTTGCCGTCCGGACCGCCGGCATCCGGTAACGTGAGGCCGTCGAGAGGGGACGGGATATCATCCGGCACCGCCGCGGCGCCGATGCGCACCACGTGCCCGAGCACCTCCACACCCAGTTCCGCCAGCAGACGCCCGGCCAGCGCACCCACGGCCACCCGGGCAGCGGTTTCCCGGGCGCTGGAGCGTTCCAGCACGTTGCGCATGTCCCGGTGACCGTATTTCAACGCCCCGGGCAGGTCGGCATGCCCCGGCCGGGGGCGGGTGACCAGCCGCTGATCCAGACGCGCGTCCTCACCAGCACTCATGATTTCCTGCCAGTTGGCCCAATCCCGGTTTTCAATCTGCAATGCCACCGGACTGCCCATGGTTAAACCGCCCCGCACCCCGGCCAGAAAACGCACCCGGTCACGCTCAATCTGCATGCGTCCGCCGCGGCCGTAGCCGCCCTGGCGCCGGGCCAGTTGCTGGTTTACATAATCCACAGCAACCGGCAGGCCAGCCGGCAATCCTTCAACTATGGCTGTCAGCGCCGGACCGTGGGATTCGCCGGCGGTAAGGAATCGCAACAAAAAAACCCATCCTCTCCAAAAAACCATTTACCGGGGTATGGAACAACTGTATTCAGGCTACAACTTTACCGGCAGCGCCCGGCGCATCACATCCAGCGGGGCGGCACGCCCCGTCCACAGTTCGAAGGCCAGCGCCCCCTGGTAGAGCAACATGCCCAGGCCGTTATACACCCGCGTCCCAGCGGCGGCCGCCCGGGTCAGAAAAACCGTGCGCGGCGGGTTGTAAACCAGGTCCACCACCACCTGGCCGGGACGCAGAAGATCGAAAGGAAAAGGCGGGCAGGTATCCTGCCGTGTATGCATGCCAAGGGGCGTGGTGTGCACGATTAAATCCGCATCCCGGACGAACCGGGAAAAGCCCGCGGTCCGCGAAGTCCCAGGTGCGGCCAATGATTTTCCGCCGCCCGCCGCCCGTTCGGCGACGCGTACGCAGACGTCATGCGCCACCCCGGACACGGCCGGCACCGTCCCGGCATCCGGTAGCCGGGCGGCGGGCGCATCACCGGCGATACCGGCAAGTATTCCACCCGTGTCATGAGTGGCGGCAGGCACTCCGGCCATTGATTTTTCCGGCGCAAACGGTGATTTTGACCTTCCGGCGGCATCAAAGCCCCGGCCCGGACCGGAAGGCCCGGGCCGGGCGCCCGGCTCGAAGTTTTCCGGCCAGCCTGTAAAATCCGCCCGCGCGGCGGTGTGCCCGTTCAACAGTGCGGCCAGGGCGGCCGCCCGGCTCACTGTCCGGTTGGCCACCAGCACACTTGCCGCCCCGGCCAGGGCGAGATGCACAGCCACCGCCCGGGCCGCCCCGCCGGCGCCCAGGATGAGCGCCGTTTTGCCGCCCGGGTCGAAACCCGCTTCTTCCGCCAGCGCCCGGACGAAACCGGACCCGTCGGTATTATGCCCCTTCAGCCGCCCGTCCCGGTGCACTATGGTGTTCACCGCCCCGGCCAGACGGGCGCCCGGCGTCAGGTCGTCCAGCAGGGACGGCACATTTTCCTTGTGCGGCACGGTAACGTTGACGCCGGCCAGGTCCAGTGCACGCACCGCCGCCACCGCCGCCGGCAGTTGCTCCGGGGATACGGGAAAGGCGGCGTAGACATAATCCAGCCCGAGGGCGGCAAAAGCGGCATTATGCATGACCGGCGAAAAGGAATGCGCCACCGGAAAGCCGAACAGCCCGCACACCCGGGTACTTCCACTGATTGACGGTAACACATAAATCCCCACCCTGAGACATGAAATATCATATGAGATATCCTACCAGTAAGATCGCTTTTTCAACCGGGACAAAACAAATTTTTCCATCCGCCGGTTGAACAGGCGGGTGGCCCAGAACTCCCGTCCGGGCAGGGGGGAAACCAGGACGGTGTACAGGCCCAGCCGGTTGCCGCCCAGTATGTCCGTAAATATCTGGTCGCCGATAATGGCCGTCTCATGCGGTCCGGTACCCATCAGTTCCATGGCCCGGCGAAAAGGCCGTTTTAAAGGTTTGATCGCATGGCAAACGGCCGGCACGGCCAGGGCATCGGCCACAAGCCGCACCCGCTGTGTGTTGTTGTTGGAAACAATGCATATCTTGAACCCGTGTTGTTTCAGTTTTTCCAGCCAGGCGGTAATTTCCCTCGGACAGCGGGACACATCCCGGGGAACAATGGTATTGTCCAGATCAAAAAGAATCCCCCGGATTCCCCGCCGGAGCAGATCATCCGGATCGACGTCAAACAAACTGGATACATATTGTTTCGGGTAAAGCAGCGCCAAAATAGATCATCCCATTTCATAAACACCCTGCCGGCGGTTAATTTCTCCCGCACTCCCTGCCGGCGGGCAGGTAAGAGCCGGCCCGCTGCAAATCCGCCGGAGTATTGATGTTCAAGAAGACCCGTTCCGCATCGATACCGGGCGGAAAATCCGCTCGGTCAATATATTTTATCCGCACCATCGGGAAAAAGTCCACCACCCGGCACCGCCGGCCGCTGCGCAGCAAATTTTCGACCGGCGCCAGGCATTCCCGGCTGTAAACAGCAAACAACGGCTCCAGGCAGCCGCCGGAGCGCGCAATCACCACATCACTGCCCGGCGCCAGGGCGGCCATATGGCGGGCCAACCGGGCGTCGGCCAGCGGCAAATCACAGGCGGCAACAAAGATGTACGGCGTTTTTGCGTGGAGCAGTCCGGCATGAATGCCGGAAAGCGGCCCCCGGCCGGGATAAACGTCGCTCACCATGGGCAGGCCGAGACAGCGGTAATCGTCAAAATTGTTGACCACCAGCATGACCCGGCCGAACGCATTTTGCAGGGCGCACACCACCCGTTCAATCAGCCGGCGCCCGGCCAACTTCAGCAGCGCCTTGTTTGCGCCCATCCGGCTGCTGTTTCCGCCGGCCAGGACAACACCGGTCACCGCCGGCCGGCCGGACGGATCAATATCTTGTTTTGCCTGCCGCTCAATCATCCGGTTCCCCCAGGTAATGCCGGACCAACTGCAACACCTGCCGGTAATTATGGACCAGATTGTTCCCCGGCGGCGGTGTGCGCCGGATTACCACCACCGGCAGTTTCAGGCCCAAAGCAGCCCGGATTTTGGCATCGGTGCTGCCGCCGCTTTCCCGGGTGACCACCACTTCCGCCCGGTAGGCCTGGAACATCGCCCGGTTGAACCGGGCGGAAAACGGCCCCTGCAGGGCCACTATGTCCCGGGGCAGCAGTCCGAGCTCATCGCATTTTTTGATGATCCGGTGCTCCGGCAGCACTCTGACCACCAACCGCTTGCCCCGCATGGCCTTTGAGCGGACAAAAACCTCCAGGTTGTTGCTGCCGGTGGTTAAAAACACCGTGTTCCCCAGGCCGGCCGCCACCTCCACCGCCTCTTCCCAACTATCCACCACATGTACCTGCGGATCCACGGGGAGACTGGTTTCCTTACGCTCATAGCGAATAAAAGGCAGTTTCAGACGGTTGCTGGCTTCCCGGGCCATCTGGGACAGCAACCCCGGAGAAGGATGAGTGGCGTCCAGCACCAGTGTGATCCCCTTTTTTTTCAAGGCCGAAACCATTTCCCCGGTGTCCGCCGGAGCAGGCAAAACCTCCACCGCCCCGCCCATGCCGGCCAAAGTGCCGCCATAAGCGGTGCGGGCGGTGGCCATAACACGGTAGCCATGGGCGCTGAGCAATGAAATCAACTCCCGGGCCTCTCTGGTCCCGTACAGTACTAATAGCATTCCCTCACCTGTCGTTTTCCTTACTTCAAACCGTTAAAGCACATATTCCGGGAAACCGGCCGGCTTCCCGGCTTCAAACAACGCGGAAGTGTTTATTATGTTCGATGATCCGCTCGGAAATTCCTTCTGTAAAATTGAAATCCGGCTTGTAATTGTACCTTTCCTCAACCGTTTTCGTCATCCTTCCGGGACAGGCACGGCCGGGAAGGCCGCACCATATTATTTAACAGCCTGCACGGGGAGGGATGGGGATGTTGCCCGGTTTGTGGGCGCTGTTGGTGTTATCCCTGGCCAATGGGTTGTTGCTGCTGGTTTCCTACATCGCCAGCAACACCTTTCCACAACCGCTGACCGAAGAAGAGGAGGCCGCCTATTTAAAATTACTGCGGCAGGGCAATGACGGAGCGCGCCGGATATTGACCGAACGCAACCTGCGGCTGGTCGCCCATATCGTCAAAAAGTTCGAGCACACGAGTGAAGAAACTGACGACTTGATTTCCATCGGCACAATCGGCCTGATCAAGGCGATCAATACCTTCAACCCGGAAAAAGGCACCCGTCTGGCCACTTACGCCGCCCGCTGCATTGAAAACGAAATCCTGATGCATTTACGCTCGCTAAAAAAATGCCAGGCGGAGGTTTCGCTGTACGATCCAATCGGTGTTGACCGCGAAGGCAACGAAATTACATTGATCGATGTGCTGGGCACGCACCCGGAAATAGTTTCGGAAACGGTGGAGGAATACTTCGAGCAAAGACGGCTGATGCACAAGGTGGGCGGTTTGAACCGGCAGGAAAGGGAAGTGCTTGCCCTGCGCTTCGGCCTGGGCAAAAACACCCGCCGCACCCAGCGGGAAATCGCCCGCCTGCTGGGCATTTCCCGCTCCTATGTATCGCGCATCGAAAAAAGAGCGATCAGCAAACTGTTCCGGGAGTTGAAAGGCAACAATTGACCGTTTCCCCGCGCCGCCGCGCCGGAAAAGCGGCCCGGTGCCGGGCGCCCCTTCCGCTACAACACAAGCTCGACCCGATGGACCCGTCCGTCGCCGGACAATTCCACATACGGACCCTCCCGCCTGTCCGCATCCGTCAGCACCACTTCCCGCCCGTCAATTTTTAACGCAGTCGCGCCGCCGGACCGGTGCGACGGGTTTTTGACGGTAATCAGGTATTGCGTGCCGCCAAACCGGTAGCGTACGGAATACTCCGGCCATTCGCCGGGAATGCACGGGCGGATGTACAGCCGTGCTCCCCGGCGGCGCAGACCGAGGATCCACTCCACCCCGGCCTGATACATCCAGCCCGCGGCGCCGGTATACCACGTCCAACCGGCGCGCCCCCGGTGCGGTTCCGCCGTGCAAACATCCGCCGCCATGACATAGGGTTCGCCGCCGTACTGCCGCACTTCACCGGCTGTGCGCGTGTGGTTCAGCGGGTTTAAAAGCTCGAACAGTTCAAAGGCCTTGTCGCCGTTGCCCAACCGGCACCAGGCGATAATGCTCCAGATCACCCCGTGCGTGTACTGACCGCCGTTCTCCCGGATGCCGGGCGGGTAGCCCTGGATATAGCCGGGACTGGGCTCCGTCTGTTCGAAAGGCGGGGCTAAAAGGCGCGCCACGGAAAGATCCCGGTCCACCAGTTCGCGGTCGAAAGACAACATCGCCTGCACCGCCTTTTCCTGCGGCGCCGCGCCGGAAATGACCGCCCAGGACTGGGCGATGGCATCAATCCGGCATTCTCCGTTGTTCACCGAACCCAGCCAATAGCCGGCATCGGTGAAGGCCCGCCGGTACCACCGCCCGTCCCAGGCGTACCGGTCAAGCGCCGGGGCTAGTTGTACGCTTCTGTCCCGGTAGCGCCGGGCGCGCTGTTCATCGCCGCGCTGCCGGCACAAACCGGTGAAGCGGTTGAGCACGTCGTATAAAAACCAGCCCAGCCATACACTCTCCCCGCGCCCTTTTACTCCGGCATTGCTCATCCCGTCGTTCCAGTCGCCGCTTCCGATCAGCGGCAGGCCGTGTTCACCAAAGCGCTCCAGGACACGGTCGACGGCGCGCAGGCAGTGCTCGTACAGCGTGCCGCCGCCCGTGCTTTGCGCCTGCTCGTACCGTTCTTCCTCCCCGTCCGCCAGGGGCTCGCTGTGCAGGTACGGCACCGTCTCGTCCAGTATGCCGGCGTCTCCCGTGTGCTCGATGTACCGGGCCACGGTATACGGCAGCCAGAGCAAATCATCGGAAAAAAGCGTCCGGATGCCGCGCCCCGTCTCTTCATGCCACCAGTGCTGCACGTCCCCTTCTTCATATTGATGCGCGGCATGCAGTAAAATCTGCGCCCGGGCCAAACCGGGACGGCAGTGCAACAAGGCCAGGACGTCCTGCAGTTGATCGCGAAAGCCGTAAGCGCCTCCCGCCTGGTAAAAGCCGGCCCGCGCCCATATCCGGCAGGCCAGGGCCTGGTAAAGCAGCCAGCCGTTCAGCAACAAATCCAGCCCGGGACTGGGGGTGGATACCGTGAGCTGTCCCAAAACGCCGTCCCAAAATTGGCGCACCAGCACCAATTCCCGCGCGCAAACACCGGTTTGACTGTACTTTTGCGCCAGTTTTATTGCTTCCTCCCGGGAAGTGGTGCAGCCGAGCAGGATGCATACCGTCCGGCCGGCCCCCGGCTCCAGGATGAATTTGCCCTGCACCGCGCCACAGGTGTTATACAAAACCCCGGTCTGACCGGACAGGCGCTCCCGGCCCAGCGCCGCCGGACTTTCCAGTGTACCGTTGCGGCCGATGAATTCGCTGCGGTCCGCTGTCCAGGACAGATCACAATCCATCCCGGCGGGATCCTCTTTTTCCGCTTCCGCCGCATCCGGAGAAGCGGCCGGTGTTTGCGGCCCGGCATAAAGACCCAAAAAGGCCGTCGCCTCACGAAAAGTCTCCTGATAGACATTGCGCGCCAGCATGATCCGGGCCGTCCGCTCCCACTCCGTAACGATGAAAGGGGCGTTTTCCGGCCGCTGCACACCAAGCACCCATTCCACATAATAGGCGGCCGACAGGTGCCGCCGCACGCCGCTCCTGTTCCACAACCGCAGTTCGATCACTTTGACCGGATCATCAAGCGGTACAAAGACAGTCATTTCCAGCCCGACACCGTGCCTTTCGTGTTGAAAACGCGTATACCCCCGGCCGTGGACAATCGTGCAGGAACCGTCCACCGGCGCGCCATACGGTGCCGCCGTCCACACTTCGCCGCTTTCTTCGTCCCGCAGGTAACACACTTCCCCCGGCGGGTCGAGCACCGGATCGTTGGACCACGGGGTCAATTTGCACTCCCGGCTATTGCGCCACCAGGTGTAGCCGGTGCCGAGTTCGGAGACCAGGCAGCCGAATTGTGGATTGGCAATTACATTGATCCACGGCGCCGGCGGACAACTGCCGTTTTTTATGATCATCCGGTATTCCCGGCCATCCGGTGCAAAGCCTCCCCGCCCGTTAAAATACAGCAACCCGGCCGGACCTGCCGGCACCGGGGCGGCAAAACGGTTGGCAGGTGCCGCCGGCGTCAGGGTGGCGGGCAGGGTGCGCTTATGCCGGGACAGGGCGGTCTGCGCCCGGAGGCTGGGGCCGTCCGCCCGCAGCACGACGCGGGCTGCGGAAAACAGCAGTGTCCGGTCCTCCGCCGGCAGTTCGGCGGCGTTGATGATGAAAACACCGCCGGATACGGCTTCATGCCGTTCAAGCACCTGTTCCACCGCCCGGCGCAGCGCTTCCTGCAAATCCTGCTGGTAGCCGCCCGCCGATTCGTTCAGGACGGCCAAATCAAAAGACAGGCCCAGGCGGCGCAAATATTCATATCCGGTCAGCAGTTTGACGACAAACGGCAGGTAGATCCGGTCCGCAATGCGCACCAGGACAACCGGCACGTCCCCGGAAATGCAGTGTGCCCAGAGGCCGGACTGCCCCCTGGTATTGGCCGCCATGTACTGCCGCCGTTCACGCCCCGGTAAAGGGGTGTAAAGCACCCGGCCGGCCAGGGCCTGAAAGGACATCGCTTCGCCGGCGGTCAGGCGCAGATGCTGCAGTTCGATTTGACTGCGGTTCCAGGCCATTTGAAAGGTTCGTTCCACCGCCGCCTTCCCCTGGAAACGGCCGGCAATTTCCACCGCCTCTTCTTTCGTTTCCGCCACCGCAGTGACAGCAAACAACTCTACCTGCCCCTCCGGTTCGATGACAAGCCGCCGGCGCATGACCAGGGCGGGGTCGACTACGGAACCCGCTGTTCCGCGCAGACGGCAATCAATTCCCTGCGGCCGGAAAAGTTTATGACCCCGGCCGATAAAGGCGGCCCGGTCGGTTTCATATTCCACCGCGCCGGGTGCTTGTGCATTGGTCATAAGCACATGTGCCAGCCATAAAGACCGCTCGTCCGCCCGGCGCGGCCGGCGTCCGGCCAGCAGGCAGCCGGCCTCCGCCGCGTATTCCGTTTTGATGAAGAGTTTGCTGAAGGCCGGGTGCGCTTCATCGGCGGCAACAGATGTCAGCACCGGTTCAAGATAGGTGGTCACCTCGATCACCTGCGCTTCATTGCCGGTGTTGGTCAGGGTCAACCGGCGGATTTCGGCGTTCCATTCCGGAGATACGCAGATCTCAAGGTCCGTCTTTATGTCGTCGTGCACGCACATAAAGCAGGCCCGGTCAAGGGAAAATTGC
Organism: Desulfotomaculum copahuensis; assembly: GCF_001655685.1. GTDB lineage: Bacteria > Bacillota > Desulfotomaculia > Desulfotomaculales > Desulfovirgulaceae > Desulfotomaculum_G > Desulfotomaculum_G copahuensis. Next base: position 35,689 of record NZ_LYVF01000191.1, read on the forward strand.
ACCCTCTGTTCGGACGGCGAAACACGGCAGGGCTGAAAGGACGGCGACCAGACCAGGTTGCGGGAAACATCGCGGATATAGATATAGCTCCCCCAATTGTCCAGCACCGGATCCTCCCGCCAGCGTGTAACGGCCAGACCCGCATAAAGGCAAAACCCGCTGCCGCTGTTGGTGACCACACTTGTAAAAGTTCCGTTGGAAAGGACGCAAACCTCGGGGGCCGGCGTGTCCACGGGATGCTCCCGCCAGGCGCCGCCTGCCGCCGGCCCGCCGCCGGCCGGACGTACACGGGCGGCGGCGGGGTGCTTGATTATTTTCGGCCGCGCGGGAATGCGTTCCTGTAGCAGCAGTTCCGCCGCCCTGACGCGCTTGTCACGGTGAAAGCGCCCGTATATTTTTTCCGGCGCCAACAGGTTGGCCAGGGCGAGCAGGCTCATACCCTGATGATGGGCCATAAAGCTGCGCACCACCACGCTGTTGCGGCCTTCCGGCAACCGCTCCGGCGTGAAATCAATGGCTTCATAGTAGCCGTATTTGCCCTCCGCGCCATACTCCTTCATTTTGCGCAAACCGGCCAGCGCCCGTTCTCCGGCAAACGGCAGGACCAGCATGGTCGCGTAGGGCGCCACAACCAGATCCTGCTCGAGGCCGCGTTTGAAACCGAGGCCTGGTACACCGAAGGCGCGGTATTGATAGTTCATGCGGTGATCGAAGGCATAGTAGCCGGATTCGGAAATGCCGAACGGAACGCCCCGCTGACGCGCATATTCGATCTGCCGCCTGATCACTGCGCGGCAAGTGCTGGCCCAGACGCTATTCCGGTAAATACGCATGAACAGAGGCGGCATCAAGTATTCAAACATGGTTCCGGCCCAGGATAGCAGCGCAACCCGCCGCCCCACCGCGGTCATGGTCCGCCCGAGCACATACCAGTGCGCCACGGGCACCTGGCCGAAGGCGATGGCAATATAGCTGGCCAGCCTGGCCTCCGAGGCCATCAGGTCATACAGGACTTGATCCGGTTCGCGCCGCCCGGCAAGATAACCAAGATGAAACAGCCTGGTCTTACGGTCATAAAGCGGCCGGAAGTCCGTCCCGTCGATCAGCGTCTCCAGGCGGGCAAGCAGATTGCGCCCGCGAGCCGGCCAATCCTCCCCGGGGCCGGCAGGCGACAGCTCTTCGGCAAAAGCCACCTGCAGGGATGCCGCCCGCCCTTCGCCGGGCCGGTCCGGAACCGCCCGCCCGTCCCTATCGCCGTCCTTTTGCAGCCACTCCGCCAATCCCTCTTTGACTGTGATCAGACAGCCGGTGAAGTTGCCGGAGTCCACCGTGGAAACGTACAGCGGAGGCAGAGGTTTGAGCGTGACCGTATCATACCAGTTATACAGGTGGCCGTGCCACTTATCCAAACGCTCCAGTGTACCAACCGTGCGCTCCAAGCGATCAACCAGTCCGGGCGTGCCGATGAAGCCCAGATCCCGTGCCGCCAGCGCGCCGGCCAAATACAGTCCGATATTGGTGGGCGAAGTACGGTGGGCGACGCCGTTGGGGGGATCAATTTGCACATTGTCCGGCGGCAGCCAGTGGTCCGTTTCAGTTACATGGTCTTCAAAGAAGGCCCAAATCCGCTCCGCCAGCCTGCGCAGTTCCTCCTGATCAGCCGCCGGCAGCGGGCGCCCCGGCGGATGCAAGGGCCGGTCCAGCCATCGCACCACCAGCGGCGCGGCGGCCCAAACCACACAAAGCGCCAAAGCGGTCAGCCGCAACCCCGGAACGGAAACGGCCATTGCCGCCGCCGCAAAGGCAAGCACCAGCGTAAAACCGCCGTATATACCGTGCAAGGCGGTGTGGCGCCCGCCCCGGCTGCGGCGCTCGACTTCCGCGGCGCTGACCCACTCGAGCAAATGGCGTTTTGATACCAGTAAGCGGTACAGCGTTCTGGCGATGGCGTCCAGCAGCAGAGCGCTTTGAAACGGCAGGATGATTATGTTCAGGCAAACCTGCCCGGCTGTGGCCGGCAAGCCTCTCAGCCACCGCATTGTCCGCTTGATGGCCGCCAGCTGGCGGATCAAGGGCAAAAACAAGGTGGCGGACACCAGTGCAAGCCAGCGCCCGGGCAAACCGGGCAGGACGGTCAGCCCAAGCAGAAGCACGGTAAACAGCGCCGGAGACAGCAGGCTGCGCCGCAAATTGTCAATCATCTGCCAACGGCTCAAAGGAGACAAATCAACCGGCAACAGCTTTCCCTGCCGGTTGCGCACACGGTGCAACAGCCAGGGAAGCAACTGCCAGTCACCGCGCACCCAGCGGTGCATCCGCTTCTGGTAGGCACTGAAGGTGGACGGGTGCCCGTCGATTAATTCGATGTCCGAGAGCAGGCCGGCGCGCAAAAACCCACCTTCCAGCAGGTCATGGCTGAGCACCCGGTTTTCGGGAATCCGTTCGCACAATATGCGGGCAAAAACATCGACGTCAAAGATGCCCTTTCCCGTGAAGATACCCTGCCCCAGCCAGTCCTGGTAGGGATCCGAGGCGGCGAAAGAATACGGATCAATGCCCGGATCCGCCGACCACAAATAGGCGAACCGTGAACGGACAGCCGCCTCGTAACTGATCCCGATGCGCGGCTGCAGCACCCCGTAGCCCTCGACAACCCGCGTCTGCGTACGGTTCAAGCGCGGCCGGTTGTAAGGCAGGTGCAATGTGCCGATCATCCGCGGCGCGCTTTCCAGCGGCAGCTGCGTATCCGCATCCAGTGTGATCACGTAACGGATGCCCGGCAGGACGGAACTGTCGCCAACCACACAATCGAAAGTGGTATCAGTGCGTCCCTTGAGCAGTTCGACCAGTTCCACCAGCGCGCCCCGCTTGCGTTCCCAGCCCATCCAGACCCCCTCGGCGGAGTTCCAGATCCGCCGGCGCTGAAAGAGATGAAATGTACTCCCGCCCGGCCGGGAATAGCGGCAGTTCAAATCCCCGATGCCCGCCCGCGCGGCTTCCAGCACGGCGGCGTCCGCCGGCACCTTCTCCGCCGCCGCGTCAACCAGATCCCCGAGCAGGGCAAAGTGGATGTGCGGGTCGCGGTTGGCCAGGTAATGCATCTCCAGCCGGTCCGTGAGTTCACGCACCTCTTTGACTGTGGACCAGATCACGGGAATAACGACCATGGTGGACGCTTCCGGCGGCACGCCGCGCGAAAAATCATAGCGTAACAGCGGATGCGGGCGCCTGCCCGTCTCAATAAGCCAATGTGCGGCCGTAACGGCCCACTCGCTGGCGGGCAGGAAGAGGGCGAGCAAAATCACCACCCACTGCACGGGCGTGTAACTTGCGTTCCCGGCAATCCAGACGGCGAACCCGGTCAGGGCGGCCACGAACAACGCGGTGAGGGCGGTGAAGTAGACGCCGCCGGCGCGGCGCAAAATTCCCGTTTCCGGCAGGCAACGGAAGGGACCGCACATTTTCAACGCGCGCCGCAGCTCACGGACGCCGTCCGGTTCAAGCAGGTAGTAGGCGGCAAACGCCCGGCGCGGCAGTTCCGCTTGCTCCGCCGGACTGCCGGCGACACCGGTCACCGGCGGTCCGGCGGGATTACTGTCCTCCCCGTCCGCCTGCACCGGCCCGGCGGTACTGCCGGCGTCCCCTTCGGCCGCCGGCGTACGCTCCGCCTGCGCCCGCACGTGTGCCACGGCGGCCGTAGCTTGCTCAACGGAATCGCTGGCGTCCCCTCCGGTTGTCTGTACCTGCCCCGCCGGACTGCCGTCGACATCAGACGCTTGCATCCGCCCGGCAGGATTGCCGCCGCCCCCGGCCGCCTGCGCCTGCCCGGCAGTACTGTCGGCAGTTCCGGCCGCCGGCGTACGCTCCGCCTGATTGCCACTGCCCCCGGCCGCCTGCGCACTCTCCGCCGGACTGCCGCCGTGATCAGCCGCCGGCGTACGCTCCGCCTGCGCCTGGCCGTGTACCACGGCGGCCAGTTCGACAGCCTGCTGTGCCACCAGGTTTTCCGGCACACCCAGGCGGCGGGCCAACTGCTCAACGCGCCTGCGCAGCACATCACGGCTGGAAAAGTCGAGCCGCGGGTAAACACCGGTACTTTCCGTGCGCAGTGTGTGCTCCACCCGGCAAATCTGTTCGAACCGGTCGCGCCAGTGCAAACGCGATAGTTTGCGCAGGCTGCCGATCAGATTGCCCGTGGTCACCTGATAAGCGGCCTGCAGCTGATATTCGTAGGAAATGATGCGATCCAGGCTGTCCGGGCCGTTTTCCAGTTTGCAGAGCAGCCATTCGCGCACGGTGGCCGTATCGTCCGCCCGCTCGCGCAAATGCCGGATCAACTGGACGATCAGCGGTCCGGAAAGCGGGATGTTTTGGCCGGCCGATTCGAGGGCGGCCTTTAAGACATCCGGGGTCAACTGCGCCGGCCCGATCCGGGCCAGCAGCCGCTCGACCAGCAAACAGGCTTCCCGCCGCTCGCGGACCAACTCCATTACCGCGGCCAGGCGGCGGATCAAGGCGATGCGCAGCACCAGCGGCACCGCCCAGCCCTCGGCAATGGTCAAAACTGCCACTTCCTGGTAGGAGTTGAGGTAGGCAACGAGTGAATCCTCATCCAGATTCCCGTCCACATGTTCGAGATAGCTGGTACAGACGGACAGCACTCTCGTCTCGCCGGTCCGGCGCAAGCAGGGCAACGCCTTTAACAATTCCACGGACAGTTCGTGCCGGATGGCCGATACCTGTTCTTCAATGAATTCGGCATGATCCAAAAGCCATTCTTCCGCGGGCTGCGCGCAAGCCGTCCGGCCGTCCTGCAGTGAGTGTATAAAAGTGCGCAAATTCTTGACGTCGGCGTAAAGCTCGCGCCACAAACGCCCGGCTGACCGGCGCTTCAGGTAAGGCTCATGGATGAGGGCAAGTTCATGTGCTTTTTGTCGTAGTTGATCTGTATTTAGAATCATGTTATCTCCTTGGGGTTTGCTGCCGCGTAATGCCGTGAAAACGGAAACAGTTAAAATATTCCCCTTTCGGGGAGCATTTATTAGTGGAGCCGCTTCAGCCGCCGGAACGGTAACCCGCATACCTTTCTTTGCACCGCTGCACATATATACACACACGCATCATGCACCGGCTCCGGCAGGTCTTTTCACCCGTGAAAAAACCGCGTGACGATGAGCACGCGGTTTTTCCCGGGCTGCAAACTACTGGCTTGACAGCGTTACTTGACCGGAGCGGGTAAAAAAATAGCCGCAGATGCTGCCCTCATCTGCGACCATTCACCGGTTGTGGCAAAAGGCGTTTCATTCATTTCTCCGACACCGCGCAAAT
>NZ_LYVF01000192.1 GCF_001655685.1 Desulfotomaculum copahuensis
GGCATCCGTCACCAAACACGCCCGGCTGCAAGGCTGGGAGTTATTATGTTGTTTGCCTCTATTCCGGCACTATTGACGCTATAATCTGGCGAAAAGCTTTGAGGCCCTGTCTCAAAGGAGGTGTGGTTGGCGGTGACCTATTTTATTGCGCAGATCCTGCCCTATATTACGGTAACCATTTTTGTGCTCGGGGTGCTTTACCGTCTCTGGCGCTGGGCCAGCGCCCGCATTGTGCACAACATCACGCTGGCTCCCTTCCCCCAGTCGAATGGTGAAGTGGTGGGCATTTATGCCCGTCAGGTGATATTGTTTGAAAACCTGTTTAAGTTTGACATGCCCGTCTGGGTGGGCGGCTGGTTTTTTCATATTGCGCTGTTCAGTATTATCGGCGGACATGTGCTGGGTATTTACACCCTCGGGAAGGAATTTATGTATGTAGGCGCTTCCGAAAAATTAAGTGTATACATGTCCGATCTGCTTGGTCTCACCTTCGGCATACTGGCACTGATTGCACTTTTCTACCTTCTTTACCGTCGGGTGGCGGTCGACAAGGTGCGCCTGGTTTCCAACCCCAGCGATTACCTGTGGCTGCTGCTGCTCATTGCCATTGTAGCCGTCGGTGATTTTATGCGTTTGTTTCCCGGTTATGGCATCGAATACGCTCCGGTCAAGGAATACATCACTACGCTGGTCATGTTCCAGCCGGCCGCCATTCCGGCCAATGCGCTGTTTATCACCCATATTTTCCTGGTACAAATATTGTTGATTGTTTTCCCGTTCAGCAAACTGATGCATGTGTTCGGCATGTTCGGCGAGCGCTGGATTGAAAACCGGGTCTACAAGGATCCCGCGCCCGGACTGCCGAATGTGGATGTGGCCGCCGCCCGCGCCGCCGGCGCCGGGTTGGCCAAAAGCGATGTCGCTTAATGGGGGGTGACGAAAATGCCAACATATAAAGGAATGGTACAGCCAATCAAAGCTCCTGACGACGTGCTCCGTCGCCTCCATTTGGAACCGACTCCGGACGACCAGAAGGTGGAAAAGGCCTTAAAATACCTGGACGAGATGCGCAAGAAATTCCGCTCTTTCACCCTGGCCATGGAGACGTGTGTCAAGTGCGGATTGTGTGCGGAAAACTGCCATACCTATCTGGGCACCAGGGATCCGAACAACATTCCGACCAACCGCGCGGAGTTGATGCGCAAGATCTACCGGCGTTATTTCACTCTGGAAGGCCGCTGGTTCGGCAAACTGGTCGGGGCGGAGGATCTCAACCTGGATGTGATTGAGCAGTGGTACTCGTACTTCTATCAGTGCAGTGAGTGCCGCCGCTGCGCCTATACCTGCCCCTTCGGCATCGACACCTGTGAAGTGACCATGGCCGCGCGGCAGATATTGTACTGGCTGGGCATCGTGCCCAAGATGCATGGTGAAATCGGCCTGGCCATTGAAAAAGTGGGCAACCATACCGGCCTGCCCAAGCCGGGTATTGTCGATACGCTGGAATTCCTGTCCGAGGAAATCATGGATGAATTCGGCGTGGAAGTAAATTTCCCGGTGGACAAGGAAGGGGCCGACATTTTGTATGTGCCTTCCTCGGCCGACTTTCTGCTCAACGCCTACACCCTGATGGGGGCGGGCATGTTCTTCACTTATATCGGCGCCAACTGGACCATTTCCTCGCACATGACGGAGGCCGGCAACTTCGGCCTGCTCTTCGACCAGCGTTTTGTCCTGCGCCATCTGTTTATGCGCCTGGTGGACGCGGCACAGAAGCTGAATGTGAAGAAAATCGTCTGGGGCGAATGCGGCCACGGCTGGCGGGCCTGGAAGATGTACCTGCCCACTATGACCGATATTCCCATCCGCTGGCCGATTGTGCACATTCATGATGAAATCGCCCATTATATCCGGACCAACCAACTCAAGCTCGATCCAACCAAAAACGACCACCCGGTCACCCTGCATGATCCGTGCAATTTTGTCCGCTGCTGCAGTCCGGGCGGACCGAACGGGCTGATTGAAAACCTGCGCACGGTGATCAAGGCCTCCTGCGCCGACTTCCGGGAGATGACGCCCAACCGGGATAAGAACTTCTGCTGCGGCGGCGGTTCGGGGATCCTGTTCGACGACCCGGAGATGTATCAACGGCGCATTCAGCTGTCCAGCAAGAAGGCCGAGCAGGTCCGGGCCACGGGCGTGGGCAAGGACGGCAACGGTATTCTCTGCGCCCCGTGCTCCATCTGCAAGGCGCAGCTTTACCCGATGGTGGAGGAGCACGAACTGGGTGTGGAAGTGAAGGGACTGGTCGACCTGCTGGGACGGGCGCTGGTCTGGAAGTAATTTTAAGTTGTGCTGTACGGTAAGGTGATTGACTAGTATGCCGCGGGATGATATGCTTGTACTGGGGGTGATGTGCCCGCAGTAGCTTGGGGGAGAGGTCTGCGGCGGCTTGTTCACTCATTACCGTAAGTAAATAGGGTATCCTAAATTACAAACATTTAGCTGGAGGTGCGATTTTAAAGATGCCGACGATTAATGTGAACGGCGCGGACATTGAAGTTGATGAGGATGGTTTTATTGTCGACCCGGATTCCTGGAACGAGGATGTAGCGAAATACTTCGCCGCCCAGGAAGGCATCAAGGAACTTAATGACGATCACTGGAAAATGATCAACTATCTGCGTGACTATTACAAACAATTCCAGATTGCGCCCATGATCCGCAAGCTGTGCAAAGAAACGGGCATGAGCCTGAAATATGTATACGAGTTGTTCCCCTCCGGTCCCGCCAAGGGCGCCTGCAAACTGGCCGGCCTGCCCAAGCCGACCGGCTGCGTATAAATCAGGCTTTTTGCGGCTTATCACCCTATATTAATGTAAGATTGCGAGTTTCCATACTGCATCGACAGGCACAGGCGGATGTAGCCCCTGCCGGCGGTGAGCGATCTCACCGGCGGGGCCAAAAGCTGTGCCTCTTATTTTGGTCTTCGGCCGGACGAAAGAGGTGGGGGAAAATATGCCGCACAGATCATTGCACATGCCGCGCCTGGTGATTGGAGCCCCGCAAGGCCGTTCGGGCAAGACTACGGTAACCATGGGCCTGCTGGCGGCGCTGGCGGGCGCCCGGGGATTGTGCGTGCAGCCTTTTAAAAAGGGGCCGGATTTTATTGATCCCGGCTGGCTGACCAGGGTGACCGGGCGGGCCTGCCGTAACCTGGACAGCTTTTTAATGACCCGGGAGATCATCCGGCAATCATTCGTCCGGCACATGGACGGCGCCGCCCTGGGCGTCGTGGAGGGGGCGATGGGGCTTTACGACGGCGTTGACCTGGCGGGCAGCGGCAGCACGGCTGAAATAGCCAAAGCCATTCAAGCGCCGGTGGTCCTGGTGGTGGATACCACCCGCATGACCCGCAGTGTGGCGGCCATGGTGATGGGGTTTATGCATTTTGACCCGGAAATCCGCCTGGCCGGAGTAATTTTGAACAAAGTGGCCCGCCCCCGGCATGAAAACATGTTGCGTGCGGCTATTGAGCAATATTGCGGCCTGCCGGTGCTGGGAGCCGTTCCCAAGGGAGCCCGTTTGACCATTCCCGATCGGCACCTGGGTTTGATCCCGGCCGGTGAGCGGGAAGAGCTCGGCCGGGCAGTGGAAGAAATCGGCCGCACCGCGCCGGAGTACCTGGATCTGGACGGATTGCTGCGTGTGGCCGGAGAGGCGCCGCCCCTGGCGGCTGACCGGGCGGCGGCACAGACGGCTGAAAATTTTGATGGATCCCGGTCCGCTGCGGGCATAAGACCGGTGATTGGCGTTTTCAAGGACCGGGCGTTCAGCTTTTACTACCCGGACAACCTGGAGGCGCTGGCCGCGGCGGGGGCGGAATTGAAATACATTGACGCCATCAATGATCCCGTTTTGCCGGAAGTGGACGCTTTGTATATCGGCGGCGGCTTTCCGGAAGTGTTTGCCCGTGAACTGGCGGCCAACCGGGGCCTGCGTGCGGCGCTGCGGACGCGGGTGGAGGAGGGACTGCCGGTTTATGCGGAATGCGGCGGCCTGATCTATCTGGGCCGCCGGGTCACCTGGCGGGAGGAGGTCTTCGAGATGTGCGGGGCGCTGCCCTTTGACGTGGTCATGTCCGACCGGCCGCAGGGACATGGCTACGAGGTGGTTGAGGTGGCTGAGCCGAACATTGTATTTCAGCCCGGCGAAGTGGTCAAAGGGCATGAATTCCATCACTCCCGACTGGCCAACCTGGACCGGGAAAAAGTGCGTTTCGCCTTCCGGGTGGTGCGCGGATGGGGTATTGACGGCCGGTGTGACGGGCTGATTTATAAAAATGTACTGGCCACATACAACCATATTCACGCCCTGGCGGTGCCCCGGTGGGCGCCCCGCCTGGTGGGGGCGGCGCGGGAACACAGATGGCCGGGGCTATAGATATGCGGAGAAGGGGAGTGCGGTGCCACCCGGAGATCAATGCCGGGTGGCACCGCTTTTTTTGCTTACATATAAGATTATTTTCCATGACAAACTAAACCTGATCAATTTGCAAAGGGGTGAATGATTGCATGCAAGGGATTTTTCCTGCAGTTCGTCCGGCGCTGATCGTTTTCAGCCTGATCCTGCTTGCTCTGGCAGCCGGGCTGGGGCTTTCCGGGTGGCCAGCCGGGGCGCAGAACACCACCCTCTACTGGGGAAACAGCGGCCAGGATGTGGTGCGTGTGCAGAACCGCCTGCGCGACTGGGGTTATTACCACGGCCCGGTGGACGGGTTTTATGGCGCGGATATGCAGCGGGCTGTGGTTGACTATCAACTTGCCAACGGGTTGCCCCCCAGCGGGGTGGTGGATGCCGCCACCTGGGAGACCCTGGGCTATGCCCCGCCGGCTACGTCCCCGGCGCCGGAACCGGCCGGTTTGTCCCGCGGGATCAGCAACCGGGATTCGGTGTACCTGCTGGCCAAGGTAATTGAAGGGGAAGCGGCCAACGAGCCTTTTGACGGCAAGGTGGCCGTGGGGGCGGTAATCGTCAACCGCACCAGAAGCGCCGCCTTTCCCCACAGTCTGTCCGGCGTGATTTATCAGCCCGATGCTTTTGAGTCGGTGAGCAATGGTCAGTACAACCGGCCGGTGAGCAGCGAAGCCCTGCGTGCTGCCATGCTGGCCGTGAGCGGTTGGGATCCCACCGGCGGTGCGATCTATTTCTGGAATCCGGGCAAGCAGGTCAGCCCGTGGATCTGGTCGCGCGATGTAATCACCCGGATCGGTGATCAGGTGTTTGCCCGTTAATAAATTCGCGGGGGGAACTGAGATGCAAAGGAAAATACGGCTTTGGATACTGCCGGTGGCGGCGGCGGTACTCCTGCTGGGCGGCCTCGGCTACTGGGGACAGCAGCAGATGACCATGCGCAGACAAATGGAGACCGCACTGAACAACAAGTACCACCGTTCGTTTTACAGCCTGCTGGAGAATGTGCAAAATACGGAAGTGCTGTTGTCCAAAAGCTTGGTTGCCGCCGCACCCGCGCAGGACAGCCGCCTGTTTATGGAACTGTGGCAGCGCGCCAACGCCGCCCAGGCCGACTTGAGCCAGCTGCCGCTGGGCGACGTCCAGACCGGCCGGACGGCCAAGTTTTTAACCCAGGTGGGGGATTATGCCCACAGCATGCTTCTGCATGTGGCCGATGGAAAGGCCAAATCAAAAGAGCAGTGGGAGACACTTAACCGCTTATACCGACAATCGTCGGAACTGAACACGGAGTTGCACGGCATCGAAGCCAGCATCGCCGGGGGCAGGCTTTACCTGAGCGAGTTGAGCCGGCAGTCGGGCCTGGGTTTGCAGCGCCAGGGCCCCCGGCTGGCCAACGATAACTTCCGCACAGTGGAAAAGCATATGCAGGGTTTCCCCACTTTGATCTACGACGGCCCGTTTTCAGATCACCTGGAAAACACTCCCGTGCAGGGCGTGACGGGAAAGGTTATCGACGCCGACCAGGCCCGGTCGGTGGCCGTCAAGTCGGTCAGCCGCGATCCGGGCACGGAATACGTAGTCCGGCGGGTAAGTGAAGGCAAGGGGAAAATCCCCTTTTACCGGGTGGAGTTCAGTGCCAGTCCGGACCGGACCGGGGAAAGGGTGGCCGTAGCCGTCAGCCGGCAGGGCGGTCATTTGATGTGGCTGACCGACAGCCGGGCGCCGGGCAAAACAACCTGGAGCATTCCCCGGGCAAGGGAGGCGGCGCTGCGCTACCTGCAGCAGCACGGGTTCCAGCAAATGGTACCGGTTTACTACATGCAAATGGACGGCGAGGCTGTGTTCAACTTTGCCGGTTCCCAGAACGGCGTGGTATTGTATCCGGATCAGGTCAAGGTCACCGTGGCGTTGGACAACGGCCAGGTGGTGGGCTTGGAGGCCGCCGGGTATCTGGTTTCCCACCACCGGCGGGAATTGCCCCGGCCGGTGTTGAGCGCGTCCGCCGCCCGGGCGAAGTTGAGTCCACGCCTGCAACGGGTGAGCGGCGGCCGCCTGGCGCTGATCCCCGTATCCGGCGGCGGTGAAAAGCTGACCTATGAGTTCCGGGGCGATCTTGGAGCGGATACATTCCTGGTTTACATCAATGCTCTGGATGGCCGGGAAGATCAAGTGCTGCGCGTGGTGCGAAACAAGGAAGGAATATTGACCCTGTAGGCCGGGAATTGGCGGCGCCTTCACCGTAACCGCCGGATAACCGTCCGCCGGCCGGGCAACAACTTTCGCTGCCGGGGCTGCAAAGGCCGGAATATTGACACAGGAATCCCGGGCATGGCTTTATGTAGGCGATGAGGGTATGGGCCTGAAGCCTTCAGCATCCAATTGCAGTTTAAGTATTTCAGCTGGTAAGGCTGCACCGGTTATTGGCGTGCCAGCACCGGAAAGCCCGGTTTCACTATTGACAATTGAACTGGGGCGTGATATGATTTTTTATATTTTCACGAACGGCCATGAAGGGATTAAGGGCGTCCGGAAGCAAAAGCGAGCCGGGAACAGGTGCGAGCCGGCTGCGGAAAGCGCCCCCGCCACCCCGGAGCTGCAGGCTGAAAGCGTGACGGGTGGTTCAAAGCCATTCGCCGCCTGGTAAGCCCCGTCCGGTTGCCCGCCGTTATCCGGGCCGAAAGAGGAGCGTACACTTGTACGTTCAACTTGGGTGGTACCGCGAGAACAGCTCTCGTCCCATGAGGACGAGAGATTTTTTTTCGCTCCGGACGGGCGTGCTTTTAAAATCAAAATATATGGGCGGAGGTGATGCCGGTGAGGGAAATACTGGAGTTGCTGGAGGAAAACGCCAGGCTGACGGCGGAGGAAATCGCCGTCATGTTGAACATGAACGTTGATGACGTGCGGGACATCATCCGTGAGCTGGAAAAAAACAAGACCATCTTGAAATACATGACCCTGGTAAACTGGGAGAAGGCCGGGGTGGAAAAGGTTTCCGCCCTGATTGAAGTGCGCCTGACACCGCAGCGCGATGTCGGCTTTGACGGAGTGGCGGAACGCATTTACCGTTTTCCGGAAGTACGCAGTGTGCGTCTGATGTCGGGCGCCTATGACCTGGCTGTTTTTGTAGAAGGCAAAAATATGCGCGAGGTAAGCCATTTTGTGGCCACCAAGTTGTCCACCATCGAAGGGGTGATTACCACCGCCACCCATTTTGTGCTCAAAAGCTATAAAGAGGACGGGGTAATCATTGAAGACGGCGAGTCGGATCACCGCTTGACCATTACGCCATAACAAAGGCCCGCAAGGCCGGCGGGGTCCGGGCGGGCGGTTGCGGTGGCCGTATGGCGGAGGCGGCACCCGTCACCGGTGTCCTTCCCGCCGGTACGCCGCTCGTGACGCATGAAAGCCGGCGGTTGCGGTTGCTGATAAAGCGAGAGGCAAAAAGGAGGAGCGACTGATGAAATCCTGGTCTGACCGGTTGAACCCGGTGGTGCGTGATATTCCGCCTTCGGGAATCAGAAAATTCTTTGATCTGGTTTGTGAAACGCCGGGAGTGATTTCCCTGGGGGTGGGTGAACCGGACTTTGTCACCCCCTGGCACATCAGGGAGGCCTGCATCTATTCCCTGGAAAAGGGTCATACCATGTATACGTCCAATTGCGGCCTGCCCGAACTGCGCCGGGCCATAGCCGGTGATCTGGCCGCCTCGTACGGGGTGCGGTATGATCCCGGTACGGAAATCCTGATCACCGTCGGGGTGAGCGAAGCACTGGATCTGGCCATGCGTGCGCTGCTCAGTCCCGGCGACGAGGTGCTCATGCCCGAGCCGTCGTATGTTTCCTACTCCCCCACCGTACTGATGGCCGGTGGCCGCCCGGTGCCCATCGCCACCGGCCTTGAAGAGGGCTTCAAGCTTGCCGCGGCGAGGGTGGAGGCGGCCGTCACGCCGCGCACCAAGGTTTTGTTGCTTTGTTACCCGAACAATCCCACCGGGGCGGTGATGGACCGGCAGAGCCTGCTGGATATTGCCGCGGTGGCCGAAGCGCACGACCTGGTTGTCATTTCCGATGAAATATATGACAAGTTGACTTACGACGGGAAGCATACCTGCGTTTCCGCCCTCCCCGGCATGAAGGAGCGCACCATATTGTTGAACGGTTTTTCCAAATCATACGCCATGACCGGCTGGCGTATCGGTTACGCCTGCGGCAACCCGGATTTTATCGCTGCGATGACCAAGATCCATCAGTATACTATTTTATGCGCGCCCATTACAGCGCAAAAAGCCGCCCTGGAGGCGGTCACCCGCGGCGGGGAGGGTATGCTGCGCATGGTGCAGCAGTATAACCGCCGCCGTCACCTGGTGATGCACGCCTTCCGGGATATGGGGCTGCCGTGTTTTGAACCCCGGGGCGCCTTTTATGCCTTTCCGCAAATAAGCGCCACCGGGCTGACCAGCGAGGATTTTGCGGCGGATCTGCTGCGGGAAGAAAAGGTGGCCGTGGTGCCGGGCAATGCTTTCGGCCCCAGCGGGGAAGGCTTTGTGCGCTGTTCTTACGCCGCTTCCACCGAAGACCTGGGCGAAGCTTTCCGGCGCATGGCCCGGTTCGTCCGCCGGCGGGGCGTGCGCCCCCGTATTATCAGCGGCGCCCGGCGGTATGTGCCCGAAGAGGCGGTGCTGGGCCGGGCCGGGCAGGCATAAACAGAATGAATGCGGGCCGGTGAAACGGCAACCGGCCGGGCGCATAAACCGGTGCCCGCCCCGCACGTTTATGCAGTCCTCCCGGCTTGATGCCGGGCGGTTGCCGGGTGAAGGAAAGGAAATCCCGGCATTGTTCGGGCGTTTGTAAACGGCCGGCCCGGCCGGGGCGGTGGCGTGTTCCGGGAAACCCGTTTTTCAACCGGTTGATTGAACGACCGGCAGGATTTTGCCGCTTGATGTAGAATATGTAGTAACAGTTTCTCCGCGTGCGGCGGGGGACCACAATTTAATAGCAGGACGGGAGGATGGCAGGATTGAAAGTACTACTGCTGTGCATTTTTGTGGGTATCATGCTGTTTAGCGGCTTTACCGCCATGCGCCGGGCGCACACCGTGAACGATTTCTTTCTCGGCGGGCGGTCGATGGGGCCGTGGTTGTCGGCCTTCGCTTACGGCACCACATATTTTTCAGCGGTTATTTTTATTGGTTACGCCGGCAAGGTGGGCTGGGGATTCGGTCTGGCCGCCCTGTGGATTGTGCTCGGAAATACCCTGCTGGGCAGTTTCTTGGCCTGGCTGGTGCTGGCCAAACGTACCCGCGCCATGACCGCCCGGCTGAATGCCATGACCATGCCCGCTTTTCTGGAGGCGCGTTACGGCAGCCGGAACCTGAAGATCTTTTCCGCCCTGGTCATTTTCATCTTCCTGGTGCCTTACTCGGCTTCGGTATATATGGGCCTGAGCTATCTATTCAACCAGATCTTCGGTATTCCCTATCTTTTCGCGGCCCTGCTGATGTGTCTTTTGACCGCGGTTTACCTGGTGATGGGCGGCTACCGCGCGGTGGCCCTGACCGACTTCATCCAGGGGCTGATCATGATTGCCGGCGTGTTTGTGCTCCTGTATTTTGTAATCGGTGCGCCCCAGGTGGGCGGGCTGGTTCAGGGCCTGCACCGCCTGGCGGCGGTCAACCCCGGACTGGTCAGCCCGGCCGGGCCGGGAAACCACTGGTTGCCCCTGGCCTCCCTGGTGGTATTGACCAGTCTGGGCGCCTGGGGCCTGCCCCAGATGGTGCAGAAATTTTACGCCATCAAGGATGAGCGGGCGATCCGTCCGGCCATGCTGGTGTCTACCGCCTTCGCCCTGGTGATTACCTTCGGCGCATACTTTTCCGGTTCCCTGACCCGCCTGTTCTTTGACAAGCTGCCGCTGGATCCGTCCATCAACAAGCCCACCCCGGACATGCTCATGCCCACGCTGCTGCACAACATTCTACCGGAACTGGCGGCTGTAATCATTCTCCTGCTGGTGCTGTCGGCATCCATGTCCACCCTGGCCTCGCTGGTGCTGGTGAGCAGTTCGGCGCTGTCCATAGATCTGTTTGAGGCCGTGCGGCCGCAGTCCGCCCGGCGCAACGGCGTGTTCGCCCTGCGCCTGTTTTGTGTGCTGTTTGTCGGCCTTTCCCTGCTTCTGGCGCTGGCCAAACCGGCCATTATCCTCAGTTTGATGGCCATGTCCTGGGGCACGGTGGCCGGCTTCTTCCTGGCCCCCTACCTGTACGGCCTGTTCTGGCGCGGCGCCACTGCGGCCGGTGCCTGGGCCGGGGCGCTGACCGGATTGATCGTCTCGGTGGTGCTTTCCCTGTATTACCATCTCGATGCCGGGGTGATTCCCCTGGTCGGTTCCCTGTCCATGCTCATCCCGCTGGCCGTCTTGCCTGCGGTCAGCGTATGCACACCCGCCCTGCCGGGGGAAATAATCCGGCGCGCCTTCGGGCGCGGCGCCATTTCGCCGGGACAGGTGATTTTACCAAAAGTTAAGGAAGTGGAAACTACATGATCTGGGACCGGCAGCATGAGTGTATGCAGCGGGAGGAAATGCAAGCCCTCCAGTTTGAGCGTTTGAAGGAGACGCTGCACCGGGTGTACCGGCAGGTGCCTTTTTACCGGCACCTGTTTGCGGAGCACGGGGTACGGCCGGAGGATTTACGGCATCCGGCGGACATCGCCAAATTTCCATTCACGACCAAGGCGGCCCTGCGGGACAACTACCCGTACGGGCTCTTTGCCGTTCCGATGAAAGAAGTGGTGCGCCTGCACGCTTCTTCCGGCACCACCGGCAAGCCGGTGGTGGTGGGCTATACCCGCCGGGATTTGAAAACCTGGGCCGAACTGGTCGCCCGAATGGTCACCCAGGCCGGGGTGACCGACGAAGACGTGGTGCAGATCACTTTCGGCTACGGCCTGTTTACCGGCGCCTTCGGATTGCATTACGGCCTGGAGCGGGTGGGGGCGACCATCGTGCCCTCCTCGGTGGGCAATACCGAAAAGCAGGTCATGCTCATGCAGGATTTCAGCACCACCGCTCTGGTGGGAACGCCTTCCTACATCCTGCACCTGGGGGAGGCGGCCCGGTCGATGGGTGTCGATCCGGCCGGGCTCAAAGTGCGCCTGGGGCTTTTCGGCTCGGAGGCCTGGAGTGAACAGATGCGCATGGAACTGGAGCGCATGTGGGGCATGAAGGCCACCGACAACTACGGTTTGAGCGAGGTAATGGGGCCAGGGGTTTGCGGCGAGTGCGGCGCTGCTGCCGGAATGCATATTTCCGAGGATCATTTCTTGATCGAGATCATCGATCCGGAAACGGGCCAACCTCTTGATTACGGACGGGAAGGGGAAGTGGTAATCACCACGCTGACCAAGGAGGCCTTTCCGGTGGTTCGCTACCGCACCCGCGACATTTCCGTAATCAATCCGGAGCCCTGTCCCTGCGGCCGGACGACCGCCCGCCTGCGCAAGGTGGCCGGACGCACCGATGATATGTTGATTATTTCCGGGGTCAATGTTTTTCCCTCCCAGATTGAAAGTGTACTCATGGAGATAGACGGATTATCACCCCACTACCAGATCGTGGTGGACAAGAAGGGCTACCTGGATCACCTGGAGGTGCGGGTGGAACTGACCGATGAAAAATTCACCGGCCAGTACCGGGATCTGGAGGCGATGGAAAGCAGCGTGCGCCGCCGCCTGCAGCGGGTGCTTTCGATCAACCCGCGGGTGCGCCTGCTGGAACCACGTTCCATCGAACGCAGCCGGGGCAAGGCCCAACGGGTACTTGATCTGCGGCCGAAGGAAAATTAAAGATCGTGTTTCACCGGACCGGAGCATGGAGCGACGGGGTACGATCACAACCTTCAAGAGAACGTTTTTCACTTTAAAGAGGTGTTGTTACTTGACAGTGGAGTTATTGACCGGCAACGAAGCGATTGCCCGGGGCGCCTGGGAGAACGGCGTCACCGTGGGGGTAGGTTATCCGGGCACGCCCAGCACGGAGATTCTGGAAAATTTCGCCCGTTACGAAGGCATCCACGCCGAATGGGCGCCCAATGAGAAGGTGGCCCTGGAGGTGGGTATCGGCGCTTCGCTGGCCGGCGCCCGGGTGCTGGTGGCCATGAAGCACGTGGGCGTGAATGTCGCCGCCGACCCGCTGATGACCGCCGCCTACACCGGGGTGAACGGCGGGCTGGTGCTGGTTTCCGCCGACGATCCGGGCATGCACAGCTCGCAAAACGAACAGGACAACCGGTTTTTCGCCCGCTTTGCCCGCATCCCCATGCTGGAGCCGGCGGACAGTGCCGAAGCGCGGGACATGGCCGGACTGGCCCTGGAAATCAGCGAACAATTCGACCTGCCGGTGATGCTGCGCACCACCACCCGGGTGGCTCATTCCTGGAGCTTTGTGCAGCTGCGTGAGCGTGTGCCGGCAGTGTTGAAGGAATACCGCAAGGATCCGCAAAAATGGCTGATGGTGCCGGCATACGGCCGCCTGCGACGCCGGGCGCTGCAGGAGCGGCTGGAAAAAATGCAGGCCTACGCGGAAAACACGCCGGTCAACCGCATTCTGCCGGGCAATGGCGATGTGGGTGTAATTACCAGCGGGATCAGTTACCAGTATGTGCAAGAAGTGCTGCCCGGCGCTCCGGTGCTCAAGCTGGGCCTCACCTTCCCCCTGCCGGCCGGCCTGATCCGCCGCTTTGCCGCCGGGGTGAAAAGAATTTTGGTGGTGGAAGAACTGGATCCTTATCTGGAGGAATATATCCGCGGCCTGGGCCTGTCCGTGGCGGGCAAGGAGTTTTTCCCGGCCAGCGGCGAATTCAATCCCGCCTTGGTGCGCCGCGGTTTTGCCGCCGCCGGTGTGATTGCCCCGGCGGCACCGGTCACACAGACCGCCGGGGCGCCGGAAGAGGCGCTGCCCGCCGCCCCCGGCCGGCCGCCGGTGCTCTGTCCGGGCTGTCCCCACCGGGGCGTGTTTTATACCCTGCACAAGTTGAAACTGCTGGTTACCGGCGATATCGGCTGCTATACCCTGGGCGGGCTGCCGCCGTTAGCCGGCATGGACAGTTGCGTGTGTATGGGTGCATCCATCGGCATGGCCCACGGGGCGGAAATGGCCGATGAACAGCGCCGCGGGCGGACGGTGGCCGTGATCGGCGATTCCACCTTCCTGCATTCGGGGATCACCGGCCTGTTGAATATGGTTTACAATGGCGGCAACGGCGTGGTGCTCATCCTGGACAACCGCACCACGGCCATGACCGGCCATCAGGACCACCCGGCCACCGGCAAAAACCTGATGGGGCAGCCGGCTCCGGCGGTAGATCTTGAGATGCTGGTGCGCGCTTTGGGGGTGGGCCGGGTGGCGGTGGTGGATCCGCTGGATCTGGCCGCGGTGACGGAAACCATCAATACGGAACTGGCTGCGGCCGGCCCGTCGGTGATTATCGCCCGCCGCCCCTGCGCGCTGTTGAAGAAAGAGAGCCGTCCGCCGGTGCAGGTGGATACGGCGGTGTGCACCGGCTGCAAGAGCTGCCTGCAGTTGAGCTGTCCGGCCATCGCGGTGGCTGGAAAGACGGCGGCGGTGGATCCGGTCGCCTGTACCGGTTGCGGTCTCTGTGTGCAGGTGTGCAAGTTCGGCGCTTTGAAGACGCGTCCGGAAGGAGGAGAGGCTGATGCCTGAAGCCCTGGCGAAAGAAACGGTCCTTGCACCGGTGGACATTTTACTGGTCGGCGTGGGCGGCCAGGGCACCATCCTGGCCACCAAAGTGCTGGCCCGCGCCGCCCGGGCGGCCGGCTACGACATCAAGGTTTCTGAAATTCACGGTATGGCCCAGCGGGGGGGCAGTGTGGTCACCCAGGTACGCCTCGGGGAAAAGGTCCATTCCCCCCTGGTGGAGGCGGCCGATGTCATTGTCGCCTTCGAACAGCTGGAAGGCCTGCGCTGGCTGTCCGGCTTGAAACCGGGCGGCGTCATGATTGTAAACAGCCAGATCATTTTCCCCGTGCCCGTGCTGGCCGGGGCGGCGCAGTACCCGGCGGACATACCGGACCTGCTCGCCCGCCGCGCGCCGGGCACGGTGGTGCTGGACGCACTGCAGACAGCGCTGCAGTGCGGCAACGCCAAAGCGGCTAACGTGGTGCTGCTGGGCGCCCTGGCGCGGCGCCTGCCCATCCCGGCGGAACTCTGGGCGGACGCCCTGGCCGCCGTGGTGCCGGCACGCTTCCTGGCGGTGAACCGGGCGGCCTTTCAAGCGGGATATAATAAATAACCTTCCGGCGGGTGAGGTCTGTTCCGGCCGGTATTCCCGGGCTTTTTTACCATATCCACATCACTTGACAGGAAGGATATGGTACTTTGTTTTTGCGCAGAATATTTTTCCTTGAACGTGATTCCCCCTTTTGGTTGCGGTGAAAAAAGGATATAATATTTAAAATTTGGTTAAGACGCAACCACCAACCCGATCACGGAAAGGATGATGGTATTGCGCAAAGAGGTTCTGGTGACCGTGCGGGGTACGCAGACCAACGACCTGGGGGAACGGGAAACCATCGAGCTGATTACCAAAGCCAACTACTACCAGAAAAACAGCTCTTACTACATCATTTATAACGAGTCCGAAATATCCGGCATGGAAGGGACAACCACCTCCCTCAAGGCCGAGCCCAGCCGGGTAACGCTGAACCGTATGGGCACCGCCGAAGTCAAGCAGGTTTTCGAGGAGGGCATCCATAACGAGGGCAACTACGTCACGCCTTACGGCGCCATGTGGATCCGCGTGCTGCCCTGGAAAGTGGAGGTTGACTTGACAGAAATGGGTGGCAGTATTAACCTGGAATATGAGCTGGAGTTGTGCCGCCAGAAAATCGGCTACAACGAACTTTCCATCACTGTACAGGAGGTCTAGGAATCTTTGATGAGCGGAATAGTGGAAACGGCGCGGGAGCAACTGGCCCGCGCCCTGCGTGAGGCGGTGGCCGCCGCCGGGCGCCGGGGGGCGTTGCCGGTGGTGGAACCGCCGGACTTTGTGGTGGAAGTGCCCCGCGAAAAGGAACACGGCGATTTTGCCACCAACCTGGCCATGTTGCTGGCCCGGCCGGCGCGCACCGCTCCCCGCAAAATCGCCGGGGCGTTATGTGACAACATCAATTTGACCGGGCTGCCGGTGCAGCGGGTGGAAATCGCCGGCCCCGGCTTTATTAATTTTTACCTTCAACCGGACTGGGTGCTGGCCGCGCTGCCGGAAATAGAGGCGGCCGGCGATGATTACGGCCGGGTGGACCAGGGCCGGGGCAGCCGCGTGCAGGTGGAATTCGTCAGCGCCAACCCGACCGGTCTTTTGCACATGGGCAATGCCCGGGGAGCCGCCCTGGGGGACAGCATCGCCGCCATCCTGGACTTTGCCGGGTATCACGTCTCCCGGGAATATTATATCAACGATGCCGGCAACCAGATCGAAAATTTCGGCCTGTCCCTGGAGGCGCGCTACTTCCAGCTGTTTGGCCGGGCCGGGGAGGTGCCCGAACAGGGCTACCACGGGGAGGACATTGTGGACACGGTGCGCGGTTTTATCCGGCGGCACGGTGAGCGTTACCTGCACACCGGTCCGGATGAGCGCCGCCGTGCCCTGGTGGAGTACGCCCTGGCCGAAAAATTGACCGCCATCAAAACAGCCCTGGCCGCTTTCGGTGTGCGTTACGACGTCTGGTTTTCCGAGCAAAGCCTGCATGATTCCGGAGCGATCCGGGATACCCTGCGCCAGCTGGAAGAGCGGGGCTATGTTTATTCCAGTGAAGGGGCGTTGTGGTTTAAAGCGCGGGAGTTCGGGGTGGAAAAAGACGAGGTGCTGGTGCGCGCCAGCGGCATTCCCACTTACTACGCCGCTGACATCGCTTATCACCGGGACAAGTTCCGCCGCGGATTCGGCCGGGTGATCAATATCTGGGGGGCGGACCATCACGGGCATGTGCCCCGCATGAAGGCGGCCGTGGCCGCCCTGGGCTACGACCCGGACGCGCTGGAAATAATCATTATGCAGCTGGTACGCCTTTACCGGGGCGGTGAGATAGTGCGCATGAGCAAGCGCTCCGGCCAGTTTGTCACTCTGGAGGAACTGGTGGAGGAAGTGGGCAGGGATGCCGCCCGCTACTTCTTTGTCATGCGCAGCGCCGACAGCCACCTGGACTTCGATCTGGACCTGGCCCGCGCGCAGTCCAATGACAATCCGGTCTATTACGTTCAGTACGCCCACGCCCGGATCTGCAGCATTTTCCGCCAGTTGGCCGCCCGGGGCATGACTGTGCCGGAGGCCGGCAAGGTGGATTTGTCCCGCTTGAAAGAAGAGGCCGAACTGGCCCTGGCCCGCAAGCTGGCCGATTTTCCCGGGGAAATCGACGCCGCCGCCCGCGACCTGGCCCCCCACCGCCTGGCCCGTTACGTCCATGAACTGGCCGGCCTGCTGCACAGTTTCTACAACGCCTACCGTGTGATTACGGATGATGCGGCGCTGACCGAAGCCCGGCTGGTGCTGGTGGGCGCCACCCGCACCGTGCTGGCCAACGGTTTGCGCCTTTTGGGGCTGTCCGCACCGGAGCAGATGTGAAGGCGGTTGCCGGTTGCCTGTTGACACGCCCCCGGGCGACGGCTAGAATAGGAGAGGCATGATTTAATCCGGTAATTTTTATGTAATAATTGGGAGGCTGACATGGCCAAGTTTGTTTTTGTCACCGGCGGAGTGGTCTCATCATTGGGTAAGGGCATTACAGCCGCCTCTTTGGGCCGCCTGCTGAAAAGCCGCGGCCTGCAGGTAGCCATTCAAAAACTGGATCCCTACATCAACATCGACCCCGGCACCATGAGCCCCTACCAGCACGGGGAAGTATTCGTCACCGACGATGGTGCGGAAACCGACCTGGATTTGGGGCACTACGAGCGTTTCATCGACAGCAACCTCAGCCGCAGCAGCAACGTGACCACCGGCGGCATCTACTGGTCGGTGATCAGCAAGGAGCGGCGCGGCGATTATCTGGGCGCCACCGTGCAGGTGATTCCCCACATCACCAACGAGATCAAGGAACGGGTGCTGCGCGTGGCCCATGAGTCCAGCGTGGATGTGGTGATTACGGAAATCGGCGGCACAGTGGGCGATATCGAATCACTGCCCTTTCTGGAAGCCATCCGCCAGTTGCGTACCGATCTGGGCAAAGAAAACGTCCTTTACATTCACGTCACGCTGGTGCCCTATTTGAAAGTGGCCA
Source organism: Desulfotomaculum copahuensis (assembly GCF_001655685.1). Taxonomy (GTDB): domain Bacteria; phylum Bacillota; class Desulfotomaculia; order Desulfotomaculales; family Desulfovirgulaceae; genus Desulfotomaculum_G; species Desulfotomaculum_G copahuensis. The sequence goes on from NZ_LYVF01000192.1 coordinate 17,772, forward strand.
ATGAACTGAAAACCAAGCCCACCCAGCACAGCGTCAAGGAACTGCGCAGCATCGGCATCCAGCCCGATGTGATCGTCTGCCGTACCGAACGGCCGCTTTCCCGTGACATGGTCGATAAACTGGCCCTGTTTTGCGACATTGATCAAAATGCGGTGATCCAGGCGGTGGACGCCGGCTCGATTTACGAGGTGCCCTTGATGATGGAAAAGGAGGGTCTGGGCGAAATTGTGGTCCGCCGGCTCGGGCTGGCCTGCCGGGAACCGGATCTGGCCGAGTGGGAGCACCTGGTCGGCCGGATGAAACAACTGCGCCGCCTGACCACCATCGGCCTGGTGGGCAAGTATGTCTCCCTGCCCGACGCTTACTTCAGTGTGGCCGAGGCGTTGCGTCACGCCGGCCTTTTTCATGGCGCGGCGGTGGATATCCGCTGGATTAACTCCGAGGAACTGGAACAGGCGGATGATGCAAACCGTTATTTGCACGATGTGGACGGCGTGCTGGTGCCCGGCGGTTTCGGCGACCGGGGCATCGAGGGGAAAATCAACGCCATTCAGTTTGCCCGGGAAAAACAGGTTCCCTTCCTGGGCATTTGTCTGGGCATGCAGTTGGCAGTGGTGGAGTTTTCCCGCCACGTATTGAAATGGGAAGACGCCAACAGCTCGGAATTCAACCAGAATACCACCCGCGCGGTGATCGATCTGCTGCCCGAACAAAAGGAACTGGACCGGATGGGCGGCACCATGCGTCTGGGACGCTATCCATGCCGCCTGCTCCCCGGTACCCTGGCCCACCGGGCCTATGGCGAAGAAATGATTTATGAGCGCCACCGGCACCGGTATGAACTGAACAACATCTACCGGGAGGACCTGGCCCGGCGGGGACTGGTGTTCAGCGGCACACTGCCGGATGGCTATCTGGTGGAAATCGTGGAGCTGCCCGGACACCCCTGGTTTTTGGGCACTCAGTTCCATCCCGAATTCAAATCCCGGCCGAACCGGCCTCATCCCCTGTTCCGTGATTTCATCGGGGCGGCACTGGAGTTCAGGGAAAAACATTGACCGGTCCCGTATGGCCGGTACACCGCAGGCAAAGAATAGGACTAAAAGATAATGAGGTGTTGGTCCTTGAGGCAAAGAACGATTGCAGCGGTGGTGGTGGGCGTGGTGCTGCTTTCCGTGGTGATTGGGGCGGCGGCCACCCTGTCCGCCGGCCGTAACCCGGTTGGCGGGCAGGGTGGCGGCGGGACGGTGGCGGTAATTCCGGTCAGCGGCATGATTGTCAGCGGCCGGGGCGTGCCGGGCCTGTTCGGCGGCAGCCAGGCCGGTTCCGATGAGATCACCGCCCGCCTGCGCCAGGCGGCGCGGGATCCCGGCGTGAAGGCGGTGGTGTTGCGTCTGAACAGCCCCGGCGGCACGGCGGCCGGGGCGCAGGAGATTGCCGCGGCGGTGGACCGGGTGCGCAAAGCCGGCAAGAAAGTGGTGGCCTCCATGGGAGACACGGCCGCTTCCGGCGCTTACTGGGTTGCCTGCCGGGCCGACAAGATTGTGGCCGAACCGGGCACGCTCACCGGCAGCATCGGCGTAATCATGCAGACGCAGGATTTACAGGGATTGTACCATAAACTGGGCATCGCCACCGAAACCTTCAAAAGCGGCCCTTACAAGGACATGGGTGCGCCCAACCGTCCCGTCACCCCGGCCGAACGGGATATTTTCCAGGGTATGGTCAACGACATTTACGACCAGTTTGTACATACCGTGGCCGACGGACGGAAAATGAACCCGGACCGGGTAAAACAACTGGCTACCGGCCGGGTCTACACCGGGCGGCAGGCACTGCAGCTGGGACTGGTCGATCAGTTGGGCAGTTTTCAGGACGCGTTGGATCTGGCCGGCCGGCTGTCCGGACTGGGGCCGGAACCGCGGGTTACCGACCTGGGGCCGCGCGGCTTCTGGCAGGACATCATGGGCGGCGCCGGTTCCCTGGCCGGGCTGGCGGCGCCGGCAACGGCGGGGCGGGCTTTTTACCCGGCCGTCTGGTTGCTTGTTCCGGCCGGCCCGCTGCCGGAAGGTGTTTTGAGCACGGCCGGAACCCAGTAAAAAAGCAGGAGGTGGCAACCCGCGCTGGCCTTGGTGGAAGCCGTCCCGGGGATGGTCGTCCGGGTTTATAAGCCAGCAGGGTGGGGCATGGAAAACCAGTCGCTTGATTTTGCCGGCGAAAAGGACGCGGCCGATCACGGGACACAGGATAGTTACCCGCACCATGACCAGTCCGGCGCCGGCCGTCCGGATGGGGTGCCGGAACCACCCGGTCCGGGCCGTACCGGTTTCCTGGAACTGGTCTACGGAGTGCTGTTCGATCCGGCAAGCACTTTCCGCCGGGTTGCCGCCGGCCCGCCGTTGGGTACGGCCGTGCTTGTTTTTACCCTGGTCAATCTGATCAGCGCCTTGATGAGCGCCCTGCTCGCCCACCGTCTGGCCTACCGGGGCCCGAACGGCATGCACATGGCCTGGCTGATGCAGGCCGCGACCCCGGTGCTGGCCGCAACCGGCCTGGTGCTGCAGTATGTCAAGTGGTATGTATTCAGCGCTCTGATCCATCTCACCGCCGGCCTCACCGGCGGGCGCGGCCGGGCCGCCGGCACGCTGACGGTGGTGGCGCTGTCCGTTCTGCCTTCGATCATCCTGGTGCCCGTGGATTTGATCCTGCTCCTGGCCGGTCTGCACGGTCCGGCCGTCACCGTGGTGATGATCCTGCTCGGGCTGCTGATCCTGGTTTGGAGCGTCGTGCTGGTTGTGCTCGGCCTGCGGGAAGTGCACGCCATCTCCACCGGTCAGTCCCTGATTGCGGTGTTGCTCCCGCCGCTGGTGCTGCTGGTAATCCTGTTTGTTTTGCTCCTGCTTGCGGCAGCCGGTGTTGCTTCGCTGATGCCTTTGGCGGTACCGCGCTACTGAAAAATTTCGTTTAAAACAGCAGGGATTTCCCCCTTGGTGACGAATGAAAATCTTTGCCGGTATTTTCTGGTTATGCCGGGCACGTCCAATGGGGAAAGGGGGAATAGCTTTGTCTGAAATTGTGTATGACCTGCTGGTGGTGGATGATCAGGCTGGGGTGCGCAGGCTGCTTTACGAGGCGTTTTCCGACGACGGCCTGCAGGTGGCCATGGCGTCGTCGGGCGCCGAAGCGGTGCAGAAAGTAAGCGCCAGCCGTGTGTCGCTGGTCCTGCTGGATATGAAAATGCCCGGAATGAACGGGCTGGAGACGCTGCAGGAGTTGCGCAAAGTGGATGCCGGGCTGCCGGTGGTCATGATGACTGCTTATGGTGAACTGGATCTGATGGCGGAAGCACGGAAGCTGGGCATACGTCATTATGTGACCAAACCCTTTGATCTCCAGGAAGTACGTTACCTGGTCAAGGCGCTGCTGGTGGAATCCCGCCCGCGTGACAAGTATGTGGTGGAAACCGGCTGACAGGCTGACGGGCCGGCCCTTTTAAAGTATTTATCCTGTGCAACCGGGAGGAGGTCCTTGCCAGTTGCTTATTAATACTGAAATCACACTGGCCATGCGTTGCCCGGTCTGCGGTAAGCTGGGCAACCACCCTGTGCCGCGATTTGCCTTTTCCGGCGGCCGGCCGTTTACCGTCAACTGTTCCTGCGGCGCCCTCAAGCTGGCGGTGGCCGTGCCGAAAAAGGGTCGGTATTGCCTGCAGGTGCCCTGCGTGGTTTGCGGCGAGATTCATCCGCTCCATGTACCGGGACGGCACTTGTGGTCCGGCCGCTTGATCGAGCTGTTTTGCACGCAAACCGGTATTGAACTGGGCTGGCTCGGCTCTACGGACCGGGTGCGTCAAGTCACCCATGACCGGAAAGAGGACTTGAGCAGTCTGATCAACGAATTTGCCACTGCGGATTATTTTCATAACAACAGTGTGATGTGTGCGATTTTAAAACGGCTGCACATCCTCGGTGAGCAGGGGGAGGTATACTGCCGCTGCGGCAACGGGCAGATTGAGGTGGATATCTTTCCCGACCGGCTGGAACTCCATTGCGCCGACTGCGAAGATGTGCGGATTATCTATGCGGAAACCGAGGCGGACTGCGAAGCGGTTAAAAACTTGAACAGCATCGTCTTGAACGGCCGCCTGCACGGCAACGGCGCGGGCATGGACGGCAAGGTACAGCTTCTTCCCCGTCACAGCCACCGGTAAGACATTATCCGCGGCAGGTGCAGATTAAAGCGCCAGTTTTGTAAAAATCGAAAAAACCGGCATAATATAAAGGACTTTTGCCAGGCGAGGAGGAATGCAAGATGTCATTTGTACCGGTCAGTGCGCTGCTGCGGGATGCCGAAAACGAAGGATATGCCGTCGGCGCCTTCAACTGCAACAATATGGAGATTGTGCAGGCTATTGTGGCGGCCGCCGAGGCGGAAAACGCCCCGGTAATCATGCAGGCCAGCCAGGGGGCGATCAAGTACGCCGGCATTGATTATATTGTGGCTATGGCGCGGGTGGCCGCCGCCGGGGCCAAAGTGCCGGTGGCCCTGCACCTGGATCACGGCACCAGTTTTGAGCAGGTTATTCGCTGTGTGCGTGCCGGTTTCAGTTCAGTGATGTTTGACGGTTCCAAGCTGCCTACGGAACAGAATATCGCCATTACCCGGCAGGTGGTGGCGGTGTCCCGGCCGGTAGGCATTTCCGTGGAGGCGGAACTGGGGAAAATCGGCGGCACCGAGGACGAAATCGTGGTGACCGACCGGGAGGCGCTGTTCACCGATCCGGAAGAGGCGCGTTATTTTGTGGAACAGACCGGGGTGGACTCCCTGGCCGTGGCCATCGGCACCGCCCACGGCCGTTATAAAGGGGAGCCGCAGCTTGACTTCGAGCGGCTGAGCAAGATCAAGTCCCTGGTCACGGTGCCCATTGTACTGCACGGTTCCTCCGGCGTACCGGCCGAAGCGCTGCGGGAGGCCATCCGGCGGGGCGTGCGCAAAATAAACATTGACACCAACATCCGGGAGGCCTTTGTGGGTACGGTCAGGCAGGTGCTGGACGGGCACCCGGATGAGATCGACCCGCGCAAGGTGCTCGGCCCGGCGCGCGAGGCGGCGGTGGAAATAATCCGGGAAAAGATGCGTATCTTCGGTTGTGCGGGCAAGGCCCGGCAGTAGCACGGCGCAGCTGATCAAACAACGCCGTTTGGATTAAAAAATTTAACGGTTATCCGGAGGAACAAAATGGAACTGTTTTTAGACACAGCCAATGTAGAAGAAATCAAAAACGCCTATGCCCTCGGGGTGATCAGCGGAGTGACCACCAATCCCTCCCTGATTGCCCGGGAAGGCCGCGATTTTGCGCAGGTGGTGCGTGAAATCACCGCCATTGTGGACGGGCCGATCAGCGCCGAGGCGGTGAGCCTCCAGGCACCGGATATGATTGCCGAGGCGCGTGAACTGGCGGCCATCCACCCGAACGTGGTGGTGAAAATCCCCATGACCGCTGAAGGGTTGAAGGCCGTCAAGGAACTTGCGGCCGCCGGCATCAAGACCAACGTGACCCTGGTTTTTTCCGCCAACCAGGCCTTGCTGGCCGCCCTGGCCGGGGCCACTTTCGTCAGTCCCTTCGTCGGCCGGCTGGACGACATTGGACACGACGGCATGGCGCTGGTGGCGGAGATTATGGAAATTTACGCCAGCTACGGCTTCGACACCCGGGTGATTGCGGCCAGCATCCGCCATCCGCTGCATGTGATTGCGGCGGCCAAAGCCGGTGCCGATATCGCCACCGTACCTTACCAGGTTTTGATGCAGATGCTCAAGCACCCCCTGACGGACCTGGGGATAGAGAAGTTCCTGGCCGACTGGGCTAAAGTGGCAGCGCAAAAACAAGCCTAGCACCCCGGCCGCTCTCCGGATGGTGCCGCCCGCACCGTCCGGAAAAGAAACACGGCGCGGTACGGGCGGACCGGCCGGCGGTGTGAGCAGCCCGGAATTTGTGCTTTAGTTCCCGTCCTCCGGATGGTATAATATAAACAGGAATTTGTTCGACCGTATGGAGGAAATTTGGATAAATTAAAGCGGTACCTGAAAGAAAAGTGCACCAGAATCATGGAACTGTCCGACGCCCCGTATAAAATCGCCCACGGGGTGGCCCTGGGCACAGCGTTGGATTTTCTGCCCATTCCCATAGTCAGTATTCCCATTGCCTACCTGCTGGCGCGGCTGATCCGCGTCAACAGCATAGCGGCGGCGTTGTCGGCCATCTTTTTCAAATGGGCGGTGCCTTTGTTTTACGGTCTTAATTACATGGTGGGGCGTGCCGTGATTGGCGACATTCCCGCCGCCGCCATCCACTCTTTGCCGGATGAATCCCTGCTGACCGGTTTGAAGTACATCGGTTATCCATTTATCCTCGGGGCCGTCATCAACGCCGCCCTGGCCTGGGCGATTGTCTATTTCCCCCTGCGCCGGCTGCTTGAACAGCGCCGGAAAGCACGCGGTTACCGTTAGACGTCCGTCAACCTGCGACTCCGCCGGAATATGCGGCGGGGCGCCCGGTATTTGCCGTTACGTCCATTCTTTTGCTCCTGTCGACCGGACCGGCAGGTCCGGTGATGCTTTGTTCAAACTTGCCCCGCGCGTACCCTCTGGCGTAACCACGGCCGTTAACCCGGACAGATGATGCTTTTCCCTCCCCGGAAACTTTTTCTCAATCCAATTGCCCGGCAATTTTTTATACCGCCGTGGCGAAAATCCCCCGGAAAGGAACGGATGCTTTTGAATTATGCCGATTTAGAAGGTAAAACGCTGCAGGAATTGTATAAAACGGCCCGGGAAATGCAGTTGACCGGGTATTCCCGCCTGCGCAAGAAAGAGCTGATTTTCGAGATTATCAAGGCACAGACGGAAAAAAACGGGCTGCTTTATGCGCAGGGCGTGCTGGACATACTGCCGGACGGTTATGGATTTCTGCGCCCTTTCCAGTACCTGCCCAGCAACGACGATATTTATGTTTCAGCCTCGCAGATCCGCCGCTTCGACCTGCGCACCGGCGACCTGGTGGCCGGGCAGGTGCGCGGCCCCAAGGACAACGAGCGTTATTTCGCCCTGCTGCGGGTGGAGCAGGTCAACGGCGTGGATCCGGAAGTGGCCTCGGAGCGGTTGCATTTCGACGGACTGACCCCCCTCTACCCGCTGGAACGCATCCGCCTGGAAACCGCCCCCGACCGCCTGTCCACCCGCGTCATCGACTTGATCGCCCCCCTGGGCAAAGGCCAGCGCGGCCTGATTGTGGCTCCGCCCAAGGCCGGCAAAACCATTTTACTCAAGGAAATAGCCAACAGCATCACCCGCAACCATCCGGAAATACACGTCATGGTGCTGCTGATCGATGAACGGCCGGAGGAAGTGACCGACATTGAACGTTCGGTGGACGGCGAGGTGGTCAGTTCCACTTTTGACGAGCCGCCCGAAAGCCACGTCAAGGTGGCCGAAATGGTGCTGGAGCGGGCCAAACGACTGGTGGAACACAAACAGGACGTGATCATCCTGCTGGACAGCATCACCCGTTTGGCCCGGGCGCACAACCTGGTCATCCCCCCCAGCGGGCGCACCCTCTCCGGCGGCGTCGACCCGGCCGCGCTGCATAAACCGAAGCGCTTCTTCGGCGCCGCCCGCAACCTGGAGGAGGGCGGCAGCCTGACCATTCTGGCCACGGCGCTGGTGGAAACGGGCAGCCGGATGGACGACGTAATTTTCGAGGAATTCAAGGGCACCGGTAATATGGAACTGATCCTGGACCGCCGCCTGGCCGAGCGCCGCCTGTTCCCCGCCATTGATGTGCAGCGTTCCGGCACCCGCAAGGAGGAACTGCTGCTGTCCAAAGAGGAACTGGAGTGGATCTGGCTTTTCCGCAAGGCCATCGTGGGCATGGCTCCCTGGGAGGCCATGGAAATGCTGATGGACCGGATCAAAAAAGCCAAAACCAATGAAGAAGTGCTGCGCATGTACCGGGCCGCGCGCAAGCCCGGTCCCCAGGTTACTCCCGGCCGTCCTCCCGATATCCGCCGGGACATCTCCCAGTAACTCCACCGGTCCGCTTCACGCATTCAAAGAAAATCATGATTTTCTCTTTTTCCGGGCGCGGGCCGTTACCGCCCGGCTTCCGTCAACGATCCGCCGGATGATGTATGAAAACCATCCCCGCTGGAAATAATATTTGTAAAGCTACCCGCATCCCGCCCCGCAACCGGCGGCGGAAAAAGCGGGGTGGCGGCGCCCGCCAACGCGCAGGCCGGTCCGGACCGGAAACGCTGCGGGAAGCCGCAGATTGGCGAGGGATGGAACGTGAACGGATTAACTAAAAGGATTTGTACCGGGATGTTGACCGCGGCTCTGGCCGGCAGCCTGCTGCTGCCGGGCTTGCCGGTGCTGGCGGCCCCGGACGAGGCCGTGCTGACGGACGCCCCGTATTACAACCAGCCGCTGGCTGTTGCGCCTCAACCGGCTCCCGGCGCGGCGGCGCTATATACTGTGCGTACCGGCGATACCTTGAGCGCCGTAGCCGGCCGTTTCGGCCTGACTGTAGACGCCCTGTGCCGGGCCAACGGCCTGTCCGGAGGCGATCTGATCCTGACCGGGCAGGTATTGACCATTCCGGGCGGGATGACCCGTCACCGGGTGGCGGACGGGGAAACACTGACCGGTATCGCCCGGCGTTTCGGCGTGGACACGCAGGAACTGGCGCGGGTGAACAACCTGACCGGTGCCGGCCGGCTGGCGGCCGGGCGGGAAATGATCATTCCCGTCCCAAACCAGGCTGCAGCGCCGGCCGCGTCCCGGCACAAGCCGGCCGGCTGGGACATGCTGCCGGGCTGGAACGCCGTGGCCGCCCTGCCCTTGCATGAACTGGCCCGGCCGGTGGCGGGACGGGTGAGCTCACCCTTCGGCATGCGCGCGGATCGCCCCCACGAAGGGGTGGATATCGCCGCTGATGAAGGCGCACCGATCCGGGCCGTCAAGGCCGGACGGGTGATCTTTGCCGGTCCGCGGGGCACCTATGGCAACGCGGTAATCATCGACCACGGCAACGGTTTGCAGACCCTGTATGCCCACGCCCGCCAGGTGCTGGTGCAGCCGGGACAGGCAGTGAATGCCGGGGATGTGATTGCCCTGGTGGGCAGCACCGGCCGTTCCACCGGCCCCCACCTGCACATGGAAGTGCTGCTCAACGGTGTGCGCTACGACCCGCTGCTCTGCCTGCAGCCCGCATACGCCTAAGGAAACGAAAGTCCGCTGTGCCGGTGGATCATCCCCCGGCACAGCGGACTTTTTGTTGCCGGACCGGTTGACATCATTTTTTCAGCTGGTTATACTCATGGTATGAATGGGGGTTGAGAAACAGCTAAAGAAACCATAGAAATATATGACCCCTTATGATATAATATTTCCATGAAGCTAAGTGAATGGGCGAAGATAACGGAATCACATATAGAACCGCCTGGAAATGGTTCAAGGCCGGGAAGTTGCCCGTCCCTGCGGAACAAACGCCGGCAGGGACGATTCTGGTCAAAGAAGGGCGCGAACCACCATAAAAACTGCTGTTTCCATGCCGGAGGCGTTATTTAAAAAAGCAGAAGAAATGGCAAACAGGCTTGAAATTTCCTGCAGCCCGCTTTTTACTCTTGCCCTGGAAAACTTTATCCGTCAGTATGAAAATAAGCAGTTATTGGAAAGGATCAACGCTGTTTACAGTGACGCACCCGATTCCGGTGAAAGTCAATACCGCAAGCTAATGAAAGACTATTACCGGCGTGCCCTGGAGGGAGAATAGTGATTAATCAGGGTGACGTTTTCTGGATTGATCTTGGTGCACCGTCCGGATCCGGGCCCGGGTACAGGCATCCCCATGTTGTGGTGCAAAACAACCTCTTTAATCACAGCCGGATTAATACGGTGGTGGTTTATGCCTTGACATCCAACCTCAGGCGGGCCAATGTACCGGGGAATGTGTTGCTTGATCCCGGTGAGGCCAATTTGCCAAAGGCAAGCGTTGTTATTGTGACACAAATTCACACGGTGGACAAGCAGGATCTGCTGGATAAGGCGGGTACCATTTCCGGCCGGCGGGTACAAGAAATTCTGGCCGGGATTGAGTTGGTGCTAGAACCACGGACAACCGGAGTTAAAGATTAGAGGTGAACTACTTGTACCGCCTGGTTTACGCCGGTGCCGGCGGGCGTTTTTTTGATCATCCTGATTTGCTGGCCGCCGGCCGCACGGGGGACCGCTTTGTGGAGATGACGGCGGCGGAAATGATCCCCCTGCCGCCGGGGGCCTCGCTGGTCTTGATCCCCGGCGGCAGCCCGGTGGGGCTGCGCCGGCGGGGAGGTTTCACGCTGCTGGAAAGGATGCCCGCTGCCGTGCCGGCGGCACGGGAAATGCCGGGAAAAGAAAGGCGGCACCGGAATGTGGTGCCGGAAGCGGGCCGGCCGGGCCGGTTGCCGGGGACGGGCGGGGAACCGGTTTTCGCCGTGGGAGCCCTGCTGCCCCAGGGCTACACCCGTACACTGCTGCCGGCCTACCGCCGCCCGGCCGGGGAAAAGCCGCTGCCCCTGTTCGGCTACGCGGCCGTGGCCTGGCGGCAGGGCCGGTTGTGGACGGCCGCCAGGCGCACCGACGACCCGGAGCGCTGGGACCCCCGGCATTACAACACGCCGGAACTGTCCGGCCTGGTGGCGCGGCGGCTGCAGGACGACCCGGACAACCGCATCCTGGCCCGGTTGGCGCGGTGCGCTCTGGAATACTCCTGTTTCACCGCCCAGAACATCTTCTACCGCCGCTGGGAAGGGGGCGTGCCCGTTTCCCCGGCCTGCAACGCCCGCTGCCTGGGCTGCATATCCAGACAGCCGGCGGAATGCTGTCCCTCTCCCCAGGGCCGGATCGATTTCAAGCCGGACGCGGCGGAGGTGGCCGCGCTGCTCACCACCCACCTGGAACGGGCGCCGGGGGCCATCATCAGCTTCGGCCAGGGCTGTGAGGGGGAACCGTCCCTGGCCGCGGACACCATTGCGGCGGCCGTTGAAATGGCCAGGCGGCGCACCGCCCGGGGCACGCTCAACATGAACAGCAACGCCGGAGACATCGCGGCAATGGAAAAGATCTACGCCGCCGGCCTGGACGCGCTGCGGGTGAGCCTGATCAGCGCCCGGGCGGACATCTACCAGGCCTACCACCGGCCGCGGGGATTCACTCCGGACGATGTGCGCCGCTCCATCCGGGCGGCCCGCCGGGCCGGGGTTTTTGTCTCACTGAACCTGCTCGTCATGCCCGGACTCACCGACCGGGCGGACGAACTGGCCGCCCTGGAAGAACTGATCCGGGAAACGGGCGTGCAGATGGTGCAATTGCGCAACCTGAACATCGATCCGGATTTTTTGTGGCCGCAACTGCCGGCGCCGGCGGGAGAAATTCTGGGTGTGCCGGAAATGATCCGGCGGTTGAAAAAAACTCCCGGCCTGCTGGTGGGCAGCTTCAGCCGGGAAGTGCATCAAACGTAACCGGCGGGCCCGGCCGGGAGTTGTTTTAAAGCCAGCCGGGGTTTATGTTGTTGTCATCCCGCCGCCCGCGTTCCGCCCGTCATTTGTTCCGGCCGTACCGCCGCCCCGCCGGCCGTGCGCTGCTAGTCCGCCGCCAGCGCACGGTTTTTACCCTCCCGTTTGGCCCGGTACATGGCCCGGTCGGCGGCGCAAAGCAGTTCGTCAGCGTTTTCCCCGTGTTCCGGAAAGACGGCCACCCCCAGGCTGACGGTCAAATGCCCGGCGGGCCGGTCTCCCCCGCCGCCAAAAAGATGACCGGCCACCTGCCGGCGGATATTTTCCGCCCCTGCCATACCGCCCTCCGGACCCGTCTGGGGCATCAGAACAATAAACTCCTCCCCGCCGTAACGGTAGACGGTATCGGCCTCCCGTGTGTGGACGGTCAACAGGCCGGCCAGTTCCTTCAGCACCTCATCCCCCGCCGGATGCCCGTAGGTGTCGTTGTAGCGCTTGAAGTCATCCACATCCAACAGGATTACGGCCAGCTGAAGATTGTAGCGTTTGGCCCGGGCCAGTTCCCGCTGCATCTCCATCGCCAGCCGGCGGCGGTTGTACAACCCGGTCAGGGGGTCGCGGCTGGCCTCATTAAGCAGGGTATCCATCAGCTGTTTGCGCCGCAGCAAAGACTTGGTACGGATGAGCAATTCCTTGCGATCCACCGGTTTGACCAGAAAATCGTCCGCGCCGCATTCCAGCCCGCGGATCCGTTCCTCCCGGCTGCTGCGGGAGGTGATGATCACAATGGGGGTGCCGGCGGTGGAGGCGCCTTCCTTGAGCAGCCGGCACACCTCGAAGCCGTCCAGCCCGGGCAGCACCAGATCGAGCAGTACCAAATCGGGCGGCGCCTGCCGCGCCTTTTCCAGCGCCTCGACTCCGTCGGCGGCAGTGAACACATCCAGATCCTGATCGGTCAAATAGCGGGCGATCACCCGCCGCTGCAGCGGGCTGTCTTCAACCACCAGCACCCTGGGCCGTCCGGAAGCGGAAACCCGGCTTTGCGCCTGCTGTTCCAGTTGCTGCAGATGGAGCACGGCATTCAGCCGGGTGGACAACTCCAGTCCGCTGACAGGCCGGTGCAGGATCTCGTTTACCTGCAGGGAAGGATTGTCCGGATAGGCGCCTTCCGCTCCGGTAATCAGGATCAGAGGCAGCAGGCTTTTATTTTCGGCCAGGAATTGGCACAATGTGTTATCCCGGCAGCCGGCCGGCTCAAAGATCAGTACATTGGGCCAGCCCAGGCGGATTTTTTCCGCCGCCTCTTTTTCACTGGTGACAATCAACAGGTTGAACTGCGAGTAATCCAGCTGCGAGGATATTTCGACAATGGTGGCCTGTGCCGGGGTTACCAGCATTACCGTCTTGGGGCTTCCGGGGCATTTCAAGGTAGTCTGACCTCCCCATGGCATTTTAGGTCTTCCCTACCAGTACCACATTACCATGAAAATAGATTATGTTCAAGTGTAACAATTTTTGCCCGCTTCCGGCCCCTCAAAAACCGTTGCCTCCCGCTTTCCCGGGGGTTGGACCGTAAATCATACGATCAAAATTTCAGCCCCGGCCCGTCAAGCATCTTAAATAATGCCATACCGGCAGTTGATATGTGAGTTTGCGTGAGTATGATTCTTGCCTGGTTTAATTCGTTATGGTATAATCATGTAGATGATCTATGCCCGCCCGTGCGGCCCGGCCGGCGGCTTTTTCATGTGGCGGCGGGATTTATTTGAAGAAGAGGTGAACAGCAGTGAAGGAAGGTATCCATCCCAAATACCAGCAGACAAAAGTAACCTGTGTTTGCGGCAACACCTTTGAGACCGGTTCCACCAAAAAGGAACTGCGCGTGGAAATTTGCTCCCGGTGCCACCCCTTTTACACCGGTTCGCAGCGGACGGTGGAAACCGGCGGGCGGGCAGACCGCTTCCGTAAAAAATACGGCCTGAAATAACGGGTAGCAGAGCGGCGGCTCTGCTATTTGTTTAAGATGCCGCCGCAAATTCCGGACCCGGAGCCGGCGGCGGCCGGATGCTCCGGCGGTGGCGGCTTGAAAAAAGGGGAATACTATATATGAGTGAATTCCAATACGGCGGTCAGGCGGTCATTGAAGGCGTGATGATGCGCGGCCCTTATTCCTGGGCGGTGGCCGTGCGCCGGCCGGACGATACCATCGTCCTGGACCGGCAGCCGGTAAATTCAGTCACCTCCCGGGTGCCGCAGCTCAAATGGCCGTTCCTGCGCGGCGTGGTGGTGCTGGTGGAATCCCTGGTGGTGGGCCTGCGGGCGCTCACTTATTCGGCCGCCCAGGCCATGGGGGAAGAGGAAGAAGAGGAATTGGGCACCCGGGAAATTGTGGTCACCATGCTGGCGGCTCTGGGGTTGGCCGTGTTCCTTTTCGTGGTGCTGCCCACCGGGCTGACCCACTTTCTCACCCCTTATGTCCGGGGCAGCCTGGCTCAAAACCTGGTCGAGGGGGCCATCCGGCTGGCCGTTTTCCTGGCCTATGTGGCCGCCATCGGCCGGCTGCCGGACATCCGGCGGGTCTTTCAGTACCACGGGGCGGAGCACAAGGTGATCAACGCCTTTGAGGCCGGCGAGGAACTCACCCCGGCCAATGTGCAGCGTTATTCGACCTTTCATCCCCGCTGCGGCACCAGCTTCATTCTGATCGTGCTGGTGGTGAGCATTTTTCTTTTTTCCCTGCTCGGCCGGCAGGTGTTGTGGTGGCGGCTGCTGTCACGCGTCTTGTTGTTGCCTGTGCTGGCCGGTATTTCTTACGAATTGTTGAAACTGTCCGCCCGCTACCCGCGCTTTATCCTGTGCCGGCTGTTTATTGCGCCCGGGCGCTGGTTGCAGGCGCTGACCACCGGCCGCCCCGACGACGGCCAGGTGGAAGTGGCCATATCCGCCCTGGGGGCGGTGCTGAAAGAAGGTGAAACCAATGTTAGATAAACTGGCCAGTCTGGAAAAACGCTACGACGAATTGAGCGCGCAGATTGCCGATCCGGAGGTGATCGCCGATCAGGCGCGCTGGCAGCAATATATCAAGTCGCACGCCGAGTTGGAGGAAGTGGTGGGCGTATACCGGGAGTTCAAGCAGGTGCGCGCCGGCATGGAGGAAGCCAAAGAACTGCTGGCGGATAAACTGGAGCCCGACTTTCGCGAACTGGTCACGGCCGAATTGACTGAACTGGAGGAGAAACGGGAAAAGCTGGAACAGCGGCTCAAGGTGCTGCTGCTGCCCAAGGATCCCAACGATGAAAAAAACGTGATCGTGGAAATCCGCGCCGGCACCGGCGGCGAGGAGGCGGCGCTGTTCGGCGCCGACCTGTTCCGGATGTATTCCCGTTACGCCGAGCGCCAGGGCTGGAAAATAGACATCATGAATTCCAACCTGACCGACCTGGGCGGAGTGAAGGAAATCATCTTCCTCATCGAGGGGAAGGGGGCTTACAGCAAGCTCAAGTTTGAAAGCGGTGTGCACCGGGTGCAGCGCATCCCCTCCACCGAATCAGGCGGGCGCATCCACACTTCCGCCGCCACGGTGGCGGTGTTGCCCGAAGCCGAGGAGGTGGAGGTGGAGATCAATCCGAACGATCTGCGCATCGACGTCTTCTGCGCCACCGGTCCGGGCGGCCAGTGCGTGAACACCACCCAGTCGGCGGTGCGCATCACCCACCTGCCCACCGGCATTGTGGTTTCCTGCCAGGATGAAAAAAGCCAGCACAAAAACAAGGACAAGGCCATGCGCGTGATGCGGGCGCGGCTGCTGGACAAATTTCAGGAAGAGCAGCGGGAGAAGGTGGCCAGCGTGCGCAAGTCGCAGGTGGGCAGCGGGGACCGCAGCGAACGCATCCGTACCTATAACTTCCCCCAGAGCCGGGTGACCGACCACCGCATCGGCCTGACCACCCACCGGTTGACCGAGGTGCTGATGGGCAACCTGGACGAAATCGTCGAGGCGCTGATCACCACCGACCAGGCGCGGCGGCTGCAGGAAGCGGTCTAAAAGGGCTGTCAGCCGCCGGAAACCGCCGGCCGGTGGAGGAACACCGGTATTCTGCAGCCGGCGGGGCAACCGTTCCGGGGTGGCGGCAATTTTCCCACACACGATACTCCGGCGGCAAGGTAAGGAGTTTTATACAGTGGTTACGATCATGGAAGCCCTGGCCGAGGCCGGGGCTTTTTTGCAAAAATGCGGGGTGGACGGCGCCGCCCTGGATGCGCAGGTTTTGCTGGCCCATTGTACCGGTTTGGACCGGGCGGGTCTTTACCGGGAAGGGCAGCGGGAGTTGACCCGGGAGCAGGCGGACAACTTCCGTGCACTGGTGCGCCGGCGGGCCGCCCGGGAACCGGTGGCCTACCTGACCGGGCACCGGGAGTTTATGGGACTGGACTTTCTAGTCCGGCCGGGGGTGCTTATCCCGCGGCCGGAAACAGAACTGCTGGTGGAAGAGGCGCTGGCCCAGCCGGCGAAGAGGCGGAACGGCGGCACCTTTCCCGGCGGGGCGGATGCGCCCGGCATTGCCGGCGGCGGGCACGCCCGCCGGGGCGGTCCGGCCGGTGCTTTGCGCATCGCCGACGCGGGCACGGGCAGCGGCGCCATCGCCGTCAGCCTGGCCCGTTTCCTGCCGGCGGCGCTTGTGTACGCCACCGACATCTCCCCGGCCGCCCTGGATACGGCACGGCAAAACGCGTTCCGCCACGGCGTGGCGGAGCGGATCAGCTTTTTCTCCGGCGACCTGCTGGTTCCGCTTCTGGAGCGGGGGTTGGCGGGGCGTCTGGATCTGGTGGCCGCCAACCTCCCCTACGTACCTTCCGCCGGCCTGCCGGGGCTGATGCCCGATGTGCGCCTGTATGAACCATCCACGGCTCTGGACGGCGGCCCGGACGGTCTGGACCTTTACCGCCGCCTGATCCCGCAGGCTAAGGAGTTGCTTGCGCCGGGCGGCCATTTGCTGATCGAAATCGATCCTTCCCAGGCGCCGCTGATTCCCGCCCTGCTCGACCGGCGGGACTGGGTTTATGCCGTCCGCCGCGACCTGGCCGGCCGGGAGCGGTTGGTAGCGGCGTGGCGGAACGGAATTAAGTCCATAAATGATCAAAGCGAAAACCATTTACCGTAAAGGCGAATGGTTTTTTGTTTTTTCACGCCAGGTGTTTTAACGCCTGCCAGGCGGTCAGGATGCCGATTACAGTGATCAGAGTGCCGCTGGCCGCCGTCAGCCAGCGCCAGCTGTTCGGCCCCAGCAGGCGTCCGGCCAGGGACGAAAGGCGGACAAAGGCCAGCCCGACGCCGACCAGGGCGACGGCCCCGCCGATGCCGAAGGCGGCCACCAGCAGCAGGCCGGCCACCGGTGTCCCGCTGCCCACGGAGAGCAGCAACACCGCCAGCGCGCCCGGACAGGGCACCAGGCCGTTGCTGACGCCCACCAGCAGCAGGCCGGCAAGATCCCGGGAGTGTTCATCCAGGATGGCCCCCCGTCCGGGAAAGAGGCCCGGGCGGCCGGCCATGCCGCGGCCGGGCCGGTGCAGTACGGCGTGGTGATCTCCGTGGTGACAGTTTCCGGAGCAGCAGGACGGGTTTCGTGACAGCAGCAGGCGCAGGCCGATGATCGCCACCAGCGCGCCCGAGCACAATTGCAGCCAGACGGCGAACTGCTGCCGGGGCGCCCCGGCAGCCGCGGCCGCCAGCCAGGCCGCCGAACGGGCGCCCATGGCCAGGGCGACCACCACCAGGGTGTGGGTGAGGGCGGCCGCCAGTCCCAGCAGCACGGCGTCCCGTGCCCGACCCCGGGAAAGCACCAGGTAGGCGCCCATGATTCCCTTGCCGTGTCCCGGCTCCAGGGCGTGCATGGCGCCCAGGCCGAGGGCGGACAGCAAACTGATGGAAAGGTTCAACACGTCTCCCTCCCGATGAGAGAAAAATTCCGCCGGGAACCGCCTGCCATCCCTGCCTGATAATGGATCTAAGGTTGATAAAATATATTCGCTGTACCGGCCGGTTTAGACCGCTCCGGCAGGTATTTTTCCCGCCGCCGGCCTGTCCACCCGCCCGCCCGCTTGTGCGCCAACGCCACCGGCATTACATCCTGTTTTGAAGTATATCCGGCGTCGATTTAATTTGGTCCGTGCGGCCGCGATTGATTTGGGGGAAAGTATTTCTACCCGCCATTGACAGGACGCATAAAAACTGTTATATAATAACTGACCGCATGTTGGAATTATTCTGATCTGGGGGGCATACTGATGAATCTGGGGGAAGCGTTGGAAAAGTTGAGGGCCGGCGGGGTCAGGCTTACTCCCCAGCGCCAGGAGGTGCTGCGGGTATTGCTGGATGGCGGGGAACATTACAGCGCCGAGGAAGTATGGCGGCGCGTGCAGCAGCGCTATGCCGGCGTCAGTTTCGACACCATTTACCGGACGCTGCACATGCTCACCCGTTACGGCCTGGCCAGCGAGGTGGACTTTGCCGACGGTTGCCGGCGCTTCGAGTTCGCCGGCAAGGGGCACCACCACCATTTGGTCTGTTTACGCTGCGGCCGGATTGAAGAGCTGCCTTTTTGCCTGGAGGACTGCCTTTCCCGGGTCAGGGCGGAAAAACCGGATTTTAAAATCGCCGGCCACGCCTTCAAGGTTTACGGTTACTGCCGGCGGTGCCAGCAGTGACGGCGCCCGGTGCCCTGCCGGAAATCACCGGGGTGCTTGAGAGTTACGGGGTTGTTGTCCCGTCCGGCGGCGGGCCGGATTTCCGGTGCGGGAGAGGCTTGGGGGCTTTTCACCGGGCGGTTGGTTCGAAAAATATGCCTAAAGGCATAATTTTATGGTGGAGGGTTTCGCGTTCATGAGGGAAAAACTGATTATCCCGGTTATGATACTACTGTTGGCGCTAGCGGCCGCCGGGTGCGGGGCCGGGCCCGCCGGTACGCCGGGCGGAGCGAAAAAGATTGCGGTGGTGGCCACCATTTACCCGCTTGCCGATTTTGCTTCCCAGGTGGGCGGTGATCGCGTCCAGGTTACCTGTCTGGTGCCGGCCGGCGTGGAACCCCACGACTGGGAGCCGGCGCCGCGGGACATGGCCCGGATTGCCGGCGCGCAGGTGTTCATCTACAACGGTGCGGGTATGGAGCCCTGGGTGGATTCCCAGGTGAGCATGCTGCAGGGCAAAGGGGTTAAAGTGGTCGAAGCCAGCCAGGGCCTGGATTTGATCAGTGCCGCCGGTGCCGGGAACAGGCCGGGTGCGGTGGACCCGCACATCTGGCTCGATCCGGTGCAGGCACAAAAAATTGTCGCCCGGATCAGGGATGCCCTGATCTCTGTGGACCCCAAAGAAGCGGCCTATTATTCCAACCGGGCGCAGGCCTATCTGGAGAAGTTGGCCGTGCTTGACCGGGAGTACGCGGGGGCGGTAAAAACATTCCACAGCAGGGACATCGTCACTTCACATGACGCCTTTGCTTATCTGGCCCGCCGTTACGGGCTGCGCCAGCTGTCCGTGACCGGCCTTTCCCCGGACAGCGAGCCGGATCCGGCACAGATGGCCGCGCTGATTGCCTTTTGCCGGGAACACAAGGTAAAATATATTTTCACCGAAAAACTGGTCAGCCCCAGACTGGCCGACACACTGGCCCGGGAGGCCGGGGCGTCCACACTGGTGCTGGACCCCATTGAAGGGCTGACTGCAGCCGAACAGTCACGCGGGGAAAACTACCTGCTTATTATGCGTCAAAACCTGGCCAATTTGAAAAAGGCGCTGGGAGAATAATCATGAATCCAATTGTAGAAATAAAAGATCTCTGTTTCAGCTACGGCGGGGAGCTGGTGCTGGAAAGGGTGGATCTGGAAGTGTTCCCCGGGGATTTTCTGGCCCTGATGGGACCGAACGGTTCGGGCAAGACCACCCTGGTCAAACTGATGCTCGGCCTGCTCCGCCCCCTGACCGGACAAATCAATCTTTTCGGTACTGTGCTGGAGCGCTTCCGGGAATGGTACCGCATCGGCTATGTGCCGCAGAAAGCCACCGGGGTGGACGTCCGTTTTCCGGCCTCGGTGGAGGAAGTGGTTATGGCCGGCCGTTTCGGCCGCCTGGGTCCGGGACGCCGGCCGGGGCCGCTGGACCGGCGGGCGGTGGACGAAGCGCTGGCGGTGGTGGAAATGTCCGCTTGCCGCCGGCGGCCGGTAAGCAGTCTTTCCGGCGGACAGCAGCAGCGGGTGTTCATCGCCCGGGCGCTGGCCGGCCAGCCGGAGTTGCTGGTGCTGGACGAGCCTGTGGTCGGCCTGGACAGCCGGGCACTGGATTCGTTTTACAACCTGCTGGCGCTGTTGAACAAGCAAATGGGCATCACCCTGCTCACCGTCTCTCACGATACCGGTGCGGTGACGCGGCGGGTGAACCGGGTGGCCTGCATCAACCGCACCTTGATCTGCCACGGCACGCCGGCCGAGGTGCTGACCACCGCCAACCTGGTCCGGCTGTACGGGGCACCCGTGCGCCGGGTGACCCACGGCCACCGTTAATCCGGGCGGCCGCAGTCCGGTGCGGCGGAAAAATTTCCATGATCTGTTATCCGCAGGCACCAAGTTACAAGGAGGATGGCCATGTCTTTGCTGCAATACGATTTTATGGTCCGCGCCCTGCTGGCCGGTTTGATGATCGGCGTAATCTGTCCGGCGGTGGGGGTTTTCCTGGTTATGCGCCGCTACGCCTATATGGCCGACACCCTGTCCCACGTCTCCCTGGCCGGCATCGCCGCCGGCCTGCTGCTCGGCCTCTTCCCCCCGCTGACCACGCTGGCCCTGGCTTTGCTGGCCGCACTGGTGATTGAGCGGTTGCGCGCCGCCGGCCGTCTTTACGGTGAAGCGGTGCTTGCCCTGGTCATGAGCAGCGGACTGGCCCTGGCGGTGGTATTGATCAGCTTTGCCCGCGGGTTCAACATCGACCTGATGAGCTACCTGTTCGGCAGTATTCTCACCGTCGGCCCGGCGGACCTGCTGCTCATATTACTGGCCGGGCTGCTGGTGCTTGGTCTGATCGCTTATTATTACAAGGAGCTGTATTTCATCTCTTTTGACGAGGAATGCGCCCGGGTGGCCGGCCTGCCTGTGGACCGGCTGAACCTGCTTTTCATCCTGGCCGTGGCGCTCACAGTTTCCGTTGCCCTGCGCGTGGTGGGCACGCTTTTGGTGGGCGCGCTGATGGTCATTCCGGTGCTCACCGCCCAGTTGCTGGCCGGGAGTTTCCGCCAGGTATTTACCGGGGCGCTGGTGCTGGGGGTGGCCGTTTCGCTGGGCGGCCTGACCGCCTCTTACTACCTGGGTACCGCTTCCGGCGGCTCGATCGTCCTGCTGGCCGCCGCCCTGTTTGTGCTGGTGCAGGCCGGTACCGCGCTGCGCCGCAAACTGCGCCGGCAGTCTCAGGCGCGGTGCGAGCGGGAGAACGCGCCGGTTACCGATTGTGGCGAGCAGGCCGGATAACGCCCGCCGTTACAAGGAGCGCACCGCTTCCCGCCTCCGGGGAACCGTCCGGCGCGGGCCGTTTGCACCCGGCCGGTTTCTTGTTTCGCCGGACAAGGCGTTCCGGAACATTTCGCGAAAAGTGAATTGTGTGGTATACTACGTGTAAACCCTTCCAGGACAAGCCTGCTTCCGGATTACGGCGGTTTCCCGGGAGCAGCGGCCGGGGCACTGTGCCGGCGGCTGGCGGGATGGTTTAACAGGCATATTTTTACGCGGCCGGCATTAATTTACTATGGGGATGTCTGTGCATGCAGAAAACAAGACGCACCGCTTTCTGGCCGGTGGATTCCCGGCACCCCGACCCGGCGGTGATCAACCGTGCCGGGTTGATTTTGCGCCGGGGCGGACTGGTGGCTTTTCCCACCGAAACCGTTTACGGCCTGGGGGCAAATGCTCTGGACGGGCCGGCGGTGGCGGGTATTTTCCGGGCCAAGGGACGTCCCCGCGACAACCCGCTGATTGTCCACGTGGCTGCTCAAGATGCGGTTTACCAGCTCGCCGCCGCCGTGCCGGACAGCGCCCGGCGGTTGATGCAGGCCTTCTGGCCCGGACCTTTGACCCTGGTCCTGCCGGCCGGGCCGGGCCTGCCGCCGGAGGTTACGGCCGGACTGGACAGCGTCGGCCTGCGCATGCCGGCCCACCCGGTGGCCCTGGCCCTGATCAGTGCCGCCGGGGTGCCCGTGGCCGCTCCCAGCGCCAATCTCTCCGGCCGGCCCAGCCCGACCACGGCGGGTCACGTCTGGCAGGATTTGCGCGGGCGCATTGATGCCGTGCTGGACGGCGGCCCGGCCGGTGTGGGGGTGGAGTCCACCGTACTGGACATGACCGGCCCGGTGCCCGTGGTGCTGCGGCCGGGCGGTGTCACGCCGGCGGAACTGACCGCGGTGGCCGGTGAAATAGCCCTCGATCCGGGGGTAATCGACACCGGCGCCGCGGCGGCGGGCGGCGGGCGGCGCCCGCCCCGCTCACCGGGCATGAAATACCGCCATTACGCTCCCCGGGCGCCCTTGATCCTGGTCGAGGGTGCGCCGGAACGGGTGCCGCCGCGCATCCGGGAATTGGCCGAGCATTACCGGGCGGCCGGCAAACGGGTGGGCATCCTGGCCTGCGCCGAATCGGCGGACCTGTTTTCATCCGGACAGGTGCTGGTGGCCGGCCGGCGAGCCGAACCGGCCACAGTGGCGGCGCGCCTGTTTGCTTCCCTGCGCCGCTTCGATGAACTGGGAGTGGATGTCATTCTGGCCGAGGGTGTTGAACCGCAGGGAGTGGGCCTGGCGGTGATGAACCGTTTGCGCCGGGCGGCCGGGGACCGCATCGAACGGGTCTGACCCGGATGACCGGAAAACCCTGACGGGTGCAGGCGGCCGGAGGTAGGTTGATGGGTATAATCACTGTTCTGTTGCTGGCCCTGGCTTTGGGCGCGGATGCCTTTTCCCTGTGCCTGGGCATCGGCATGGCCGGAATAAAGCGGCGGCAGGTAATCTTGATCAGCCTGACGGTGCTGCTGTTTCATATTATTATGCCCCTGGCCGGTTTTGAAGCCGGGGAACTGGCGGGCGGACTGATCGGCCGGGCGGCGGCCGTGGCCGGCGCCCTGCTCATGCTTTACCTGGGCCTGCGCATGGTGCAGGGGGCGCTGCGCCACGAAGCGGAGGAGTCTCCCCGGATTATTCTGGTGAACGGCTGGGGATTATTTATGCTGGGTGCCAGCGTCAGCATGGATGCATTAAGTGTGGGTTTCACCCTGGGCACCCAGCGGATCAACCTGCTGCTGACCGTGCTGGTCTTCGGCCTGGTTGCCGGGCTGATGACTTTTTCCGGCCTGTACTGCGGCCGCTGCATCGGCCGCTGGGCGGGGGAGCGGGCACAGCTGCTGGGCGGTTTGATCCTGCTGGGAATCGGCTTGAAAATGATTGTTTGACGGCGGCGGAAAAACGAATGATGAGCAGAACAGCCCGGCCGGGTGGTATGGCAAAAGGGGGGAGCCATGTGCCCAACAAAAAACTGCTTTTTGTCTGCACGGGCAACACCTGCCGGAGCAGCATGGCCGCCGCGCTGGCCCGGCGGGCGCTGGCGGAGCGCGGCCTGACCGGCCGGGTGGAAGTTATTTCGGCGGGCCTGTTTGCCCGGCCCGGCGACCCCGCATCACCCCGGGCAGTGGCGGTGATGGGCGAGTGGGGCATTGATTTGCACCGGCACCGGGCCAGGCAGTTGACCCCGCGGGATGTGGCCGGAGCGGATCTGGTGCTGGTGATGACGGCCGGCCACCACCGGCAGGTGCGGCAGATGGTTCCGGAGGCGGGTGACCGGATCCACACCCTTGCCGCCTATGCCGGGGTGGACGCCGACGTGCCCGACCCCTTCGGCCGGCCGCTTGAGGCCTACCGTCGTTGCGCCGTTGATTTGCGCCTGCTGGTTGAGCGGGCGGTGGACAGGCTGGCCGGGGAATGGTTTTCCGGCCGGACCGGTGGCCGCGGCGCCGGTCCGGCATAAACTGATCCGGATGGAACGGCGCAGCACACCGGGCCGGGTTGGAGTCCATTTCAAGATTGCGCGGGGCCGGCGGAAATATCCGTCCGCCGGGTGCGGCGGCCCCTGGCGGGAACGGATCTTTGCCGTGTGCCCGGCAAATTATACTCATTCCGGCATGCCGCAGCCTCAAAACGGCCCCGGCGTTGCCGCAAGGCATGGCGGGCGGAAACGGTGTCTTGCCGTGATAAAAAAGGAAAATGACGATTATTGTAGAAGTGTTCCTTTTATGTGCCCGGCGGGTTGTACCGCCGGGAACGGGTTACATATTGTAACCGGACAACGGCATAATATGACCGGTTATGTTGCCGGAACCGGGCGGGTGGGTGCATGGTGCCACACCCGGCAGGTAACTCCGGCCAGGAATGGCCGCGGTATTTGACATCCGGCTTTGAGGGCCGGGCGAGGGGGTTGGCAATTTGCGTGTGGCTGTAGCCGCCGATCACGGCGGTTTTCGTCTCAAAATGGCGGTTACCGGCTGGTTGAAGGAAGCCGGCGTGCCCTACGATGATCTGGGCACCTTTTCCGAAGAAGCGGTGGATTACCCGGATCAGGCGCTGGCCGTGGCTGAAGCGGTACGATCCGGCGCCTGTGACCGGGGTATTTTGTGTTGCGGTACAGGCATCGGGGTTTCCATCGCCGCCAACAAGGTGCCGGGGATCCGCGCCGCGCTCTGTCATGACACTTTTTCCGCCCGGGCTGCCCGGGAACACAACGATGCCAACGTGCTCACCATGGGCCAGCGGGTGATCGGCCCCGGCCTGGCCGAAGAAATTGTGCGCGTCTGGCTGAGCGCCTCTTTTCAGGGCGGCCGGCACGCCCGCCGGGTGGGCAAGATTGCTCAAATTGAAACGAAATATTGCCGGTGCGGGGTTGAGGAGGAAAAATAATGGATATGACGAAATCCCTGGCCGAAACGGATCCGGAAATCGCCCGGGCGATTGACCTGGAACTGTCGCGCCAGCGTAACACACTGGAACTGATTGCCTCGGAAAACGCCGTCAGCCGGGCGGTGCTGGAGGCGCAGGGTTCCGTACTGACCAATAAATACGCCGAGGGTTATCCGGGGCGCCGTTACTACGGCGGGTGCCAGTTCGTGGATATTGCCGAGGAACTGGCCATCCGCCGGGCCAGGGAACTTTTCTCCGCCGGGCACGCCAATGTGCAGCCCCATTCCGGCGCCGAGGCCAACCTGGCGGTTTATTACGCTTTTCTGGAGCCGGGCGATACCATCCTGGGCATGAATCTGGCCCACGGCGGTCACCTGACCCACGGCAGCCCGCTGAACATCTCCGGCAAATATTTTCAAAACGCCTTTTACGGGGTGGACCGGGAAACCGGCCGCATTGATTACGATCAGGTTTATGATGTTGCCCGCCGCTCCAAGCCGCGCATGATTGTGGCCGGGGCCAGCGCCTACCCGCGGGCCATCGATTTTGCCCGTTTCCGGGAGATTGCGGATCAGGTGGGCGCCTACCTGTTTGTGGACATGGCCCACATCGCCGGGCTGGTGGCGGCCGGTGAGCACATGAGCCCGGTGCCCTATGCCGACGTGGTCACCACCACCACCCACAAGACATTGCGCGGCCCGCGGGGCGGTCTGATCCTGTGCCGGGAGAAATATGCCGCCGTCATTGACAAGGCGGTGTTCCCGGGCATTCAGGGCGGCCCGTTGATGCATGTGATTGCCGCCAAGGCGGTGGCCCTGGGCGAGGCGCTGCGGCCGGAGTTCAAGACCTATCAGCGGCAAATCGTATTAAATGCCAAAGCGCTGGCCGCCGCGCTGATCGAGCGGGGCTTCGAGCTGGTCAGCGGCGGCACCGACAACCATTTGATGCTGGTGGACCTGCGTAACAAGGGGATTACCGGCCGGGAGGCGGAGGCTGTGCTGGACAGCGCGGGGGTGACGGTGAACAAAAACGCCATCCCCTACGATCCGCAGCCGCCCGCCGTGGCCAGCGGCATCCGCATCGGCACGCCCCAGGTGACCACCCGCGGTCTGGACGGGGCGGACATGGAACGTCTGGCGGAGATCATCCATTTTGCCCTGAGCTTCAAGGGCGACGGGCAGCGACTGGACCGGGCGCGGCGGATGGTGGAGGAACTGTGCCGGGAGCATCCGCTGTATGAACGGTAAGATGTCCTTTCGATAAGCCCGGTGGCTTTTAGCAGGGTGGATGTTTCACTGCCGTCGGGTTGCCCGGTTTGACCGGTGGTTTGCCTCATTTTAATTACACCGTGGCTGAAGACCTGGCGGTCCGGGTTGATCGATTTCCGCCACCCCGCCCGGGCTTCGGGGAGGCGTGGATGTCAGGAAAAATAATGGTTTCATTGCGGAAGCGGTTTAAGTGGTTTAAACGGCGTGCCGGCTTGTACCGGGGCGGCTGTTCGCAAAAATGGCTGTCCCCGTGCGGTTTTGCGCCGGTATCCCGGTGGAGGTAGAATTAATTGGATCAGCGACCGACCTTTGATCAAACTTACATGGACGTGGTGGAGGTGATTGCCCGCCGCTCCACCTGTTTGCGCAAAAAGGTGGGGGCGGTGATTGTGGTGGACCGCCGGATCATCTCCCACGGTTATAACGGCGTGGTCAGCGGCGAAGCACACTGCTGCGACACCGGAAAATGTTTGAAAGAACTGGCCGGGCGGGAGGACTACAAGCCCTGCGTGCACGCCGAGCAAAACGCCGTTTGTGTCTGCGCCAAACGGGGGCTGGCGGTGAAGGGCGGCACATTGTATGTGAACGCCGACATCTGTATCACCTGCGCCAAACTGATCGTATCCTGTGAACTGGCCCGGGTGGTGGTACGCCGGGACTACAAAGGTTCGGGCGAGGGAATCGACTTTTTGCGCCGTTACGGTGTACACGTCGAGCTCTGGCCGGCCGGGGGGAAAGACGCCGCCGGACCGGGCAGCGGGCAATCAACTGACTCGTTTGTCCCCGCGTCCGCCGGCGGGGAAAATGTTGCCGGTGCGGGCGGCCGGCCCGGGTGCGCCGTTTTTGACCGGTATGCCGGGGGCGGCGCGGCCGGGGGAATGCGTCCGGCGGCGCCGGGGGGCATTCCCCCGGGTGGTGCCGGGGCGCTTGAGGATGCCTCCGGAAAACCGGCCGGTCCGGTCATCCGTTACATATTGTCCGGCGGGGGGAACCCCCCCTTTCAGGCCACGCCCGGCAGCGCCGGGTGGGACGTCTGCGCCGTGGAACCGGTCACCGTGCGCCCCGGCGCGGGGGAGACCGTGGACACCGGCCTGGCGGTGGAAGTGCCGCCCGGCTATGTGCTGGATGTGCGCCCGCGCAGCGGTCTGGCTTTCAAGCGGGACATCCTGGCCTTCCCGGGCACCATCGACTCCGACTTCCGCGGGGTGGTGCGGGTGCGCCTGTGGAACCTGGGCACGGAGCCCTACCACGTGCAGCCGGGCGAACGGGTGGCCCAGTTCGTCCTGCTGCCGGCGCCGCCGGTGCGCTGGGTAGAGGCCGCCATCCTGACGGACACCGCCCGGGGGGAAGGCGGCTTCGGCAGCACGGGCAAGCGGTAAAAACATACATAAAGCCCGTGCGACTACCTGACGGGTCACCGCCGGGGCGAAGATTTTCCGGCGTCATTGTCAAACCGGCCGCGCCGGCGTTTGATCCGGCCGACTGCCCGTTGAATTTTCCTCAAGCACAGTGGCAGTACCTCGTCGCTTCAATGTTTCTCCGGTACGGCCACCACCCCCGGGAAAACATTTTTACTTTAAAAGCCAATTTTACCGCGAGGGAGGGATACCGGTTTGGAAGTGAAGCTCCTGGCCTGTACCGGGCTGGCTGAAGGCACCCCCCCGGTTCCCGGCTGTACGGAGGCGGACAGTGTAATCATTTATGCCGTCAGCCAGTGTTACCAGGCCAAGCCGCAGCCCGGGATGATCCGCAACTGCTTTGAGCGCGGTCACCACAGCGTTTTTGAACATGTGCATTTCAGTTTCGCCGTACATGGAATCAGCCGGGCGTGCCTGGCCCAGCTTACCCGCCACCGTCTGGCCAGTTACACGGTGGAGTCCCAGCGCTACTGCGACTACACCAAAAAACCGGCCGGTTTTGTGTGGCCGGATACCATTGAGGGTGGGACGGCGAAAAAGTACCGGGCGTTGCTTGAGCAGGCCATGACCTGCTACCACGAGTTGCGCGCCGCCGGCGTGCCGCCGGAAGACGCCCGTTTTGTGCTGCCCCAGGCCACGGCTGTCAACCTCGTTTTTACCATGAACGCCCGTGAGCTGTTCCATTGTTTCGACCTGCGCCTGGACAGGCATGCCCAGTGGGAAATCCGCCGTCTGTTCGCCCGGGTATTGCAGCTGGTGCGGGAACGGGCGCCGCTCACTTTTGCCGCCTATGCGGACCGGAAAGAGGAGTTGTAGTTGTTGAAAATTCTCACCATCTTCGGTACCCGGCCGGAGGCGATCAAAATGGCGCCTTTGATCAAAGAGCTGCAAAACCATCCGGGTTGTTTCGACTGCCGGGTGGCCGTCACCGCCCAGCACCGGCAAATGCTGGACCAGGTGCTGGACCTGTTCGGCATCGTCCCCCGCCACGACTTGAACATCATGCAACCCGGCCAGAGCCTGTTCGACATCACCCGGCGGGCGCTGGCCGGCCTGGAACAGGTGTTGTCCGCCGAACAACCGGATCTGGTGCTGGTGCACGGCGACACCACCACTACCTTCACCGGCGCGCTGGCCGCCTTTTACCGCCGGATCCCGGTCGGCCACGTGGAGGCCGGCCTGCGCACCGGCAACAAGTTTTCCCCCTTTCCGGAAGAAATCAACCGCCACCTCACCGGCGTGCTGGCCGACATTCACTTCGCCCCCACCGCCGCCGCCCGGGCCAACCTGCTGCGGGAAGGGGTGGCGGAAAAAGATATTTTTGTCACCGGCAATACGGTGATCGACGCCCTGCTGGCCACCGTGCGCCGGGAATTTGCGTTTACAGACCCGGTGTTGAGCAATATTGATTACGCCAGGCAGCGGGTGCTGCTGGTGACCACCCACCGCCGGGAAAACCTGGGCGAACCGATGCGCGAAATCTATCTGGCGCTGCGGCAGGTGGTGCAGGATTACCCGGACGTGACGGTGATTTTCCCCGTGCATAAAAATCCGGCCGTGCGCCAGGTGGTGCGTGAGGTGCTGGGGGAAGCGCCCCGCGTGCATCTGATCGAACCACTGGACTACCAGCCGTTTGTCAACCTGATGCAACGCAGTTACCTGGTGCTCACTGATTCCGGCGGGCTGCAGGAAGAGGCGCCGGCGCTGGGCAAGCCGGTGCTGGTGCTGCGCGACACCACAGAGCGGCCCGAAGCGGTGGAAGCCGGCACAGTGCGCCTGGTGGGCACGGTCCGGGAGGCGGTGCTGACCGAAACCCGCCGCCTGCTTGACGACCCGGTCCATTACCGGCGTATGGCCGAAGCGGTCAACCCTTACGGGGACGGGCAGGCCTGCCGGCGCATCGCCGCGGCCATCGCCTGGCATTTCGACCTGGCGGAAGCGCCGCCGGATGAATTTTCGCCGCGTTGACGGCGCCGGGCGGTAAAACGAAAAATTTTTCCGGCCGGCAGGATTAAGGACACTTTCCGCGAAACATAATTAACATATGGCCGTGGCTGCCGTCCGGCAGTCGCCGGCGACTGTTCGGAGTTGAAAATCAACCTTCCGGAGTGTCCGGGACCCGTCTTGCAACGCCCGGGACGCAACTGGAGAAAGTACCGGCAAGCATTGTGCATTTGGGAACAAAAATTTTTCCACTATATGAAGGATTAAGAGCCTTTTTGTAGAATTGATATTAGTGCCTTGACCCACAAGCGCCCTGGCGCCCGGGGGGGAAAGATCGTAGCACGCAGGCGGTCAGGTCAACCGGAAAAAAATAGCGGCGGCAAGGGCACGTCTTTTTTTCAGGCCTTCAGTCTGGCGTCCATCGTCAGCTTTCAACTGGCCGGCTCCGTCCTGGTGGGTTATTTCCTGGGGCGGTTTTTGGACGGGCGGCTGGGCACCACGCCCTGGCTGATGGTGGCCGGCATCCTGTCCGGCATAGCGGCGGGCGTGATTGGCACCATCCAGGTGGTGGGCCGGTTTTTTGAGCAGAAGTAAGGCCGGTCCCGTTCATCTCCGGCTGCTTTCACGGCAGGGCCTTCCCGGTTTGAGATCTTGAATCATAATCAAGTCATCGCCCCGCCGGCGGCAAGCCGGGGGAAACAGGCCGCCGGTTCCGTTTCCCGCAAGCCGGAGGAGTTTCCGTTTTGTCCGGCGTTGTTCGCGGGCATAATTGGGAAAATTTTCGCATGTATTTTCAACACGGCATCTTGCCAGTTTTAACGGTCGGGAGGAATTCCGGTGCGGGATTTGCCTTTTGAAGCGTTTTTGAACCGGACGGTGAAAATCGGCCTGTATGTGCTGGCCGGTTGCCTCCTGCTTATCGGCTGGGATTACCAGAACCGCATGTTCTGGGGTCTGGCCATGGGCGTCGGGGTGGGCCTGTGGAACATCTATTTCCTGGCCCGGCGGATCAAGCTGATTACCTCCCGGGGGCGGGAGTTCTTGCGGGACTTTCAAAGGGAAGTGGCGGGCAGCCTGATTGCGCGGCTTTTGTCCATTGTGGCCGTGCTTTACCTGGCTTCCCGCATTTCCCTGCCGGCGGTGATTGCCGCCGCCGCGGGCATCCTGGCCGTGTCGGGCATCTTTGCCGCGGTGGGCGGCGGGGCGCTTTTGCGGGAGGTCAAATCAGATCAGTTATTTAGAAAAAATTAAAACGCGAAAGGGGGGAGATTACAGATGTTGAGCATGGAGCAAGTAGAGGAAAAGCTGAATTTTTGGAACTTCCCGCAACAGCCGTGGCATCTGGGGCAGATCGGGAACTTTCCCATCGACCTCAACCCGCGCACCATTGTCATGACCTGGGTGGCCATGCTGCTGGTGATTATCTTTGCCGTCGCCGCCACCCGGAACATGGACATGCGCCGCCCCGGCAAGCTGCAGGTGGCCTTTGAGTCCATGTACGATTTTGTGCGGGGTTTGGTCAACGACAATATGGATCCGGTCAAAGGGCTTTCGTTGTTAAGCATCGTTCTGACCTATTTCATATTCATCCTCTTTTCCAACCTCCTGGGCCTGGTTCCCACCTTGAATTCGCCCACGGCCGATTATAACACCACCTTTGCCCTGTCCCTTTTCACTTTTGTGCTGATTCAGTTCTTCGGCCTCAAGTACAAAGGACTGGGGTATTTCAAGCACTTCGTCAAACCCGTTTTTGTCTTTTTACCCATCAACCTGGTCGAAGAGCTTTCCAAGCCAGTGACGCTGGCCTTCCGTCTTTACGGGAACATCTACGCCGGTGAAGTGCTCATCGCCGTTTTGCTGGGCCTGTTCCCGCTGGTCGGGGACATCTTCGGCGGCTTTATCGCGTCGGTGATCTGGCTGGGATTCAGTATCTTTGTGGGAGGCATCCAGGCTTTCATCTTTACCATGCTGAGCATCGCTTACGTGGGACAGGTGGTTGCCGACGAGCATTAATCCGTTGTGTGTTTGTATTGCTATGTGATTGTTTAGGGAGATTACCGGGGAAAGGAGGGGAAAAATTATGGAAATTGGAGCAGCTGCCGCCATTGGCACCGCTCTGGCCGTGGGCCTGGGCGCTCTGGGCGCCGGCATCGGTGACGGTCTGGTCACCGGCCGCGCGGTGGAAGCCGTCGCCCGCCAGCCTGAAGCCCGGGGCACCGTTTACACCACTATGTTCATCGGCGTCGGTTTGATTGAAGCCCTGCCGATCATCGGCGTGGTTATCGCCTTCATCTTAATGGGTAAAATCGGTTAATCACCCCTTAAAGCGGGGACTTGGGAACGGCATAGCAGGTGGCTGCCGCCTGCTATGGCCTTCCTTTTGTCAAGGTAACGGAAGGAGGGGAATAGGTTTTGAAGTTTAATGCCACCCTGCTGGCCCAGTTCTTCCATTTCATTCTCCTGTTGATCTTTCTGCGCATTGTGGCCTACAAGCCCGTTGCGAATATGTTGAAGTCCCGTCAGGAATTCATTACCAATAATGTGGCGGCGGCAGAGGAGGATCGCAAACAGGCCGAGGCTCTGCGCCAGCAGTATCTGGCCGACATGCAAAAAGCCAGGGAAGAGGCCCAGGCCATCATTCAGCAGGCGACCAAAGCCGGCGAGGTGCAGGCGCAGGAAATCATCGAAGCGGCCAAGACCGAGGCGAACCGCGTAAAAGACAACGCCCTGCAGGAAATCGCCCGGGAGAAGGAGAAAGCGGTTGCCGAATTGCGCGACCAGGTGGCTTCACTGTCCGTCCTGGTGGCCGGCAAGATTATCAATCAGACCATCACTCCCGAGATCCAGCACGGTCTGGTGCAGGATTTCATTAAAGAGGCGGGGGATCTGCCATGCTAAAGGGAGCCGTATCCGGACGTTATGCCGAGGCGCTTTATGAAATCGCCGCCGCCGCGGGCACAGTGGACCAGGTGGAGGCGGAATTGAAGGCGATCACGCAGATTATCGCCGGCTCCCCCGAGTTTCAAAAGGTATTGTTCCATCCGCGCATTACCGCCGCTGAAAAAAAAGACTTCCTGAAAGGCCTTTTTGAGGGCAAGCTCTCCGTAACAACGGAAAATTTCCTGTTCTTGCTGGTGGACAAGCAGCGGGAAGCCTTTATCAGCGATATTACGGCTGTTTTCACGGAACTGGCCAACCGGGCGCGCCATGTGGTCAAGGCCGAAGTGACCAGTGCCGTGGAACTGAACAAGGACGAAAAGAAAAAGCTGGGCGACGTGCTGAACAAGCTGACGGACAGCAAAGTCGAAACAGCATTTGCCGTGGATCCCGCCCTGCTGGGCGGAGTGGTCGTGCGTATCGGCGACCGGGTGATCGACGGCAGCCTGCGCGCCCGTCTGGCTACCATGAGAGAACACCTCAGGCAAATAAGTTAATTGGGATAGGGGTGAACCAGTAGTATGAATTTGCGACCGGAAGAGATCAGCTCGATCATTCGGCAGCAGATTGAAAAATACCAGGCGCAAATTGAAATGCGTGACGTGGGCACCGTTATCCAGGTGGGTGACGGCATCGCCCGGGTCTACGGCCTGGAAGCCTGCATGTCCATGGAACTGCTTGAGTTCCCCGCCCCCACCGAGGGCGGCGAGCCCACCCTGGGCATGGCCCTGAACCTGGAAGAGGACAACATCGGTTGCGTGTTGCTGGGCGCCTACACCCACATCAAGGAAGGCGACACGGTGAAACGCACCGGCCGCATTGCTTCCGTACCCGTGGGCGACGCCCTGATCGGCCGGGTGGTCAACCCGCTGGGACGCCCCCTGGACGGCAAGGGTCCGGTCAATTCGGACAAGTACCGCCCGGTGGAGCGCATCGCCCCCGGCGTAATCACCCGTAAACCGGTGCACCAGCCCCTGCAGACCGGCCTGAAGGCCATCGACGCCATGATTCCGATCGGCCGCGGCCAGCGCGAGTTGATCCTGGGCGACCGCCAGACCGGCAAGACGGCCATCGCGCTGGACGCCATGATCAACCAGAAGGGCAAGGATGTAATCTGCATTTATGTGGCCGTGGGCCAGAAGGCCTCCACGGTGGCCAACGTGGTGCAGA
Organism: Desulfotomaculum copahuensis; assembly: GCF_001655685.1. Classification (GTDB taxonomy): domain Bacteria; phylum Bacillota; class Desulfotomaculia; order Desulfotomaculales; family Desulfovirgulaceae; genus Desulfotomaculum_G; species Desulfotomaculum_G copahuensis. Next base: position 51,032 of record NZ_LYVF01000192.1, read on the forward strand.
TTCTGACCGATCACGGGGCGATGGATTACAGTATCGTGGTTTCCGCCACCGCCTCCGACCCGGCGCCGCTGCTGTTTGTGGCCCCGTTCGCCGGTGCGGCTATCGGTGAGGAGTTCATGGAACAGGGCCGCCACGTGTTGATTATCTATGACGACCTGTCCAAACAGGCGGTGGCCTACCGCGAACTTTCCCTGCTGCTGCGGCGTCCGCCCGGACGTGAAGCCTACCCCGGCGATGTATTCAACCTGCACTCCCGGCTCCTGGAGCGCGCCTGCAAATTGAACGACGAACTGGGCGCCGGTTCCATGACCGCCCTGCCCGTCATTGAAACACAGGCCGGCGACGTTTCGGCCTATATTCCGACCAACGTGATTTCGATCACCGACGGCCAGATCTTCCTGGAGCCCGACCTGTTCTACGCCGGTATCCGCCCGGCCGTGAACGTAGGTATCTCGGTATCCCGGGTGGGCGGCGCGGCACAGGTGAAGGCGATGAAGAAATACGCCGGCACCCTGCGCCTGGACCTGGCCCAGTACCGTGAACTGGCCGCCTTCGCCCAGTTCGGCTCCGACCTGGACAAGGCCACCCAGGCCCGCCTGACCCGCGGCGAGCGCATGGTGGAACTGTTGAAGCAGGGGCAGTACGTGCCCATGCCGGTGGAGGAACAGGTGATGAGCATCTATGCCGGCGTCAACGGCTATCTGGACGACCTGCCGGTGGAAAGCGTGCTGCCTTTTGAGGCTGATTTCCTGAAATATATGCGGGCCAGCCATCCCGATGTGGGTGAGTCCATTGGCAAAACCGGCGAAATGAGCAAGGATACGGAAGAAAAATTGAAGGCAGCCATCCTCGAATTCAAGAAAGGCTTCGTGGCCAAGCCGGCATAAAGCCGGACATTGAGCGCCAACAGGCGAGGTGGTGAAAACTTAGATGGCCAGTTTACGTGACTTGAGGCGCCGCATCAAGAGCATTCAGAGCACGCAGAAAATCACCAAGGCGATGAAGGCGGTGTCCGCCGCCAAAATGCGCCGGGCGCAGGATCAGGTGCTGGCGGCCCGGCCCTATGCCAAAAGAATGCGCGACGTGCTGGGGCGGGTGGCCAACTCGGCCGGTAATGTGCGCAATCCGCTTTTGGAAGTGCGGGAGCCGAAAAAGGTGGCCTACCTGCTGGTGACTGCCGACCGGGGTCTGTGCGGCGGCTTCAACGGCAACCTGATCCGCAAGGCCAGCCATGAAATCAAGGATCGCGACGCCACCAGCATGATCTGCGTCGGCCGCAAGGGGCGGGACTTCTTCCGCCGGCGGAACTACCATATCGCCCAGCAGTATGTCGGTCTGGGCGAGACAATCAGTCTGGGGCAGGCGCAGGAGATCGCCCGTTTTGTCATCGGGCAGTACGGGGCCGGCGAATTTGACGCCGTCTACCTGATCTACAGCGAATTCGTGAATGTGCTGATTCAGCGTCCACAGATGATCCAGTTGCTGCCCGTACAACCGCCGGCCGGGGCGGAAGAGGCCAAAAAGGTGGATTACATTTTCGAGCCGGACGCGGAAGAAGTGCTCAACGTCCTGTTACCACGCTATGTGGAAAACATGGTCTATTACGCCCTGCTGGAATCCAAGGCCGGTGAGCAAAGCGCCCGCATGACGGCCATGGACTCGGCCACCAAGAACGCCGCGGACATGATCGACCGGCTGACCCTGTCCATGAACCGGGCGCGCCAGGCGGCCATCACCAAGGAAATTTCCGAAATTGTGGGCGGCGCGGCGGCGCTGGAGTAAGACGGCATGATTTATGGGAACCTTCTTATGGCCAGTTGAGTCAAGCGCAAAGGAGGTACGAAGTAGTCAATGAATGTTGGTCATATAGTTCAGGTCATCGGCGTGGTGGTGGACGTGCGCTTCCCCCCCGGCCAGGTGCCTGACATCTATAGCGCCTTGAAAATCGCCCGCGAGGGCCAGGACGACCTGACCCTGGAAGTGGCGCAGCACCTGGGCAACAACTGCGTGCGCACCGTGGCCATGAGCGCCACCGACGGCCTGGTGCGGGGCATGGAAGTGGCCGATACCGGCAAGCCGATTACCGTGCCGGTGGGACGCGACGTGCTCGGCCGCGTGGTGGACGTGCTCGGGCTGCCCATTGACGGCAAGGGCAAGATTGAAAGCAAAAACTACTATCCGATCCACCGTTCCGCCCCCCCGCTGGTGGAGCAGTCCACCCGGGCGGAACAGCTGGAAACCGGCCTGAAAGTGGTGGACCTGCTGGTGCCCTTCCTGAAGGGCGGCAAGGTCGGCATGTTCGGCGGCGCCGGCGTGGGCAAGACGGTTATCGTGATGGAGCTGATCAACAACATCGCCAAGCAGCACGGCGGCATCTCGGTATTTGCCGGCGTGGGCGAGCGCACCCGCGAGGGCAACGACCTCTACCGTGAAATGACCGAGTCGGGCGTGCTGGACAAGACCACCATGGTGTTCGGCCAGATGAACGAGCCTCCCGGTGCCCGCCTGCGGGTGGCCCTGACCGGGTTGTGCATGGCCGAGTTCTTCCGTGATGCGGAAGGCGCGGACACGCTACTGTTTATCGATAACATCTTCCGTTTCACCCAGGCCGGTTCCGAGGTTTCCGCCCTGTTGGGCCGCATGCCCTCGGCTGTGGGTTACCAGCCCACCCTGGCCACTGAAATGGGCCAGATGCAGGAGCGCATCACCTCCACCCGCAAGGGTTCGGTTACCTCGGTGCAGGCCATTTACGTGCCGGCCGACGACCTGACCGACCCGGCGCCGGCCACCACCTTCGCCCACCTGGACGCCACGGTGGTGCTGTCCCGGCAGATCGCCGAACTGGGCATTTACCCGGCGGTGGACCCCCTGGACTCCACCTCCCGCATCCTGGACCCCCACGTGGTGGGGCAGGACCACTACCAGATCGCCCGCGGTGTGCAGATGGTGCTGCAGCGCTACAAGGAGTTGCAGGATATTATCGCCATCCTGGGCATGGAGGAGCTTTCCGACGAAGACAAACTGACTGTGGCCCGGGCGCGCAAACTGCAGCGTTTCCTGTCCCAGCCCTTCCATGTGGCCGAGACATTCACCGGCATGCCCGGCGTGTATGTGTCCCTGAAAGACACCATGCGCGGCTTCAAGGAAATCCTGGAAGGCAAGCACGACAACCTGCCCGAGGAAGCATTCTACATGGTCGGTACCATTGATGACGCCGTGGCCAAGGGGAAACGCTTAGCAGAGGGAAGTGCATAGTATGGCGGAAAAGACCCAACGCCTGGAAATTGTCACCCCCGAGCGCAAGGTATTCAGCGGCGACGTCCGCTTTGTGGTGGTGCCGGGCGTGGAAGGCGAACTGGGCTTCCTGCCCGAGCACGCTCCGCTGGTCAGCGCCCTCAAGATCGGCATTATCCGGGTGCAGCCGGAGGAAGGCAAGCCCTTCAAAGTGGCTGTCAGCGGCGGTTTCGTGGAAGTGCGCAACAGCAAGGTGAGCGTGCTGGCCAACACGGCCGAGCGCGACGATCAGATTGACCGGGAGCGGGCCGAAGAGGCCAAACGGCGCGCCGAACAGCGCCTCGCCTCCAAGACCTCCGAACTGGATGTCGCCCGGGCCGAACTGGCCTTGAAACGTGCCCTCAACCGCCTGAAAGCGGCGGAATAAGCCGGACAACAGAATGTCATGCCAAGAGCCGGGAGATGCAAAATCCCCCGGCTTTTCGTATTGCGCGGACGGACGATCCGCCCCTGATTTAAAATCCTCCGTCCGGATGGTATAAAACCGGTCCGGTGCCGGACAAACGGTTTGCCAAAAGTTATTCAGAATTTCCGCCCGCTTGACCCGGAAAGCCGGCAGCAGCGGCGAGGCGTGCAGATAAAAACCGGAATAATCCGGAAAGGAACAGTCCCGCATCGCTAATTTCCGAATACGGGTATGCCTGCGGTTGAAAATGGCAACAATGGCAGGCAGGACTGTTTTTAACGGAGCGATGGACGTGGAAACACTGGTGATTGAAGGCGGCCGGCCGCTGGCCGGTCTGGTGAAAGTAAGCCCGGCCAAAAATGCCGTGCTGCCAATCATTACAGCCTCCCTGCTGGCTGAAAGCGCCTGCGAACTGGAAGAAGTGCCCGCACTGGCCGATGTGGAAACGATCTGTGCCGTGATCCGGCACCTGGGCGCCGGCGTGGAGCGCCGGGGCGGCGGGTTGGTGATCACGCCGCCGGACCGTCCGGCAACCGAGGCGCCCTACGAGTTCGTGCGCCAGATGCGCGCCTCCTTCCTGGTCATGGGGCCGCTTCTGGCGCGTGCCGGCCGGGCGCGCATCTCCCTGCCCGGTGGATGCGCCATCGGCACCCGGCCGATTGACCTGCACCTGAAGGGGTTCGCCCTGCTCGGGGCGAAAATCGCCCAGACCGGCGGCTATATCGAAGCCCGGGCGTCCGCACTGACCGGCAGCCGCATTTATCTGGACTTCCCCAGCGTGGGCGCTACGGAAAACATCATCATGGCGGCGGTGCTGGCCCGCGGTCAGACGGTGATCGAAAATGCCGCCGAGGAGCCGGAAGTGGTCGACCTGGCCAATTATCTCAACGCCATGGGCGCGCGGATTAAAGGGGCGGGCACCAAGCTCATCCGCATTCAGGGGGTGGAAGAACTGCACGGCGTCACCCACAGCATCATCCCCGACCGCATTGAGGCCGGCAGTTTTCTGGTGGCGGCCGCGATCACCGGCGGCGACGTGGTGGTGGAAAACGTAATTTGCGACCACCTGAAACCGGTGGTGGCCAAGCTGCAGGAAGCGGGCATTACAGTGGAAGAACGGGAAAGCAACATCCGGGTGGCCGGGAACGGCGAGATCCGGCCGGTGGACATCAAGACCATGCCCTACCCCGGCTTCCCCACCGACATGCAGCCCCAGTTGATGGCCCTGATGACCCTGGCCAAAGGCACCAGCGTGGTCACCGAGACGGTTTTCGAAAACCGTTTCATGCACGTGAACGAATTGAAGCGCATGGGCGCCCGGATCAAAGTGGCCGGACGCACGGCGGTGGTTTACGGTGTGCGCGGCCTGACCGGTGCGCGCGTGCGCGCCACCGACCTGCGCGCCGGCGCCGCTCTGGTCCTGGCCGCGCTGCGGGCGGCGGGGGAAACGGAAATCGGGGACGTCCATCACCTGGACCGGGGCTATGAAAATCTGATCGACAAGCTGCGCTCGCTGGGTGCTGCCGTAAGACGGGAAGAAAGGCGGTAATGGACGGCGCATTTAAAGCATATTAATGTGATGACCGGGTAGACAGGCCGTGGCCGGCGATGCTCAACTGGTTGACCGGCAAGCGTCATCTGGGAAGAAGCGGCAAGTTGCATACCGGGTGATGCGGCGGATGTCAGCAATTAAAACGGTCCGGGGGGCGGGTATATGCGCAAAACGAAAACGTTATTCGGTTTGCTGCTGATCATCATTGCCCTCGTCCTGGGCCTGCCCTACCTGATGGAGCGTCCCGCCCCGGTGAAGATCCGGCCGGAGCCGGTGCGGGTGCGCCTCTTTGTGCATGAAACCGGCAAAATTGTCTCCCTGCCCCTGGAAGACTACGTTACCGGCGTGGTGGCCGCCGAGATGCCGGCGTCTTTCCCCGTGGAGGCGCTCAAAGCGCAGGCGGTAGCCGCCCGCACTTATATCGTGCGGCGCCTGACGGCCGGCGGGGTAGCCAACAACGCCCACCCCGGTTCCGATATCAGCGATGATCACCGGGACGGACAGGCCTGGATTTCCCGGGCGGAAATGAAAAAGCGCTGGGGATTTTTCGGCTACTATGAATATTACTTTAAAATCCGCCGGGCGGTGGATGAAACACGCGGTTTGGTGCTTACTTGGCAGGGGGCGCTGATCGATCCGGCCTATTTCGCTTCCTGCGGCGGCCTGGGTACAGAAAGCGCCGCCACCGTCTGGCAAAGTGACGAGCCCTATTTAAAAAGGGTGGATTGCCCCTACGACGCCGACCCGCAGCCGGTGCGCAAGGTAACCCTGCCCGTTGAACAGGTGGACCGGTCGCTGGGCGTGCACCTGGGGGCGGTGCCGGTTATCCCCGGAGCGGGCGTGCGCAAGGTGTCACCGCCGGCGCCTTTTGCCGTCATTGCACGCACCCCCGCCGGCCGGGCGCTGACCGTGAGTATGGGCGGGCGCACATTTCCCGCCACTACCGTACGCGACCGGCTCGGGCTGCGCTCCACCGCCTTTACGATGCAGTTGAAGGGCGACCGGGTCGAAATAACCACCCGCGGCTACGGGCACGCCGTGGGCATGTGCCAATACGGGGCCAAGGGCTATGCACTGCAAGGCTATAATTTCGAACAGATCCTGAAGCATTATTACACCGGGGTGGATATCATCAAGATGTAGGAACGGTGAAGAATAATTTTTCCGCCGTTTGGCCACAATTAGCCTAAAGGAATTTGTATCTCCCCGGGAACAACGCCCGGGCGGGAAAATTCACGGGGTGATTGAATTGTGGCCTTTTGACGAACGCCTGTCGGCCTCCGACGGAGTGAAAAAGTATCGCCGGTGGCTGCGCCGGTGGCTGCTGGGCGAGCCGGGGCAAGATGGCGCGGAAACGCGCCGGAGCGCCGGGTGGTGGCACTTTGCCCTGGCCGGGACGATGGCGGTGGTGCTGGTGGCCGGCTTGATCTGGGCGGCGGCCGGTACCTGGCAACCGGCCGGACCGGCGCCGCAAAACAGACCGGGTGTGGAATTGATGCAAGGGCCGGGAGCGGCCGTCCCGGCATCGGCCGGTATAAGTCAACCGGTTGACGGAAGCAGTCCGGCAGGAACCGGAAAAGAAACCGGAACGTCTTCAACAGCCGGCAAAACATCCTCCAGTGAAGCTGCCGGTCCGGCATCCGGCAAGTTCGTGCACGGAACCGCCGGTACCGGGGACATGTCATCGCCCTCCGGCGCTGTTACCGGTGCAACTGCCTACCGTTCCGGTGACGGGCGAACGGCCGCCGGCGGCACGGAACCGTCAAGCGGAAGAACCGGCAGCCCGGCGGCGGCCGGTAGCGGCATTGTAGCAGGAAATGCGGAACAGCCCTCCGGCGGCATTTCCCTTTGCCGCCCGGTCAGTGGCGCAGTCGACCGGGCTTTCGGTCCCGGCTATTCGGAAGTTTACGGTGATTACCGCTTTAACGACGGGGTGGAGTTTGCCGCCGTGCCGGGCGGCAGTGTCAAAGCGGCGGCGCCGGGGCGGGTGAAAAATATTGTTCCCGGGCCCGCAGTCGCACTGCCGGGGAACGGCGGCCAACGCCGGCCGGCAAGCTACAGCGTGACCATCGATCACGGCAACGGCTGGCAAACCACCTATCAGGGCCTGGACACGGTGCGGGTGCGTTCCGGCCAGACGGTGGGCGCCGGTGAGATTATCGGCGCGCTGCCCGCGGTAACGCCGGGCGCAAAAGTATCCCGGTTCACCCTGGTCCTGCGGCACGCCGGTCAAACAATGGATCCGGCAAAGTATCTGGCAAACGAAAGATAACGGCAAAAATGAAAATCAGCCCGGAAGCTGCCCGCCGACGGGCTTTTTTCTTTATTTCCGGCATTTATCCATCTGCCACGCATATATATTTTAGTAGCTATTCAGCCGGGGAGGTAGGGCAATGCAGGAATACATCCAGAAAAGAGTACTGGATATTTGCGCCTATATCCTGGAGACCCGGGCCACCGTGCGTCAGGCCGCGCAGGTGTTTCAGGTGAGCAAGAGCACGGTGCATAAAGATATGACCGAACGGTTGCCGTCCTTGAACAAGGAACTGGCCGTCCAGGTAAAAAGGATACTGGACTATAACAAATCCGAGCGGCATTTACGGGGCGGGGAAGCGACACGGAAGAAATACCGGGAAAACATCATCTAGGTTGCAAATCCGGGGGCAGCTGTCCGGCGGGACGGTTTTTGACGGTCTGTCTTGGATCAAATCGGCATATATTCCGTAGAACCGGGCGTGCCGGCAACTTGTGAAAAGTTTTTGCTGGCTAGAGGAATTTCCCTGAAAATGTAGAATAATCCCTTGTTGTTCATCGTACATAGTAAACCGGCCGGGTCCGGCCGGTGGACAGGCCCGGGTAAACGCGGGAAAGCAAGGGATGTTGTGCATACAGCCTGCTTTTCGGGGTGGTTCCGCCCGGGCCGGTGTTGGGGAAGGGGAAAGGAGATCCGGATTAATGCTCGGTTTGACAACGGATATCGGCATAGATCTGGGCACGGCCAACGTGCTGGTATATGTCAAGGGCCGGGGCATCGTGCTGCGCGAGCCCTCGGTGGTGGCTTTGAACAAGGAAACTGGCCGGGTGATTGCTGTGGGCGCGGAAGCCAGACGCATGCTCGGCCGCACTCCTGGCAACATTGTGGCCACCCGTCCGCTGCGGGACGGGGTGATCGCCGACTATGACGTGACGGAAAAAATGCTGCGCCATTTCATCGGCAAAGCGTGTGGACACAAGCTGTTCTTCCGCCCGCGGGTGATGGTCTGCATACCTTCCGGCGTCACCGGCGTGGAAGAGCGGGCGGTCAAACAGGCCGCCGTTCAGGCTGGCGCCCGTCAGGCGCACGTTATAGAAGAGCCGCTGGCGGCCGCCCTTGGGGCCGGGCTGGACATCTCCGAACCCACCGCCACCATGGTGGTGGATATCGGCGGCGGCACGGCCGACGTGGCCGTGCTTTCGCTGGGCGGGGTGGTCTACAGCATTTCCCTGCGGGTAGGCGGGGATAAATTCGATGAGTCCATTGTGCGCTTTGTGCGGCGGGAATTCAACCTGGCCGTGGGTGAGCGCAGCGGCGAGGAGATCAAAATGGAAATCGGCGATGCCTGCCCGGATACGGGAGAAGAAAGATCCATGGAAATCCGGGGGCGGGATCTGCTGTCCGGTCTGCCGCGGGCGATCACCATCACCAGCGGCCAGGTTTATGCGGCGATCAAGGAAAACCTGGACGCGGTGGTGGGCGCGGTGAAAGAAGTGCTGGAACACACACCGCCCGAGCTGTCCGCTGATATTGTGGACAAGGGTATCGTCATGACCGGTGGCGGTTCGCTTCTGCGGGGCATTGACACGCTGATCAGCCGGGCCACGGGAGTGCCCGTCTATGTGGCCGAGGATGCCCTTTCCTGTGTGGCCATGGGCACCGGCCGCGCGCTGGCCATGCTCAATGTGCTCTCATCCAACTCGCCGCGGCGCCGGCCGCCGGTTAGCCTGAAAAAGATAGTCTAACGGGCCGCATACCCGCCGGCCGGCGGCACATGCCGGAACGGCAGTAATTCTTGACATTATCCGGAAATAAGCTTACAATAAGCGCAAATGCAAACGGGGAGGTGCCGGCAGTGGGTGGATCAGCGCCACCGGCGGGGGAAGCCATTCTCACCTACGACGATTATCTGCAGTTGCCGGACGATGGCAATCGTTACGAGATCTGCGAAGGGGTGCTGCACGTGACGCCATCGCCCACCACCGGGCATCAACGGGTCTTACGCAATCTGGCTTTTCTTTTGCACGCTTTTGTTTCCCGGCATGACCTGGGGGAAGTTTTTTTTGCTCCGCTGGATGTGGTCTTAAGCCGGATCAGCGTTGTCCAGCCGGACCTGGTCTATGTGTCCCGGACCAGGCAGTCCGTGCTTACCGAAAAAAATGTGTGTGGCGCCCCGGACCTGGTAGTGGAGATTGTCTCCAACTCTTCATCCAGCGCGGACCGGGTGACCAAAGCACAGGTTTATGCCCGCTACGGGGTGCCGTATTACTGGGTGCTGGATCCGCGGGAGAAAAAGCTGGAAGAGTTCCGCCTGGCCAGAGGTATCTATGTACTGGTGCACTGTTGGGAAGACAGCGCGGCATTTACACCGGAGATTTTTTCCGGTCTGACGGTGGATCTGCAACAGGTGTGGGCTTAGCTTGGTGGAAGGTTATATTTCCGCAACGGAGAGTTAAACGGCAGGGAAATTTGGGGACAAAAAATTAATCACCGTCCTCAAATTTTTTGTTTTTCCGGCAACATTTCGCCCCCTTCATACGTCTATATATAATGAAGCTGTGCACTTCAGGGAGCGGCGGGGCAAAGCCGGGATATTTTCACCGGTCCGGGAAATCATAAGGCCCGCCGGAAGGGGAGAAAGACTCACAATGTTAACAATTAATTAACTTAACAAAAACGGCAGGAGAACCCCTTTTTGTGTCGAATTATCTTTTCAGTCAGGGAAAGGAAACCAATTGTACATAAGGAGTCCTTAAGCATGCACAAATGGTTGACAGGCCGCCGCGCACTCCTGCCGGTCCTGTTATTGGCCGGCATCTTGCTGTTCATGCCGGACTGGTCCGGAGCAACCGCCGGGAAGCGTGCGCCGGAGCCCCGGGTGAGTTTTTTGAACGACCGCGCGGCGGCCATCGTGGGCGCGGCGCCGCTTGCCGCGCCGGGGTTCGTCACGCCCGGCGGGCTCACCGGCGCCGGGGAAGTGGTGGCCATCGCGGACAGCGGTTTGGGTAACGGCGACATGAGCGATCCCGTTCCGGACCTGAAGAGCGCGCCCGGTCAAAAGCCCAAGGTGATCATGCTCAAATCCTGGGCCGGCCGGGCCAGGGCCGACGATCCGCTGGGCCACGGCACCCACATGGCGGCCACCATCGCCGGTACCGGGGCGGCTTCGGACGGCCGCTACGCCGGCCTGGCCCCGGGCGCCAACCTTTATTTCGAGTCCATCCTCAATGCCGCCGGCAAGATCGACCCGCCGGCAGATCTAACCAGCCTTTTTACACCGGCCTATGCCGCCGACGCACGCATCCACGTGGACGGCTGGGGCACCGAAACCAACGCCTATTTGAGCGGCGCCGCCCAGACCGATGCCTTTGTGCGGCAGCATCCCGACTTCCTGGTCATCTTCGGCGCCGGCAACAGCGGGCCGGCGGCCGGTACGTTGACGGCCGAGGCCAATAGTAAGGACGCCCTGGTGGTGGGGGCCAGCGAGAGTGTGCGCCCGTCCTTCGGCCCGGACAGCGACAATGCGGCGAAGCTGGCTCCTTTCTCCAGCCGCGGCCCCACCGCCGACGGACGCGTCAAGCCGGATCTGGTCGCTCCTGGCACGGCGATCATTTCCGCCTGCTCTCCTTTGATCAAGGGCAACCTGCCCGGTGATCCGGACTACACCCGTATGAGTGGCACCAGTATGGCCGCGGCGGTGGCCGGCGGGGCGGCGGTGCTGTTGCGCCAGTATTTCGGACAAACCGGTGTGCCCGACCCCTCGGCTGCGCTGATGAAGGCGGCGCTGATCAACGGAGCCGATCCCGTTTCCGGTGGCGGGGCGGGCTTCGGCCGCCTGGACCTGGCCCAGACCGTGCTCTCCCTGCAGCAAAAGGCCTTTGCCGCCGTTGATGAACGCAACCCGCTGACCCGGGGGGACAGGGATACATATTATTTCAAAGTAAGCGATCCCGCCCGGCCTTTCAAGGCCACCCTGGCCTGGACGGATCCCCCGTCCGTTCCTGGTGCGGCGCGCACGCTGATCAATGATTTGAACCTGGTGGTGGAAACTCCGGACGGCCATTTTGTCACGGACAGCCGGGATGCGAACAATAATGTGCAACAGGTGGTCATTCCCCATCCCGTCCCGGGCACTTACGCCGTGATTGCCAAGGCCGCCAGAATAAGCCGCGGCGTGGCGCCGGGGGCGGCGCCCGGCCAGGATTTCGCCCTGGTTTACGGCCAGCCGCTGGCGCAGAAGACAATTCTGAACAGCGACGTACAAAACAACCGGCTCTATTTTACCGACGGCAGCGAAGCCGCCTTCCCGGATACGGGACACATCGCCCTGGGCCGTGAAACGCCGCCCTGGAACCTGACCCACGCCCTGCCCGGGACAATCGCCTATATGGTGGACGGAAGCCCGCTTTACCTGGCCGGGGAGGTGTGGAAGCAGCAGGCCGCCGATGTGCTGCCCCTGGCTTCGGGTACGCTGCTGCAGGAGGCGGATCCGCAGCACCGGAACGGCGGCTACTATATCGATCCGCGGGCCGATAACCCGCTGCAGGTGAACGATCAGCCCGCCCGGCCGGGTGACGTGCCTCCGGGCGTGCGCATCTGGGCCTCGGTCGACCCGCTCACCCAGACCGCCTGGCGCGCCTGGGCCTGGTTCCGGGAGGAAAACGGCGTGATCAGCGCCGTGGACGCGGCCAATCACCGGCTGTACCTGTTGGGTCACAGCCAGCCGTATCTGCTGGATGAGAACACGGTTTACGCCTTTGACGACACTCTGACCGGCTCCAGCCCGGCCGATCTGCCCTTCGGCGAACCGGCGGCCGGCAGCCTGTCCGGGCTGGCCGCGGGTATGAAGGTGCGACTGATGCTGGCCGGCGAGCCGGAGAACCGGGTGGCCTACCTGGGCGTGCAGCGCGACCTGGCCGTGGGTACGGTGGCCGCCGTGGACGGCGGCAATAATACCGTGCGGCTGGCAGGGGGCGGCAGTTTCCGCCTGATGCCCGGCCTGCACGTGGATCTGGACGGGCGGCCCGCCGGCATGCCGGCCATCCAGCCCGGCCGGTATGCCTCCCTGCTTCTTTCCGGCAACCTGGCCATCGGCGCGTCGATCTACGATCAGACCACCTACGGCCAGGTGGTGTACTACAAGCAGAACGGCCGGGATCTGCTGCTGCTGGACTATCAAAACCATATGCACTCTCTGGCCGTCACGCCGCAAACCCGGTTTTTCCGCTGGGGCCGGCCGGGCGACATTAATAACCTGATGCCGGGCGAGTGGGTGCGGGTGGCCCTGGCCCCGGACGGCGTCACCGCCCTGCGGGTGGATACGGCCGAGGCGGCCGGCGGGGGCAAGGCGGGGGTAACGTCCGTCAATACCAGTACCGGGCTGGTCACCTTCTCCACCGGCGAAAAAGCCTTACTGACGCCGTATACGCTGGTGACAAAAAACAGCTATCCGGTACAGCCGGAGGACATCCGGCCCGGCGAACCGGCCGAGTTTATCTCCCTGGCCGTGCCGGCCGGCGGCACACCGTCGCTGGCGACGCTGAAGGCGCGCTCCCGGCCGGGCGTCCCGGCGCCCTCCCTGCAGGCGTCCATCCGCCTCCAGGGCCTGGGCCTGCTGGTTGCCGGGCGCACTTCCGGCAATATCGTTTATGTATACCCGGAACAGGGCTCCCCGGTAAAGGCCGGCACGGACGGCCGGGGTGACTTTGAAGCGCTCCTGAACCGGCCGGCCGGCGGCACGGTGCAGGTGGTGGCAGTGGACCGGCGTACCGGCGGTGTGGTCGGCGAATATCTCACCGTGCCCGGCGCGGACATGTTCAGTGATCTACGCGGTCACTGGGCGGCCAAAGAAATCGGCAGCCTGGTGGAAAACGGCCTGCTGAACGGCTACCCGGACGGCAAATTTTATCCGGACCGGCCGGTCACCCGGGCGGAGTTCACCGTGATGCTGGCCCGCGCCCTGGGCTGGAGCAGCGGGGCGGAAAACAGTGCTGGTACGAAGGCCGGCCCGGCTGTGCTGGCGCCGGATCTTGACCGGACAGGCGCTCCCGGGGCGGACAGTGGCGGAGATGGTGGCGGAACGCCGGCCGGGAAGGCAGGCGGCCCAATGCAAACGGCCGCTGATGCGGCGGACTCCGCCGGGCCGGGGCACGGAACCGCCCCGGCCGCGCCTGCGGACCGACTGCCCGCCTGGGCTGCCGGGGCGATCAAGGCCGCCCTGACCCGGGGTGTTATCTCCGGTTATCCGGACGGCACCTTCCGGCCGGATCAGCCGGTGACCCGGCTGGAGGCGGCCGGCATCCTGGCGCGCGTGCTGGAAGTAACGGGGCTGGTCAAGAATAACGGAGAACCGCCTGCCGGTGCCTCCGGCGGCACGTCCGCCACCGGCGCGGCACAAAAAGGCACCGCCGGCACCCCTGTCAACAGCGGCGGCAGCGGCACGGTAAAAACAACCGGTACTCCGCCGCATGGCGGGACGGACGCCGCCGGTGCAGCCGGAACAAACTCCGCGGATGGCGGTAGTCCGGCCGGCGGCGGCAATACGGGCGGAAGGAATGCTAACCGGGGTGGCAACTCCGCATCAAGCAGTGACTCATTTATCTTGCCGTCCTACGCGGACGCCGGAGCTATTCCGGCCTGGGCGCGCACTTCCGTGGCCCTGGTGGCCCGTTTCGGCCTGATGGCCGGCGACCCCGGACAGCGCTTCGATCCAGCCGGACCGCTCACCCGCGCCCAGGCGGCGGTAATCATCTACCGCCTGCGCCTGCTGATGGGGCTGTGATCTGAAAGAGCTTAAATCCTTGTAATTAGCTGGTTTCGCTGCTTTTGCCGGGGCTACGGGTGGAATTGAAAGATATATTCGGATATTTACCCCCACAACGCTGACAGGCCAATTAACTTCAACGCCCAAAAGTACAGGCCCGGCTATTCAGCCGGGCCTCGATTATCTGACGCGTTCTCATATAACACCATCCCCCTACTGCTGCACCCACACCACAACCACCTGGTCTTGCGCCTCCTGGTCCCAGGTGACCAACTGCTGCTCCAGGGACTTGATCTGTGCGTTCAGGTCGGCCGTACCGCCGCCGCTGTTGCGCTGGGCGATCAGCGCCTGGTAGTGGTCCAGGGTGGCGGCAAACTGAGCGGAGATGTCTTTGCTCTGCTGCTGCTCGTCGATGACCATGCCCAGGCTCCGGGCCGTGTTTTCAAATGTGTTGGCGCGCTCCGCCGGTACCACGAAGCGCATTATCTCCACCTTGTGGCCGGCTTCGTATTGCTGGCCGAACCCCTGATAGGATGCGCCGCCGGTCGCGGCCAGCAGCTTTTGCCGGGCCGCCGCCAGATCCGTTACCTGCACCTTGATCAACATGCTGTCAATGGTCCGGGGCTGGTTGAGAAATACCCGCGGTGCTCCCGGTGCGGACAAGGAAGACATTTTGGACGGGCTGCTTTTATCTGCCGGGGTGCCGCTGTTACGGGCGGCGCCGGTTTGCGAACCGCCATTCGCGCCGGTATTGTTGCCCGTCTGCCGGTCCGCGCTATTGCCCGGCTGTCCCGTACCCTCTTTTGAAGCACCGTTTGGCTGCGTTACGCCCGGCTGACCCGGAGCGGCCGGATTGGCGTTTCCCGGTACGGGCGCAACCGTTTGCCCGCCGCTATGTCCCGGCGCCGTTTGCCCGCTGCCGGAATTGTTATCCGCAATCACGGCCGGCGCGTGCATGCTTACCGGCAGCCAGCCGTAGCGGGCGGCAAAGCCCGCCGTACCGCCCAGCAGGATGAGTGCCGAGGCGGCCACGGCCACACCCCGCCGCCAGGCGGCGGAAAGATTGCCCCACCAGCGTCCGGGTCCGTTTCCGGCCGGTAACGCGGCGCCCGCGTGCGCGCCTTTTCCTGTTCCGGCCAATCGCCCGGCGTCCGGGAGCAGGCCGGTTCCTTCACCGGCCAAACGTTCCATCACGCCGGCGCTGAAGCCCTGCGGCGGCACCACCGGGACGGCCATGCCCTTCAATGCGCCGGCGATGGCCCGGCATTGTGCCATTTCCGCCCGGCACCCCGGGCAGACGGCCAGGTGCTCCCGGAACGCCCGCTCCGCGTCGCCGGGCAGTTCGCCGTCCAGGCAGGGATAAATCAGTTTTCTTGCTTCCCGGCATTGCATTGCCATCACCTTCTTGCCGCTCCCTTGCCGGGAGTGCGTTCAAATGTTCATATCCGCCGGTCCGGAGATTTTCCGGATGACGTACAGTTTGGCAGTATCAGCATCACAGTAACAATAGTGCCGATTATTTCGTTAGCTATATTTAAGGTGCGCATTGCCTTTTGTTTCTGCATATCTGTACATAAAGTCACGGCAATGTCAAAGCCGTTTTTCCGTCGCACAATGTAGAGCATCTTGTCTATTGCTGCTTTATATGGCACCGTAAGAGAACTTTGACGTGCTCCTGGAGTCATAATATGCCTTAACCTGTCCGGTCAGGATCATTAATGATATTTTTTCCGCCAGGCCGGGTTCATCATCAGCAGGGAAAGATTTTACTTATGAGATGTTCCCGGCAGGTTTATGCCGTTTTCCGCCGCCAGCGCGGCGACTTTTTTCTTCAGTGTTTCCCGCGCCCGGTTCAGGCGGGAACGCACCGTGCCCACACTGCAGTCCATAATCCCGGCAATCTCGTCGTAGCTGCAGCCCTCAATTTCCCGCAGCACCAGCACGGCTTTGTGCTCCGCCGTCAGTTCGTTCAGCGCTTTGCCCACCAGGCCACGGAACTCCTTTTCCTCCAGCGCTTCCAGCGGGTCGCCCGCGGAGGCGGCCACCTCCCGGGCCACTTCCCCTTCGTTCGTCTGGACCGGTTCGTCCAGGGAAACCACCGTCGCCCGGTCACGCCGGCGTTTCACATTCAGCCAGATGTTCACAGCGATGCGGTGCAGCCAGGTGCCGAAATCCGCCTCCCGGCGGAAGCTTTTCAACCCGTGATAGGCGCGGATGAAAACCTCCTGGGCCAGGTCCTGGGCGTCGGCGTGGTTGCCCGCCAGTTGATAGCTCAACGAATAAACCCGCGTCTGATACATCAGCACCAGCTGTTCAAAAGCCAACCGGTCGCCGTGCTGCGATCTATTGACCAGTTCCGTCACTTCATCCAAAGGAAGCACTCCTCTGGGCGCGGAACCTCCCGGTTTACTTTTTAGACACATTATATGCGTAAAAAGTTCCGTTCCCGGGGTGAAATCCGGCCCAATCTATAAAAATAATTCCGGCTTTGTCCCTGCTTGCGGGGAAACTGTGTTATTATCCGATAAATACAAATCATTCCTTGCCTGCCATGGTGGCAGCAAGAATACGGAAGGAAAGGCATTTACCCATTACGTTCATTATACCCGGTTTCCGTCCCCCCGGGCAATGCCGGTCGTAAAAAAAGCCGCCCCGGCCAAGGCGGTAGATTTTGCCTTTTTTTGATCGGGCAACATTATTTTCACCGCTTTTGCCCGGCCTGCAGGTGTAACTGAAGCATCTTTCAAGTTAATTAACCCGGCGCCTGAAACTACAAATATCTAGTTCACTTAACAGATCCCGGCAAAATAGGGATACCGGCTAATACCATGTGACGATCAAAAGAAAAAATGCTGTCAATCTCCGGATGAAGCTGGAGAATAGCCAGGGTAAGGGCATCGACGTAGGAAATACTTTGGTCCTCAAAGCGATAAATTATCCGGCGCGCCTTTTTCTCTAAATTTTTGTCCGGATAAATTACAAAGAGCAAACACTTCTCCTCGGCCTCTTCTACATATCCAAGCCATTTCCTGGCTTGTACGCCCCCAAGGTGATATAAAACCCAGGCGTAGCTTTCACCAATGACAGGCAAAGATGTAACTCGTTGAATATTCGGAGCGAGTTCGTAGTAAAACTCGACTGCCCGATCATGATAGATGTCGTTCCGATCAGCCAGTGCAACGAAGCCACCGGTATCAATAAAAATCTTAGTGAACATGGTCATAGATTTCGTCATGATCCACGGACCCGGTTCCGTGTCCCTCGCTGGCCCCAATACCTACGGTTTTTAAGATAGGGTCGCCTTCGTTCTTAATCCCGTGCTCTTTTAAGTATGTTTCAAGTGCCCGCCTCATGATTTCCGACTCGGACAGTTTTTTAGTCGAACAGATTCGTTTCATGGTTTTGTCCATGTCAGTCGATATATAGACTTGTTTCCGTACCAAATCCATCATTAACCCACCTCCATTTACCCATTACGTTCATTATACCCGGTTTCCGTCCCCCCGGGCAATGCCGGTCGTAAAAAAAGCCGCCCCGGTGGTGTGGTAGATCATGGGTGGCTCAACTCATATTAACGCCGCGCCGGATATGGCGATCGAAATGTTTTCGCCGTCCACGGAAAAATACGACCGCAATCAAAAAAGCCAGTTGTATTATGCCCGCGGGATGAAGGAGTACTGGCTGGTCGGCCCGGCGCTGCAATTGGTGGAAATAAGATTAATTGCCAAAGAGCGGCACGGCAATGGTGCGTAAATCCGTCGCGACAGTTTTAATCAAATCATAATGATGGTCGTGATGAACTAAAATGCATCCGTGAAGGATGGCCCAGGAGGCAATCAGCGTGTCAATCAGAGGAATATTAACTCCCCTGCGGCGCAGATTGAAATTCAGTCCGGCCGCATAATCCCACACCTCTTCATGCCGGCCCAAAAGAGGTAACGCCGCCAAATCCTTTTTTAATTCATTAAATTCTTTCTCGTTCACCGTTCCGGAAAGCAATTCAGCCATCACCGGCGGAGCCAGGAGGACCCTATCTTCAAGCAAGGCTTTTCTTAACCACTCCCGGCTTTCGGAATGCCCGTCCCGCCTTAATGCGTCTATCCAGGTTGATGAGTCGACTACAAAATGCTCATTCGTCACGGCGCATTTCCTCCAGATCGCTCAAAGTAAGGGCAAAATCCTCCCGTCCCAGTTTGGCCGCCAGAGCCTCCAGCCGGCGCCGGCGCACAAATTCGCTCAAGGCCAGGTTCACCACTTCGGTGATCTTCCTGCCGCCGGCCAGCGTCATCGCCTCCTCAAGCAGTTCCCGGTTGACATATAATGTGGTCCTCAATTGACATCACCTCCTGACATATATTTTACAATAATTTTATGCTGCCGCAAAGAAAAAAACTCGAAAAAATTTTTCCGGCCATGGAACTTTTCCCACCCTTTCGTTGTCTAACTAAACAGGTGACCCGGAAGGAAGAATTATGCCAGACCAGGCAGGATTCCGCCTGGACATGCAGAATGTTCTTCCCGTGGGTGGCCTTGCTAACCGGCTAATCGGTTGGTTTGACAGCCTGCACAGCGCAGCAGTGAACGCAGTCCGTACGCAGCAACAGAGGCAAGAACAGGCGAAAGGAGGGAGGCGCGGCACAGTAAGGGGTGCCGGCCCGGAGCGGTATCCGGCGTTGAAATCAAGATGCCGGAAAGCGGAGAAAACATAAAACAAACTTCAAGGAGGTCCAAATTTAATGCGGAAATCCAGGAAACTGGTAGCCGTGCTGGCCACACTTGTCATGCTGATGGCCATGATGATTCCGATGGCTGCGCCGGCCTTCGCTGGCACAACCAACGTGACCAGCAGCGTGCCCAATATCGTGCAGCCGTATTACGGCCAGTTGACTACGATTAAAATCAACGGCCTGTCCATCAGCGGCACCGACCAGATCCAGGTCGTGCTGCCTTCCGGTGTGAACTTCCTCACCGGCACATTCAGCGACGGCACAAACAATTACAACAGCGTGCCTTTCAGTGTCTACAACGGTGCGGTCACAGAATCTGTCACCCAGACACTGACCACTCCCATGACGGGCAATGTCATTTGGACGCCCCAGTATGTTCCGGACAGCCAGCAGGTGCCCAACGGCGTAAGTTTGATCAGCGTCGACACCCTGCAGCCGCAGTTGCTCGCTTTCACCGTAAAGAGCAACGGTAACGGCAACGCCGGCTATATCCGCATCAACATGCCCGTTTCCGTGACCAGCGCCGCTTCCGGCCCGATTCAGGCCATTGTGCAGGACAATATCGTGGCGGTTACGGCCGGCAAGGTCACCATCGGCAATGCGGTGACCGGCGGCACGGTGACAAGCGTTACCACCACCGCCACAGTAGCTCAGAACAGCAGTGACAGCGTGAGCTTCCTGATCAATGAAAACAGCGCCAAAGCGCTCGGTCAGGGCGGCGGCGAAATCCACATCGATCTGCCGTCACACTTCACCTGGGCGACACCGAGCATCACTCTGGCCGGTGGTTTCCCCGCCAATGCCGTGACATCTTCGGTGACGACCAACTCCTCCGGCAACTCCCGGATGGTTTTGCAGGTGGTCAATCCATCTGTCGGCACACCGGGTTCCATCCTGGTGAACACCAAGATTTCGGCCGACTATAACGCGCCCACCGGCGACATCACCGCCACCTTCGGCGGCACGGATCCCGGCTTTACGGCGACCACGGCCACCGTGGGCACCTGCGGCAACTACAATGTCAGCACCACCCAGGGTAACCTGCCCACCATCTATACCGGTCAGACCGGCGAGAACGTGGGTACCTTTACGATTGCTGAAAGCGTAAAGAACACTCTGATCACCGGCCGCTCACTGTCCATTACCCTGCCCGGCGGGGTGCGCTGGACCGATAGCAACCTGCCCATTCCGGTGGTGCAGACCGGCAGCGCCCAGTTGATCAACGCTTCGCTGAGCAACGACGGGCAAACGGTAACCTATGAGATTCAGAACTCGGGCGGCAGCGCCACCACCATCCAGTTCCAGCAGGGCGAAGTCAACGTTGATTCTACCGTGGCACCCGGCAACTTGACCGCAAAGATCAGCGGCAGCGGTGTGGACCAGACGGTGGACATTGCCAAGATTGCCGCTCCGGTGACCGGAGTGGCCACCGGCAGCGTGCCTGATGTGATGATCGGCAAACCGGCTCAGAGCGCTTCCGACTTCACCATCACCGAAGCTGCGGCCGGCGCGATCATGGCCAACTACGGCAATGGCAAGAACCAGGCCTATCTGGACATCATCGCCCCGTCCGGCGTGACCTTTGCCAGCATTCCGACCATCAAAGTGACCTCCGGCGACCTGAACCTGAGTCCTTCCGGAGCCACACTGACTGATTACAACGGTGTGCTGAACAGCCGTATCTCCATCCCGGTGAGCAACGGCAGCAATAAGGCCAGCACGATCACTGTGAGCAACGTGAAACTGAACATTGACAACACCGTCGGTGTCGGACCTGTTTCGCTTGTCCTGGGCGGTTCCGCCCTGGTCGACCCGTCCACCCAGATGGTCAAGGACAGCAACGGCAACCTTATTTCGACCAATACCCGGTTGGTCAACGGCAGCTATGTGGCGTCCGTGCAGGTGGCCAACTGCACCACTCCGATTTCCAAGACCACCGGCGGTAGCGCCGTATTCACGATTGGCAGCACCAGCTACACAGTAAACGGGCAGACCTATACCGCGGATGTAGCCCCTTACACCAAGGACGGCCGGACTTTCGTACCCGTCCGCTATGCGGCCATGGCGCTTGGTGTGACCCCGGACAACATCCTGTACCAGAATGGCGTGGTCACCATCGTCAAGGGTTCCACCATTGTACAGATGACTCTGGGCAGCAAGACAATGAAGGTTAACGGCGCCAGTGTATCCATGGATGTTCCGGCCAGCACCACCAACGGCCGTACCATGCTGCCCCTGCGGTGGCTGGGCATGGCGTTGGGTGCAACCTTCAACTGGGATGCCAGTTCGCAGACAGTGACTGTCAGTATCCAATAAGTAGTTGTTGTCTCCATGGAGTCCGGCTTCTTTTTGAAACCGGGCTCCATTTCCCTATTGAAGGTTGATATATTGAATGCAGTAAACTACTGCTTTTGGCAAAAGCAAGGTGATAAAATGAAACAGTTGGGATTTTTCCTTGGATTCTGTGTCCTGCTGTTATTTTTGCCGGCGGCCTGTCTTGCCGATAACGCCACCGGGCAACCTGTTTCCCTGTCCCAGGCGGTGCAGATGGCCCAGCAAAACAACATCAATCTGATTATGGCGCAAAATACCAATCAGCAGGCGCAGAAAACATATAACTACACGTCGGATAATTTTTCCGGGTTTACGCCGGTGACCACCGGACCATCGAACCCCTATGTCCCTAATGCGGGAGACGTACAATCGCAGATTAACCTGATGCAATCCAACTACGGCTGGCAGGAGTCCTCGAAAAACCTGAGCTATCTGAAAGATGCCACCACCTTCCAGACCATGTATGATTACTTTGCCGTCCAGGATGCCCTGGAAGCGGAAAGTGTGGCCGAAAAAAGCCAGCAGCAGGCGCAGGTTGCCTATAACAACACTTTGGCCCTGCATGCCCAGGGAATGGCCACCGACGCGCAATTGGAGGCGGCCAAGGCGGCGCTCGATGGAGCAAACAGCGGCCTGGCCAACGCCAAAAATGACATCGACAATGCCTATACGGCGCTCAATACCTTGCTCGGTCTGGATCCGCACGCCCGTCCGGTGCTGAATACGCAGGTGGCTTATCAAAAAGATGACTTTTTTAAGGCCATCAATCAGGATGCGGCGGTCAACCGCGCGCTTGCCAACAGCCCGGCGGTATTTCAGGCCCAGAGCAATGTGTCGATCACCAATCAGACCAGGTATTACAACCAGGTGCCTGATGTCGGTCCGCTGCAGTACCTGCAGGCGCAAAACGCCTATAATCAGGCGGTGCAGCAGGTGACCCAGCAGACAATCAGCGCCTTCCTGGCCATAGATAATGCGGAGAAAGGATATGCCGCCGCACAGAAGGCGCTGACCGCCGCTGAAATGGCCTATAAAAACGCCCAGGTAAATTACCGGGTGGGTATGGCCACCAAACAGGATTTGCTGACGGCACAGTTGAACCAGGAGCAGGCCGGAATAAAATGCGCCCAGGCGCTGCACGGCATATTTGACGCCCGCGGACAACTCGCCCTGCTTATGGGAGTGGGGGCAATCCTGCCGGCGAACCTGTCCTGAGAACATTAGAAACGAATAAGTTTTTTCCTCATGCCGCGCAATAAGACGCGGCTTTTTTGCAGGGAAAAAATGGCATGGAGTACGGGGAACTTTTTACTTTATATTGGTGTCTAACTAATTAAATAGCAAAGGTGGCAAATGCAGCTTGTACAGGAAAAAGATAAGTCCCCGGAAAGCAGAGTGTTTGCTTACTTTTAAGGAGGTGATGTGCGTTTTATTAGCGCGACCTTATCGGGAAGGTAACAGAAATTTTGTAAAGGAGGTTAACCGGGGTGTATAGACTAAAGAGGAAAACAGTATCCATCCTGGTTGTGCTGGCCATGCTGGCAGCGCTGCTGATTCCGGCGGCCATGCCGGCTGCGGCGGCGACGACCAGTCAGACCGACAGCGTGCCCAATATCGTGCAGCCGTATTACGGCCAGCTGACCACGATTAAAATCAACGGCCTGTCCATCAGCGGCACCGACCAGATCCAGGTCGTGCTGCCTTCCGGAGTGAACTTCATTACCGGTACTTTCAGCGACGGCACAAATAGTTACAACAGCGTTCCGTTCAGTGTTTACGGCGGTGCCGTCAGTGAAACTGTCACCCAGACACTGAGCACTCCCATGGTGGGCGACGCCATTTGGACGCCCCAGTATATTCCGGACAGCCAGCAGGTGCCCAACGGCGTAAGTTTGATCAGCGTCGACACACTGCAGCCGCAGTTGCTGGCCTTCACCGTGAAGAGCAACGGTAACGGCAATGGCGGTTATGTGCGTATCAATATGCCCGTTTCCGTAACCAGCGCCGCTTCCGGCCCGATTCAGGCGATTGTGCAGGACAACACCACGGCGGTTACAGCTGGCAAGGTCACCATCGGCAATGCGGTGACCGGCGGCACAGTTACCACCTTGACCACCACCGCCACGGTGGCCCAGAACAGCAGCGACAATGTGAGCTTCCTGATCAATGAAAACAGCGCCGGCGCGCTCGGTCAGGGCGGCGGCGAAATCCACATTGATCTGCCGTCACACTTCACCTGGGCGACGCCACAGATCACTCTGGCCGGTGGTTTTCCGGCCGGTGCCGTGACATCTTCGGTGACTACCAACTCCTCCGGCAATTCCCGGATGGTTTTGCAGGTGGTCAAGCCGTCCAAAGGCACGCCTGGCTCCATCCTGGTGAACACCAAGATTTCGGCCGACTATAACGCGCCCACCGGCGACATTACCGCCACTTTCGGCGGCACGGATCCCGGCTTTACGGCGACCACGGCCACTGTGGGCACCTGCGGTGACTACAATGTCACCACCACTCAGGGCAATGTGCCGACCATTTACGACGGACAGACCGGTCAGACCGTAGGGACGTTTACGATTGCCGAAAGTGTAAAGAACACTTTGATCACCGGCCGCTCCCTGTCCCTCACCCTGCCCGGCGGAGTGCGCTGGACCGAAAGCAACTTGCCCATTCCGGTGGTGCAGACCGGCAGCGCCCAATTGCTCAATCCGACTTTGAGCAGCGACCGGCAGACGGTGACCTATGAAATTCAGAATTCGGGCGGCAGTGCCACCACCTTCCAGTTCCAGCAGGGCGAAGTGGACGTCGATTCCACTGTGACACCCGGAACGTTGAGTGTCAGCATCAGCGGCAGCGGAGTGAACCAGACGGTGGACATTGCCAAGATTGCTTCCCCGGTGACGGCAACCGCCACCGGCAGTATACCTGATGTGACTATCGGCAGGCCCGCTCAGAACGGTTCCGACTTCACCATCACCGAAGCTGCGGCCGGCGCGATCATGGCCAATTACGGCAACGGCAAGAACCAGGCCTACCTGGACATCATCGCCCCGTCCGGCGTGACCTTTGCCAGCATTCCGACCATCAAAGTGACCTCCGGCGACCTGAACCTGAGTCCTTCCGGAGCCACTCTGACTGATTACAACGGTGTGCTGAACAGCCGCATCTCCATCCCGGTGAGCAACGGCAGCAATACGGCCAGCACAATCACCGTGAGCAACGTGAAGCTGAACATTGACAATACCGTCGGTGTCGGCCCTGTTTCCCTGGTGTTGGGCGGCTCCGCCCTGGTCGACCCGTCCACGCTGATGGTCAAGGACAGCAACGGTAACCTCATACCGACCGGCACCCGTCTGGTCAACGGCAGCTATGTGGCTTCCGTTGAAGTGGCCAACTGCAACACTTCCATCACCACGGGCACCGGCGGCACGGGCACCGGCGGTACGGCGGTGTTTACAATCGGCAATACCAGCTATACAGTAAACGGCCGGACCTATACCATGGACGTAGCTCCTTACACGCAGAACGGCCGCACATTCGTACCGCTGCGCTATGCGGCCATGGCGCTGGGTGTGAATCCGGACAACATTCTGTACCAGAGCGGCGTGGTTACTGTGATTAAGGGTTCCACCGTGGTACAGATGACTCTGGGCAGCTACTCAATGCGTATCAATGGCGCTGATATAACTATGGATGTGCCCGTCAACACTGTCAACGGCCGCACCATGCTGCCGCTGCGGTGGTTGGGTATGGCGCTGGGTGCAACCTTCAACTGGAATGCCGGTACACAGACGGTAACTGTGAGCAATCAGTGAAAATAAAATAAAACCGTCTTAAATGCTGTGTGGCCCGGGTTGTAATAAACCCGGGCACTGATTTTTCATCGGGAGGAAAAACAAGCCAGCCGGCGAATAAATTGTGTTAAAATATAGGCGCAAAAATAAACAAGGGGTGAACAATTGTGAAGGGCAAACCGATTGTTGTTCTGGCATTGGTAATCTTGTTTTTGGTTATTTTGCCCGGCTGGTCTTTGGCTGCAACGGTTAAAGCGTTGGACATGCCCAATGTGGTCCAGCCCTACAACGGCAATCTGGGTACTATTGAGATTGACGGACTATATCTGAACGGACCGGATCAAATCTCTGTCATCCTGCCCAAGGGGGTAACGTTTATGGTGCGCGACCCGGACCAGCTGATATCCGTGCCGGTTTTTTTGCCCGATACCAGCGTGCTCAACGGCGTTTACCAGCAGCAAGGGCCGGGATTTAGCAATGCATATATCGACCCCGGCGGGATGATGCTCAATTTTACCATTGCCCCCAGCGATGTACCGGAGGCCCGCGCTAATTCCGGAACAGTACTGATTAAGATGC
Source organism: Desulfotomaculum copahuensis (assembly GCF_001655685.1). Lineage (GTDB taxonomy): Bacteria > Bacillota > Desulfotomaculia > Desulfotomaculales > Desulfovirgulaceae > Desulfotomaculum_G > Desulfotomaculum_G copahuensis. Next base: position 76,732 of record NZ_LYVF01000192.1, read on the forward strand.
CTCTGTCCCTGGTCAATGCCGAACCGGGAGCAATTAATGTAACAATCAAGGATACGGCTTTTCAAGTTTTTTCCGGAGATACCCCTGTGGGCAGCCAGATGCGTAACGCCACCACTCCGGATGTAATCAAGCAGCTTGATCTGAAAGCGGGGGGCGCCGGAACCTATGCCCTTCAAATCACCACTCTGGCCAGGGGCGGTGCCGCCGGGGCGGGCAGCAACCTGTGGTTCGATTTGCCTGCTCATTTCGTCTGGCAGGAGCCGGTGCTTGCCGTTTCCGGCGGTTGGTCAAAAAACTCCTTAAGCGCCAGCGTAACCCAAAATGATCAGGGGAATTCCCGGCTGCTGCTGGTTATTAACAGTTCTCCGGCCGGTACGGCACAGGTGCGTTTGGATGGGGAGGTGGACGCCGATCCCGGCGCCACACCGGGGAAAATCATTGTGAGTTACGGCGGCAGCGATCCAGGCATCGGGGTGAACAATACCCTGGTTTTGGGACAGTGCGATCCCGTACCGAATACCCCGGTGACTACGGGCGTTTCCTCCCAAGGTTCGTCCGCTGTTCAACCGGAACCGGCAATAGAAGCAAGAGAAATCGAGTTTACCAGTGATAAAAAGTCTTATCTCGTCAACGGACGTGAATTTTCCATGGATGTAGCGCCTTTCTATCAAGATGGCCGCCTGGATGTGCCGGTCCGTTATCTGGCCTATGCCCTGGGTATTCCTGAAGAGGGGGTGAATTGGGATAACCACAGTCAAACCGTGGAGCTGCAAACTAAGGGAATATCCCTGTCGCTTACGGCCGGGAAAGACATTTACTATGCGAACGGACAGCAGAAAAGGATGGATACCGTTCCCATAGTACGCGGCAACCGGCTTTTCCTGCCGGCCCGTTTTGTGGCGGAGGCATTCGGTTGCCAGGTTGGCTTTGAATCCGGAACGGTTAAGATAACCGGTCCCGGAAAATAAGGGGGGATCTATTTTGCTGAGAAAATTGCACTTCATAGTAATAGCCGGCTTGTTTCTGATGTTTATGCCTATATCGGCACAGGCGGATCAAAAGTGGGAACAGTCCGCCCCGCCTTTGGCACTCAGTCAGGAGGCAATGCCGCCGGCGGTTTACGTCGCTTTTTCACCCCACTTTGACACTGACGATACAGTTTTTATGGCTACCGGTGTGTCCCTTTATGAAAGCAAGGACGGTGGCAAAAGCTGGTCTCAGCCTGATACGCCCGGTTCCTTGTCAACCCAAAAAGGTAACGGTATAATTTATGGCTTCGGTTCATCCGGGAACAAAATAACTGCAAAAATGTATGTATCGCCCGATCCGAACATAGTAGCTATTTCTACCGTGGAAGGACTGTATGCCGCCAATGTGTCTGCCCGGGTGACCAGTAACGATGTGACGGGCGGTCGGATGCTGATTACGAATGTCACCCCGGCTGTTCCAGCCGGTTTAATCAGCACGCCGGATTTCCCGCCCGGATTTGCTTTTGGAGACGACGGTACCATGTATGTCGCCCGCGGCGCGGCGATATATTATGGCAATCCGGTGATCACTAATTATGACCCCGGTGTTTGGAAACAGCTCTATTATGCCGGCAGCTATGTCTATAGTATCAAGCTGGCTCCCGATTTTGCCTTCAACAAAACGATGATCATTCAAAGCGGCAAAGGGGTTATGATCAGCGCGGACGGCGGCAACAGCTTCAACTCGACCGGCCTGCCCGTGACCAGCAATCAATATGCTATTGCTTTTTCGCCGGATTACGATAATGATGGCACGATAGCGGCGGCTATTCCCGATTATGGCGTTTTTCTTTCCATCGACCGGGGTAGAAGCTGGCAGAACGTATTTTCACACAAAGGGGTTACTTCGGTGGTTATTGGCAAGGGCGGCACTTTATATGCAGGTACAGGTTCTTCCGGGGGAATGGAAAAAGGAATTTTTATTTCCAGGGACAAAGGTTATAAGTGGCAGAACATCGGCCTGAAAAACAGCAATATTGTATCTTTACATGTCTTTCCCGGCCGCGGGAATGATCAGGTTTATGCCGTTACCGATCAGGGTTTTTATGGTACTGTGGTAGAGAACGGTCAGACCCAACAAAGCGGCGGGCCGGGGAATGCAAATACTCCTGCCGCACCGGAACAAACCATCAGCTTTGCCGTCGGGCAGAACGCCTATTATGTCAATAGTCAGGGATACAGCATGGATGCCGTTCCTTTTACTGAAAACGGGCGCATATACGTTCCCGTGCGTTACCTTGCTAAATCGTTGGGGTTAACGGACAACCACATTAAATGGGACGAAAAGACAGCGGCCGTCACACTTGAGGACGGCCTGACATTGAAATTTGTCAACAACGGCGCATTTTGTTATATCAACGGACAAAAAAAGAATATCGATGCACCGATGTTGGAGCGGAACGGGCGTGTATACCTGCCGGCTAAATATGTAGCGGAACCGTATGGCTATAAAGTGAGCTGGGATGGTGCTTCTCAAACGGTATATTTGGAGAAGTAAAAATCAATAGCCGCTTTAAACCCGGGGGGTGGCAAAAAAGCTGCCTCCCTTTTAATTGATGGCGTGAAAGCGGCATGCTCAGTGGATCGGAAAAATACAGAGCTGTGGAAAATGAATTGGAGTGGTATTGCAAATGACCTATTACTTTGTCAGCGTCCTATTGTTTTGCCATTGTTGAAAGATGCCGATGAACAAGATGACAGGTACCGAGATTAAGATAAAAATTGTGGCAATCACAAAGGTGTCATCAATTGCCAGAACGAATGATTGCTGCTGCACCAGGCCGTTCAACAAGCCGAGTGATTTCTGGTATCCCACGTAACCACCACCCAATAAAACGGCCAAGTCTCCGATCATGCTGTGAATAGGCAATGAATATACGGATACTGCTTCCCTTAAACGATCGAAGTGAAAATCCATTCGCTGCTGCAATGCCGAGGTCAGAATAGCTATGCCGAAAGAACCGGCAATTTGTCTGAAAAGATTAATAATCGCCGAGGCGCCGCCAGCCAGGCGGCGGGCGACTGCATTCATGCCCATGGCGTTGATCGGCATCATGGCCAGGCCGATGCCGAATGAGCGCACAACCATGAGCATTTGTATGTGGTGAAGGCTGGTATTCAGGTTTAAATTATGCAGTTCCCATGTGCCCCAGGTGGTCAGCGCCAGACCGAAAGTGGCCGGGATTACCGCTCCAATGCGGTCAAAAAGAAAACCGGAGAGGGGCATGGTCACGGCGCTGGCCAGGGCGGAAGGCAGCAAAACTAGGCCGGTCTGCATGGGTGTAAGGCCGATTAGGTCCTGCGTAAATAAGGGAATTAAAAAAACCCCGCCGTACAGTCCCATAGTCATCAGTCCGGCGGTCAGGACGCTGCCGGAAAACACCGGACTTTTAAAAGCACGCAACTCCAGCATCGGTTCATCCACAGATACTTCAATGAGCATGAACAGAAATAATGCGGCAATACCGGCCGCCATCAGTGTAACAATGAATTGTGAGCCCCAACCGTCTTTCTGCCCTTCACTCAGGGCCAGCAAGAGAGAAAAACAACCGCTGGTGGAAAGTATAAAACCCCAGATATCCAGCTTGCGATCAGTGCGCCGTTTTTCCTTCGGCAAAAGAAGCAAGGCCAGAATCAAACCGAGAACACCGATCGGTATATTCATACTGAACAGCAAACGCCAGTTTAGGGCATCAATTATGTATCCCCCCAAAGTAGGCCCGATGGCCGGCCCGACTACAATGGATACACCCCATACCCCCAGGGCGGTGCCGATTTTTTCCCGCGGCACGATTTTATAAATAATGGTCATGCTTACGGGCATAATCACGCCCCCGCCGATAGCCTGAACCACTCTTGAAACGAGAAGCATATCTAAGTTGCCTGAAATACTGCAAAGCAGCGAACCGGCGGTAAAGATGGCCAGTGCAAAAATGTAAAGCCAGCGGAAACTCAAATAATCACCCAGAAAACCCGTAATGGGGATAACCACACCGGAAGTGATCATATATGCCGTAAGCACCCACTCGATCTGGTCAGTACCGACACCGAATATGGCCATCATTTTCGGCAGCGCCACGTTGACTGAACTGCTGGTCAGCAGGGCGGCAAAACATCCCAGAACAACGGTAAACAAGGGGATCCAAAAAGAAATATTTTTACTATCCGTTTGCTGCGCGTTCAATTTATACCTCCAGGAAGTTTGTAAGTTTCAAAGAGCTATTAAATTAAATCGATATTAAAAAGTTACCATAAAAAAACTACATTGGCAAGCAAAAGTTTAGGCTAACAAAATACATCCTGGCAATTAAACCTGTTCATGCCGGAAAAGATCGCTGCGGTGTGTCCCCGGACTGTGTCGCGACAGGCGCGCAATCTAAGGCTTGGGAAAATAGAGACAACAGTCTTTTTATTTACTGGCATATTTGTCCAATCAGGCAGGAAATTTCATCAACCTGTCGAAGATGCCTAAATAACAAACCTCGGGGGTGAGCAATGGTGGCACAAAAAATACTGACTATTATTCTAGCCTGTCTTTTGCTAAACATATTCTTTTCCCCGGCAGCCAGTGGAGATACCATAAGCGGGGTGGAATTTGTACTCGGAAAAACCAACTACACCGTGAATGGCCAATCCTATCAGATGGATGCCGCAACCTTTATTAAAATGCCCGAGAACAGGGTTTTTGTTCCCTTACGCTTTTTAGGCCTGGCGCTTGGCCTGTCCAAGAACAATATCACCTGGGATCAAGCCGGCAATATGGCTATTTTGTCTAGCAGTAACGTATCAGCAATTTTTCAACCTGATAAAAATGATTATATTGTCAACGGCCGGCATCTGACCATGGATACAACCCCGGTGGTTGCTCAAGGGCGTATTTATTTACCGGCACGCTATGTGGCCAACGCCTTTGGGTACAACGCAACCTGGGATGGCAAAAAACAGGCAGTGATCATAACACCCGCCAAAGCGGTTCCGCCAGGTACTGGCGGAACACAAACCGGTGACAACGGACAAACAACCGGTACTTCCGTCCCGGCGACCACCAATCAGTACCGGTTGCAGTTGCAACCGGTAAGTAATACTGCTGCCACCGGCCAAAACCTGGCCCTGGTGGTTAGTCTCACCAATTCCGGCAATCAGCCGGTAAACGGCGCGACAGTGAATGTGAGCTGCAATTCAGGCAATGTGCAACTGTCTGCCGGTTCGGTGACCACGAACAGTCAGGGACTGGGGTTGATCTCCGCCACAGATGCGGCGGCGGAAAATGTAATCATCACCGCTACCGTCCCTGCACTGGGAGTCACTGCAAACACTGCTGTACAGTGGACCAGCGGTGGCGTTACGACAAATACAAACACCACCGGTAACTATTATTTGCAATTTAATGCCACCACTGCTTCGCCTGTAGCCGGTCAGCCGGTGGTTTTAACGGTTACGGCAACCAACAGCGCCGGTAACCCCGCCCAGGGAGTGATTCTGAACGTTACCAGCAATTCCGCCGGAGCCGTTTTAAATACCGGCACTGTGACCACCAATGCCCAGGGCCAGGCTTTTGTAGTCGCTACAGATAATAACCAGGACAATGTCACCTTCACTCTTTCCGGGGCAGGTGCATCCCAGCCACAAACTTTGAATGTTTACTGGGCACCGGTGGCGCCTTTGCAATCAAGCTATGTGCAGACCACCCCCGGGATCTCCATCATCCCTTCAACGACCACCGCTGCAACCGGCCAACCGGTGGTATTCACCATTACCGCCACGGGTAATTATGGTCCGGCCGTCAATCAACCGATTTCGGTCAGCAGCACTTCCCCGGGGGCCGCCCCGGGCAGCACCGCATTAACTACCAACTCCCAGGGCCAGGCATTTTTTACCGTCACTGACAACAATATTGAAAATGTGGTGTTTATAACGCATATGGCCAACAATGCAGCGATTATGGCCACCGCCACCGTTTCCTGGGTGGGGGCATACGCTCAGCAGACGACAGCAAATAACAATACGCCCATCTATTCCTTGCAGATAAGACCTTCCACCAACGCTGCCGTGGCCGGTCAGCCGGTTGTGCTCAGTATTACGGTGACAGACAGTTCCGGTAAACTGGCTTCTGGGATCGGGGTGAATGTGGTCAGCAGTTCCAATGGTGTTTCAATGAATAACAGCTTTGTCACAACAAACAGCCAGGGCCAGGCCTATATTACCGCTTGGGACAATAATTATGAAACCGTGACATTCACCGGCAATCTGGTCAACGCCACCTCCCGGGCGCCGTCGGTCGCCGCATCCGTGCAATGGGGCGCACAAGGCGGCAGCACCTATGCCTACAGTACGCCCACGGTGACCGCGGGAGGCTACTACTTGAGCGCGGCTATCTCGGCAAGCGGTGTGCCGGCCGGTCAACCGGTGGTGCTTGCAGTAAAGGCAACCAATGGTAACGGTGCCCCGGCATCAGGCGTGGCTTTTTCCATAACCAGCAACTCCAGCAACGTACAGCTGACTCAGTCAAGTTCCGTCACCAACAGCCAGGGAATGCTGTTTGTTGTGGCTACGGACAATTTGGCGGAAAACGTAACGCTAAACGTCGGTCTGGGCAACGCCGGCAGCTTCATTCCGGCAACCAGTTTAAGTGTGCGTTGGTATTGATCATTGAGCGGGTCAATGAACAAAATATTGATTTCAACAAGTGGTTTCCCAGGCCGGGAAACCACTTTATGTTTGCCCGTTACCAGTGCCGGGTTGCTAGTTTTCGTCGGATGGTTATTTCACTTATGCTCAAACAGTGCCAACGTAAAAACCGGAAAAAACAGGTTGACATGACGGAATAATATCGTATAATTAATATATATTGTAATGTTAACAAGAAAGGAGGCCTCCATTAAGCATGGTTCTTCCAGAACGCCTGAAGCAAAAGTTTTTGCGTTTGTCCGGCATGAAAGGTGTTTTCAGAATTGTCGCCCTCTTTGTCCTGCCGGTGTTGCTGCTGATCCTCTGGACAACGGGAGCGCTGTTGCCCAAGGTCAAAACCGGGCATACGCCGTTGCAGGGACAGGAGGTTACCGGTGTACAAACTTACAAGGTACAGAACGGTTCCGGCACCTTACATATTTCTGCCACCGGCACCGTGCGTCCAATGGTCAGAGCGTTGATTGCCAGCAAAATCATGGCCCGGGTCACATCAGTAAACTTTCATGAAGGAAGCCAGGTGACGGCCGGCGCGGATCTCTGCCTGCTGGACGACCGGGATCTGTCTGCTCAGACCGCCCAGGCGGCGGCCGGCGTGCAGTCCGCTCTGGCCGGCGAGCAGGCGCAGGCACAGGGTATCAAGCAGGCGGAAGCGGGACTGGAGAAGGCCCGGGCTGACTATCAGCTGTCTGAAACCAACTTCAACCGTTACAAATTTCTTCAAAGCCAGGGAGCGGTCAGCCAGGCCGACTTCGACCGCGTGCAGAACCAGTACCAGCAGGCTAAATCCGCCCTGGACAACGCCCGGGCGACTTTGGACAGCGCGGTGGCACAGGTGAAGGTGGCCGGCGCCCAGGTGACCCAGTCGCAGGCCAATTTGCAGTACGCGCAGGCCGTCAACAGCTACAGCCGGATCAGCGCCCCTTTAAACGGCATAATCGTGAAAAAAATGGTCGATGTGGGCAGCATGGTTACGCCGGGTCAACCTGTAGCCGAGGAAGAGCAAGGTCCCTATCGCCTGGAGGTGCCGGTGCCGGAAAGCTATTATCATCAGATCCGGGTAGGCGATCAAGTTACGGTTGATATCCCCGCCTTGAACCGGCAATTCGTGGCGAAGGTGGATGAAATCGTGCCTGCCGTAGAATCCAGCAGCATGACCTATTTGGTAAAAATCCTTCTGCCTCAAGATTTGAATGTAAAAAGCGGCATGTATGGCGATGCTGATTTCGCTCTGGGCAGTAAGCGGGAAATGACCATACCCGCCGCGGCGGTGGTGAAATGGGGCGATTTTACCGGCGTTTATATCCTGCGTAACGATGTGGCCAGACTAAGTTTTGTCACGTTGGGGGAGGAACAGGGCGATAAAGTGCAGGTGCTCTCCGGATTAAATCCCGGCGATGTGATTGTGGCCGGCGGGACGGCCCGGGTTCACGACGGCGACCGGGTAAAGGGCGGGTTAATCAATGAGTGAAAAAAAATTGGGCATTGCCGGTAAAATCGCCGCCGCTTTTTTGAATTCCAAGATTACACCGGTACTGGTGCTGGCCGCGTTACTTCTGGGCATATTTGCTGTTGTAACCACGCCGAAAGAAGAAGATCCTCAGATCGTGGTACCGATGGTGGAAATATTTATACCTTTTCAAGGAGCCAGTGCGCAGGAAGTGGAAGCACATGTAACCACGCCGCTGGAGAAAATCTTATGGTATGTCAAGGGAGTAGACTACATTTACTCAAAATCCATGCCGGGCATGGCCATGGTAACGGTACGTTTCAAGGTCGGTTCCGATCAGGACAGCAGCTTGTTTAATGTTTATAACCAGATCTATTCGAACATGGATAAAATGCCCATGAATGTGGGTCAGCCTTTAATCAAGCCGAAAGCGATTGAAGACGTGCCCATTGACAGCATCACTCTTTGGAGCGACAAGCTGAACGCTTACCAACTGCGGCGGATTGGCCTGACTGTGGCCGACGAGGTCAACCGGCTGCATAATATTTACAAGGTAGATGTGTTGGGCGGGGAACCGCGGCAGATTACTGTTTCCCTTTCGCCCGACCGGTTGAGCGCTTATCACGTCTCGCCACTGCAGATAGCGGGTGTCATTCGTTCAGCCAACATGAACAGTAACCCGGCGGCCGTCAGCCGGAACAACTACACCTACCAGGTGCAGACCGGCGGTTTTCTAAGTAATGTTCAGGATATCGGCGATCTGGTGGTGGGTGTTTACCAGAACCGGCCTGTTTATTTGCGGGATGTAGCCAAAGTCAAGGACGGTCCTGGTGATGTGACCAATTATGTACTCTTTGGAACCGGACCGGCGGCGGCGGAAAGCGGTCTGCATGCGCCGGTTGCCGGGAATACGGTGTTCCCGGCGGTGACGATCACGGTGGCCAAGAAAAAGGGCGCCAATGCGGTGATTGTGTCCGGTGATGTGTTGAATAAAATCAATGCCCTGAAAGGCAGTCTGATCCCGGCTGATGTTCATGTTACAGTGACCCGTGATTACGGTGCTTCCGCGGCGGAAAAATCCAACGAACTGATTGAGCATATGATTATCGCCGTGGTATCGGTATTTTTGCTCATCCTGGTGATGCTCGGTTTCCGGGAGGCGCTGGTGGTGGGGGTGGCCTTGCCGGTGACCCTGGCCATAGCCCTGTTCTTAAGCGAGATGTATGGTTATACCTTGAACCGGGTGACATTGTTCGCGCTGATCTTTGCCATCGGCATTTTGGTGGACGACGCCATTGTGGTGGTGGAGAACATCAACCGCTGGTGCCATTTGCGCGAGGTGCCCACGGCCGGTGAGGTGATCCAGGCGGTGGACGAGGTGGGCAACCCGACCATCCTGGCCACATTGACCGTTATTACAGTCCTTTTGCCGATGGCCTATGTCACCGGTATGATGGGACCGTATATGCGGCCCATTCCGATTAACGCCTCGGTGGCCATGTTCTTTTCCCTGCTGGTGGCTTTTGTCGTCACGCCCTGGTTTGCCCTGCGGCTGTTACGCAACAAGCCAAAGGACGTGGAGCAGTGCGAAACCGATATGCATGGCGGAAGCGGACCGAAACTTTATTACCGCCGGGTAATGCAGTATTTGCTGGATCACCGGAAGGCGCGGTATACGTTTGTAATCGGCCTGGTGGTGCTGTTGGGGGCGTCTTTTCTGCTCATTACCCGGCAGGCGGTGATTATGAAAATGCTGCCCTTTGACAACAAGGAAGAAGTTCAGGTTGTGCTGCGCACAAAGGACGGCACCACCCTTGAACAGACGGCGAAGGCCGCCCGGGCCGTGGGAGATTATCTGGCTACGGTTAACGAAGTATCCAACTACGTGACCTATGTGGGCATACCGGCTCCGGTGAACTTCAACGGGTTGGTACGCTGGTACGACATTCAAAAGGGAGACAATCTGGCCACCATTCAGGTGGATCTGGTAGGGAAAAAAGCGCGTAATGTACAGAGCCACCCCTTGACTGAACAACTGCGCGGGCCAATTGATCAAATTGCCTCCCGTTACGGCGCGGTGGTGAAGATGGTGGAGGTGCCGCCCGGACCGCCCACCCTCTCGCCAATTGTAGCAGAGATATACGGTCGCGATTGGGAACAGGATTTGGCGGTGGCCGCTCAAGTCAAGCATGTGTTTGCCACAACAAACGGCGTGGTGGATGTGGACTGGATGGTCAATGATCCACAAACGGAATACCGCTTTATTCCCAACCGGCAGGCACAGTTGCACGGCATATCAAACCAGGATGTGTCTCAAACCATTGATATGTTAATTAACGGGAGTACTGTGGATCTATTGCATACCAACCAGGAGATAGAGCCGGTGCCCATTATATTACGGGCACCATTAGCCGAGCGTTCCAATTTGGAAAGTCTATTGCATGCTTTTACGTTGCCGGATAAAGAGGGAGGGATGGTGCCGGTTTCCGAACTGGTGCGGCAGGAAAAAGATAGTGCCGATCAGCCCATTTACCACGAAAACCTGAACCGGGTGATCTATGTGACCGGAGATGTGAGTGGACGAATAGACAGTCCGGTTTATGCCATGCTGGAAATGAGCAGGCGGATTGGACAGATCAAATTGCCCGACGGGCAAAACCTGCCCCAGTTGTGGATCCACAAGCCGGCATTGGATAATAGCGTGGCCTTGAAGTGGGGCGGCGAGTGGACGATCACCTACGAGGTTTTCCGGGATCTGGGCGTCGCCTTCGCCATTGGCCTGATCATCATGTATCTGCTCATGGTGGCCTGGTTCAAGTCGTTCAGTATGCCGGTGTTGATCATGGTGCCCATTCCGTTGACCCTGCTGGGCATTATTCCCGGACACTGGCTGATGGGCGCCTTCTTTACCGCCACCTCGATGATTGGTTTCATCGCCCTGGCCGGTATTGTGGTGCGTAATTCCATCCTGCTGGTTGAGTTTACCAATGAGCGATTGCGGGATGGTGTGCCGCTGAAGGAAGCGCTGATCGAAGCGGGCATTGTGCGCGCCCGGCCGATCATCCTGACGGCGGCGGCGATTATCGTCGGTTCATTCGTGATCATTTTCGACCCGATTTTCACCGGCATGGCTGTATCGCTCATCTTTGGCACTATTGCCGCCACGTCGCTGACGCTGGTTTTAATTCCAACGCTGCTGTACGGGCTGGAAAGGCGCCTGCAGGCGCGCCGGCCGGCGGACGCCGGTGAAAAGCTGTCAGCCGGGCAGTAATAGCATCATTGCCGGCGCCGAGTTGAAAAGTTTCATCGCGGCGGGAGGTGCGGCGATGATACAGGCGGTACCGGGGCCGCCCGGGCATCATCTGCAGGCTTTTAAGTTCCGGTTATTTGAAATGAAAGGAGGGAGGCTCATGTTTGTTGTCAACGGCCGTGGTTCCCTGGTGCGTTTAATTGCCGGCATTTTTGTTCTGGGCAGCACGTTGCTGGCGGTTTCGGTCAGTATTTACTGGCTGTATTTCACCGGGTTTGTCGGCTTTATGCTGATGGTATCCGCAATCACGGGATTTTGTCCCATGGAAATAATCTTGAAAGCGATTGGGGTTGAGGAGCGGCAGGTAACGCCGGTGGGGCGGTTGGACCGGATTAAATAGAGGTGTGGGTTGGTGGGGCGTTGCATTGCTGTTGGGGCGGTGGATTCCCTGCTGTACCGGTGGAACCGTTCACCGCCGGATCGTGCCCGGCCGTTGAAGGCCGCCAGGCCGGCAAATTTTGTCATGAATTGTTGTAACCCGCGTTATTTCGCGGGTTGCTTTGCGTTTTCCCGGAAAACCGGCTGGTTGAAGGTGCCGGGAGGCATAGCGGCAGCATGCCGTCTGTAGTATAATGACCGGGAAGCTGGTGATGCGCCGGGAATATTACTATGAGAGACTATCTAATGTTTGAAACAGGTTTGGCCGCCGCTTAATCCCCTCGGCAATGAATAATTGTTTGCGTTTTCTGGCCACCCGGTTGATATGTAAACCATTTAATGCTCCAGGTGGTGCACACATGGGGTCTTGAGAATTTTTATCGAGGCAGGTTTGCTTTTTAATGAAGAAAAAGAGTTGCTTTTTATTATTGTTTGTGCTGCTGCTGTCTTCTTGCCCCCGGTGTGTTTACGCCGGTGCGGTATTCGAGCCGGACAACGGCTGTTACACAGGCGCATATATGTTTGACGATACCAGGTGTAACGCCGACCCGCAGAATTTCAACCTCCTGGCCGGCAAAAAACAGGCTGCCTTCCTGGCCTACCGCGGTTACGGGCAGCCGTTTCCCAGCGATCTGGCCGCCAAGGTGAAGGCCGCGCACGCCGCCTTGCAGCTGGCCCTGGAGCCCAATGACGGTTTGGATCAAGTGCAGGACGACGCCTATCTGCACCGGTTTATGAAAGATGCCTGGAAGTCCGGTATTCCCATATTTCTGCGTTTCGCCTCCGAGATGAACGGGCCGTGGGTGGCCTGGCACGGCAATCCCTGGCTGTACCAGGAAAAGTGGCAACTGGTATGGAAGGTGGCCCGGGAGGAAGCGCCCAATGTGGCCATGGTCTGGGTGCCGGCGGAAACGCCTTTGAGCGGGATGATGGACTACTATCCCGGCAGTGAATGCGTGGACTGGGTGGGCATGGACATATATTATGACGGGCAGTACAACGGGGAGGCGGACAGCAGTATCTGGCATGTGAATCCGCTCGATTCCCTGAAGTACCTTTATTACCGCATTCCCGACAAGCCGTTTTTCATTGCCGAATTCGGCGTTGCGCATTATGAAAAATCGTCCGGGCGCAATCTGACGGCCCGGGCGGTGAATGAAATGTGCAATTTTTATAACGAACTGCCGCAATCATTCCACCGGGTGAAGGCGGTCAGCTATTTCGATTGCGACAGCATCACCTTTCACAGCGAGGATAACGACTACTCTTTAAGCAACGGGGTTATATTGAACGCCTATAAGGCGTTGATCTCACCATCCTACTATTTGAGCGATGTGCAGGGCTGGCGGGAATACAAGGGATACTGCCTGCCGGAAGTGCGGTTCAACGGCCACCGCTTCATCCCGGTCCGGGCTTACGCCCTGGCGGAGAATTTAAGCGTCCGCTGGAACCCGCCCAATAACATTGTGCTCGGCAAACAATCCTATACTGTCAACGGGAATGATCTGCTGGTGTTCCACAGCCAGGCGTGGCTCAGGGAAAGCCTGGTGCTGCCGGTTGGGCAGTAGATGCGGCACCGGGAGTTGCCGGAGCGCGGCGTTTGTTTTTGCCGGCTTGGAAAATGCCGGGTGCGCTAAAGGCCATACTCAAAAATAGCCGCATATGGTATAATGAGCTCAAAAAGCGGGTGATGCCGTGGCAGAGCACGACGAATCCTACCACGCCCATGACAAAGGCTACAAGCAGCTTCTCGCCAACAAGAAGACATTTCTGGAAGATGGACGTAGAAGAATTACTCAAACGCATGCGCAAAATGGCCGCCGGGCTGAAGTCGTTGAGCCGGGATGAATTCAGGCAGCTGGTGGCATGGGTGCTGCATATTTTCAGAGCGAAGTATCCCAAGGCTCTGCATGAAGAAGTGGCCTGCATGATGGAAGAAGCAAACCCCTGGGAGGTGGAAACGGTGATTATGAATTTGGAACCCGCCCTGGACGAGATGCAGGAACGGGCGATATTGAAAGGCAAGCTGGAGGGGCTCAGGGAAGGCAAGCTGGCAGGGCTCAAGGAAGGCGAACTGAAAGGGAAACTGGCGGTTGCCAGGGCCGCTTTGCGCAAGGGGTTTTCCGTGGACGACGTGGCCGGGATAACCGGATTGAACAGGGAAGAGGTTTTTAAACTGAAAAGCGATATGCAGTGAACGGGATGATCTTGCTCCTGTTGATGGAAGCGGATCAGGATTGGCTTGGTGAACAAAAATCCGGCGGAGAGCAGGTCAATTTAATCTTGCTATCAAGAGTCTCATCCTGCGGGTGGGGCTTTTATTATCCGGCGCTGAGTGAAGCTGAAGCCAGGGAACAGCCGCTATTTTTCACTGGCTTGCGGAAACGGCTGATTTTGCGGTTTTTCGGGGTTTGACAGCGGAGTTTGTCTTTTGCCGGATTAAAAATTGCCGGTGTTCGGAAAAAAGGGCTATTTGGTGTCGATATACCGGGTAAGGCACGCTTATAATATAGTAAGGAAAAGTATTGGAGGTAAAGTGGGATGGCAATTGTAAAGATATCCAGTAAGCGGCAAATCACTCTTCCAGCCAGGCTATGCCGGGCGTTAAATTTAAAGGAAGGGGACCGGCTGGCGCTGGAGATCAAAGGAGATCAGATTACCTTCACCCGGGTACCGGATAACATTACCCACTTTTTTTCCGGCATTGCCCGGGGTGTGTATGGCGCAACTTCACGCCAGGTTGATGAATATGTGCGGGAGGAAAGGGACTCGTGGGAATAGCCGCGCTTTTGTATACATTGAAAAAACAGACGGCGGTTTTGGTTGATACCAATATAGTCATTTATTTTCTGGAAGACAGCCCCGTTTTCGGAGCGGCCGCCAGGGAAGTATTTCAACAGATTCAAGATAATGAGGTAAAGGGATACCTTTCTGTGATTACGGTTACTGAGTTGCTGGTTAAGCCGTTTAAAAGCGGGAATGAAGAACTTAAGAAAAACATAAGGTTACTCCTGGATTGTTTTCCTATTCTGAACACGCTTGATGTTATCAGGGAAATAGCCATCAAGGCGGCTGAAATAAGGGCTTTGACCAATCTGAAAACGCCTGATGCCATTTTAGTGGCCACAGCATCCATTCATGGTTGTGCGCTGATTGGAAACGATCTGGAATGTTCAAAAAAGCATTTGGTAGTGACATATATCAATTTCGGCCAGTTGATTGTACCGGAATAAGGTGCGGGGTGTGACGTATGAGATACGGCGTTTCGGCGGGCATGTCCCATCATGCAGTGGTGGGGCTTTTTTTATTCCAGGTACTTTATGTGGTGAACTTTTTGCGTGGTTAAATTTAAGTCAAGGGCGGGGTGAAGGGTGAAGCAGCAAAAGGAGCTTGCCGCCTGCAACACCGGAAGCTTTTGTGGCAAATGTATCTGAAAGAGCGGAGTGATATCCGGTGTACACCACCGGGATGTGGCCGGGGTAAGTATTTCAAACCTGTCAAAAGTCTCACCCTGCGGGTGGGGCTTTTATTATCCGGCGCTGAGTGAAGCTGAAGCCAGGGAACAGCCGCTATTTTTCACTGGCTTGCGGAAGCGGCCGGTTTTGAGGTTTATCCGGTCTTGACAGGTGCGAGAAGGGTATAGTAAAAATATATGGCAGTAAGTAACCATACGGTTACTTATCAGGGGGTGTTGGCGTGGATAAAGGGCTGAAACAGGTGCGGGACGCCGTAGCCACCCGGGCAAAGATTATGGCCGTGGCGCGGAAAATTTTCGCCGCCCGCGGTTTTGACGCGGCGCGGGTGGAGGAGATCACCGGGGCGGCCGGGGTGAACAAGCGCATGCTGTACCACTATTTCGGCAGCAAGGAAGGGCTTTACCTGGAGGTGCTCAAAGAGTGCTTCGAGCGGGTCTACCGGATGAGCAGCGAAGAGCTGTGCGTGGAGGGGGCGGTGGTCGAGCGGGCGCGGGCGGCCGTCAGCCGCTACTTTTACTTCCTGGCTGAAAACCTGGATTTTGTGCGGCTGGTGGGCTGGGAAACGCTGCAGGGCGGGCGCTTTGCCGGACAGGTTTTGTCCGGTCTTTTCGAAGCCGGTCTGGAGAAATTGGAGTCTATCCTTGACCAGGGGGTGCGGGAAGGGGTATTCAGGCCGGACATAGATATCCGCCGTCTGCTGGTGAGCATTAACGGATTATGCCTGTCCTACTTTTCCCGCCTGGACATGCTGCGTTTTCTCTGGCCGCGGGATCCCCGGGCGCCGGAGATGCTGGCCGCGCATTTGGAGCACATCCTGGCCCTGGTTTGGCGGGGCATCCTGGCCCCGGAAAAATAGTCGTGTGGGGGAGAGAGCGAGTTGTTCGTACAGAAACGGCAAATCTCATGGTTGCGTGCGGCGGTACTCGGATTGGCGGCAGTGCTGGTTTTTTCCCTGGCCGGGTGTGTGGCCGGCGGCCCGGCGCAAGCGGACAAGCAAACCTACAGCGGCCTGGTCAATGCCACGGAGGTGGACGTCAATACCAAGATTCCCGGCCGGGTGATCAAGCTGGCGGTTAAAGAGGGCGGTACGGTCAAAAATGGACAGTTACTGGCGGAGATTGATCCAGCAGATCTTTTAAACCAGAAAAAGGCGGCACAAGCGCAGCTGGACGCGGCCGCGGCGGCCATGCAAAAGGCCGGTGCCGGACTGCAGGCGGCTGCGGCCGGCGGTGAAAAGGCGCAGGCGGCCGCAGACGTAACCCGGGGCACCGCCGGGGCCACTCTGGCCAAAGCGCAGGCCGGGTTGGCCAAAGCGCAGGACGATGCCGCCCTGGCGAAGAAGGTCTACCAGCGCATTGATACACTGCACCGGCAGGGCGCTGTCCCGGAGCAGCAGTACGATGAGGCGAAAAACAAGCTGGACGCCGCCAATGCGGCCGTGCAGGCGGCGGAAGACGACGTGGCGGCGGCCCGGGCCGGCCTGGGGCAGGTGGACGTCTATCAGGCCGGCGTGGCGGAGGCGTCGGCGGCCAAAGCGGCCTCGCAGGCGGACATCAACGCGGCCCGGGCGGCCTACAACCAGGCGCAGGCACAGTTGCAGGAAATTGAGGCCAACCTGGCCCAGACAAAGGTGGTGGCGCCAGTTTCGGGCGTGATCACCTCCCGCAATGTGGAAGCGGGGGAAGTGGCGGCGGCCGGAGCGTCACTGTTCACGCTTACCGAAAACGGTCATAACTGGGTGGATGTGAAGGTGCCGGAGACAGCGCTGGGCAAAATCAAGCTGCACCAGAAGGTGACGGTGACCGGCGATGCCTTTCCCGGCCGGCGCTTTACCGGGGAAGTGACGGCCATCAACAAAAAGGGCGACTTTGCCACCTACCGGGCGACGAACGACCGGGGCGACAAAGACATCATCGCCTTTGACGTGCGGGTGGAGCTTGACGACCCGGCCTGGTGGCCGGGCATGACGGCGGAAGTGGCGTTTTGAGTTCCGGAAAGGGGGTGGTTATGGTGCCCGGACAGATTGGTTTTGTAGCCCGGCGGGAATGTCGTTACATGCTGGGCAACCGGCGGCTGCTGATTATTTTACTGGGCATTCCGTTCCTGTATATCAGCCTGTTTGGCGTATTATACAGCCGGCACGTGATCACGCACATACCAACGGTGGTTTACGATATGAACCAGACCGGTTTAAGCCGGGAAATGGTGCAGGCTTTCCAAGACTCGCAAAAGTTCGACCTGCTCGGCTATGTGGACGATGAGGCCCAACTGAACCGGGCGCTGGCAGACCGGCGGGCCGTGGCGGCGCTGGTGATTCCCCCGGACTTTGCGCGGGCGGTGAAAAGCGGCCGGCAGGGGCGCCTGCTGGTCGTGGTCAACGGCACCAACATGCTCTACAGCAATGCGGTGATGACGGCGGCCAGTGAAATCGCCGGCACGCTTTCGGCCGGGGTGAGCGTGACCGCCCTGGAGAGCCGCGGCCTGCTGCCCGGGCAGGCTTTGGACGCGGCCGCGCCGCTGAACCTGCGGCTGCGCATCTGGTACAACCCGGCATTTAATTATCTCAACTTCCTGCTGCTCGGGTTGGTCTGCACCGTGATGCAGCAAATCGCCCTGCTTTATGTGGCCGTGGCTGTAAGCCGGGAAAAAGAACAGGGCACACTGGAAGAACTGCGGCGGGCCGGGATTTCCGCGCCGGCGGTGGTGCTCGGCAAGCTGCTTCCCTACCTGCTGGCCAACCTGTTGACTCTGAACGGTGTTTTGCTGCTGGTCTTTACATGGTTCCAGGTTCCCTTCCGGGGCAGTATATGGGTGCTGGGCCTGTTGGAGTTGCTCTTTTTGACCGGCATTCACGCTCTGGGCATTTTCCTTTCCACCGTTTGCCGCAGCGAGTTGGAAGCGACCCAATTGGCCATGCTGGTGGCAGTGCCCTCGTTTTTGTTTTCCGGCTACACCTGGCCCCTGCCCGCCATGCCCCCCCTGGCCCGGGCCGTCTCCAGCCTGCTGCCGCTGACCTATTTCGCCTCCGATGTGCGGGATATTGCTTTGATGGGTGTGAGCCTGCCGGTGCTGGCCCGCGATCTGGCCGTGCTGGCCGGCCTGGCGGCGGTGCTCCTGCCCCTGTCCGTCTATTTCTTCCACCGCCAGTACCGGTTCGCGCCGCCGGCGGGGCAAGCGGCTGCGCTGCCGGTGCGGGAAGCCGGCCGGTGAAGCTACATTTACGGAACTTGGCTTTTTGACAATTGATATATTGTTGTTATACGTGCAAACGCCGGATGTCGTCTTTGCGCTTTGGAAAGCGTATCCATGATGATAACGGCATTCACCGGTCCCCGCGCAGGAAGTGCGGGGTTTATTTTTGCCGGCTTTGAAAACTGCCAGGTGCGCGGCAGGCCATATTCAAAAACAGCCGCATATGGTATAATGACCTCAAAAAGCGGGTGGTGCCGTGCTTGATCACGACAAGTCACACCACGCCCATGACAAAGGCTACAAGCAGCTTCTCGCCAACAAGAAGGCATTACTTAAACTTTCGTCCGGGAAAAGGGTGTTATATATTTTCAAGGCGGAATTTCCCAGGGCTTCACACGAAGAAGTGGTCCGCATGATGGAAGAAGCAAATCCCCAGGAGGTGGAAACGGTGATATTTGACCCGGTGTTTACCGGACGGGATGTGGCCTGTGTCCGGGCCGGTCTGAAAAAAAGGCGTGAGCAGAGGGAAAAAGAGCTGGCGCAGCGGAAAGAGGACGCCCTGGCCGGCGCGCGCCGGGCGGCGGCCATGATCCGGGCGGAGTACGGCTGCCGGGTGCTGCTTTTCGGTTCCCTGGCCCGCGGCGGCAGGTTCAACGAACATTCCGACATCGACCTGGCCCTGGAGGGATTGCCGGTGGAAGCCAACTTCTGGCGTCTTTATGCCGGCGCTCTGACGCTGGTGGAGCCCTTCCACCTGGACCTGGTGCTGCTGGAATCCGCCTCTCCGGAGTTGCAAGGCCGGATCCGGCAGGAGGGAGTGGAAATATGACTGCCGAAACGGCCGTATTGGAAGCCAGGATCAGACAGGAACTGCGGCAGTTGGACAAATTGTCCGCCGAGATGAAAAAGGCCTTGAAGCCTTTTCAGGGTAAAGAAATAAAAAACACCGTCATTCTGCGTGCCCTGGGCTCAATGCTGCATGACTTCTATACCGGGGTGGAGAAGATTTTTTTAAATATCGCCAAAGAAATTGATCAACTGGCCCCGCGGGGGGAGAATTGGCACCGTCAACTTTTGGAGCAAATGACACTGCATTTGAAAGAACGCCGGCCCGCCGTGATCGATCTGGAACTGGCCGGGCAATTGGAGCAATACCTGGCTTTCCGGCATCGTTTCCGCAACCTGTACGGCTTTGATCTGGAATGGGGGCGCATGGAGCAGCCGGTAAAAGAGTTGCCGGAAACGCTGCGCCGCTTTGGCGCGGCGGTGGAAGATTTCCTGCTCCTGCTGATGGAAGCGGATCAGGATTAGCCTGGTGAAAGAAAATACGGCGGAAAAGCCCTGCCATACCACGGCGGGGCTTTTTTCATGCCGGGTATATAACCATACTTGACAGTAATTACCCGAAGTCATATACTTTACATGGTGAACCTTTTGGGTGGTTAAATTTAAGTAAAAAGGCGGGGTAAAGGGTGGGGCAGCAAAAGGAGCTCGCCGTCTGCATCGACCGGCTGGAGGAAGTGTTCCAGCAAATGATCCGCCGCTTGCATGCCGAACTGGATCATCACCTGGCACAGGGCATTACGGGCAGCCAGTTTTTTGTGATGAAACGGGTTGAACGGCGCGGGCGTATGATGGTTTCCGAGATGGCCGAAGACATGGGCGTGTCCTTAAGTGCCATCACCGCGCTGGTGGACCGGCTGCACAAGGCCGGATTCGTGCGGCGGGTGCGTGACGACAGCGACCGGCGGGTGGTCTGGCTGGAAGTGACACCCGAGGGCAGGCAGGTACTGCAATCTTGCCTGCTGACCAGGCGGCGGATCCTGGAAAGATATCTCGGCCAGTTGCCCCTAACAGATGTGGAGCAGCTGGTGCACATTTACGAAAAGCTGCTGGCTGTAATCCAGCGGGAGGGGGGCGGTATTACAACCGGCCGGGGGTGCTGCGCCGTGCACCAGATGCCGGAGGAAGGACCGGGGGAGAAGCCCGGATAAAGAGGTTTACCGGCAACGGGTTGCTTCCGGGCGCCTGCCAGCCGCGCAGGTCTTAAAACGGCTACCTGTTTGATGGTGGCGCATTGCTTTTTAGTGCTGGGTTATGTGTCATCTGCCGCCTGTGAAATCGGGCTGGCCGGTTGAATACGGATTGGTTTTGGCGGAAACTTTTTCAGCATAACCGTGTAATTACTTTACAGGTACAATTATGGGGCGGGGAGTGAAGCATATGGCCAATGAGCATGAAGCGCCGGCAAACGGCGCGCCGGAAGAAGACAGGGGCGGCCTGCCACCGGCCGGGGGCGATGCTGTACATAGCAAAAACGGCGGCCGGGCGCGCAAGGTGATCATAGCGGTTGTGGCCGTACTGGTGGTCGTGGCCGCCGGGCTGGCCATCACCCATGGCAAAAAGCCGGCGGCCGTCGATCAGGCCGCGGCCGGGACGCTGACGGTGAGCACGGCCAAAGCGGAGACGGGCTATCTGAGCAACGATACGGTGGTCAGCGGCAAGCTGGAGGCCGTGCAGTCGTCCGAAGTGGTGGCCAAGATGCCCGGCAAGGTGGCGGCCGTTTTCGTGGATGTGGGCAGCACGGTACAGGCCGGTCAGCCGCTGGTGCAGCTGGACAATAAGGATTTACAGGACCGGGTGAGCCAGGCGCAGTCCGGAGTGAGCCAGGCACAGGCCGCTGTGGACCAGGCGCAGGCGGGGGTTCAGGCGGCGCAGGCCGGTGCCGGGACGGCGCAGGCCGCCCTGGCCACCGCCCGGGCCAACTATGCGGTGGCTCAGGCCAACTATCAGCGCGGGCAGCAGTTGCTGGCCGCCGGGGCCATTCCCCAGGCTGATTTTGAAAGACTGTATGAACTGCCGTATGAAAAAGCCAAACAAGACGTAGAAAATAGCGCCCCTTCCGGAGTTGCATCAAACCAGGCTCAACAGGCACAAGCCCAGGCCGGCTTGAAAACCGCCCAGGCCGGGCTGCAGGCGGCGCAGGCGGCGTTGGCCCTGGCGCAGCAGGCACTGCATGACAGTGTGATTACCGCCCCCTTCAGCGGCGTAATCACCGCGCGTCTGGTCGATCCCGGCGAAATGGCCAACGGGGCGGTGGTCTCCATGGTCAACCTGGATAAAGTGGTAGTCAAGGCCACTGTCGGCGAAGATGTAATCAATCAGTTGAAGCAGGGCGAGAAGGTACAGGTGAAAATCAGCGCCGCCTCCGGGCAGCCCTTCACCGGTGTGCTGACCAACATCTCCCCGGCCGCTGATCCGGTGACCAAGGCCTATCCGGTCAAAATCGAAATCGACAATGCCAATCATATCTTAAAGCCGGGCATGTTCGCCGAGGTGGATCTGCCCCGCGACCGGCAGAAATCCCTGCTCGTGCCCCGGGACGCGGTGGTCAAGGACGGGGACAAGAGCTACGTCTGGGTGCTCAAGGACGGCGTGGTCAACCGGCGGGAGGTGAAAACAGGCGACTCGGACGGCACCAATATTGTGATCACCTCCGGGCTGACGGCAGGTGAAGATGTGGTTACCGCCGGACAGGAAACTTTGCAGGACGGCGCCAGAGTGACGGTGAAAAACGGTTAACGGAGGAAATCCATGAAAATAACCGACACTTCGATCAACCGTCCCATGCTGGTGGCCGTGCTGGTGAGTGTGGTGCTCATCCTGGGCGCCGTCTCCCTGAGCCGGTTGAACATCGACCTCTACCCCGAAATGGACCTGCCGGTGGCCGCCGTGGTCACCCAGGATCCCGGCGTGGGTCCGGAGGAAGTGGAAGCCCAGGTCACCAAACCGCTGGAATCGGTGCTCGGTACGGTGAACAACCTGGACAGCATTCAGTCCACCAGCAGCACCGGCAACTCCCTGGTCGTCGTGCAGTATAAATGGGGCACCAACATGGATGTGGCCGCCATGCAGATGCGGGACAAGATCGACCTGGTGCGCCAGTATTTACCGGACGGCGTCAAATCGCCGATGGTGTTCAAAATGGACCCGAACATGATCCCGATCATGCAGCTGGCCCTGTCCTCATCCGACCCGGAGCAGCTGAAAAAGATCACCGATGATGTAATCCAGCCCCGGCTGGAGCGCACCGCCGGGGTGGCCAGCGTCTGGACGGCCGGCGGGGTGGAGCGGGAGATCCACGTCCTGGTCGACCCGGCGCGCCTGCAGGGCCGCGGGCTGTCCCTGAACCAGTTGACGGCGGCGCTGACGGCCGAGAACATGAATGTCTCCGCCGGTTCCGTGCAGGAAGGCAGCAAGGATCTTTTGGTGCGCGTAACCGGTCAATATAAAAATCTGGATCAGATCCGTAACCTGGTGATCAGTTCCCCCGGCGGCGCCGCCGTGCACCTGGGTGACGTGGCGCAGGTGACGGATGGCCAGAAAAAAACCACCGGCTTCAGCCGGGTGAACGGTAAATCCGCCCTGACTGTATTCATTCAGAAACAGAGCGGCTCCAATACGGTGAAAGTGGCGCAGGCGGTGCGCCGGACGATCGCTGATTTAAAACAGCAGGTGCCCGGCGTGAAGTTTGATCTGGTCATGGATCAGTCCAAATACATTGAGGAATCGATCACCCACGTGGTGCGGGAAGCCCTGGCGGGCGGCCTGCTGGCCGTGCTGGTGATGTGGATTTTCATGCGTAACCTGCGCAGTACGCTGATCATATCCACCGCCATTCCCATCTCCATTGTCGGCACCTTTGTCCTGCTTTATTTTAACAACATGACTTTGAACCTGGTCTCCATGGGCGGGCTGGCCCTGGGAGTGGGCCTGATCGTGGACGACGCCATTGTGGTGCTGGAAAACATCTACCGGCACCGCCAGCAGGGCTACGGACTGGTGGACGCCGCCAAAACGGCCACCGGCGAAGTGGGCGGCGCGGTGATCGCTTCCACCCTGACCACCATGGCCGTCTTTTTACCGATTGTTTTCGTCCAGGGGCTGGCGGCGCAGCTGTTCCGGCCCATGGCCCTGACGGTTTCCTTTTCCATTTTCACCTCCCTGATTGTGGCTCTGACCCTGGTGCCCCTTTTGGCCTCCCGCCTGCTCAAGCTGGAGGGACGGCGGGGCGTAAAGAACGGGGTGCTCGGGCGGCTGTACGCCGTTTCCGGGCACTGGTCCGACAAATTGAACGATGCCTACCGGCGCCTGCTGGAATGGGCGCTGGGGCACCGGCGCCTGGTGATCGGCGGGGTGGTGGTGCTCATGGTATTGAGCCTGGCCGTCTTCCCCCTGGTCGGTTTTGAGTTTATGCCGTCCATGGATCAGGGCTATGTGAATGTAACGGCAAAAATGCCCCGCGGTACGAATCTGGCCGCCACCAACCGGGTGGCCGCGCAGATTGAAAAAGACGCGCTAAAAATGCCCGGGGTGGAAAGCATCTTCACCGGAGTGGGTTTTACCGGCACACAGGGGATGTGGGGCGAGCAGTCCACCGATTTGGCCCAGGTGAGTTTGAAACTGGCCGACAAGACCCGGCGCGCTCTTTCCGACCGGCAGATCGCGGAGCAGCTGCGGGAGCAGTTGAAGAACATACCGGGGGCCAAAATCACCGTGGCCGCCCAGGACCCCAACCAGATGCAGGGCTCCGGCGCCCCCGTTTCAGTGAAAATAGCGGGTGACGACCTGGCTGTGCTGACCAAACTGGGCGACGACCTGGCCGGCCTGATCCGCGGCGTGCCGGGTGCCCGGGAAGTGACCAGCAGCCTGGAGGAAGGGCGGCCGGAGGTGCAGGTGCTGGTGGACCGGGACCGGGCGGCCGCCTACGGCCTGTCCCCGGCCGACGTGGCCGCCACTGTGCGTACGGCCATCGACGGCACGGCGGCCACCCAGTACCACACCGGCGGACATGAAGTGGATATCCGGGTGCAGCTGGCGGGCGGAGCGCAGGCGCGTTTAGCCGACCTTGCCGGTCTTACCATTACCGCGCCGTCCGGGACGCAGGTGCCCTTGAGCCAGGTGGCGCATTTGCAGGAATCCACCGGACCAAACGCCATCGCCCGCGAAAACGGCTCCCGGGTGGTGCAGGTAACCGCGCAGTTGGCCGGGCGCAGTCTGTCCGCCGTGGTCAGGGACATCAAGGCCAAAATGCCCGGGCTGGCCCTGCCGCCCGGGTATACGCTGGACTTCGGGGGCGAACAGAAGCAGATGGCCGAGGCCTTCGGCGACCTGGGCCTGGCCTTGATCCTGGCGGTGGTGCTGGTCTACCTGGTGATGGTGGCCCAGTTTGAATCGGCAATCTACCCCTTGATCATCATGTTTTCCGTACCCGTAACCATCATCGGGGTGGTGTTCAGCCTGCTGGTCACCGGGCGTGCCTTTTCCGTACCGGCCTTCATCGGTGTGATCATGCTGGTGGGCGTTGTGGTGAAAAACGCCATCGTATTGATTGATTATGTGAATATACTGCGCCGGCGCGGTCTGGACCGGCGTGCGGCGCTGCTCAGGGCCGGACCCACCCGCCTGCGCCCCATTTTGATGACGGCGCTGACGGCCATCCTGGCCATGCTGCCGATGGCGCTGGCCCTGGGGCAGGGCGCGGAGGGGCAGGCGCCCATGGCCACAGTGGTGGCCGGCGGGCTGGCTTTTTCCACCTTGATCACCCTGGTGCTGGTGCCGGTGGTCTACACCATCCTGGACGACTGGAAGGAGCGCTGGTGGGACCGCCTGTGGAATAAAGGGGCGGATAAGGCGGGCGGTGGTACGGCATCCGGCTGAAGAAGGAACGGCGCGGCGGGCGAAGCCTGCATGGGCGGCTGACACCGCCGTCCGGCGGTAAAACAGGGAAGCGGCGGGATCCCGGCGGCCCGCTGCGCATGCGGCAACCGGATACGGCACCTGCTGGCGAAGGGCACGCCCCGTCTGCCATCCGGTTTGAAAACGGTACTGCCGCGGCCGCATCCGGCCGGACGGCGTCCGTCCCCGGCGTTTACGGGCCGGACTGCTTGCGATTCGCGTTTGAAGCTTACTGGAGAAGGGGGAACCCGGTTTGAAAAACAAGAAATTGATTTATTTGGTCGCGGCACTGATGGTGGTGGTCCTGGCCGGGATCAGTTATTATTACTGGCATGAAAACACCTATTATGTATCCACCGATGACGCTATGATTGACGGTGACGTTTATAACGTCAGTCCGCAGGTGGCGGCCAAGATTATTGAATTTGATGTCAATGAGGGGCAAATGGTGAATGCAGGGGACATTATCGCCCGTTTGGACGACACCACCCTGCCGCCGGGTTCGAACAGCGATCTGGCGGTAATCCGGGCGCCGATCAGCGGCGTGGTGATCAAAAAGGTGAACCACGTCGGCGAGGTGGCGGCCCCCGGCTATCCGGTGGTGATGATGGTGGATCCCCATGCCCTGTATGTGACGGCCAACATTGAAGAGACCAAGGTCAACCGGGTGCATCCCGGACAGCCGGTGGATATTACGGTGGACCAGTTGCCGGGGAAAAAGTTCACCGGTGTGGTTACATCGGTGACCAGGGCCACTCAGGCCACCTTCTCACTGCTGCCCACCGGCAACACGGGCGGCAACTTCACCAAGGTCACCCAGCGCATTCCGGTGCGCATCGCCTTGAATGCCTATCAGGGGGCCAAACTTTTATACGGCGCCAGCGCGGAAGTAAAGATCCATGTGAAATAAAAACATATTCCGGTGTTTTCCGGTGCCACGGTGTGTGAAGTCCAGTTCAGGAACCGGTAAGGCCGGCGCTGCTTTTACCGCCCGGAATGCAGCGCACGAAGCGGCGCCGGGATCCGGCGGCGGGAATTTTCCGGAGCGCGGACGGCATCGGACGGGTTCTGTCCGCCGATTATGCGGAGGGAGAGATAGTGGCCAGCGTGAATGAATTAAACAAGCAGCCTTTAACAAGCGGGGGGCGCGCCAGGTCCGGCGCCGCGGATGGCTCCGTTTCCGGGCTTGAAAACAGTACCTCCGGGGGCGCGGCGCCCGCCGGGAAACAATCCGGTCCGCCCCCGGGGCCGCCGGCCGGGCACATACCTTGGGCGCCGGTGATGGTTCTGGTGCTGGGCGCTTTCATGGCCATTCTGGACAGCAGCATCGTGAATGTGGCCCTGCCCAAAATGATGGCCATTTTCGGGGTGGGGGCGGATAAAATACAGTGGGTGCTCACCGGCTACCTGCTCACCTCCGGGGTGGTAGTGCCGGTGACCGGCTATCTGGGGGACCGGCTGGGATACAAGCGCGTATACATCCTGGCGCTGGCCGTTTTTACGGCCGGTTCCGCCCTGTGCAGCCTGGCCTGGAATGAAAATGCCCTGATTGCGGCACGGGTGCTCCAGGCCATCGGCGGGGGGGCGATCATGCCGGTGAGCATGGCCATGAACTACCGCATCGTGCCCCGGGACAAGATCGGTCTCGCCCTGGGCATTTGGGGCATCGCAATCAGTATGGGCCCGGCCATCGGACCGACCCTGGGCGGTTACCTGGTGGACAATTTCAGCTGGCAGATGATCTTCACTATCAACATTCCGATCGGCATTTTTGCCGTCCTGTTGTCCGGGATGTTGCTGCCGCCCACCCCCGGCCGCTCTGATTTGCGCTTCGACCTGCCCGGTTTCATTTTTTGCACCGGCGGTTGTTTCGCCATCCTGCTGGCCCTGAGTGAAGGCCAGGACAAAGGCTGGACTTCCCAGTACATTGTCACCCTGCTTGTAGCGGGTATTTTCGCCATGATCCTGTTCGTGATCTGGGAACTGTTCTTTCCTGAGCCCATGCTTGATGTGCGTTTGATGCGCAACCCGGTTTTTGCCGCCAGTATTGCCGGTACCACAATCATTACCATCGGCCTTTTTTCGGCGGTCTTTTTGATTCCGATTTACGCCCAGAACCTGTTGGGTTACACTCCCATGCAGACCGGCTTGCTGATGATGCCCATGGCGCTGACCATGGGAGTGATGATGCCGCTCAGCGGGCGGCTTTTCGACCGCCTGGGGGCTGTGCCGTTGTCCCTGACCGGATTGGTGGTGCTCATTTACGCCACATATTTGTTGCACGACTTGAGCCTGGAAACCTCCTACCATCACCTGCAATTTTTGATGATTTTGCGGGCGGTGGGATTGGGGCTGTGTATGATGCCCCTGAACACGGCCGGCATGAATGCCATACCGCGGGCACTGGTCGGCCGTGCTTCGGCGTTGAACAACCTGGCCCGGCAGATCTCCGCTTCGATGGGTATCGCCTACCTGACCTACGTCATGCTGGAGCGCCAGACCGAACACGCCGCCTGGCTGTCCGGTACGGTGAGCTACTCTTCACCGGGGACGATGAGCTTTTTAAGCCGCCTGCAGGCGCACTTCGCCGGCAGCCTGCCCGGCGGCGCCGG
This sequence comes from Desulfotomaculum copahuensis, assembly GCF_001655685.1. Lineage (GTDB taxonomy): Bacteria > Bacillota > Desulfotomaculia > Desulfotomaculales > Desulfovirgulaceae > Desulfotomaculum_G > Desulfotomaculum_G copahuensis. The sequence continues at coordinate 104,601 of NZ_LYVF01000192.1, forward strand.
GCGCGAGGCGGCCCTGGGCACGCTATCCATGCTGGTTCACCAAAAAGCGATGATCCTGGCCATCCAGGATACTTTCCTGGTGTCCATGATAATCGTCATTTTCGCCATTCCGGCGGTCTTTTTCCTGGGCAAGCGCCGGGTGGAGGCCGCCCTGCAGGCCGAACGCGCCCGTCTGGCCGGCGCTTCCAATACCAAGGCAGGCGTGGCCGCCGGCGGGGCGGTGGCCGGGGCATAAAGCATAAGGCGCCGTTCGGGGCTTGCCGTTCAGTTTGCCGGACGCCCGCCGGCCTTTGCCGCCGGGCGTCCTTTCTATTTTCAGCGGTTGGTGATAAAATATATGGCGGGCGGGAACAAAACGGCCCGTTCTTTCGTCATAATGATCAGAGCGGTGAAACAAGGGACGGGTGTGCCCGCAGGGTGTTTACATGCGCGGTTGGCCGGTAAAAAATAATCACTGTGAGAAAGACTTGCGGCTGTGACGGATTCCGGGCCGCGGCCGCAGGGCAGGATGTCTTTTTCGGAGGAGCATGCCTTTTATGCGTATCAACCTTTTGGGGGCGCCGGTGGACGCCCTGGATCTGGAAGCCGCGGTGGAGCGGGTGGCTGCTTTTGTGACCGCCGCCGGGCCGCCCCGCCAGGTGATCACACTGAACCCGGAAATTCTTTTCCGCGCCCGGCAGGAGCCGGCATTGCTGACTCTGATCAACAGCGCGGATCTGGTTACCGCCGACGGGGTGGGTATTGTTTGGGCCGCCCGGATGGCCGGCACGCCGGTGCCGGAACGGGTGACCGGCATCGACCTGATGCTGCGCCTGATGCCCCTCGCCGCCCGGGAGGGCTGGCGGGTCTTTCTGCTCGGCGCGGCGCCGGGGGTGGCTGCGGAAGCCGCCCGGCGCCTGCAGGCGCAGCACCCCGGTCTGGTCATTGCCGGTACGCACCACGGCTATTTTCAGCCCGGCGCGTCATCCCCGGGGGCGGCGGCAGAGCCCGGTCAGCTTACGGAGGACGAGGTGGCGGCACTGGTCCGCCGCGCCCGGCCGCACCTGCTGTTTGCCGGCCTTGGCGCACCGAAACAGGAGCGGTTCATCGCCCGGCACAAGGAGGCCATGGGCGTGCCGGTGTCCATGGGAGTGGGGGGCAGCTTCGACGTGCTGGCCGGCCGGGTGCGCCGGGCTCCCCGCTGGCTGCAGCGGATGCACCTGGAGTGGCTGGGCCGGCTGTTCATGGAACCGGCCCGCTGGCGGCGCACGCTGGTGCTGCCCCGTTTCGCCTGGCTGGTATTGAGTCATGTGCGTGCGAAGAATTAACATCTTGACCCGGCTTTTAGCGCCGTCTGTTTTTGCCGGACAGGTGCGGGAGCTCCGGCGTCCCAATACAGGGGGATCTTTTGCGGGGGCAATTTGTTACAAAAGCTTGTAAATTGCGCCCGGCCGGCAGGGATGCAGTGCCGGGCGTCGAAAAACTTCATTTGACGTATCATCCGGGGAGGGATTTCATTGGCGAAAAAATGGCGCCTGACAGTGCTGGCGCTTGCCATCATGGCGGCGGCGGCGCTGCTCGGGTATGCGGGACTGGCGCTGGCGGCGGGGAATGATCCCGGTTCCAGCTCCGATCCGCTGGTGAGCAAAAGTTATGTGGAGAACTATGTCGCCCAGTATGTCCAAAACGCCTTGAAAGCAATTCCGGGCAACGGTGGCGGCAATTCCCAATGGCAGGTGAAAACGGTGCCGGCCGGCCAGGCATTCACCGGCGCCGCCGGGGCGGAATTCATCCTGCGCAGCGGACAGGCGCTGGCTGTGGATCCCACGGGCAGCGGCATGCCTGATCTAACCGCCGGCTCCAATTTGACCGCCGGGCGCGCGGTGGCCGCCAACCACCTCTACCTGGTGCCCCGTGCGGACGGACGCGGATTCAAGGCGCAGACCAATGTAGTAATTATGTACATGGGACAATAACAATTAGAGAGAGAATGGGGCGGAGAAGGAAATTGACCGTCCGGGTTCGCCCCGGGCGGCCGGAAGCGGGGTGATCCTGTTGGTAAGACGCAGGAGGAAGTTACCCTTTTTACTTTTGTTTGCCTTTATCTGCCTGGCGGGTGGCGGCGCCCTGCTGGCCAATCAGTTGGGCCTGCTCTGGCCGCAACATTCCCTGATTCCGGAAGGGTTGGGCGCCGGCCGGCCGCCGGGTTCTTTCACTGTGTTGCTGCTGGGCACCGATGCCAGGCCGGGTGAGAAAACCGGACGCACCGATTCCATTATTGTGGCCAATGTGGAAACGGATAAAAACCGTATTGCCCTGTTATCCATCCCCCGGGATACACGGGTGGATATCCCCGGGCACGGTCAGGACAAAATTAACGCCGCTGTTGAGTACGGCGGTCCGGAGTTGACCGCGCAGGTGGTATCCAACCTGATCGGCATGCCGGTGCAATATTACGCCCTGACCCGCTGGAGCGGGTTCAAAGATATTGTGGACACCCTGGGCGGCGTGACCGTTGATGTAGGACGGAATATGTACCACTATGACAGCTCCGACGGCCCCCAATACGCCATCAACCTGCGCAAGGGCGTCCAGCACCTGAACGGGGCGGAGGCGCTGGAGTTCGTGCGTTTCCGGGACGGCCCGCTGGGTGATATCGGCCGCACCAGGCGGCAGCAGGAATTCTTGAAGGCGCTGGCTCAGGAAATCATGCAGCCGCGCACCCTGCTCAAATTGCCGGAGCTGGTGCCGGAAATCAACCGCTGTGTGCAGACCAACCTGGGAGCGAAGGAAATGCTGGCCATGGCTGCCGCGGCCCGGAGCTTGAACCAGGCGCAGATTGTCACTCAGACCCTGCCCGGACAATTTCTGACCATCAACGGGGTCAGCTACTGGGGTGTGGATCCGCAGCAGGCGCAGCAGGTGGCGATGAATTTCTTTGTGGACGGCAAACAGGTGGCCCGGGTGGTGGAGCCGTCCCCGGCGCCGTCGCAGCCCGCCGCTCCGTCCGAGCAGATGGCCAGCAGCGGGGAGCCGGTTGACCAGTCCCCGGCCCCGCCACCGGCGCAGCCGCCGGTTACCGGAAACAATAATCCTCCCGCCGGCGGGAGCCGGAACGGCGCACCCGGCGGTGTGATTACACCCGCACCGGGTCAAAACAACCCCGCTTCCGGTCAAACCGGCGCCGCCGGCACGGGGACAGGGGAAAACGGTGCCCCGGCCGGTGGCGGCACCAACGGGAGCGGCGGCAACGGCACTTTGCCCACCGGCAGCGGTACCGGGACAGCCGGAAAAAGCGGTCCGTCCGGCGGCAACGGGGGACAGGGCGCCGGTGCGGGCCGACCCGGCGGCAACGGTCCGGCGGGCGGCGATGTGATCATTACTCCCCTGCCGCCCGGGAACAGCGGTTGAAGTAAATTCCGGGTGTCCGCACAGTTAAGTAACGGCGGTACATGCAAACAGGTAGAGCCGGTCGCACCGGCCCTTTTCGTGTTGCGGCCGGCATGAAAACCGCCTTCCCGGGAGGGGCCCGGAAAGCTAGTCCCGTACCGGTGCCGGTTTCTGCTCATCCGGCAATCCCGTCCCCGGAAGCCGGGCTTTCACCGGTAAACCGTTTCCAGTGGGCGCTGAATTTGCCCCGGTCTTTGAAGGCTGCAGCTTGATTAAATTTTTGGAGGTTTTTGGGCATGAATCACCGTTGGTATTCCGCGCTGTTGATCATCCTGCTCATTGCGGGCATGGCGGCGGCGGGTTACGCCGGCTACCAGCGTTACCGGGCGGAGGTTGCTTCCCGCAGTGTGGAGATGGCCATGTCTTACGACGATGTCAGTGCGCTGGCCAGGCAGGCCGGAAAAAGCCCGCTCGATATACTTCGTTTGCTCCGGGAGCAGGGACTGACCACCGTGCTCTATAAGGAACCTACGGTGGACGACCTGCGGGCGGCCGGTGAATTTTCCGTGATGACCGGACAGGAATTACTGGTCGAAAGCCGCCTGGGCAACCAGCAATCCGCCTGGATAAACAACTTGCAGGCGGCGGGGGGGCTTGTGCCGGGAGATACTTACCTGGTCACTACCAGCAAGGACACTGATCAGCGTTTAATCTGGCAGTTGCGGGCCAAGACCCGGGATGTGCAGTCATACAACCCCGGTGCCGGCGTTTATATTGTCAGATCGGGGCTGGATTACCAAAGCCTGAAGGATATCGGCCTGGGCTTTCCCGGCGCACAGCTGCAGGACAGCGTAAAGGCCGGGCTTTTTGCCATTGTGCAGGTGCGCAGCTGGCCGGAAGTTACAAGCAACAGCCTGGAACAGGTTTTCAAGCCGTTGAAACAAATCCCCAACCTGTCGGCGCTGGCCTTCAACGACGAGGTGATTCCCGGTTATCCTTTGAAAATCCGGGCGCTGGCCCGGGAGGTGAATTCCCTGGGTGTGCCGGTCTGTCAGATTGAATTCAGCAAACAAAAGGGCGTCGACCAGTTGGGTATGTTGTTGGGCAAGCGGGTGGTGCGTTTGCACAGCATTTTCCCCAAAGATATGGGCCGCTATAACTTTGCCAGCGCCGAGGCGCGCTATGTGCTGGCCGCGACCGAACGCAACATGCGTGTGCTGCTGGTGCGTCCCTTCATCCTGCCTGATTCCGGCAATGTGCTGCAGGACAACCTGCACTATGTGGCGACGATCAAACAAGAGCTGGCGCGAAAAGATCTGACCACGGGGCGGGCGTCAATTTTTCCGTCCCTGCCGGTTTCCCGTCCGCTGCTCTTTATCATGGGCCTGGGGGTGATTGCCGGCGGGTTGCTGTTGTTGCGGCGTCTGGGCCTGCGGCGGTATGAACCAGTCATCGGTTTACTGGCCGCGCTGGCCTGGGCCGGGCTGCTGTTCGCCGCGCTGGATCCGGCGCGCAAGCTGATGGCGCTGGCGGCGGTGATTATTTTCCCCACCCTGGCCGTGATCACCAACGTACGCGCTAAAGGGGCCCCGCCCTGGGAGAGCATCGGCATGCTGCTGCGCACGACGCTTATTTCCCTGCCCGGAGCCCTGTTTACCGTCGGGTTGCTGGCGGACACCGGCTATATGCTCCTGCTGGACCAGTTCAGCGGGGTCAAGCTGGCCTACCTGGGTCCGCTGGTTTTGGTGGCGGCGTCCTTTTACCTGTTTTCCGGTCCGGATGAGCCGGTCGGCCGGCGCATCCGGCGCACACTGGATCAGCCCGTGCAGGTCAAGTGGGCGCTGCTCACACTGATCCTGCTGGCGGTGATGGCCGTTTACGTGGTGCGCACGGGTAACGACACTTCGGGTATTGTGCCCGTATCCTCCCTGGAACTGAAGTTCCGCGGCATTTTGGAGACGGTGCTCAGCGTGCGCCCGCGCACCAAGGAGTTCCTGCTCGGGCATCCCCTGTTGATGCTGCTTTTCTACAAAGGCTACCGGGACAACCGCTACCTGCCCCTGCTGGTTTTCGGCACCATCGGGCAGATTTCCCTGGTCAATACTTTTGATCATATTCATACGCCAATCATGATCTCCCTGTTCAGACTGGTCAACGGCCTGTGGACGGGCATTCTGGCCGGCCTGGTGCTTATCCTGCTGGTCAACCTGGCGGAGCGCCTCTGGAACAAATATTTTGACAGCGGAAAAGCCACGGCGCAAACGGAGTAAATTGCCGGTTGAGGGTTGGTGAAATTTATGCCGGTGTGTGATGATTCCGGCTGCCGGACACTGAAGGTGGCTGTTTCCGGCTACTACGGCTTTGACAATCTGGGCGACGAGGCGGTGCTTTACAGCCTGCTGGACGCCCTGCGGGAATACTGCCCCGGTGTGCGGCCGGTAGTGCTTTCCCACGCTCCGGAACGCACGGCGGCCTTGTACGGCGTGGAGGCAGTCAACCGCTGGCGTCCGGGCGAGGTGTACCGTGCCCTGGCCGGGGCGGATCTATTGATCAGCGGCGGAGGCAGCCTGCTGCAGGATGTGACCGGTTTGAAAAGCCTGCTCTATTACCTGGCTGTGATCTGGCTGGCCCGCCGGCTGGGCCGGCCGGTGGTTTTCTACGCCCAGGGAATCGGTCCGGTGCGCAGTTGGCCCGGCCGGCTTTTGATGCGTTTGGTGGCCAACCAGGTGCAGCTGATCACCGTGCGGGACGAAAAATCGGCCCGGGATCTGGCGGACATGGGTGTGACCCGGCCGCCCGTACACGTCACCGCTGATCCCGTGCTGGGACTGGACCCGGCCGGGGTGGACCCGCAGCCGGGCCGGGAACTGCTTGCCGCCGCCGGTGCGGCGGCCGGGGCGGGACCGGTGGGCCGGGTGCCGCTGAGCGAAGACCGGCCGGAAACGAATGAAGCCGCCGGCGAAATTCCCCCCCGCCGTAAGCCGGAAAGCGGACCGGCCGTTGCGGCCGCCCCCGGAGCGGGATGCGGGCCGGTACGGGGCGGGGGGCCGGATGCGTCAACCGGGGTGGCCGGCCGGCCGGTGGCGGGCGTATCCGTACGCGAGTGGCCCGGCTTTGACAGCCACCGGCAGCGGGCGCTGGCCGGTGTGTGCGATGATCTGTGCCGCCGGGGCTGGCGGGTGTTTTTTATTCCCCTGCATTATCCCGAGGATCTGGCCGTGAGCCGGGAAGTGGCCGCGTTGATGAACAAGCCGGCGGCTGTACTGGACCGGGGCCTGACCGTGCCGGAAGCGGTTTCCCTGTTCAGCCGGCTGGACTTGCTGATCGGCATGCGCTTGCATGCACTCATTCTGGCCGCTGTGCTGAATGTACCGCCGGTCGGTATAGCCTACGATCCCAAAATCGGCCGTTTTCTTGAGCAGATCGGACTGACGCCGGCGGGGGAGGCGGCGACGCTGGCCTACGGCTCACTGCGGGCGGCGGTGGACGCCGTCCTGGCCGATCCGCCCGCCTTCCGGGCCGCACTGGCTGATGCCGTGGCACCCCTGCGCCGGCGGGCCAGACAGACGGCGGAACTGGTCCGGCAGATATGTGCCGGGTGGTTGACAGGGAACGAACACAACCCGGCCGGAGGCGCTTGAGCGGGAAGACCTGGTGGCAGGCTGCCGTTTTTGGCGCCAACCTGTCAGGGCGTATCAGTTTGGGGGTGCACATGATATGAACCGGAAAAAGTTTTTTGCCCTTTTATTGGGAGGAGCCTTGTTTTTCAGCAACGCCTTTTCCGCCGCCGCAGCCGGGGACAGCCGGCCGGCGCCGGCCGGGGGACCGGCTTCCGTCGCCCTGCCAACCGGTCAGCCGGCACCCGCCGTCGCGCAGCCCGCCCCCGTTGCCACACCAACCGCTCAGCCGGCGCCGCAACAACTGGTGTCACCACCGGCTCCGGGCGACATCCGGACGGTGGCCCCGGGGGTGCGCTATTACCCGATCAGCGGTCATACCTGGCAGGGGGAGCCCCTGCACGGCTATGTGGTGGAAGTTGATCCCGGCCAATCGCTGCTGGAAGTACGGGTGACAGTGCCCGGACACACTCTGGGGGACGGGGAGACGTTAAGCGGTATGGCCGCCAGCCACGGGGCGGTGGCCGCGATCAACGGCGGGTTTTTCGACGGCTCCGGCGGGCATCCGATCGGCAGCCTGGTGCAGGATGGGCGGATCCTGGCCACCTCTGCAATTCTGCGTACATCGATCGGCATCTTGAACCATAACCGGTTGCAGCTGGGTTATTTCTCCCCCCGAGTAACCGTGCGCTTCGGCGGCGGGGGGGCAGTGCCGGTTCAGGGTGTGAATACTTCCGCCGCGGAGGATGGCGTCACGCTATATACGCCGGCCTGGGGGCAAAGTATCGACGCCCCGGCGAACGGGGTGAACGTGGTGGTGGAACGGCGGGGCGGGGCGGATGTGGTTCAGTCCGTCAGCGCCGGCAGTGTATCCATGCCCGCGGATGGTTATGTTTTGACCCTGCAGGGTAGCGCGGCCGCCGGCGCCGGTGAACCGGCCGCCGGTACGGCCGTCAAGCTGGGCTTCGACTACGGTGCCGGATGGGACGGGCTGAAGCACCTGGTTACTGCCGGTCCGCTGCTGGTGGCGGACGGACAGCCCGTGCTGCAGGGAATTATGGAGGGATTTCGCGGCAGCCTGTTGGAACCGTCGCCGCGTACGGCCATCGGCGTAAACAGGGAAGGGCGCCTGCTGCTGGTGGTAGTGGACGGCCGGGAGCCCGGCTGGAGCGCCGGCGTGACCATGGAGGAACTGGCTTACCTGATGACCAATCTGGGGGCGGTGCGGGCGGCCGCGTTGGACGGCGGCGCATCCAGCGCCATGTGGGTGAGCGGCAGGATTGTCAACCGGCCCTCCGACGGCCGGGAACGCGCCCTGGCCGACGCCATCCTGGTTTTGCGCCAGGTGCCGGTTTATTTGGACGGTACACGCATTTTCTTTGACGTGCCGCCGGTGGTGGAAAATGGACGTACGCTGGTTCCACTGCGGGGAATCTTTGAAAAATTGGGCGCTTCCGTGGACTGGAATGCCGCCACCCAAACAGTGACCGCTTCCCGGGGGGGACGTGAGGCCAGCCTGACCATCGGCAAAAGACAGGCCCGGGTCAACGGCGAAACAGTCAACCTGGACGTGCCGGCACAGCTGGTGAACGGCCGTACCATGGTGCCCCTGCGTTTTGTGGGCGAGGCGCTGGGGGCCGGCGTGGCCTGGCAGGATGCGCCTCCGGCGGTGCTGCTCACCAGTCCGTCCGCAGCGGGTGGAAAAGCCGGCCGGTAGGGGGCGGTCCCGGCCATATCCGGCACCGCCCCCGTATTGCGGCCGGCGGAGTGCCGGGGGCCGGGCTGTGGAACGGTCCGTTTCCGTGCCCGTCTGTGTGGCAGGTGCCCGGCGGGACAACCCCGCCCGGCCGGCACGCAATCAGGAGGGGATGACGGTGCCTTCGCTTCCGGTGTCCGTGGTTGGGAACGGTGCCTGACAGGGCTGGATTTCGCCGGGAGTTTTAAAGAATGCTGTTTACCCGGTATAGGTAGAGGCTAAAAAATATTTTTGGTTGGGAGGCTGCAGCTTATGAAAATGAGCACGGACAGGCTGGTATACATATGGTCCGGCGTTGCCCGCCGCCTGGTTTTTCACCGGTCCGGCCGGCGAATTCTTTCCCTGGCGGCCGCGTTTTTAGCCCTGGCTGCAGCCTTGGCGCCGGCGCTGCCGGCTGCGGCGGCGGTGGAAACGGACTACCGGGACGACAGTACGGTCAGCCATCCGTATGCCGTGCAGCAATTGGATGACGGCAACCTGCTCATCTGCCGGGCCGGTTTTCTCGATCCGGGGGTGACGGAGGTGACTCCGTCCGGGGCGGCCGTCTGGTCCTTCCCGGGCGTGGAGGCGGCCAGTGCGCAGCGGTTGTCCGGCGGCGACACGTTGATTGCCGATTCGGGCGCACCCGGGCCGCCTTATACGCCCCGGGTGATTGAAGTGACACCGGCCGGGCGGGTGGCCTGGGAGTACCGCCTGTCTTCCCCGGCCCAAGCGCCCCGTTATGCGCAGCGGCTGGCCAACGGCGATACGCTGATCACCTTGCCCTTTGAAATTATTGAAGTTTCCCCGGCCCAAAAAGTGGTCTGGTCTTACGGCTGGGGGCGGCCGGTGGCGCCGGGCACACCCGGCTTTCTGGCCAATCCGGTGCAGGCCGTCCGCCTGGCCAACGGCAATACACTGATTGTCGACCAGGGCTTTACCGGCGGGCGGGTCTTTGAAATTACACCGCAAAAACAGGTGGTCTGGCAGGCTGGTGACTATCTGTACAGCCCGGCCGGCGGCGGGACGGGCGTTTCCGGCACCGGCGGCGCTGCGGGGACGTCCCCCGCGCCGTCCGGCAATAACGGCCCGGCCGGCGTGCCGGCGGCTGATCACGGCCAGGACACGCGGAGCGCAGCCGCAAATAACGGTAATGACGGAATAACCGCCGGAAGTGCGGTTGGCCGCGGCGCTGCCGTTAATGGTGACGGATCCGGCAACGCCGGGAACGGTTTAAAAGAAACTGCGGGCAATGGTGCCGGCGATGCCGCAGGTGCCGCGGCGGCCAACCCGCCGGGAGGCTTCCTCCGGCCCATTCAGCTCAAGCGCCCCACCGGGGCCGTGCGCCTGGCCAACGGTGACACGCTGATCGCGGACGCTGGCACCTCCACTTTATGGGAAGTGACTGCGGACGGACAGGTTGTGCGTTCGGCTTCCTGGCAGGACGCTCTGGCCGGCCTGCCGGTGATGAACCAGTGGCTGGCCACGCCTTTGAGCAGCGGCTGGGTCATCCTGCCCGTAACCATGACCAGTTCCCGGTCGCGTGTACTGGTGGTAATGCCGTAAGCAATTGATGAGCCAATACGCAAGCCCGTGGTCTGGTTAAACCACAGGCGTTTTTTTACAGCGCCGGCACCGGGTGCGCTCTTTTTACCAGGTGCCAGGATTCCCCTGCCGGACCCGCCGGTATGGCTTGAAAGGATCCCCCGGACATAACAAATGCGAATCGAGGCGGGACATTATATATTTTCATTTCCGGAAACGGGATCGTCATGAGAAGGCCTACTTGTCCAGCCGGGCACCCATTTGGCGGAGTTTTGACTGCACCCGGCGGATTTGATCCATTCCGAAGTCCGCCGGCTGCTCGCCGGAAATGACCGCACGGGCGGCCGCCACCCCGGCGGCGTCGCCCAGCACGGTCAGGTTGGGCAGTACACGCGTTTCCGCCCAGGCCAATGAAGATGCGCCGGTGGCGTAACCGGGCACCAGCAGGTTGACCATGGCCGGGGTGACCAGCATCCGGTAGGGAAAGTAAACCGGGTTTTTCGGCTCGCCGCCGCGTTCCCGCCAGTCGGGGCGG
>NZ_LYVF01000193.1 GCF_001655685.1 Desulfotomaculum copahuensis
CCGTTACTTCGTCGCCCACTGCCGGCAGGTCCACGTAGACCACATCCCCCAGCGATTCCTGGGCGTAGTGGGTGATGCCGATCGTGCCCTTGTTGCCTTCCACCCGCAGCCATTCGTGCTCCTTGGAATATTTCAGCTCTTGTGGGTACATTAATATCTGCCTCCTTAAAAATAATAATACAGTTTATTTTTGCACTATTATTTGCTCTTTAGTACGAATCTCCTGCCTTGTGAACTCATTTTTCCACGGATTCAGCCGCAATGCGGATATCCAGTGCCGGCGCATGAACTGTAAACACAGTGTGATATAAGGTCTTGAGAACATGCGGCCTTTATCCCTCAACACCGGATGATATCATACCCCAGGTTGACACGCCCGTTCAGCAACGCAGTTGCGCCACCCGTAAAGGCTGATCAGACGGGATTTTGTTCCGGGTGCGTGTAAACCACTTCCGGACGGTGCTCAACGCCCTTTTGCCCGGTCCCTGCCCCGCTTTTCCGGTAAAACGGCCGGGGCACCACGCCTGCCCGGACGGTCCGGTTGCGGATGACCACCGCCAGTTCCGTGTTTATACCGGCATACTGCGCCGGCACGTAAGCCAGACCAATCGCTTTGCCCAGCGCCGGGCTTTGCGTGCCCGAGGTGACTACGCCTATTTCCCGCCCCTCTTTAACCACCGCATAGCCGTGGCGCGGAATGCCCCGCTCAATCATTTCAAAGCCCACCAGTTTACGCTTGACGCCGTTAGCCTTTTGCTGCTGCAGGATTTCCCGCCCGGTGAAATGCCCCTTGTCAAAACTGACAAACCGGCCCAGTCCCGCTTCCAGGGGGGTGGTGGTTTCGTTCAGCTCGTTGCCGTAAAGGGGCATAGCCGCTTCCAAACGCAGAGTGTCCCGGGCGCCCAGCCCGGCCGGAACCAGCCCTTCCGGACGGCCCGCGGACAACAGCGCCTCCCATAACGCCGGCGCCTGCCCCGGCGGGCAGTAAAGTTCAAAACCGTCTCCACCGGTGTAGCCGGTACGGGATAAAAGGCAGTTTACGCCGGCCACGGTGACACCGGGCCGTGACCAGTAATACCTGATTTCCTTCAGGTCAACGCCGGTCAATTTGCCCAGAACCCGTTCCGCCAGCGGACCCTGCAGCGCCAGTTGGGCCGTCCGGTCCGAAATGTCTTCCACCACGGCATCGGGGAAGGCGGCGGCCGTTTCCCTGATCCACTGCCAGTCCTTGTCCTTGTTGGCCGCATTGACCACCAGCAGGTATTCGCTTTCGCCCGGGCGGTAGACCAGGATGTCGTCCACAATGCCGCCGGACGGCAGGCATACCGGGCTGTAGATGGCCTGGTGGACGGACATTTTGGCGGCGTCGTTGGTGATCAGTTTTTGGATCAGGGGCAGGGCGCCGGTGCCGGCCACCCGGATTTCGCCCATGTGCGAGACGTCGAACAGACCGGCCCTTTCCCTTACGGCCCGGTGTTCGTCGATAATGCCGGTGTACTGCACGGGCAGTTCCCAGCCGCCGAAATCAATCATCCGGCCGCCATACTTGACGTGCATGTCATAAAGCGGCGTCCTCCTGAGATTGTTCATCCAATTACACCTCCGGTTGGGATTTAGTATAGCCATCCCCCCGCAAAAACAAAGACAGAGGAGATGACTAAAACATCTCCTCTGTCCTGTTACCTGAGAGTTTCGTTTCCGGCGGCAGCATTTAAACAGCCGCCCGTCAAAACTTGCCCCGTCGGTGTCCCGGTCCGGATCATGTCCGTAGCCGGGCTCTCTCCAGAGGTCCGTCCGGCTGCTTTCCGCATTCCTCACGTCAAGCGACCTTCATCCGCATTTTCAGTTTTACCAGGTTACTGAACATACTTCCCGTCTAGTTCGGGCAACGCGGCATCCGGTACAATTTGCTAGTTCTACACTCACCGTCGTTTTCCTGCTGCGCTGAAAAAATTTTCCCCCGGGATCCCGTTACTTGATCTTATGCGGCGGGGCATCGATTATAACCGAATTTGAACTTAAAAGGCGTTCTTAATATGTTCCAGGCCTTCCAGCTCTCCCGTCCGGCCGAACTTGACCGCCAGCACATCAAAACGCATCGGCCCCCGGTGGCCGCCGGAAAGGGACAGGTAGTACCCGGCCACCCGGCGCACTTTTTTCTGTTTGCGGACAGTCACGCTCTCCTGGGGCAGGCCGAAGGCGTCCGTGCTGCGGGAGCGCACTTCCACGAAAACCAGGATGCCGCCGTCGAGCACGATCAGGTCGATTTCCCCTTCCGGGCAACGAAAGTTGCGCACCACCACCCGGTAACCCAACCCGGTCAGATAGCGCGCCGCCGCCTCCTCCCCGCGCCGACCGAGCGCCTGCCTGCGCAACGTCATCAAAGCACCTTCTTCCCGGCATTTGCCTTCACCCGTCGCTTTATTGTCCGAACGCACCGGTAACCTGTTTTCCAGCAGAATCTAAAAACTGCTGCTGTTAACTCACCTCTACCGGACACATCGGGAGGGCATCCCTGCAGGACGGAAAAATGTCACCCGGTCCCACGGACGGAGGACATCCCTCCAAAATGCGAACCCCCGCTATGAAGCACCGGGGCTTGCCCAGGGCAGTGGTTTACCCGGCCGGTACCAGGCTTTTTTCCTGCAAATACTCCATCAGCAGTTTGGCCGTGTTTCCGGTTATTTTCAGACAATTGCGCAGATGCTCCGGCGTATCGAAAGGATGCGGATTAAGCGACCGGCAGCAGGTGACGCCGAATTTTTCCTCAAAACGGTCGTGAAAAAGCCGCGTCAGGTCATAGGTGCCGTAGCGGTCCTCTTCATGACTTTTTCGCCCACGTAAAAAGCCGATAATCAAACCGGAAGCGGTCAGCGCCCCGCACATGCAGCCGGCATGCCCCATTCCGCCGCCGAAACCGGTGGTCATGCGCACCAGGTCGCGGTCCACCTCCGGCAGCGCCAGTTCCCGGAAGGCCAAAAAAATGGATTCGGCACAGTTGTATCCCTGGCGGAAATAGTTCCCCGCCCGGTTTCTCGCCTCTGTGATCAGTTCTTCCCCTGTCATGTCCTTCACTCCCATCGCTTATGTTGACAAAATATTTCTACACACCGGCTTTATTTCCTTTTCAAAATATAAATATATGAAACAATATTTAATCACACTTTATACCACCAAAACATAAATATACCATATCATGAACCGGTGATTAACCATTCCGGCACCACACCGCCGGCTTGAACAATCAATTATTTTAAGGAGGGCGGAGAGATGGGAAAGCAGAAAGAAGGCAACGCCAGCGATCAATTACCACCCGGCGGGGAAAAAGCAACCACTCAATACATCCCGCTGGAAGATCCCTTTTATGGACCGGCCGGCGCATTCACACCGGTTTCCCCCCGGCCGCTGCGCCCGGAACTGTTGCACTTGAGAGGCATATCGGCCCGGAACATCCAGGAACACTATAAGCTTTACCTGGGCTATGTGCAAAAAACCAATGAAATCCGCAACCTCCTGCGCACCGCGGACCGCAGCACGGCCAACGCCACCTACAGTCCGCTCCGCGCGCTCAAAGTGGAAGAAAGCTATGCCACCAACGGAGTCAAACTGCATGAAATGTTTTTTGATTCCCTGGGCGGCCCCGGGGGCAGGCCCGGCGGTGTGATTTACGAAGCGATCGAACGCAACTTCGGCTCATATCAGTTCTGGGAGACGGATTTCAAATCCTCCGGACTGGCGGTCAGGGGCTGGGTAACTCTGGCTTACGACATTGATGATCACAGCCTGCATAATTACTCTCTGGACGCACACAACGTGGGGGTTATCACACGCATGTGGCCCGTGCTGGCGCTGGATGTTTACGAACATGCCTACTACCTGGATTACGGCACGGATCGCAAGGCCTATATCGAAGCATTTTTCCAGAACATCAACTGGTCCTTTGTCACCATGTGCTATCAGGCCGCCACCGGTACGCTACCGTGTAACACCTTTGGAGGAGCCTAAAGTACGGGGAGGTGTACCTGCGAGTATAACAGCTCACGAGAAGCCCGAAGACGGGTTGGCGAGTATCTACAATTCTATAACTTCCGGCGTCTCCAACATTCTTTGGACATAAAATTATAAATTTGCGTAACGCTTGCATATTGCAATACAATTCGGTATAATATATGCAGAGGGAGGCGTTTTGAAATGGCAAGAACCGCTAATATATTTGCCCGCGTTGAACCTGAAATTAAAGAACAGGCTGAAAAGGTGCTTGAACAGCTTGGCATTCCCATGTCCAACGCAATCGGGCTTTTTCTGCGCCAGGTTGTGCTTCAGCGAGGAATCCCGTTTGATACGAAGCTTCCTCGAAATATGCCTTTGTCCATTGAAGAGATCAGCGAGGAGCAGTTTAATGCGGAAATTGAGAAAGGCATGGCTGATTTAAACAGCGGAAAGGTTGTTCCGGCAGAAAAAGTTTTTGACAGGATGAGCAAGGATTACGGGCTATGAGCGCTTGGAAAGTGGTTTATACCGAACAGGCGGAAAACGACCTGCGTGAGATTTACGAATACATTGCTTTCTCGTTGCTTGAGCCTGTAATTGCAAAAAAGCAGACTAAACGGATTATTGAAGCTGCGGCAAAACTAAATGAAATGCCTTTCCGCTGCCGTTTGTATGAAAAAGAACCTTGGCGCAGCAAGGGGCTTCGGGTTTTGCCGGTTGATAATTACTTGGTGTTTTATCTGCCCGTTGAAGATCGGGTATCTATTGCAATAATCCGTATTATGTACGGCGGGCGGAATGTCGAGAAGCAGTTGAGTAAATATTAGGCTTAAGGTGTACTGAAGCAGTTTAAATGAATTTGATAAATTTACCTGGCGTCATGCATTTTTAGAAATTTCTCATATTTTTCAAACGGCACCATACCTATGCCGTTACCCATATAACAAACAGGAGCAGGCCGCAGCCTGCTCCCAACGTATTCGTCACTAAAATCCTTTAGTGCATGAAGAATGAGTGTGCCGCCATGTTGATCACCTGGGACAGCGGTCCGGGATAAATGCCGATGAACAGTGTGGCCACCATGGCGATGATCAGGGTAACGGCCACCGGCGTACTTAAGTTAATCGGACTGTTTTATCAATTTTTCCTCATTAGCATTGGGAAATATTTTATTTAAGTTATCACTTTCATTTACTTTATTATTGTTGTTACGTAAGCGTCAAATAGGCACCACCTAGCATACAGCTAAAGGATCAAGTACAATTATTACCAGGTGCCCGGCAACAATCCGGTAAAGCGGGGGACCAGGTAGTAAAGGATCAATATTGCCCGGATCCTTTATACCCACATTGGGGAGCCGTTCAAAGAGATATGTCAGATAGGTAAATGGATTCAGCCCATTTTCTTTGGCCGTTTCTACGATACTGTAAATCATAGCACTGGACTTTGCCCCCCGGGGTGTATTGGCAAACAGCCAATTTTTGCGCCCGATGACAAAAGGCTTAATGGAGCGTTCACTGCGGTTATTGTCTATTTCCAACCGGCCGTCAAGCATAAAGGCCCCTAATTTATCCCACTGGTTACGGCAATACTGTATTGCTTGACCAAAGGCACTTTTGGGCAATGCCCTCGGGCTATGGTATTTTAGCCACGCCCAAAAAGCATCCAATACAGGGCGGCTGCGCTGTATCCGGGCGGTACTTCGTTCTTCCTGCGTAGCATCCTTGAGCTCTTGTTCAATTGCAAAAAGCTGGTTGCAAAAATCCAGGCCCTCTTTAGCTGCTACGGGTGCCAATAATTTTCAATTCCTGCCTGATTTCAGTGCTCATCTCATGCAGTTTGCCGCCGCAACAAGAACAAACCTGTTTTTCTTCGGGCAAGCGGTATTCGATAGTTTCCACTGGAAGGTCTTTTAGCATCGCTTCCCGATGGCCACTTTTTTTGCGGCGGGTATAGGTGATTTCTTCCACGGTGGGCTTAGCTAATTCAGGTTTTGCTTCTACTTCAGCTTCGTTGAAAAGACTGAGCTGTTCAGGATTTGTTTGTTCGCTGGAACGGCCAAACCGCTGATGTTGGCTTAAGCGAAACTGCTCCTCAAACCAATTGAGTTTGGCGGTAAGCTCGGCATTTTGCTGCTTTAGAAGTGCGTTTTCTTGCTTACGTTCGTCAATTGTCGCTGTATTTGCTGGCATATTATTCATGATATCTTAATTCGACATTGTTACTTTAATCCCTGCAATGTTTAATTTATTTTTTCTACTAAATCACTCATAATATTATGTTCGCGGTTACTTTCGGGTGAGCTTGCCGCTGGTCCAATGATAATCCGTCGAGTAGCCAGCGCAATTCACGCCGGCTAATTTTTGCCACTACCCCTGAACTGTTTTTTGCCGGCCACTGAAATTTTCCTTTCTCCAGTCGACGGTAATGGAGCCAGAATCCGTTGTGTTCCCACTGGAGAATCTTTAATTTATCGCATTGCCGATTGCAAAAGACAAAAAGGCAGGTGGTAAAGGGGTCCAGCTGAAATCTCTCCCTGACAAGCACGGCCAATCCGTCAATGGATTTGCGTAAGTCGGTAGGGCCGCAGGCAAGATATACCCTGTCAATGCCGGCTCCGTTTAGCATAGCTTTGCCAGGATCCGCACCACATCACAAAGTAGTGTGGGATTGAAACCCGGTTTTACTTCTATGGTTGCGTGTCCAAACCTTACGAGCAGGGTGCTCTCCTGTACGTTGCCCGGGTGTTGCTCGGCCATTTCCACTGACAACCACTGGGATGACGCCACGGCAGGCGCGCCAACGTTTTTATATTTCCGGAGCCAGTAAAATAATTGAGGGGGTGAGCCGGATATGAAACAATATACCGACGAAGAACTGGACCTGATCATCAGAGCAGTAATGCGGGCACGCGTGGAAGATGGCAATCCCCCGCCGGTTGAGGCAACCTGGACACGATTAAAAGATAAGGTGTCCCATCGGCCGGGGATAAAACGACCAATCAACTTCAACGCGCGACATTCGCCCGGCGTTGCCGTGGCGGCAATACTTGTTCTATTGGCGGCCATAGTTATTTCCCTAAGCGTTCCCGGAAAAGTGGGGGCGTTGGGATATAAAGTCATGGATGGCATCACGGAACTCCTTTACGGCTCGCAAATGAACCTGCGTGGCGGAGTAACCAGCGAAGACGCTACAAAACCACCCCCGCCGCCCGGTGAGATTAAGGAAATTAAAATGGAGCCACCGTCCGTGGTCACATTGAAGCAGGCCCGGGAACAGTCTCCATTTCCGTTGAAAGTTCCGGGGTATCTCCCGCCCGGGTACCGGCTGGAAAAGGTTACTTACCAAAAACAAAGCCCTTATACCGCACAAATATTCATGGAATACAATGGGCCTGGGAATAAATATTTCAATATCACTCAGTTTAACTTTAACGGAGAACTGGGTACCGGGTTCGGTTATGACAAGGAAGATACCACAATCAAAAATGTGACGATCGGTCCTTGCCAGGCGAAATTGGCCCTGCACAAAAACGAACTAATACACCTGATGTGGATTGACGGCTATATCAGCCTGGATTTGGACGGGAGGCTGTCCGCCCGGGATGCAGAACAAATAGCTGATTCAATGTATGTGCACCGGGATCAAAAGTGATCCCGGTGTTATATTAAAGCGTTAATTCACAAAAATATAGCTGGAAAATGAATTAGACGATTCTGAAATTACACCATACCTATGCCGTTACCCATAAAACAAGCAGGAGCAGGCCGCAGCCTGCTCCCAACGTATTCGTCACTAAAATCCTTTAGTGCATGAAGAACGAGTGTGCCGCCATGTTGATCACCTGGGACAGCGGTCCGGGATAAATGCCGATGAACAGTGTGGCCACCATGGCGATGATCAGGGTAACGGCCACCGGTGTACTGAGATTAATCGGGCTGTTGTCAAGCGGCTCGTCCCGGTACATGACCAGCGCCACCCGCAAATAGTAGTACACGGAGACCATGCTCATGATCAACCCGATAAAGGCCAGCCAGAGGTAGTTGTCCACGATGGTCTTGAACAGGTAGAACTTGCCCACGAAGCCGGCCAGGGGCGGAATGCCGGCCATGGAGAGCATGCAGATGAGCATCACCACCGCCATCAAAGGGGAACGCTGACTCAAGCCGGCGTAGTCCTTGATTTCATCACTGCCGGTAACATTATAGAAGTAGGTGGCCACGGTAAAGGCGCCGATGGTGGCAAAGACGTACAGGAAGGCATAGAACATGACGCCCTTGATCCCCTGCTCGCTGGCCGTAACCAGCCCGACCAGGATGTAGCCGGCCTGGGCGATGCTGGAGTAGGCCAGCAGGCGTTTGATATTGGTCTGCGGGATGGCCACCAGGTTGCCCACAATGATGGTAATCGCCGACAGCACCGCCACCAGCATGGTCCAGTTTGCCCAGATGCCCGGCAGTGCGGCCACAAAGACCCGCAGTAGAATGGCGAAGGAGGCGGCCTTGGAGCCCACCGCCAGATAAGAGGTTACCGGCGTGGGCGCGCCCTCGTAAATATCCGGCGCCCACATGTGGAAGGGCACCGCCGAGATTTTAAAGCCCAGCCCGGCCACCAGCATGACCAGACCGAGGATCAGCGCCGGCACCGGCGTCACCGCCACCGCGCGGCCGACCTCGGAAATGGTCACCGAACCGGTCACACCGTAAATCAGGCTGAGGCCGTAAAGCAACACCGCCGATGACATACCGGCCAGCAGGACATATTTCATGCCGGCCTCCACCGACTTGCCGTCCAGCCGTTTGAAGCAGACCAGCACGATAAAGGCGATGGTCATCAACTCCAGACCCAGGTAGAGGGTGATGAAGTCACCGGCCGAAGCCAGCACCATCATGCCCAGGGTGGCGAAGAGCATCATGCTGTAATACTCGCTCTGGTCCCCCATGTCATCGACAAAGCGCATCGAGCCTAGAGTGACCAGGAAAGCCGCCGTCAGGAAGGTAATCTTGAAGAAGATGGCATACTGGTCCACGATGAACATGCCGTGGTACAGCGTACCCTGGTTGTTCCACCCGGAGATGGTCAGCCCGAGCACACCCAGCAGGCCCAGGGCGGTCAGCCAGCCCAGGCCGTGCCGCGATTCCTTCGGGATAATCAAGCCCAGAACGAGCACTGCCAGGCCGAGAATGGAGATGGCGATTTCCGGATTAAGCAAGGACAGATCCACGTTCACTTAAAACACCCCCCCGACCATTTGCAGGGCTCCGTTGATCTGGGCCATCAAAGGCACGATGCCGCTGTTGACCATATCGAAGAGCAGGAAGGGGAGCAGTCCGCCCACCACCAAAGCCGTGCCTAGCACCGCCAGGGGTACCAGTTCCGGACCGTGGATGTCTTTTAAATGGTCATATTCGTGACGCGGCGGCCCGAACAGGGTGTTGGCGCCGGCACGCAAAACATAGAGCGCGGTGATGATGATCCCGGCGATGGCAATCACCGCCAGCCCACCGTATACCTTGAAGGAAGCCACGAAAATGGTGAACTCGGGAATGAAGCTGACCAGACCGGGCAGTCCCAACGAGGCCATCGCCGCCAGCATAAAGCCGGCCGCCAGCCGCGGGGTCTGACGGGCCAGTCCGCCCATGTCGGGAATCCAGCGGGTATGGGTCTTCTCGTAAATGAAGCCGATCATGGAGAAGAACAGTGCCGCCATCACACCGTGGGCGAACATATTGGCCACGGCGCCGTTTAGGCCGATCACGCTCATCGAGCCGATGGCCAGCAGTACATAGCCCATGTGGCTGACGCTGGAATAACCGACGATATATTTCAGGTCCTTCTGCGCCAGGGCGGCCATGGCCGCATAGGCCACCCCGCAGACACCGAGTACGGCAATCAGCGGCGCCCAGAACTTGGCGCCCACCGGCAGCACAAACAGGGCGATGCGGATTAAGCCGTACCCGCCGATCTTCTTCAACACGCCGGCGTGGATCATACTCACCGCCGTGGGGGCGCCGGCATAGCCGTCGGGCGACCAGGAGTGGAAGGGCCACATGGAGAGCAGGGAGCCGAAGCCGAAGAGCATCAGGGCGAAAAGCCATTTTTGGTCAAAGGCGCCCAGCCTTCGCCCGGCCTCGGCCAGCCCGGTGAAGCTCATATCCGGAACACCGGCAATCGCCGTTGTCTTCATGAACAGGGCAATCACTCCCACCAGCAGGAAACCCGACCCGATCAACAGGTAGATGGTCAGCTTCATACCGGCGTATTCCTTGGTCACCCGCTTGGTGCTGCCCCAGATGATCACCAGAATGTAGATCGGAATGACCACCACTTCGTAGAAGAGCAGGAAGATGAACAGATCCTGCGCGATAAAGGTGCCCATCACACCGGCAATCAGCAGGAGCAGCAGGATAAAGAAATCCTTGGGCCGGTGGTCGACATTCCAGGAGGCGAAAACGGCTGAAAAGCCAATCAGGTTGGTCAGCAGCAGCATGGGCAGGCTGATGCCGTCCACACCCAGGAAGAAAGTCACACCCAGGTCCTTGATCCAGGGCACCTGCATGACAAACTGCAGTCCGCCCAGGGACTTGTCATAGGCGAAATAAACGTACAGCGACAGGGCCATGGAGATGAATGTGCCCACTGCGGCGATACATTTGATCAGCTTGTTTTCGTCCCGGGGAATGAAGGTCAGGATCAACGCCGCCAGTACGGGTGACAGCAGCGTAATCAACAAGACCGGAAAACCTTCCATATTACTTCACACCTCCCAGCAGCAGCCCGGCCGCAGAAGGTGAGCTGAAGGCCAGGGCAACGGCAATAATCAGTACACCCAGGAAGAAGACCAGGGCGTAGTTCTGCAAGCGGCCGGTTTCCGTGATGCGCAGGCCCTCGCCGCTCAGCCGGGTGAAGGCACCCAGGCCGTTTACAATAATGCCGTCCACCACGTAGATGTCGAACAGGTAGAACAGCTTGGCCGATCCGTCCACGATGGCATGGTTGAACCAGAGGTAAATTTCATCGATATAATACTTGTTGAAGAGCAGGGTGTAGATACCGTGATAGCGCTCGGCCAGCGCTTTGGCCTTGACCTTCTCGCGGTCCACGTAATAAAGCTGGTAGGCCAGGTAGATGCCGGCCAGGGCCAGGATCACCGAACCAATCATCACCCCGTAGTTTGGCGCAGCATGTTCAACCTCACCAAAGAAAATCCACTGCGACCAGACGTTGTCCCAGGGGGTACCCACCCAGCCGCCGACGGTGGCCAGCGCGGCCAGGATGATCAGGGGCACGGTCATGTTCCAGGGCGACTCCACCGGATGGTTGGCCGGGTTTTCCTCACCGAAAAAGGCCAGGAAGATCAGCCGCCACATGTAAAAGGCGGTCAGAAATGCTGTAAAGGCGCCCATGGCAAAAAGCACATAATGGTGGCTGTTCAGCGCCGTGGCCAGGATTTCATCCTTGCTCCAGAAGCCGGCAAAAGGCGGGATGCCGGCGATGGCCAGGCCGCCGACCACAAAAGTCCAGGCGGTAATGGGCATTTTTTTCACCAGTCCGCCCATTTCCCATACGTCCGCCTTGTGGTGCAACGCGGTGAGCACACTGCCGGCACCCATGAACATAAGCGCCTTGAAGAAAGCGTGTGTCCACATATGGAACATACTGGCGGACAAGCTGCCCACCCCCAGCGCCAGCATCATGTAACCCAGCTGGCTGACGGTGGAATAAGCCAGGATGCGCTTGATTTCCCGCTGGGTGATGGCGATGGTGGCGGCAAACAGGGCTGTAAAGGCGCCGGTGATGGCCACCAGTTCCATGGCCGACGGAATCTCACTGAACAGGAACAGCATCCGGCCGACCAGGTAGACGCCGGCGACCACCATGGTGGCTGCGTGGATCAGTGCGCTGACCGGGGTCGGGCCTTCCATGGCATCGGGCAGCCACACGTGTAGCGGGAACTGGCCCGACTTGCCGATCGGCCCCAGAAAGACCAGCACGGCAATCAGTGTAAGCACACCGGCCGAGGTGTACTGGTGGAAGTGGGCGATTTTCTGCGCCAACTCCGGCAGGTCCAGCGTGCCGAAAACAATTTGCAGGGAAAGCATGCCCAAAAGCAATCCGAAATCGGCGATCCGGCAGGTGACAAAAGCTTTCTTGGCCGCCTCCCGGGCCGATATCTTGTGCGTGTAAAAACCAATCAACAGATAGGAACAAAGGCCGACCAGCTCCCAGCCCACGAACATTTCCAGCAGGTTGCTGGAGAGAACCAACAGGAGCATGGAAGCGGCAAACAGGGAAACATAAGAGAAGAATACGGAAAATCCCGGATCACCTTTCATATAGCCGGTGGCGTAAATAAAGATCAACGAGGAGACCAGGGATACCATGAAGATCATCATGGCCGAGGTGGGGTCCAGCATGATGCCCACGTTTATATGCAGCCCGGGCATGGAAAGCCAGCGGACACCGTAGACTAGCGATCCCTCGGTAAATTCCGGATGGGTGAACACTCCGTAAGCAGCCAGGGCGGCAAAGACAAACGCCCCCACTATGCCGGCGACAGCCACCAGCGCGCTCAGTTTCTGCCAAGGCTTGGTCAGAAAGACAATCACCACAAAGGCGAGCGCGGGCAGGAGCGGCACCAGCCAGGCGTGCTGCATCGCGAAATCAACCATTTCAGTTCAGCACCTACCTTCGTATTGAGATCCTACCACTTGAGCCAGTCGAACTCATCCAGGTTGACCGACAGCTTGTTGCGGTAAATGGCGATAATGATGGCCAAGCCCACACCCACCTCGGCAGCCGCCACAGTAATGACAAAGATGGCGAAAATCTGCCCGATAAACTGGGTCGGGGTGACGAACTTGTTGAAGGCGAGCAGATTGATATTCACCGCGTTGAGCATGAGCTCAATGCAGATCAACACTGCAATGGCATTTTTCTTGGACAGGACGCCAAAGAGGCCGATACCGAACAAAATGGCCGAAAGCACCATGTACTGGGTCAGGCCAACACTTAAAGTCAACACTTGGCCTTCACCTCCTTGGCCAGGATGATCGCTCCCACCAGGGCCACCAGCAATAGCAGGGCGGCCACTTCAAAGGGAATCACATATTTGCTCAGCAACAGAGTTGCGATATGCTCGACCGTTTTGTGCGGCACGGGCGCCGCCGTGCCCACCCAGTGAGTGGCGGCGGAAAGGTAGCCGCTGACCACCAGCACCAGGGCCACCACGCCGGCGGCCACACCGGTCTGGCTGTTGAACAGGTTGGTCTTGCCCATATCCCCGCGCTGAATGAGCATAATCCCGAAAACCACCATGATGCAGACCGCGCCGGCGTAAACCAGCACCTGTACGGCGGCCAGGAAGTCGGCGTCCAGGGTCAGGAACAGGCCGGCCAGGGCGATAAAGCACACCGCCAGCCAGAGCACCGAATGCACAATGTTTTTCAGGAACACCACCAGCAGCGCTGACACGATGATCACGGCGGACAGCAGATAGAACGCCGCCACCATCCAAATACTGTTGTCCATCATTCGCCCTCCTTGTCCGCAGCCTTGCCGGCAGCCGCCTGCGCCCTGGCCGCCTGCTGCACCCGGGCGGCTTTGCCCGCGGCCGCGCCGCCGGCATCCGGTTCCGCCGCTTCACCTTCGGGGAGGGACTCCGGCGCCGGGCGGTCCACCAGCACCAGGCGCACCTTGTCGCGGTAGAACTGGTTCATGTTTATGATATGGCTGAATGCAATGGCGTCTTTCGGACAGCTTTCCACGCACAGGCCGCAAAAGAGGCAGTATTCGATGCGCATCACATATTTGGTCAGATACTGTTTCTTGCCCACCTTTTCCTTGGTAATCTGGATCACCTTGTTCGGGCAGGCGTTGGCGCACATGCCGCAGGCAATACACTTGTCCGCATCCAGCTGAAAACGTCCGTGGTAGCGGGCGGCCAGCGGGGCGTGTTCCTCGGGATACTGCACGGTCACCTTTTTCTTGAACATCTCATGCCAGGTAACCTGCAGGCCCTTGATTAATCCTTGTCCAAACATCTGATCACCACCCTATCGCCCGGTAAATGTACATCCCCACACCGGTGACGAAAATATTGGCCAGAGACAGGGGGACCAGCACCTTCCAGCCGAAACCCATCAACTGGTCAACCCGGATACGGGGATAGGTCCAGCGAATCCACATGAAGATGAAAATCATGACGTAAACCTTGATGAAGAACCAGAACCAGGAGGGAATAAACGTCCAGCCGAAGGGAGCCAGCCAGCCGCCCAGAAACATGACCGTGCACATAATCGAAACCAGCATTACGTTGGCGTATTCGGCCAGCATAAACATGGCATAACCCATGCCGCTGTACTCGGTGTAAGGACCGGCGATAATCTCCGATTCCCCTTCCACCAGGTCGAAAGGCGTGCGGTTGGTTTCCGACACCCCGGCGATGAAATAAATCAGAAAAGCCAGCGGTTGGGCGAAGATAAACCAGGTATGGCGCTGGGCTTCGATAATGGTGTTCATATTCAGCGTGCCGGTGAGCATAATTACTCCCAGCAGGGCCAGCACCAGGGGCAGTTCATAGCTGACCATCTGGGCGACCACACGCATGGCGCCCACCAGGGAGTATTTGTTGTAAGACGACCAGCCGCCCATCCAGAAAATGAGGGTGGACAGGGAAGCCAGCGCCAGGAAGTAAAAGACGCCGATATTCATATTGACGGCTGCCATGTCGCGGCCCCAGGGCACCACTACCATAATCATCAGCGGCGGTACGAAGATCAGCACCGGCGCGAGCAGGAACACGATTTTGTCTGATAACCGGGGAATGATGATTTCCTTGCTCAACAGCTTGCCGATATCAGCGACTGTTTGCAACAAACCCTTCGGACCCACCCGGTTGGGTCCGATCCGGCACTGGATGTAGGCGGAAACTTTTCGTTCCATATATACCAGCCAGAGCACGTTGACCAGAATAAAGACCAGGATAGCCACAAACTTGACCACCATCAAAATGATATCGTTGGCGATCAGCGGTACCCCTGCAGCATTCAGCAGGGCGCTCAACCAGGCGGCTATGCCGGTAAAAAGATTTTCACCCATGCCTCTTCTCCCCTAAATCCTAATTTAGCAGTCCACTTCTCCCAAAACGATATCAATGCTGCCCAGAATGGCAATCACGTCGGCGATTTTCCAGCCCTCGCACATCTTGCCCAGCATACCCAGGTTGATGAATGAAGGCCGCCGGAAATGCACCCGGTAGGGTTTGGGGCTGCCGTCACTGACCACATAACAGCCCAGCACGCCCTTGGAACTCTCTATCTCTGCATACGCGTCACCGGCCGGCGGTTTGATCACTTTGGGCACCTTGGCCAGGATCGGTCCGTCGGGCAGGTTGTCCAGCGCCTGCCCGATAATCCGTGCCGACTGGCGCATTTCTTTTATCCGGCAGGAAAAACGGTCGAAGCAGTCACCCCGCTCGCCCAGCGGCACTTCAAAGTCAAAGCGGTCGTAGACACTGTAGGGACGCACTTTGCGCAGATCGTAAGCAATACCGCTGCCGCGCAGGGAGGGACCGGTGATGCCATAGTTGATCCCATCCTCCGGGGTGATGATACCAACATGCTTGGTGCGCGCCTGGAAAATTTCATTGCCGGTGATCAAACCGTCATATTCGTCGCACATAGACGGCAAATCGGAAATGAACTGCCGGCAGGCGGGAAAGAATTCGTCGGGCAAATCCGCAGCCACGCCGCCGATGCGGAAGTAACTCACTGTCATCCGGGAACCGCAGACCATTTCAAACATGTCCATAATTCTTTCCCGGTCCCGGAAGGTATACGTAAAACCAGTCAAGCCGCCGATATTACCGGCGTAGTCGCCGGTGGCGATCATGTGGCTGGCGATACGGGACAGCTCACCGGTGATTACCCGGATGTACTGGGCACGTTCGGGGATTTCTTCCTCAATGCCCATCAATTTTTCCACCGCCGCCACATAGCCCCAGTTCATCAACATGGAAGCCAGGTAGTCCATGCGGTCGGTGTAGGGAATGACCTGGGTATAGGTGCGGGCTTCAGCCAGCTTTTCAATACCCCGGTGCAAATAGCCCGGCACCGGGGTGGCCTTGACCACCACCTCGCCGTCCAGCTCCAGAACAATCCGGAATACGCCGTGGGTACTGGGGTGCTGGGGGCCCATGTTCAGGGAATATGTTTGTGTTTTCAAATCAACCACACCTCTTGTCCTGAAAGTCAAAGGCCACTATTCCCGGCCGCCTTCCCACTGATAATCCTTGCGCAGGGGATGTCCTTCAAAACAGTCGTCCAGCAGGATGCGGGTGGGATGGCCGGGACAGCCGGTATAATTGATCCCGAGCAGGTCGTAGGCCTCCCGCTCCTGCCAGTCGGCCGCATGCCACACGGGACACAGCGAAGGCACCGCCGGAGCCGTCCGGTCCGCCAGCTTCACCTTGAGCATCAGGTTGTGGCCGTGGGTCAGGGAAACCAGGTTGTAGACCGCTATGAAATGGTCATTATAATCCACCGCCGTCAAATTGGTCAGCATATTAAAGCCATAATCCGGATTGTCTCTCAACTCCTGCGCCACCGCCGGCAGATCCGCCGCCGGCACCAGCAGCACACCGGTTCCGGACACTTCCACGCCGGGAAACTTCTCTTTCAGCGGTTCCAGCATTTCCACCGGTAGATCATAACTAGCCACGGGGCAGTTCCACCACCTTCGGGTTCATAATCTTTTCCTTCAACATGATATAGGCGTCGATAACGGCCTCCGGCCTGGGCGGGCAACCGGGCACATAAACGTCCACCGGAATGAGCTTATCCACACCGGGCACCACATGGTAGGAATCCACAAACGGGCCGCCGGATATGGCGCAACTGCCCATGGCGATGACCCATTTGGGTTCGGTCATCTGCTCGTAGAGGCGCACCACAAAGGGAGCCGCCTTTTTGGTCACCGTGCCGGCCACCAGCATTACATCCGACTGCCGCGGTGTACCGCGAATGACCTCATACCCAAAGCGCGCCAGATCAAAACGGGGCATACTGGCCGCCATCAAGCCTTCGATGGCGCAGCAGGCCAGGCCGAACCCCAGCGGCCACAGCGAATGCGCCCGGGCTACATTGAAGAGCTTTTCCAGGGGCGCTATGTGGACCAGACGCTTGACCTGATCGATCACCACCGGGTCCTTGGTCATTTGTTCAACCGGATGGTTGTCTTTTGTCACATCCATTCTAACGCTCCTTCCTTCCAGGCGTACCACAGGCCGACCACCAGGATAAAAATAAAGACCAGCATCTCGATAAAAGCAAACAATCCCAAGCTCTGGAACTTGACGGCCCATGGATAGAGGTAAATTGTTTCCACGTCAAAGATGACGAAAAGCAGGGCATACAGGAAGTAGCTGGTTTTAAACTGCACCCAGGTGGGTCCGATGGTTTCCATACCGCATTCGTACGGCTCATACTTGGAGGCGTACTGGCGGCGCGGATGAACCAGAAAGCTGGTCGCAATTCCGCCGGCTCCGAAAACAATTCCCACCGCCAGGAAAATAAAAACCGCTCCCCATGGCGAAAGCATCTATTTCTCCCCCCTTTCCTATGTAAAATAACTCACCTCACATATGCACAGCCGGACCAGCCATGTCCGGCATAAAAAAGTAGGGTTTGTGAATTTTGTAACTCCCGGCAGCGACAGGAACTTTTGCTACTTTTCAGTATTGAACCAAAATACTTTTTCCAGACCGGATTTAAGCCAGTAAACTGATTAATCATCCTGCCCGTGCGCCTCCAGCCAGGCCCGCACCGGCTTGAAACCGGCGCGGTGCAACGCGCAGGGGCCGAAGCGGTCCAACGCCTGCAGGTGCTCCGGGGTGGGATAGCCCTTGTGGACGGCAAAACCATACGGGGGATAAAGCCGGTCGAGCGCCTGCATCAGATGGTCGCGCGTCATTTTGGCCAGAATGGAGGCGGCGGCAATGGAGGCGCTTAACCCGTCCCCCCCGACCAGCGGCCGTTGGGGAAGGTCAATGTCTATGGCATGACGCCCGTCCACCAGCAGGAATTGCGGTGACGGCGCCAGTCCGTTCACCGCCCGCCACATGGCCAGCAGCGAAGCCCGGTGGATGTTGATGCGCTCAATTTCCGCCACCGTGGCCAGGCCGACCGACCAGGCCAGGGACATTTTTTTGATCTGCCAGGCCAGGGCTTCACGTTTGCCGGCCGAAAGTTTCTTGGAATCGTTCAACCCGGGCAGGCTTACTCCGGCCGGCAAAATCACCGCTGCAGCCACCACCGGTCCGGCCAGCGGACCCCGGCCGGCCTCATCCACACCGGCCGGCAGGACAAACCCTTGTGCATAAAGCTCTTTTTCATGACACCACAAACCGGTTAAACGCTCATTCTCCCGCTGCTGCTCATTCAGCCGCCGGCACAAGCGGCCGCCGATCTGTCTAACGGCAACCCGCGCATCGGCAAGCAGTGCCCCTGCCAACCGCCCGTCGGCAACGCGCTGATCGGCCAGGTGCTTGATTTCACTGACGGTGAGGGCGCTGAGATCCAAAAAAGGAGAACCTCCGTAAAAAAACCTTAACTTTAATATTTTTTCGCGCTCAAGTGCTAAATCCCTGCCCCCAAAAAAGATTTTTTACGCCTTTTTTTAATTACCAGGCGGCGGATCCAGAGTAATACGCCCCAGCTTCCCTTCCCGGAATTCTTTTAACAGATGTCCGGCCGCCCGGGAAACGTCCGGCCGTCCGCCGGGTCCAAGCAACCCCCTTTTGACGGCGATTTGCTCCAAAACCGGTTCACCCGCATTTTCAGCCATAGCGTAACGCTCCGGTAAAACCCGGGGGTGCCTTTGCCGGAGCCAGCCGGCCAGCCAGACGGCCACTTCCTCCGGCTGATAGACCTCTTCCCTGATTGCACCTGTGGCAGCCAGCTTCATAGCCGCCTCCTGATCGCCGAACTTCGGCCAGAGCACACCCGGTGTGTCCAGCAGTTCCACCCCCCTGGCCAGACGCACCCACTGCTGCCCGCGGGTCACCCCGGGACGGTTGGCTGTACGGGTGGCCGCCCGGCCGGCCAGGGCGTTGATCAACATGGACTTGCCCACATTGGGGATGCCGAGCACCATGCAGCGGGGCGGCCGCGGCCGGCGGCCGGCGGCGGCCAGGGCGGCAATACGTGCCGCCGCCAGACGCTGCACCGCCGCCGGCACCTCCCTGACCCCCCGCCCGTGCGCCGCATCCACCGCCAGGGCGCCCATGCCCTGCTGGTTGAACCACAACAACCAGCGCGCTGTTTCCGCCGGATCGGCCAGATCGGTCTTGTTCAACACCACCAACCGGGGCTTGTGCCGGGTAACCTCATCAATTAGCGGATTGCGGCTGCTTGCCGGCAGACGGGCGTCCAGCAATTCGATCACCACGTCCACCAGCTTCAGGTTTTCCTGAACCAGGCGTTTGGCCCTGGCCATATGGCCGGGATACCACTGGATATCCATCCGATCACCCGTTGTCCTTTACCAGGATATGCTTTGCTCAGCGCTTTAATAACCCGATACGGTCCAGCGGCCAGTAAATCATAATGGCCTTGCCGATTATGTCCTGCCGGGGCAGCGGCCCCCAGACCCGGCTGTCATCGCTGTTGTTCCGGTTGTCGCCGAGCATGAAGTAACTTCCCTTGGGCACCTTCTTCGGACCGAAATTCGCAAACGTCATGCCCGGGGGCAGGTAGTTTTCCGGCATTTCCCGGCCGTTGATATACAGGTGGCTGTTGCGCAGTTCCACCGTTTCGCCGCCGACGGCAATCAATCTTTTGACAAAGTCCCGGCTGGGATCCAGGGGATATTTAAAAACGACAATATCGCCCCGGTGGGGCTCGCCCAGGTGATAGGCCAGCTTGCTAACAATAATCCGGTCATTGACGAGCAGGGTGGGTTCCATGGAGCCGGATGGGATGTAAAATGGGGCCAGGATAAAAAGCCTGATTACAGCGGCCAGCACCACGGCGATGATTACAGATTCCAGCAATTCGCCGAGTGCCGATTTTTTACCCGCCGGTTCCGGCACCGGGCCGGCGTTACGGTCCGCCTCTTCGATCATTGCGCCAACCTCCCCACCGGTTTAAAAAAAGCCAAAAAGGGACTGGCATGGCAGTCCCCGGTCCTTGATTACCTTTTGTCTTTGATCCGGGCGGCCTTACCGCGCAATTCACGCAGGTAGTAAAGTCTGGCCCGGCGCACCAACCCGCGGCGCATCAGTTCAATGCGCTCAATCCGCGGCGAATGAACGGGAAAGGTTCTTTCCACGCCCACTCCGTAGGAAACCCGGCGCACGGTGAAGGTTTCACCCAGGCCGCCGCCCCGGCGCCGGATCACAACGCCTTCGAAAACCTGAATGCGTTCCCGGTTGCCCTCGACCACCTTCACATGCACACGCACGGTATCCCCGGATTTAAAACCGGGAATGCCATCCTTTAATTGTTCTTGTTCCAGGGATTCTACCAAATTCATCCCAATATACCCTCCTTCCCGCCTGGACGTTCATGCCTCTTTAAGAGACAGCGGACCGTCCGTAATCACCAAAGCCAATTATAACACACCGTCTTGCTCCGGAGCAAGTTTTGTGTGTCGTTCCAGCAGGTGTCCAATTTCTGTCTGCATGGCACGCAAAATGCCGATATCTTCCCTGCTCAAAGCAACGTTGGCCAGCAGTTCGGGCCGCAAGGCCAGGGTGCGCCACAGGGACTGCCGTCGCCGCCACTGGTCGATCCGGGCGTGATGACCGCTGAACAGCACATCCGGCACCGCTTGCCCCCGGTATTCCCGGGGACGGGTGTACTGGGGATACTCCAGCAGCCCGCCGGCAAAAGACTCCTCCAGCACCGAAGCTTCCTCCCCCAGCACACCGGGAATCAGGCGCGCCACTGCATCCACCACGACCATGGCCGGCAGTTCCCCCCCGGTGAGCACGTAATCACCGATCGAGATTTCATCCGTAACCAGGCTGGCGGCCACCCGGTCATCAACGCCCTCGTAATGACCGCAGATGAAAACAAGGTGCTTTTCTTTGGCCAGTTCGCCGGCCACCGCCTGGCTGAAGGGATAACCGGCCGGGCTGAGCAAAACCACCCGGTCCGCCCCCCCGCGGCGGGCACGCAGCCAGTCCATGGCTTCAAACAGCGGTTCAGCCGCCATAACCATCCCGGCGCCGCCACCGAACGGCGTATCATCGACCGTATGATGCTTGTTGCGGGAAAAATCCCGGATATTGATGATGTTGATGTCGAGCAAACCCTTTTCCCCGGCCCGGCCGAGCATGCTGGCATGCAAAGGGCCGGTGAACATTTCGGGGAATAGGGTTAAGATATCAATAAACATACTAGTCCCTCAATCCGGCGGGCAGCGCCACCACCATGCGTTTCCCCGGCAAATCGATCTCCCGCACCATCTCTTTGCGTGCCGGCACCAGCAGCGGCGGCTTCACCCCCTCCTGCACCACATAGACATCATGGGCGGGGTTGGCCAGCACATCACGGACCGTCCCCAGGTATTCACCCGTTCCGGTGTACACGCGCAGGCCGATGATGTCGAATACATAGTAAGTGTCTGCGGGCAGGGGCACCAATTGGTCGCGGGTAACCTGCAGCAAGGCGCCCTTCAAGGCCTGTGCGGCGTTCATGTCCGGCACGCCGGCAAATTTGACGATCACAAACCGCTTGTGGTAACCCACTGTTTCAATGTGGTAAAGCCGGCGGCTTTCACCCCGGGCCACCAGCACCTGCTCCATTTGCGCAAAACGCTCCGGAAAATCCGTCAGCGGCACCACCCTGACCTGACCGCGGTTGCCCTGGGTATTTACAATCTTGCCGATGGTAATATATTCTTCAAGCATTGTCCGGCCCGCCCGTCCTGATCTCCACCACTACACCGTCCTCGACCACGATTTCCGCACCCATTACCCGGCGCCAGTCATCGCCCACCTGCAATTCCACAATACTTTCCACCCGGCCGTGCAGCACTTCCTCGCCCGGCGCCAGCCGGCCCACACTTTTCAGCTTTTCCAGTAATTCCTGACGTTTGCTTAAACAGGCGGCGCGACCGCTCTCAAGCTGCTGCCGGACCGCTGCCGCGGCCGCGTCCGGCTTGCCGGAAGCGGCGTCAATGCGGCGGGACTGCCATTCCAGTTGCTTGAGCTGTGCGTCCAACCGGGTGACGGCTTCCTGCAGTTCAGCAGCCACAGCCTTTTTATAGTTGTCCGTTACCCTGATCTTGACCACTACCGGCCGGGTAATGGTGAGCCTGGACATGACCGGACCTCCCGTGCGGCGGATTCGTTTCCCGGTTGGCGGAACTGCGCCCCGGCCGCTGATCGGCCGCCGTTTGCCGGATTTAAATTATTTCCACAATCACTTTCTTGCGCTGCCTGGTGGCGGCGGCCTTGACCACCATGCGGATGGCCCGGGCAATCCGGCCCTGCTTGCCAATTACTTTTCCCATGTCCTCGGGGGCCACCTTCAACTCGATCAGGTAGGATTTTTCCTTTTCAATCATATTGACCGAAACCTGGTCCGGCCGGTCCACAAGGGCTTTGGCCAGGATCTCAACCACTTCTTTCATGCGCGCGGCGACCTCCTTGCCATCCTGCTACTCATTCTCCGCGGCGGGTTTGTTCAGCAGTCCGGCTTTATTAAACAGCGCCCGGGTGGTATCGGTAAGTTGGGCGCCGTTTTTCAGCCAGTTCAGCGCCCTGTCCGCATCAATTTTGATTTCAGCCGGTTTTTTCAAGGGATCATAATAACCCAGTTCCTCCACAAACCGGCCGTCCCGCGGTGCACGGGAGTCGGCCACCACAATGCGGTAAAAGGGGTTTTTCTTGGCCCCCATTCTCTTCAGCCTGATCTTGACAGCCATTGTCTCACCTCCTTCATGGGATCCGTCCGATGTCAAAAAAGCGGATTGCCTTTGCCGGTAAACAGGTTGCCCGGAACGCGGCCGCCTTTTTTCATACTTTTACCCATTTCGCTGAACTGGCGCATCATCTTTTTAGTCTGTTCAAACTGTTTGAGCACACTGTTTACCTGCTGCACCGAGGTGCCACTGCCCCGGGCGATGCGCCGCCGGCGGCTGCCGTTGATCTCGTGAGGGCGGTTGCGCTCCCACGGGGTCATCGATTTGATGATCGCCTCCACATAGACCAGTTCCTTATCGTCTATGTCGCCCAGTTCCTTCATTTTTTTCATGCTGCCGAGCCCCGGAATCATGCCGATGATCTGCTGGATCGGCCCCAGTTTGCGCACTTCCTGCAGCTGTTCCAGAAAATCATCCAGTGTAAATTCCACGTTTTTAATCTTTTGATTTAATTTGGCCACCTGGTCGGCGTCAAAGCTGGCCTGCGCCTTTTCAATCAGCGTCAGCACATCGCCCATGCCCAGGATGCGGTCGGCCATGCGGTCAGGGTGAAAAGGCTCCAGGGCGTCCAGCTTTTCCCCCACCCCGGCGAATTTGACCGGGCAGCCGGTAACCGCCTTCATGGACAGGGCGGCGCCGCCCCGGGCATCGCCGTCCAGTTTGGTCAGAATCACCCCGTCCAAACCCAAACGGCTGTTAAAGGCTTCCGCCACGTTTACAGCCACCTGACCGGTCATGGCGTCCACCACCAGCAGAATTTCATGCGGATGCACCGCGGCCTTGATGGCGGCCAGTTCGTCCATCATTTCCTGATCAATCTGCAGCCGGCCGGCGGTATCAATAATGACCAGATCCCGTCCCGTACCCACCGCATGCTCCACGGCCGCCCGGGCGATATCCACCGGGCTTTGCCGGTCGCCCATGGAGAAAACGGGTACGTCCAGCTGCTGCCCGAGCACCTGCAGTTGCTTGATCGCCGCCGGGCGGTAGACGTCGCCGGCCACCAGCAGGGGACGGCGGCCGGTTTTGCGCAAAGTATTGGCCAGTTTGGCCGCGCTGGTGGTTTTGCCGGCCCCGTGCAGGCCCACCAGCATCACCAGGGTGGGCGGCTTGGGGGACACGTTGATCTTGCTCTGCGTACCGCCCATCAGTGCGGCCAGTTCGTCGCGCACAATTTTGATCACCTGCTGTCCCGGCGTCAGACTGTCCAGTATATCCTGGCCGATGGCCCGCTCCTTGACACGCTGAACGAATTTTTTGACCACCTGAAAGTTGACATCGGCACCCAAAAGGGCCCGTTTTACCTCTTTCATCGCCTCGTCCACATCCGCCTCCGTCAGGCGGCCTTTGCCCTTCAAACGGCGGAAGGTTTCCTGCAGTTTTTCCGCCAGGCCGGAAAATACCATCTGTTTCACCCCCTTGATCACTTTACCGCTCCAGTTCGGTCACTTCTTTCAAGATTTCCCGCGCCCGGACAATCTTTTCCTCCTGCCCGGGCCGGTAGCCGGCCAGCAGCGCCCCGGCTTCCGCCAGGCGTTCTTTCTGGGCCAGAAACTTGCCTGCCAAACCCAGCTTTTCTTCGTAGCCACTCAATGTATGCTCGGCCCTTTTCAACACATCATGCACCGCCTGCCGGCTGATGGCAAACTGTTCGGCAATCTCCCCCAGGGACAGGTCGTTGGCGTAGTACAATTCGGTAAACTTTTGCTGACGCGGAGTCAGCAACTGCCCGTAAAAATCGTAAAGAAAATTGATCCAGGCCCACTTTTCCATAACCGTCCCCTCCGGGGCGCAAGACTATAAAGGGTGGATGCTTTACAGATAGATTTTAACCCACCCGGCGGGCGGCTGTCAAGCCGGAGCAGCAAAAAGATATTAGCCGTACCCCGCAATACCCCGCGCCGGCGGAACAGCAGCTAAACCTGAAGTGAGCGGACGGGGAATACCACGTCAAGGCTCCAATGCCCCGCGCCGCAAAACAGCGCCGGATCCCGGCGCGGACCGCCGGCATTCCTTGGCATAAGGCACGTCTTCAAGACAACGGCGCAAACTGTTTTCCGGTTTGACAGCCTGGCGGGCCGGTGATACTATTGGATTAAACTGGCACAACCGGCATCAATCCGGTCCGGACCGGCCAATATGAGGTGATTTTTTTGCATACGGACGACAAGCTATATTCCCTGGATGACGCGATAAAACTGGACCGCCGGCAAATCCGGGAACTGCATAAGAATTACGGCAATGCCAGCTTGACCGGCATGCTCGCACTGCTGGGCTTTGACAAGCATTTCGTGCGGGCGCGGGAC
Organism: Desulfotomaculum copahuensis; assembly: GCF_001655685.1. Classification (GTDB taxonomy): domain Bacteria; phylum Bacillota; class Desulfotomaculia; order Desulfotomaculales; family Desulfovirgulaceae; genus Desulfotomaculum_G; species Desulfotomaculum_G copahuensis. The sequence goes on from NZ_LYVF01000193.1 coordinate 25,227, forward strand.
GTGTCGGTATGGGACAGTGAAGGGAAGGAATACCTGGACTTTCTGGGCGCCTACGGGGCGTTGAACCTGGGCCACAACCACCCGGCGGTGCTGGCCGCGCTGGAAAAAGTACGGGAGATGCCCAACCTGCTACAGGCCTCGCTGAACCCGCTGGCCGGAGCGCTGGCTCACAATCTGGCCCTGCTCACTCCCGGCGGGCTGCAACGCTGCTTTTTCGGCAACAGCGGCGCCGAGGCGGTGGAGGGCGCTTTAAAACTGGCCCGCATCGCCACCGGCCGGGAGGAAATCATTTACTGCCGGGACTCCTTTCACGGCAAAACCTTCGGCGCCCTTTCCGTGACTGGCCGCACCAAGTATCAGGAGCCCTTCAAACCGCTTTTACCCGGCTGCGCCGCCGTTCCCTTCGGTGATTTGAAAGCGCTGGAGAAGGCGCTGCGTCCCGGGCGGGCGGCCGCCTTTATAGTCGAACCGGTTCAGGGCGAAGGGGGCATCATCCTGCCACCACCGGGCTACCTGTCCGGCGCCCGGGAATTATGCACCCGCCACGGCGCTTTGTTCATTGCCGACGAAATACAAACCGGTTTCGGCCGCACCGGCCATCTGTTCGCCTGCGAGGCCGAACAGGTGGAACCGGATGTGATCTGCCTGGCCAAGTCGTTGGGCGGCGGGGTGATGCCCGTCGGCGCCTTCATCACCACCGACGCAATCTGGAAGAAGGCTTACGGCAGTATGGAAAAGGCACTGCTGCACACCTCCACGTTCGGCGGCAACACGCTGGCGGCGGCCGCCGCCCTGGCCGCGCTGGAGGTGATTACCGGGGAAAATCTGGCCGCCCGGGCACGGGAAAACGGCGCCTACTTCCTGGAAAAATTAAAGGGTTTGCAGGAAATGTTCCCTCTGCTCAAGGAAGTGCGCGGCCGGGGACTGATGATCGGCCTGGAATTCAACCAGCCCGGCGGACTGGCCGACAAAGCCTCCTTCGGCCTGGCCGGCAAACTGGCCGGGGAGTATATGGGCAGCCTGGTGGCCGGGGAACTGCTCAACGACCACGGTATCATCACCGCCTACACATTGAACAATCCGAATGTAATCCGCCTGGAGCCGCCCCTGACGGTCACCCGCGCTCAAATCGACCGGGTGCTGGCCGCGCTGCAGGATATATTGACCAAACACAAGGGATTTCTCAGCATGGCCGCCGGCGGGGTGAAAACGGTGTTCAAGTCCCTGACCGGCAAATAACGGGACAATATGGGGCGGTTCCACCACGACAATAACTGCTACTAAAAGCGGAAGCCGAAACTGCCAGGTATTGTAAATCCGGTGTCCGGTATGGACCTGCGGTAGACGTTTTCTAAAGGAATTTTTACGCAGCCCGTAAAAGAAATAAAAAGGGGGCGGTTGCACAAGAACCGTCCCCCGCACTTGGGTCAGTTTATAGTCACCGTGGCCGCTTCCGCTTCCACGCCCGGCACATCCGGAAACCTTCTCCTTTATCGGGTTGAGCACCACAAGCAGCCGTTTCTGCCGGAATAATCGCGCTTATCAAGCCGGCCGGAAAATATCCGCCTCGTCCGTCCCGGCCGCTGCCTGAGGACCGGCGGCAAGCTTTATTTTTCCGGCAGGATCAGTGCGTTGCTGACCAGATGATGGATGTGGCTCAAACGGCAATCCAGCTTGTAATATTTGATGATGTCGTTCAACTGGTCGTAACAGTTATGGCAGGGTGTAACCACAATTTTGGCCCCGGTGGCCTGGATCTGATCGGCTTTTAACTTGCCCTTGGCCATCCGGTAGGGATAAATATCCTTGCCCATGGCCAGTAGTCCGCCGCCCCCGCCGCAGCAGTAGTTGTACTGCCGGTTGGGCCACATTTCCACAAAATCGGTGACCACATGGTTTAAAATATAGCGCGGTTCTTCCACAATCCCCTCTTTGCGCACCGAATTGCAGGGGTCGTGGAAGGTGACCCTTTCCGTGTTTCTGGTTGCATCCACTTTGATCGTGCCGTCTTCAATCCATTTGGCCATCAACTGCAGAATGCTGATCACCGGGTAGTTGTCATGCAGCCAGACCTTGCGTCCCCACATCTGCGCCCGGGTGGCGTGCCCGCACTCGGTGACCACCACCGCCTTGGCTTTCAAACGTCGGTATTCACCCCGGATGCGTTCCAGCATGATGGTGGAAGCTTCGTCATCCCCGCTGAACAGGGCATAGTGGGTGGCGTCCCACCACTGACTGCTGCATGTCCAGCTGGCGCCGGCAGCCCAGAATATTTTGGCAATGCTTTGCACATCCTGCGGGTAATATTTGATCTCCCGGGGGTCCCATAAGAAAAGGTAATCGGCGCCTTCCTTGTCCACTTCAATCTTGGCGCCCGGATCCCCCACCTCGGCCTGCAGTTCTTCCTGCATCCAGTCCAGGGTGTCCAGATAATCCTCTTTGGTTACTTCCATCTGGTTGCCGGTGCGGAGCTGATTGTCCACTACTTCCTGCAAGAAACCCGGTGATTTGAGCCCGAAGTTGCCGCGGATGGTGCGCACCAGTCCGGCCACATCCACATTCATCGGACAGCTGAAAGTACAGCGTCCGCACATGGTGCAGGCCCAAATAAAAGTGGAGTTCAACACCTCTTCCCGCATGCCCAGGGCAATCTGGCGTACAAATTTGCGCGGGTCGGCGTGGTCGTGCACGCCGTTATATGGACAGCCGGCGCTGCACATACCGCAGGTGAGGCAGTTGGAGAGATCCACCGGGTCTTTGTCGGTGCAGAACTTGGCGATCACTTCATCTTTGAACGAAGGATCCAGTTGCGCGGCCTTTAAGGCTTCCATATAAAAATGCTCCTCCCCTCCGTAAATAAAAAGAGATCCGGCAGACAGGGTTGACCGGACCCCGCCTGCCCGCATACAAGGAGACTATCCCGGCCGGTTGCAGCTTAAATCAACCACCGGGGTGGTTAAAGCTCTGAGTCAGAGCCCGAACCCATGCAAAAGAGCCGGCTTGTCCAGCCCCGCTCCAGCAGGGAAATCCAGTCCTTCCCCACCTTGTTCCGATCTTAATTATTTTACTCTTGCCAAAAACTTCTGAGCAATGGTCAAATAAAACGACTACATGCGTTTTACGTGCAATATATTGAAATACGAACAAATAATTAGCACTGAGTCCAAATTGCATACTTTCAGAAAAGATAACTGTTCCTAATGCTGTTTTTGAGCTGCAGCCGTGTCAATACCCCACCAGTCACCAACCTGCGAAAACTCCCAAAGCAAATAAAAATTTTCAGCCGGTCCAGATTTGTAGTTGACATACGTCATCTATAGGAATATTATAGTTTTGAACACCAGTTCACATAGCCAGTCCATTTTTTGTGGCGAATTTTAAGGAGGTTTTCTTTCATGCAGGTAGCCGTCTGTGCTCAGGAAGGCAGTCCGGACGCCGCGGTGGATCCGCGCTTCGGCCGCTGCCAGTGTCTGGTGCTTGTTAACCGGGAGAATAACTACTGGGAGTCCATTGCGAACCCGGGGATAAATTCAAGCGGCGGTGCGGGTATACAAACGGCTCAAACCCTGGTTGACCGCCGGGTGGAGGCGGTGCTGGTCGGGCGTATCGGCCCCAAGGCGATGGCTGTATTCCAGCGGGCCGGGATCAAGGTGTTCGGAGGTATTACCGGCACCGTGCGGGAAAGCATTGATTTGTACCACCGGGGCAAACTGCCCCTGCTGGACGGAGCCAATTCCATCGCCCACGCCGGTATGGGAGGAGGGTTTAAAAAAGCATGATTGTGGCCGTGGCCAGCGGCAAGGGAGGCACCGGCAAAACCACCGTGGCCGCCAGCCTGGCCCTGGTGGCGGCGGAAAAGGGACCGGTGCAATACCTTGACTGCGATGTGGAAGAACCAAATGGTCACCTGCTGCTTCACCCCGCATGGGAGCACAGGCGGGCGGTAACCGTCCCCGTACCGGTGATTGACCGGGACAAATGCAATTTTTGCGGAAGATGCGCCCAAATTTGCGCCTTCCATGCCCTGGCCGTGTTACCGGACGAAGTGTTGGTGTTTCCCGAACTCTGCCACGGTTGCGGTGGCTGTCAATACTTTTGCCCGATGAAAGCAATTACGGAAAACAAACGGGAAATAGGATGCGTGGAAACAGGGCAAAGCGGTGCCATACAGTTCGTCCACGGTTGTCTACAGGTGGGCGAAGCCATTTGCACACCCTTGATTGGAGCAGTAAAAGAGCAGGCCGCCCCAGGGACGCTGACCATTCTTGACGCTCCGCCGGGCACATCCTGCCCGGTGATTAAAACGGTGACTAACGCCGGCTTTTGCATACTGGTCACCGAACCGACCCCCTTCGGGCTGCATGATCTGAGACTGGCGGTCAAGATGGTTAAAAAGCTCGGCATACCTTGCGGAATAATCATCAACCGTTCCGATGGCCAGGATCAACTAATCGTGGAATTCAGCCGGGACATGCATATCCCTGTCCTCTTCCGCTTGCCGGAAGACCGGATGGTGGCGGAGGGTTATGCCGGCGGTATGCCGGCCGTAACCGTACGGCCGGCGTGGAAGCCGCTGTTCCAAAACTTACTGGACGGGCTGGAGGCGGGAAAGCAATGCGTGAGTTAGTCGTGCTGAGCGGCAAGGGGGGTACCGGCAAAACAAGCATCTGCGGCAGCCTGGCCGTACTGGCGGCCAACAAGGTGCTGGCCGATTGCGACGTGGACGCGGCCAATCTGCACTTGCTGCTGGAACCGGAAATAAAATCGTCCTCCCCTTTTTACGGACTGCCCAAAGCCCAAATAAACGATGATCTGTGCCTGGCCTGCGATTTATGCGCCCACCTCTGCCGTTTCAATGCCATCCGCGGTCAGCGGGTGCTGACCGGAAATTGCGAGGGATGCGGCGTCTGCTACCACGCCTGCCCTTGCGAGGCTGTCGAAATGCTCCCGCACATTGCCGGCGAACTGCACCTTTCCAAAACCAGGTACGGACCGCTGGTACACGCCAATCTGGGTGTGGCCGAGGATAACTCGGGCAAACTGGTGGCCGCCGTGCGCAAAAAAGCGCGCCAGGTGGCTGAAGCGGAAAAAAAGGAATTGATCATCACCGACGGACCGCCCGGGGTCGGCTGCCCGGTGATTTCATGCCTGTCCGGAATAGACCTGGTGCTCGTGGTCACCGAACCCACCCTTTCCGGCATGCACGACATGGAACGAATGCTGGACCTGGCGGATTTCTTCAACGTAAAAGCAGTGGTCTGCATCAATAAATGGGATCTGCATCCGGGGAACACGGAAAGTATTGAAGCCTCCTGCCGGCGGCGAGATGTTCCCGTTCCGGTCCGTCTGCCCTATGATCAAATAGTCAAGGAAGCAGCATGCCGGGCACAACCGGTGGTCCAGTATGGTTCCGGGCCGGTGGTGGACGGAATTGTGGCTTTGTGGGATGAATTACGCACCAGGCTGGTCTAAAATCAAGCCGGTCAGGCATATTGCGGCGGCGGCTTGATTGAGCGCTCGAAAAAATTAAATCCGGCGGGAGGGAAAGTAAATGCCGATTTATGAATATCGTTGCCGGGCCTGCGGAGAGGTGACCGAACTGCTCACTGGCGCCGGCAACGCCGGCGAACCGCCCCGCTGCCGGCATTGCGGCAGCGGCGATGTGTTCAGGATTATGTCCGCAACTGTAGTGAGAAGCAAGAGCGAAGGCACTTCCTGTTGCCACGGCAACCGGAAGGACAGCTGCACACCGGGTGAATGCTGCGGACATCCATGGCCGGCAAACGATGATTATGTCAAACTGCCGTGACGTGCTGTCATGGGAGGAATGTCAACAGGTATCAGAATTTTTGCAGGGATTTTCAAACCCGGTGCGCTTAAAAGTCCTGTGTACCTTACATGATCATGAAAAAAGCGTGGGGGAAATCGCCGCCCTGCTCAACGCCAAGCCGTCCAATATTTCCCAGCAACTAAAGATCCTGATGTCCAGGGGTTATGTGAGCAAACGGCGGGAAGAAAGAAATGTTTATTATAGCATACGGAGTAAGGAAATATATGACCTTTTGGAATATTTACGGTTACTGGCAAAAGAACAAACATAACGCATTGACAACATCATCGCCCGCACGGGCATACGTCAAATTTTTCCGGTACCGGTTCACCCAACTATGTTCTTTTGTTGCGGTAACATGATGGTAAAACTGCTACCCTTGCCCGGTTCACTTTGCACGGTTATTTTACCGCCGTGCGCCTCAACAATGCTCTTGGCCAGGGCCAACCCCAGACCGAACCCCTTGCCCTGGCCACGGGCCTGGTCCGCCCGGTAGAAGCGCTCAAAGATATGGGCCAGGTCCCCCTGCCCGATTCCCCGTCCGGTATCGGATACACGCAAAAAGGCCTGTCCTCCCTCCTCCCCCGCTACAAGTTCCACCTTCCCGCCCGGCCGGTTATATTTGATCGCATTATCCACCAGCACCCAGATGGCGCGGCGCAGGTAATGCTCATCGGCCTCAACCGGCACGGGGGATGGCGGGTTCATTTCCACGCTTACATCCTTCGCAACAGCCCGGGCTTCCTGCACCGTTTCGGCGGCCAGTTCGGCCAGATCCAGAGGAGCCGGTTTTAAAGGCGGCCCGGCATCCATGTGGGCCAGCAACAGCAAATCGTTGACCAGTCTTTCCATCAGCCCGGCCGCCCGGGTGATGGCCTGCACCGATTCGTCTACCACCGCCGGCTCGTTTTTCCCCCAGCGGTTCAATAAATCGGCATAGCTCTTGATTACCGTCAGCGGAGTGCGCAGATCGTGGGAAGCAGCGGCCACAAATTCCTGCTGGCTGCGGAAACCGCGCTCCAGACGGTCGAGCATCTGGTTGAAAGTTTCGCCCAGCACGTACAGTTCATCCCGCCCCCCATGCAGGCTGATGCGCCGGCGCAAATCAGAGGTGCTGATTTGCCGGGCCGTGCGGGTCAGACTATGCACCGGGCGCAGCGCCGCCCGGGTAATCACCCATCCACCGGCCAGGGCCAGCAACAGCCCGGCCAGAACCAACAACATAAAAACCCGGGCCAGGTCCTTGAGAAAATCCTCCTCCCGGGTAAGCGGCCGGGCCACCTGTACCAGGGCGCCGCCGGAAAGCCGGCCGCCGGCCAGGTAAACCTCCTCCCCCTGAAAGCGGGAAAGCACCGGCGGTCCGGCATAACCGGGCGCCAGGGCGGCATTTTTCAAGGCCCAGGAACTGTTCAACACCCGGCCGCCGGAAGAAGTAATCTGCACCAGCAGCATATTGTTTCCAGTCGCATTGATTAACTCCGGATCATCCAGATCGATATGATTATAGTTGCCCCGGCCGTTGCCTTCCTGTGAAGCGGCCATTTTCTGCACCGCAGTCACGGCTGACGCCGCCTCCTGGGCCGCCCCGCTGAAGAGCACGTAGCGCATACTCCAGAAGGCGGCCAATCCGCAAATGGCCAGGATGGACACCAGTATGGCCGCATACCAGACAGTCAGACGCCAGGTGATCGAGCGCACTTCAATCTTCCTCCCGCAATGTATAGCCCACACCACGCACCGTGTGCAGCAAACGGGCGGGGAATGGTTCGTCAATCTTGGCCCGCAGGTAGCGGATGTAAACATCCACCACATTGGTATCCCCGTAATAATCGTATCCCCATACATGGTTCAGGATGGTTTCACGGCTCAAAACAATGCCGGTGTTCTCCGCCAGGTAGGCCAGCAGATCGAACTCACGCTTGGTTAGGGAGATGTTTTGCCCGCCGCGCTCCACCTGACGGGTGTCGTAATGAATTACCAGCCCGCCGGCAATCAGTTTGTTACTGCTTTTGATCGCTGCCGGCGCCCGGCGCAGGCGCGCCCGGACGCGGGCCAGCAGTTCTTCCGTGGCGAAGGGCTTGGTCAGGTAGTCATCGGCGCCGGCGTCCAGACCTCTCACTTTGTCCGGGGTGGCGCCCCGTGCCGTGAGCATAATCACGGGCACACCCGAGCATTCCCGGATGCGGCGGCAGACTTCGAAACCATCCAGGCCGGGCAGCATCACATCCAGCAGCACCAGATCCCAGCATTCCCCTGCTATCCGGTCCACCGCCTCGCGGCCGTCGGCGGCCACTTCCACCCGGTATCCTTCATGACCGAGTTCCAATTGCAGGAAGCGGGCCAGACTGCTTTCATCCTCCACCACCAGGATACGCGGCTTGTCCTGTTCAACACACATACCAGTTCACCCCGTTTTATTTTACACCACCTTCATTAAGGCTTCCTTAAAAATTTCTAATCCGGTTCTAATGCCTGTCTAAGGCATTCTTAATCCCGGTCTGTTATGTTAACATTGCCGGCCGGAAAAGCGGCCCTTCAGACGGAGCGCTCTCCCACCACCGGCCGTTATACCACTTTGCAGTTATCTGCCAGGGCTTCCGCCAGCCGCTCTTTGTGAGTGGTTGAGAGCAGGTGGTTGGACTGCCTCCTCGCTATCCCCGATCAGGGGTTGAAATATAGAATGGCACCTCCTGTGAACAGGAGGTGCCGATTTTTTCCATTTGGCAGCATTGAAAACCTGCGGTTTTGCACCACCGGATGAAAGAGACGCCGTCCGGATTAGAAAGCCCCGCTTTTTGTCCGGAGTAGTTTCTTCCATATACCGTTTTGCCCGGGGTTGCCGGCTCGCCGGGATGATTTCAGGGCCATGCTGTTTTTTTAAAATTACGAATTAATAAGTTCACTTAGTTTCTCCATCCCCTCCACCATCCGCGGACCGGGGCGGCAAACGTAGTGACAGGGCATGGGATAAACATGGTGCGCCTTAACAGCCCGCACACTGGCCAACTGCGGGTAGTCATAAAGTTCCTCCACATTACGGTGACAGGGTGGTTTTTCCAGTTTGCACCCCGGGCACCTTTTCCGCCGGGGCTGCCCCGGTGTGTGTCCGCAGGCCAGGATGATTTCCGGATCATAATTGACCACATCTTCCCAATCGATAAAAGCGAACGGTTCACCAGCGGCAACTGTCATCATGCCGGCTCCGGCGGTGTACAGGGCGTCATACTGGCAGGAACCCGGCCCGGGGGTGGTCAAGGGATCCCCGCCCATCAGGAAAAGCACCGCCGGTCTGTCTTTACCGGACGTCTTCGCCTTGACTGCATCCACCCTTGCGCGCAGCGCAGCCACTACCTGCCGGCCGGTTGACTCAGTTCCGGCCAGTCCCGCAATTTCCTTCATGCCGTCCAGCAGCTGTTCTACAGTGGACGGGGAAAATTCAAAGACGTTGACTCCGGCCTCCCGCAGTTCCGCCGTCACCTGACGGTGCACCGGACCGCCGGCCAGCACCAGATCCGGCTTGAGGGCAATTATTTCCGTCGGCTCCGGACGGGCGAAATGACCCACCCGCGGTTTGTCGGCCACTGCCGGTGGAAAGTCGCAGTGTCCGGTCACACCAACCACCTGCTCACCCAAACCGAGGGTGAAAAGGATTTCTGTGTGCGCCGGGACCAGTGAGACAATACGCATAAAAACACACCCCAATGCTAAAATTTGTGCAGGGTAACATTGAAAGTCAAGGGCCGGCTGAAAAAGCAGCCGCCTGCTCTTTTGCCGGTTGCTCACGTACCGGAACCTGTATCCATTCGCTGAAACTGCAGGTGAAAAATCAGCGGGGCAAAGCGGTACGCAGCAGGTAGACCACCACCAGCACCGTAACCAGAAGCAATATGGCGGCCAAAAGCATGTCGGCAGTCAGCGACGGACGGTAGATACCCTGATCGATCTGCCTCCTGGTCTGCTGATAACGGGCGGCGGCCAAAATGACCACCAAACCGGCCACTGCGCTGAAGGCCACGCCCAAATAGGCCGTGGTGCCCGGGGCCGGTGCTGAAGCCACGCCGGCCTGCCATTCCAGCAGGCGAAGGTAAACCGAAAATTTTTCAATCACGAAGCCGAAGGCCAGTATGGTCACAGCCGTGCGGATCCAGGCCAGGAAGGTACGCTCATTGGCCAGGTGTTCCCGGATGTGCATCCGGTCATCGACGCGGACAGGGCCGGCTTCCCCGGGTCCTTCGGGCGCCTCATCCCCGGACGTCTCACCCGGCCGGCGGCTGCGGCTGGAATCGATCCCCACTTTTTGATCAGTACACGACATATCGACCACCATCCCGGGCAGGACTGGAAAATAAGGATTCATTATCTGGACCGGTTGGGCTCATCAGTTAATTGAATGGCAACCATAAAGGATTTGCATATGTTTTTGCGAATAAATAATTACAAGAAACTTTTACGGGGAGTACGGGGCTGGTGCCCCCCGCGGGCTGCAAACCCGGCGGCCGGCCTGCAGAACAGGCTGGAGTCCGGTTCGATTCCGACTACTCCCCTCCATTTCAATGGCAAGCAAGGGAACGCTCCCTTGGCTTCTTTCAATCAGGTAAACAGGGACGGTTCCTTTGCTTGCTCTGCCGGCATCAGATGCAGAAACAGAAAGCTTTTCAGCGGCCGGTCCATTCTGGTTCCCTTTTTTCCAGGAAAGCCCTAATCCCCTCCCGGGCGTCTTCCGTGGTGCTGTTCAGGGAAATCACCTCGGTGGCGTAGTTCAATGCCTGGAAGTCCTCCATGTTCAATTGCCGGTAAAAGGCCCGCTTACCCACGGCAACGGCGGAAGGACTGTGCCGGGCAATGGTGGCGGCCAGTTTCTGTGTGGCTTCCTCCAACTCACCGGGCGGCACCACCCGGTTCACCAGACCATAAACCAGGGCATCTTTGGCCGGCATGAACTCACCGGTCAAGAGCATTTCCAGCGCCTTTTTGCGGCCCACGTTCCGGCTCAGAAAAACAGCCGGAGTGGTGCAGAAAAGGCCGATTTTCACCCCCGGGGTGGCGAAAAGGGCGTCCTCGGCGGCCACGGCCAGGTCGCAGGCCGCCACCAACTGGCAGCCGGCCGCCGTGGCCACGCCATGCACCTGGGCGATCACTGGCTGAGGCATCTCCCGGATCGCACGCATGGTGCCGAAGCAGGTCTGAAAAAGCTGCAGCACATCCTGCGGACCGCCATCCGACACCTCTTTCAAGTCATGACCGGCGGAAAAAATCTTGCCGATCCCCTTGACGACCACCACATTAACCCTTTTCTCCGCCCCAATCTTATTGAGTAAATCCGTCAGTTCCTCCAGCAATGCCCGGGACAGGGCGTTGCGCTTCTCCGGCCGGTTCAGGGAAATATAGCCGGTTTTTTCTTTTTCGCTGTACAAAAGGTATTGATAGTTCATGGCATAAACCCGGCTTGCAGTAAAGCGGCAAGCCGGGTCCTCACCTCCCGTTGGTATTTACTTAATTATATCATAAAATTCTGAAGAATGAACAGGCTCCTTGTTCCGTTAAAGAAAAAGCCGCCGGCCACAACGCTAAAGGCAACACCCGCATACTATGCAGTGTTATAAGTAAACGTTGGCGGCCGATTATTTCAGCTATCCCGTCAGAACCGGCAAAACGCCGGGGAATTTTTGGGGATAATTTTAGCGGGCTGGTTAACAATTATAAGTTTATCGAAGCGTCTTCCAGTGGAAAGAAATGCAAGCCACCCGGGAGGATCCGGCACCAGACTTCATCGCCCGCCCCGGGAAGGCTGCTCCGGTGGCTATTATTCCCGGCAACCGGCATATAAAGCATTAATTGATCAACCTTTACGGTAACTTCGTAAAAATAACGCTTTTGATATACAGCTATTACCCGGCCGGGAAAACAGTTGCTTTTGTCAAGCGGCGTTCTTAAAAGCTCCAAGTATTCCGGGTGCAGTACAAAGCCTACCGGTCCGGTAAGACCGGTCTGAACCGGTAGCCTCAGGTGACCGGTCCGTATTACCTGATGTCCGTTATAACGCAGCACCTCGCCGGTAAATACGTTGGGCGCACCAGTAAAGCGGGCGGCAAAAAGGGAAGCCGGCCGCTTGAAGATTTCTTCCGGAGTACCGGTCTGTTCCAGCCTTCCCCGGTGCATAACAGCGATGCGGTCAGCCAGAAAGGCCGCCTCCTCAAAATCATGGGTTACGTGTATGGTCAAAATACCGGTGTCTTTCTGCATGCGGCGCAGCACACGCTGAAAGTTTTCCCTGGTCCGGGGATCCAGGGCGCTCATCGGTTCATCCAGCAGCAGCATTTGCGGCTCCATGACCAGCGCCCGGGCCAAGGCCACCCGTTGCTGCTCCCCACCGCTTAAAGTGCCGGGAAAACGATCGAGCAGGGGATTAATTCCCAGCAAACCACAGATCCGGATCAGTTTTTCCTTCCGCTGATCAGCCGGCATTTTACGGCACTTTAAGCCAAACAGTATGTTTTGTCTGACATTCAAATGCGGGAAAAGAGCGTAATCCTGATAGACAAAACCAATTTGCCTGCTTTCCGGCGGACAATGGGTAATTTCTTTACCGGCAAAAAATATCCGGCCGGAATCCAGGCGGTACATCCCGGCCAGACATTCCAAAAGTACAGTTTTACCACTGCCGGTAGGACCCAGAATAACAAAGAATTCTTTGGGTTTCACCTCCAGGTTGATATCCTGCAAATGAAACCCGGCCAGTTTTTTATTTACCCCGGCCAGTTTCAACACAGTTTATCTTCTCCTTTTCCAGTTCAGGTGGAACAGGGGCAATACCGCTGCAGCCCCAACAAGGCCGCCGCACCGGCAATGGTATTGCCGTAGAAAACCACCGGTTTGGATACATTTAACCAATAATCAATGGTGTCGTTTACCAGTGTACTGCCGGTGACGAATAATACCTGCGCCCATTCCACCATATCTCCGGCCGCCGTTTCACCGTCCTCAATGAGCACACCTTCCTTTTTTTGACCGATATTTTCCGGATCGAGATCAACCACCCGCAGTGGAAATACCGGCGCGCAGGCCGCCAACAGGGCCGGTTGCAAACCGACCATACCCAAACGGGATTTTCCGTAACGGCCCTGTAAAAAAGCAATCACCTGCCGCCCGCATTCCGCCGGCCCCTGGTTGCGGCAGTGACGGGTGTTTTCCACTAGGCCCGCCCGGCGGCACAGGGCGTTTAAAGCAGCAACAAAAATGGCCCGTTCAAAGTTATCATCCAATGTCAATTCCAGCACACCGGCCAGTGTGCCCCGGTAAAACCCGGGACGGTTGGTAAAAGCCTGTCCCTTTGCTCCTTGCAGATCTGCCTCCACCATCTTTTCCTTACCCTTGAGCAATGGAAAATCCTGACGTTCCGGCCGGCCGATGGCCTGTACAGCAGTGAGTATATCGGCCTGTACATTGACCCTTTCGTTTAAGAGATCATGCTGCCCGGCTAAAGCAGCCAACTTTTTCCGTAGTTGTTCATAAACAGGAGCGCTAGTCATAATTTACCTCCCTGTATTTTGACTTGACTTTTTACAATCCGGTAAGCCGACTGTGCTCTCTTTTACCCAGCAACTCAAAAACAAACAATGATATTATGGAAATTATAATCAGAATGGCAGCTACAGCCATCACTGCATCCATATCGCCTACAGTCAAATTGAGATAAAGGGAAATGGGGAGGGTTTCCGTACGCATTCTGGTCGCCCCGGCCAACATCAACACCGCGCCAAACTCTCCCAGGGACTTGGCCCAGGTAATCACCAAACCGGCCAACAGCCCGTTTTTAATCAAGGGCAAGGTCACCCGGGTAAAGGCCTGAAATTGATTGCAACCCAGCGTACGGGCCACAAATTCCAAGCGCGGATCTACATCCTCTATGGCTGCTTTGATTACCACCACCAGATAGGGTAAATTGACAAAAAACTGCGCGACGATAATCCCGGTTACTGTAAAGATCAGTTTTACACCCAGCGCGGACAGAATATTACCCAAAGAAGTGGTACCGAAGACCAGTAAAAGACAAACTCCCGATACAATGGGCGGCATGGCCAGCGGTATTTTAATGATTAAATTTAAAATATGCCGGCCGGGCAAGCGGTAACCGGCCAGGCAGTATGCCATGGGTAAAGCGGCCAGAGCACAGAGAAATGTGGAAATAAAAGACGTTTTAAGACTTAAACCCAGGGCAAAATTAATTTCTGCGGTTTGTAACACATTCCATATATGTCCAAAACCATTTAATAAAACCAGTACCACGGCAAACAGGATAAAACATAAGATCGTTAAGGTAATCATCAAGTTAAAAGAATAAAACAGCAGGTTGAAGCCCGTCCTTTTAGCCACCCCACCGCCTCCTTGCAAACCAGAGACTGCTAATAGGGTTTAAAACCGTTTTTCTTCCAAATCGCCCGCGCCTCGTTAGAAGCTACGAATTCGGCAAATTGCCGCGCCTTTTCAGATTGTTTTGAACAAGTCAGCACGGCTACCGGAACCACCATGGATACCTTCTCCAATTCGGGTACCGGGACCAAATCCACCTTATCCTTGAAGCCGGGGTAGTTTTCTGCCCCGATGATGGCCGCATCGGCCTGCTTCATACTCAAGTAAATCAGCAGTTCATTAATCGTAGGCGTACGTGCCACTACGTTCCGGTCCACTTTTTCCAACAGCCCGGCATGCTTTAAAACGGCATCGGAGAGTTTACCCATCGGGTTGGCCTTGGGATCACCCAGCACCACCTTTACTCCGGGCCTGGCCAGATCAGCCAAAGAGTGTATGCCAGCCGGGTTGCCCTTGGGCACAGCCAGGGCCGGCCGGTGGTAAACCACTTTCTTGTTCCATCCCACCAGATTTTCTTTTTTCAAGGGATTAAGTTCCGTAATATCGCCCGGTATACAAACATCACCCTTTTTAGTCAGCAGGATCTGACTGTTATTCTGCCCTGCCCCGGCATAAGTGTAGGTAACCGGGATGCCGGTCTTTTTTGTAAAAACCCGGCCGATTTCATCCATCGGCTTGCGCAAGCCCGCGCCGCTGTAAACCAGTAATGCCTCTTTTCCGCCGGTGGCTTGACTTGTGCTTCCCTGAACGCCTGCCTTGCTTCCCGGTTGATCCGGCTTGGGGTTGGTGCTCCGGCCGCACCCGGTTGCCAGCAAGACAATCATTACCAGAAACAGCATGGTTATCCGAAGGGGCTTGTTACTTGACATAATACCAACCTCCCTATTTACGATAAACTTAAATAGTGTAACTATTCCACGGATGCCGTACTGCCAAAACGACAAAAGCCAGGTATGCGCGAAAGGGCATACCTGGCCAAAAAAATGGTCACGTCATTGTAAGCCATCTCCTTTCCGCACGGGAGGTGTGTCGGTTTCCCCGCACACCCTATCGGCCCTGGCACCATGGCGACTGCTTTAGGTAACCGGGCTCGGAGATCAATTTTCTTTTATTTATTTCTGTTTATTTCTGTTTCCGGATAGTTATTCCTTCCTGATCAAAAAATTTTGTTTAAGGCGCCTGGTTAATAGCTGTAAGACGATTTCACGGGCCGTTCGGTAAATGGCTCCATCGCCATCCACATGATCCGGCAACGTCCGTGATCCAGGGATACCCCGCAACAAGGTCACGTCAAAGTCCCTTTTCATTACCATATGCAGTAGCCGGCAAGCGATAGGCTCTCTATATATGGTGGCATAAGAGCGACTTTGACGTTACCGTGTACCCCGCAAAATATAAATGACATGAGACCTCACCTGGTTTTCTTTTTGAGGTATTTCTTTAGATGAGGTCTCATGTCTTTTTTTAGGAGGCCAATCTCCTTCTGGTGTTACTTAAATTTTATACGGTCATGCCTATAAGCGCAGATCGCGTTCACCGCTTTCAATTCTCTTTAAATTTTTGAGAATAGTGTCATAAACCGGTTCACCTTTAAACTGTTCAATGTGCTGTTTTAACGTTTCTTCACCTCTTAGCCTTGTTTTCCCGGAGGCATAATCGAGCAGGTATTCCTTTAAGGTGAAAATGGCATTCGGGACGCAAAAGTTATGCACAAACCTGGATTTGGCCACTTTCATAAACTGTTCTCCCGTACGACCGGCACGATAGCATGCGGTGCAAAAGGACGGGATACAATGCATATCACATATCTCCTTCACTACATCATCAAGTGTCCGCGAGTCGCCAATCGAAAATTGCTCCTTGTCGGGAAGCTCATTTGCGCGTTTCGACTGCGTATAAGCACCGACACCGATGCGTGTCCCGGCATCAATCTGCGAGACTCCCAGCGGAAGTACCTCCCGGCGCACCTCTTCCGGTTCGCGCGCGGTGCAAATCATGCCGGTATAGGGGACGGAAAGGCGCAGCACGGCTACTAGTTTCTTGAAGTCGCTATCACTGACCGCATATTCAGGATGCTCGGAAAAAGGCGTACCGGTGGCCGGGTTGATTCTGGGGAAGGAAATTGTGTGCGGACCGACACCGTTAAATGTTTCTTCCAGGTGAATCGTATGGTACAGAAGGCCCATAACCTCAAAACGCCAATCGTACAAACCAAACAAAACGCCGATTCCGTTGTCGTCGACGCCGGCTTGCTGTGCTCGATCCATGCAGTAAAGCCGCCAGCGGTAATGACCTTTTATGGTGCCTTCCGGATGCATTTCACGGTAGGTCGGGTGATGGTAAGTTTCCTGGAAGACCTGAAATGTACCGATTCCGACAGCTTTTAATTTTTTAAGCTCATCAACAGTGAGCGGCGCGCAGTTGATATTGGCGCGCCGGATCTCGCCGTGCTGCGTTTTCACACTGTATACTTTTTTTATCGTTTCACAGATAAAATCCGCTTCCGTTTTCGGGGATTCCCCATAAACAAGCACAGTCCGTTTCTGGCCTTCTCCAATCATCACACGTACTTCCTGCTCTATTTCATCCATGCTGAGCGTTTTGCGGTGCACCGCTTTGTTGCTGCTGCGAAAACCACAATATTTACAGTTATTTGCGCATTCATCACTGATATATAATGGAGCGAAAAACACGATACGGTCTCCATAGACTTCTTCTTTTAGTTGATGAGCTAATTCATACATTTCTTGGATGGTGGCCTCATCCCTGTTTTGCAAAAGAATCGCAGTTTCTTCCGGATCCAGCCGCACGCATTGCTCAGCTTTTTTCAGTACGCTCCGGACATCCCCTCTGGACGGGTTCTCCCATTTATTTAACTGCGCCCAGATCTTATCATCATCAATGAAGTCATGATCAAGTTTGTCATATTCCGCAAATTCATTTTGATACTTTTCTAGAAAACTCATGCTTTCCGCCCCTTTTCATTTAATTATTTATTTTTAGTCATCATGGATTTTACTGTTACACCGGGCACGCGGCCGAGTTTGCCGGTTAAAGCGCTGATCTCGTCGTTACTTCCATCGACAATCAATGCTATAATAGACACGCCACGTTTCCTATAGGGGATCCCCATTCTGCCCACAAACAATGATGCATGATCATGAAGTATTGCATTAACCTGTTCCGCGCTGGCAAGATCTTCAACTACAATACCGACAATGCCAATTCTCGTTTCCACCTGGCCATAACCCCCTCAACAGCCAAAAACTCCCTTCCCGTCAATGGCACGGAAAGGGAGCAAAACGACAAAACAAAATACACATGCCGTATGCATGCCTTCCCGCTTGGAAATGCCTTGCGGTCGGGTGAAACAACAAGCCCTATACCCCCGGGCAAACCGCCAGCAGGTATATGGCAAATTTCATTAATATTGTAACACTTGCTCTTTATGCTGTAAAGATAATCTTTCCTTCTCGTTATCAATTAGATTTAGTTATTTTTTTCTCGTGATCAGTATCTTCCATCATATACAGCACATACGCCCTGGCCGGATCCTGCCGTATTTCTTCCATTATCGGCGGAGACACAGAAATTTCCCCCACCAGGTTAAAACCGGCGGAAAGATCAAAATCTTCAATTTCGGTGACTTTAAAGCATGTTAATACAGGGGTGGGATCCTTACTTTTAATTTTGAGATCCCGGTATTTTCTTCGGGCCTCATCAATAGAATCAGCAAAAATGATCCGCGTGTTGGTTGGATGCTTCAACATAAATCAGCTCCAATGCTTGCTTTATATAAAAATAAGATTCTCATAATATATTTTTCTAGCGCTTGATACATAAATATACCCCGGACAGGGTCGAAAATATCAGGGCAAGTGCTGTTAACTCAGCAACGGGCAGACCCAAAATATGCAACGCATGCAGTTTGAAAATTACGCCTCCGCCCCGGCCTCTCCATACGCCGGAGAATTGACTGATTGCCAGGCCGGTAAAAGCCATGTAAACAAAAAAGAACGCCGAAATCAATCCCAAAATACGGTGAAATTTACGCATAGTCAACATAAAGAAACCGGTCCTCGCAAGGCCCCGGGAACCGGCTATCACCTCACTCCATAAGGGGATATTTATAGCTCTTGACCCAAGCTTTCACCCGGCTGACAAACGTAAATATTGGTTACTTTGAGTAAAACGGCGGATTTTGGTTGCAGCGCCGGCATTTTTTCTTTCACCCAAACCCGGGCCTGATCAAAAACCGGTCCCAAATCATGAATGGTTACTTTACCTTTGATTTGGTAAGACAACTTATTTTCCTGATCCCAAACACAAATGGACATGTATGGGTTGGATTCTATGTTTTGTTTGGTCTTATGCATAAAATTATCGACAACCAACAGGTTTTCATCGTCATAAACTTTGACGAAAGTCATCGGCACCACGTTGGGTACTCCGTCCCTGGAAGCAGTGGCGATGGGGAAAACACCCTGCCTGGAAATCACATTTTTGACTTCGGTTGTTAACTTACTCATCTTAACGCTCCTTTTTTACACACTAAATATTGGAGGTTCCCTGCTTTCCACCGGAAGCTTGGCCCTGACCTTGACCTTGACCCTGACCGCAACCCCGGCCCTTGCCCTGACCCTGATCACAGCCCCGGCCCTGACCGCGGCCGCTACCTTGTTTTCCCTGGCCGCCGCATCCGCCGCCACCTTTTCCCTGGCCCTTGCCCTGCGGGCCGGTACCATCACCGCGAGGCATTCAACTCACCTTCTTCCCACTTCAGAGTGGAAAATATTTTACATAAGTCCATTATATGATTCTTAAAAGCACATGTCAATTACCAATTCGTATTCTGACGTCTACTGGTGGCAAAAAATTCATTTGTTTTGTGGCGAACCGCCGGCAATATAATTTAAAACAGCCTTGTAAAACGCCCGGGTGGCCAGATTGGAGCAATGTATTTTTTGCTCGGACAGCCCGCCCAGAGCGGCAGCAATGTCATCATCGGTTATTTCCCCGGCTTCTTCCAAACGCTTCCCTTTGACCAGTTCAGTAAATATACTGGTCGTTGCTATAGCTGCCGGGCAGCCGAAAACTTTATATTTTATGTCGGCCAGGAAATCTCTCTCAACCTTGATGTGCATTTTAACATGATCACCACATCCGGGATCACCAACTACACCCACCCCGTCAGCACCAGGGATTTCACCGACATTACGCGGCCTTTGAAAGTGATCCATCAGTATATCAGTATACATACAATCCCCCCGATTATGGCCAACCGGCCCGGAAACGTACAGTGCACCGTTTCCGGGCCGGACGCAAGTGACCAGCTTAAGTTTTTATTTTTTTGCTTCCGGTTCATCTTTGGTCGTTAAAACATCTAAACGTTTTTTGATGTCTGCCAGCATTCCTTCGAAATAACTGGCTTTTTCCCTCAACATACCGGCTTCATCCAACGCTCCCGCTTGGGGGTTGACGCCGGCCGCCACCGGATAGCCGTAACCGCCAAAAGCGTTCCACCTGCCACCGCGGCCATAGCCATAACCACCGGCACCGGCAAACCAACCGCGGCCGCGGCCAAAACCGCCGCGCCCCATTCCCATGCCAATGTTGGCCGGGTTGGCAAACCCGGGCGTATTATACCCGGCACAAAAACCTATTCCTCTTCCACTCATTGCTCCTGCACCCATAGGACCGGTACGATCTCCACGCGGCATAATAAAAACCTCCTGTTGATTAATTTTAGTATTGCCTAGCGGCATCCCTTCCGGAAACGGCACCGCCGCCGCCAAATGCCGGGCATAGCAAATTTTTCACGGTTCAACCGGCCTTTAATGTAAGCATCAAGAACCTCATCCACACTTCCGGTAACCCAGGAGATAACCTGTATGCCCATGCCTGAAAGCTGCCGGCAGGAAATATCACTGATTCCGCCGCAAATAACCGTCCGCACACCTGCTTCGCATAACCGCTCCATCTTTTGCAAGGGATATGGACAATCAAGATTAATTTCCCGGCTGAAAACAACTTGTCCGGCACCAACCCGGAATACCAGCGCCTTCTGTGCCCCTTCAAAAAGAGGAGAAATTAGCGAGTTCCAGCTTATAACCGCTACATTCATTTGACACCCCCTTTTGCCTTTTTATGTTTTGCAACATTCGTGCCAATCAAATAATAAAACGAAAAGAATCAGTCATAAGCAACCAGCAAGATAAACCGGCGATTAAATGCATAAAAAAGATTGCGTTTTGCACCTATCTGACGCTCCAGGCATTGCAAAATGCAATGAATTCTTCACCGCGCCGATTTCAAGCCGGAATCGGAATCACGGACTGCTAATTTCCGCCCGGATATTATATTGCTTCATTTTTCGCCACAGGGTGCTTTTATCAATGCCCAGTTCTTTTGCCACGGCTACCCTTTTCCAGTTGTTACGCACCAGGGCATCACGTATAAATTGCGCTTCCATTCCGGCCAGTGTGCACGGTACGGCATCATTTCCACCTGAATGCAGATAAGACGGCAAATGTTTTGGTTCGATCAACCCGCCCGGACAAAGAACAAAAGCGTGTTCAATTGCGTTGGCCAACTCGCGAATATTGCCGGGAAAATCATGATTCATCAGACTGTTCAGCGCCGGCCCGGATATGCCGCTAATTGTTTTTTCAGATAAAGCATTATTATGATCGATAAAATGTTCCACCAATAACGGTATATCCTCCCGGCGCTCAACCAGGGAAGGAAGGTTAAGATTGATTACATTTAAGCGGTAATAAAGATCCGCCCGGAAGCAATCCTTCTCTATAGCTTCAGCAAGGTTTTTATTGGTCGCCGCCAGCAAACGCACATCCGCCCGTACGGGGTGAATGGCGCCAAGCGGCTCATATTCCTTCTCCTGAAGCACACGTAATAATTTAACCTGCACGCCTGGTGAAACATCGCCTATTTCATCCAAAAAGAGGGTTCCCCCTTGTGCCCGGGCAAAACGGCCTGGTTTACTTTTCCGCGCATCGGTAAAAGCGCCTGCTTCATAACCGAACAACTCCGATTCCAGCAAAGTATCCGGCAAGGCGGCACAATTCACGGCAATAAATGGTTTTTCACGGCGCGGGCTTAAATTGTGAACAGCCCTGGCCAGCAACTCCTTCCCTGTTCCGGTGGGTCCGGTGATCAGCACAGTGCAATCGCTGGCAGCAATAGCAGGCAAAATTTTAAAAATCTCGCGCATTTGGTGGTTTTTGCTGATCATATCGCCAACGGTATAGTTTTTTTCCAATTCCTGACGCAGCTTCTCCACTACGGAAAGATCACGAAACGTTTCCACACCGCCAATCATCCGTCCATTTTCATCTTTTAATATGCCAGTGCTGATACTGACGGGCACTCTTTTACCGTCGGCGTTAACTATAAATATCGCCTTATTTACTACCGGCTTACCAGTGATTAAAGTGTTCTTCAGCGCACATTGTGATTCGCAAATATTGGCCCGGAACACATCCCAGCACATTCTGGCGGTGGCTTCACAGGCATAAACGCCGGTGATTTTCTCCGCCGCTTGATTGAAAAAAGTTATCCGCCAGTCGCTATCAACAGTAAAAACGCCATCAGTAACGCTGTTCAAAATGATTTCGTTAAAATCGGGTTTTTTCATATTCAGTCCCCACTGAGATCATAACCGTTTTAATTAATTTATAACATACGTCCATTATGCCGTCAATGGTTTTCTTCTGTACATGGTAAAAAGTCCGGGGATAATGCCACCCGGACTCCCAATAAATATACTTTCTCCAGGCTGCCAACAAGCGGCTGTTTTAGACCGACATGGACGGTGACCACTGCCGACCGGATAACGGTTGCCGCTAAAATCCAGGAAACCGGCAACCTTCCCCGGCAGGTATCTTTTATACTATAAAGAACATGCTAAGAGCAATTCCGGGATATTCACCAGGATACAAGAACAAGGGGTATAATGGACCCATAAAT
>NZ_LYVF01000194.1 GCF_001655685.1 Desulfotomaculum copahuensis
TAGAGCAGTCTGACAAGGCCAAAAATCATGTCAAATAATCTGGCCCGCTACACAATGCTCATGACCCCGGCAATTAAATGAAACAGAAAAACCTGCCAGTTTAAATTAATTGAAACTGGCAGGTTTTTTGTTTATGACACCAAGTCCGGGGTACATCCGCCCCGGTTAATAACAGTACATCGTAGATTATCAGTTTATAATACTAAGCCCCCGTCCACGCTCAGCACCACCCCATTAATATAGGCCGCCTCGTCGGAAGCCAGAAAGAGGTAGGCGTTGGCCACGTCCCGGGGTTGTCCCAACCTGCTCAGGGGTGTCTTTTCCTTCATCATATCCAACACCTTTTCCGGCACTTTGGCCGTCATGTCGGTGATGATAAAGCCGGGCGCCACGGCGTTGACAGTGATCCCCTTGCGGCCCAGTTCCTTGGCCCAGGAGCGGGTCATGCCAATCACTCCCGCCTTGGTGGCTGCGTAATTGGTCTGACCCACATTGCCATACAACCCCACCACCGAGGCGGCGTTTAGTATCCGGCCGCTTCCCTGGCCGATCATTACCGGGGCCACCGCCCGGGTACAATTGAATACACCGGTCAGATTGACGGCGATGACCTGCTCCCACTGTTCCGGCGTCATTTTAGCCAGAAAGGCGTCCCTGGTAATGCCCGCGTTATTGACCAAGATGTCGACGCGGCCGAAATTTTCCACTGCACCGTCCACCATGGCCCGCACTTGAACCGGATCGGAGACATTTACCGGAAAAAAAAGTGCTTCCCCGCCAAGGGAACGGATTTCCTGCACCGCTACTTCCCCGGCCGCCGCGTCAAAGTCCCCCAACACCACTTTGGCACCTTCCCGCACGAATACCAGAGCCGTTTCTTTGCCGATGCCCCGGGCACCGCCGGTAATGATGGCTACTTTATCCTTCAAACGCATCTATGTTTCCTCCTTCTGTCAAGTATCTTCAAATTGACGAAAAAATCAACTACACACCTCAAAAAGCTCCCTTCCTACGGGGGTGATGATTTCACATCCCGATTCGTTTACAATCAAGGTATCTTCAAGATTAACGGCGCCCCAGTCCGGAATGATAATCTTCGGTTCTATGGCCAGAACCATGCCTGGCATGATAATTATTTCAGAATCCGGCTCAATGGTGGGAGGTTCATCAACTTCCAACCCTACTCCATGTCCAATATAACGACCCTGCATTTTTCCATATCCCTGGAAATATTTCCGGTAACCGGTTTGACAGGCGGCGTTTTCGGCAATCCGGTAGATTTCCCCGGCTATCATTCCGGGGTGTATAGACCGGACAACCTGTTCTTGAATTTCAAGCACCGCAGCAAATACGTCCCGCTGTTTCTTTGTAGCTTTACCCACTACGTAGGTACGCGAACAGTCCGCGTGATATCCGTGGCGATTTATTCCGGAATCCACCACTACCAGATCGCCATTTTCGATGACCCTGGTAGAGGCACCCCAGGGCAAGGACTTGCTTAAGCCAACACCTGTCACCGTCATGGCATGTCCGGAGATCTTCCATGTGTTTTCACCACTTGCAACCAACCCTTCCGGGTGAAGCGAGGCGTCCCAACGCCGGTTACGGGCAAACCCTTCAAGTTCATTCTTTCTGAGCTCACCCAGGATCATTGCTGAAAGATCAATTTCTTTTATGCCCGGACACAGATTACACATAACTACCCGGTGAAGCACAGCGAAAAGGGATGCCGCATCCCGAACCGCCTGGAGTTCGTCGCTATCTTTTATCATTCTTTGCTCAAGCACCAGAGGGCTGATGTTTTTTAATACAAAGTCAGGGAAGGCTTCCCTGATTTTATTGTAGAGTGAGGCCGGAATCGCATCCTCGGTAACTCCAAGCACTCCACCAATGTTTAATTCCTTGACCACCTCAGCTATCGTTTTAAAACCCACCGCCTCCAGCACGCGCTGCACATGCGTCTCTTCCAAAATCCATTCCAGTGCCCGGCGGGCAAATAACACCGGCTCACCCCCGGCCGGAATCAGCAGGTTGCCGGGTTGGGCCGTACCGGCATAGTAATAAACATCCCTGGGGTTCATAATCAAGGCCGCATCAAACCCTTTTTCCCGCATTTTGATTTGTAGTGCGGCGATACGGTCACCTTGTGAACCTATATTATTAACAGTGCAAGACAAACAATCCACCTCGCCTTTCAGCGTGGTATAAAGAAAGCACGATAAACACCTCAGTAACCGCTTACTGTTCGCATTGACACTGCGCCGCCTTTCTGATGCAACCAACTATTTCCTCTCTGGTCGACCCGCTGGGATATATCTCACCAAAACCCATCTCTTTAAGCACGGGGATATCCTTGGGAGGGATTACACCACCCATGAGAAAAGTCACTTGTCTTTCCATCCCATGCTTCCTGGCCAGGTCCATAAGAGCCTTTCCCAAACATAGATGCGCTCCTGAAAGGGAACTTACGCCCACCACCTGGACGTCTTCCTCCATCGCCGCTCTTACGGCTTCCTCAGGGGAAGCGTTGCCCAGATAAACCACTTCCACCCCGGCCTCCCTGAGCATACTGCTGACTGTGATAATTCCACGATTATGAGTTTCCGGTCCCAAGCAGCACATCAATACCTTTATCCTTTCTTCTTGCGGCAATGTACTCACTCCTCCATTTTTAGAATAAACCAGGTCTTCTCCATAATCCAAAAGATTCTTTAAAAACCTTCCACTGCTCCCCGACAGTACATCCCGCACGCGCGCAATTAAGGGTATATGGTACAATATTAGCCCCATTTTGACAGGCATCCTTCAAAGCTTTTAATGCGAGCTCCACTTCATGCGGATCCCTTTCCGATTTAAACTTCTGCAGCCGCGACAGTTGTTTTTGTTCCGCCTCTGCAGGGTATCTGAATGATTCAATATCCTCGCTCCGGGTGCTCTTCTGCCAGTTATGGGCAACAATTTCTATATCTCCCTGTTCAATTTTCTTTTGTTCAGAATAAAAATAGTTGTAAATTTTCTTTAATAAATAACCGCTATTCACCGCTTCTACATATCCGCCCTGCTCTTCAATATCTGTAATTTCTTCAAGAATCATTTCCTCCATTTGATTGGTTAGTGACTCAACATAATATGATCCACCCAGGGGATCCACCACTTTTGTAATTCCCGTCTCATGCTCCATTATCTGCTGGGTACGCAAAGACAGCAGCGAAGCTTCTTCAGAGGGAACGGCAAAAGCTTCATCAAACGAGTCCACATGCAGGGACTGGACGCCCCCTAAAATGGCAGCCAATGCTTCGTAAGCGGATCTAACAATGTTATTTAACGGTTCTTCCCTGACCAGGCTGATCCCTGAAGTTTGTACGTGACACCTCATCCACATAGATCTGGGATTTTTGGCGTTATATTTATATTTCATAATTTTATACCACAATCTTCTGGCCGCCCGAAGTCTGGACACCTCTTCAAAGAAGTCCATGCCTACGGACCAGAAAAAGGCCAGCCTTTCACCCACCCAATCTACATCATGTCCCCTGCGGATCATTTCATCCAGGATAGCCATAGCATGGGAAAACGCAACCGCCATTTCGGTAATCCCGGAGGTTCCGAATTCGCGCAGGTTATAGCCATTAAGGGTAATGAAATTCCAGCGCGGAACATTGTTTCTGATAAACTCGATATTATCGCACTCAATGCGGAAACAATCGCGTGGGGGAAGATATTCCGCAGCATTCCGCACCAGTTCTTCCAGGGTAACATCGTTTTGTACGCTGCCTTTCAATTGTTCCCACGGGATGCCTTTACGCTCGGCCAATACCAAATACATTGGGAACAAAATGGCTGTATTTGACGGATAATGAGTAACTATGGAAACAGTTTCCCTGGCTATATCTATTTCTTGAAACAGCAATTCACAGTCATTAACATGGTTAACGCTTACTCCACACGAACCGACAGAACCTCTTGACATGGGATCATCACAATCATACATTTGAATAGTAGGCATATCGAAAAGCAGATTGATTCCGGTGGCCCCATGTTCCAGAAGAAATCTTATTCTGGCATTGGTATCTTCTGGAGCCCCAAAGCCGACTAATTGCCGTTGGGTAAAGGTCCTTCCACGGTACATGTTGCTATGAATACCCCTGGTAAATGGTTCCTGTCCCGGGTTGCCTAAATATTTTTGGTAATCGAAATTTTCGATGTTTAATGGCGTATAAACAAGTTCTCTGGGATGGTCGGAACCCAAGACTGTGCGCGGGGCCTCACGCCAGTTTTCGCGATCCCCCGGTCGCACCATGTTATTTTTCCACTGTTCAAATTTAGTTCGCAGTTTGGTCAAGTTTCCAGAGTTAAAAAGGGGTTCTTGCTCCTCCGGAAACATATTTTCCCTTATGATTTCCCTGGTCGTTTTTGCTGGGGTGCATTTTATTTCGTCACTCATTTTGATCCTTTCCCTCCTGCATAAAGTTTTCGTTTGCAATGACACCAATTAACTTTTTAGTTAATTGGTCGGCTCCAGTATAAGGATCCAGCTCCCCCCTTTTTACTTTTTCCATGAGATTATTAAACCCCTTCACCTCTTCAATTCTTCTTTGAATGTATCTTTTTATTCTATCTTCAACCAATGATATACAGGTTACCTCACGCCGACGATATCGTTTTTCCATCCACTGGCCGGACTGAAGCAGGTAATTCTTATGCTTTTGAATAGCATCGTATAATTGTTCTATACCAAGGTTCCTATATGCTGCTACGGCATATATCCCTGGACGCCATCCTTTTTCCGGCAATCCATCCAACAGAAAATTTAAATCCCGTACCACATCCCGTATAATGGACCCATAAATT
>NZ_LYVF01000195.1 GCF_001655685.1 Desulfotomaculum copahuensis
TTTATCACCCATATTTACCCTGTTTACCATATATAGACGAGCCAAATACGAAATAAGTTCCAAAATTCATCGTCAACCGTCACACCTGGACGACATCAATCCCGACGCCATTCACGGATCATAGCCATAAAGGCGCGAAAATAAACCCCTGATTTCTCTGGCCTGCCCGGCGGCTTTTACCGAAAGCTCCGAAATCAGTTCGCGCTCCGGCATGCCCTCCGGAAAATCATCAAGACAATCAGCATAGGCGATTATAAGAGCATGCAGACGCTGCAGGCAGCTTAAAATGCGCTGGCGTTTCAAGGCACTCACCCCCCGTCTAAACACGCCAGACAAAACAACCCTTCTAACCTATAAAGAGTAAACAGGAGGCTTTTTTAACAACCCCCTGTTCCAAAAAAACTTTTTCTTTACACTTTATCCGCTAATCCATATAGTTCCAGGTAACCACATCCTCCCGGTTGTAGCCCGGGTTTTTGCATACCTCCCTGATCACCAACCGGCTCGCTTGCTCCGGTCTGACCAGACCATATGCCCGGCCAGCCGGTTCCTTATACCGCTCCCGGACGTCCTTCCGCCGGCAACCAAGCACATCAGCCGTTCCGGGACCCACTTCTGCATCAACTCACGCTCACACCGTCCACTAATGATTTTCCGCTCCCGTTTCTGCTAGCGTTCCAGCACCGGCACTTCCGGGATCCGTCCGTTACCCACATGCTCCCGGTATTCCGCAATCCTCCGAAATAAAAAAATTTTCATAAAACTAACAGGAACAAAATATCTTTCCCATACGTCTAATTTACAGGGAGAAAGAAAACTATCAAGGAGGCTTCCGTACCCCATGAGAAAAAATAGGAAATGGGGATTACTTGTTCCACTGGTTCTTACTGTTCTAATAGTAATTATTAGTGCTTCTGCATGTTCAAATATGTCCACAATATCCAGTTTTCCCGTAATTGTTTATGCCCCAATGGGCAATAAAACAGTTTGGGCTTATACCGAAATAAAACAAGCGCCTTCCCAAAATATAGAATTTCCAATTGAGCCAACTTCGATTTTTATATCAAACGGAAGATATCTTAGCACTAATAATGCAAAACTATTAATTCAACTTCCACTATACCATAAACCCACTTCTATTCATTTTAAGAACAAAATTCCAGAACCAAAATTATCTTTAGAACAATATTCAAAAGAGATAATACCCAACCAAGAACTAGTCACCGTAATGAAACTAAATACAACCAATGACTGGGTGGTAATAGAAGAAAACCTTCAAGCAAAAAATCAGAACCAAGGAAATGTTGACTTAATAGCTGTTAACATAAAAACCAAACAACAACGAAAAATAGGCGGTGGAAGCATGGAGGGTGGGATGCAATTTGATTATACCGTTAAGAATGGCTATGTGTTATGGATAACAGAAGCATTAAGTGTTTATAGCAATATAAGTATCATGAATCTCGACACTGGCAAAACAGAAAATTTAAATAACTTACATCATTTATCTATAAGTAATGTAGATATATTTAAAGGCTATATTCTGGTAAATGGCAAAAAAATAAGCTTAACTATTTAATAATTAAGGACATATTTAGGCTTTCAAAGAAAGCCTAAATATGTCCTAAGCATTAACAACCGAGGTCACGTCAAAGTCCCTTTTCATTACCATATGCAGTAGCAGGTAGCGATAGAATCTCTATATATCTTGGCATAAGAGCGACTTTGACGTTACTGTGCATTAACAACAAGAGGGATAGGATGTTGTTGTATCAATATAGTCATAATCATAAAAATAGTTCAATATACGTTCGTATAGTGTTTGGCCAGCCCAATTAGAACCAGAACAACACGAGGTACCTGTTCCATTTGAACAATAGCAGTAATCGGTCCTCGCCCATCCACTAGATCCTAGCGCA
This sequence comes from Desulfotomaculum copahuensis, assembly GCF_001655685.1. GTDB lineage: Bacteria > Bacillota > Desulfotomaculia > Desulfotomaculales > Desulfovirgulaceae > Desulfotomaculum_G > Desulfotomaculum_G copahuensis. The sequence continues at coordinate 1,920 of NZ_LYVF01000195.1, forward strand.
GCACAAGCTGGTTTTTGATCACCTATGATAGTAGTACCAGCACCTGGTACACAACAACAATAATTATTAGAATTTGGGATAGTAAAAGAACCACTGCTAAAAGCATCTGCAACTAATTTAGCGTAAGTCTTCCCAGAACCGCTATGATCATAGTTGTTTTTTGCAAACGCAATATACCCATCAGTAACTCCTTGACATAAATCGGAATATTGTTTTGATGGACAACCACCAGATTTGCTACCAGTATTACCAGGATTATTACATGGAGAGCAAATATCTTGCTGACCCCAACCACTTTCAACTGACCACTGGGCTAATATTAATGAAACCGGCCATTTTAATTGATAGCTTGCATAACGAGCAAATTCCACATATTTACTTATAAAATCTGATGGAGATAATGAAGCACAAGTATACGTTTTTGAACAACTCATAGAAATTAGCCTCCTTAAAAAATCCTTAATTACTGAGTACTTACACTTATCCCTTAAATAACCTTTTCACCCAAAGTCGTTAGAAGCTACCTATCCTGGTTAAAGCTCTACTTGCCGGTAGGCTCGTCCAGGACAAAACGCTTCCTCAACCTGTTCAACGCGCGCTCCTTTACCTTGTGCACCGCCTGTTGCGACATCCCTAACTGGAAACGCTTTTCTGAATGGATACCAAAAAGGGAACCAGTGATGATATAAGCAGGGACCAGGAAACTGGCACCCTTTTTTGTTATCGCTACTTTATTTGGGGACCGGAAAAGGAACCAGGGGAATAAAGGGGAATAGAGAAAGAAAAGGATGCGAAAAAAGACCATATGGCAGCTAGCACCTGCCACATGGTCTTAAAACTTAAACCCAAAAACAATATGAATATAACACTGGTTCAGGCGGAATGCAAGCCTTTTGAGACAATTTTTTGTCCACTGTCTCCCGGAGAATTCGATAAACTTCGCCAAGCAGGCATTGTGGCGAAGAAAAAACGGATTTATCACATAGAGCTGTATTACCGGGACATCCAGGTGGAGTGCCCTGTCCAGATGGAAGGGAAGAAACCTGCCGGTATTATGCTCCCCGCCTGGAAACTTCCCTACCGCAAATATCCCGTCTTTGTCTATCTGCATGCCATTGTCCTGTATCTCAGCGGCGAAAGTATGAGAGCAGCCGCCCGGAAAACCGGCGAAAAGTACGGAGTACCCAAATTCAGTCATTCCACCATCAGCCGGACGCTGAACGCGCTGACGCTCAAGATAGATGAACTAGCTGCCATCAGTCAGTTAAAATCAGAATTGCCACAAGCCCAAGAGACAACAGATTACGCAACAGCAACCGCCATGTCCGGCCAGCCTTCCCTGGTTGTGCGCCCCCGCTGGACTGATTCGCGCAAACAAGCCGCGCCATATTTATTCACCATACTCGCCCCACTTTTTTCGTCTCCGGAATCCGGAAGTAAACTGGCTTACCGGTATTTTACCCAATACGGCCGTTTTTTGTTATGAAGGCATTGGAAAATTGCGGGTTTGCCGTATCCATGCACCACCCTTTCTGATACGCTGGGGCCATGGAAGGAGGGCTTTGGTTTATGCATAGAGCGGAACGACTCATCACACAGATAGAAACGGCCTGCGTAAAAGACAATCAGGTACTGTCCCTGTCGGTAAACCGGCAGGATGTAGAGCGCTGTATCCGGATTATCCGGGAGTATGGACTGCTCACGCTCCCGGTGGTAGGAAACTTGCCGGACGGCACCCGCCTGGTGCTGTCCGGAGAATGCGAGTTTCTCGCCCTCCGGGAGATGGGCGTCAGAACTGTGGAGACGGTGGCAGTCCCTGTTTGGGAGGAACAGGACAGCAGCAGGCTTTCCCTGCTCCTGACATCGTTGCGTAAAAACCCCAATGCGCTTAGTGAAGGCCTGCTGGTCGCACAGTTGCTTAAAACAGGGCAGTATACCCAGTCGCAAGTGGGCGAAATGCTGGGCAAGTCGGTCAGTTGGGTAAACAAGCGGGTTAGCCTGATCACCAGGCTCCACCCGGCGGTGCGGGAACTGGTGACCATGAGGCAGCTCTGCCCGTACAGCGCCCAGGAAATCGCGCGCCTGCCGGAAAAAATCCAACATGCTTTTGCCACAAAAGTAGTACAGGAAGGACTGCCCAAATCCGCCGTGGAGGTTCTGGTGGAAACCTACAACAAAGAAGGGTGCCCGGACTCGTTCAAAGAACAGATGCTGGAGCAACCCCGTCACGCTTTGGGAAAAGTGGCGGATATCCGTAAGGTAAAAGCCATTAGAAACAACCACAAAGAAAAGGATGTGCCACCCTCCGGTCAAGCCATACGCAATGATCTTGTCCTGCTGCTGCGCTGTATCTCAGATGCCCAGCGGCAGCTGGGCGGCCTGGACCATCCGGTGCTGCTGCAACAACACAGTCTTCTGGCCCGAAGCCGGGACGCCTGTATCCGGTTTGCCTCCCTGTTGGACGCTCACCTGGAAGTTTTGGATTTTTCCCCGGGGAAAACCGGAAAGGAAGTGGCAGTCCATGACCATTGACTGGGATACATACCGGAAGGTCCGACAGCTGTTTCTGGTGGAAAAGCAAAGTATGCGCGCCATTTCCAGGCAACTGCACATGAGCCGGAAAACTGTTCGCAAGTATTGCCACGGGGGCGTTTTGCCCGATGTGCGCAAGGTAATGGAACGTCCCGCCCCGCTGTTCCGGGAGGTTGAAAGCGATATCATCCGATTGCTGGAAGAAAACAAGACACTTCCCCAAAAACAGCGTCTGAATGCCAGAAACATTTGGGAATACCTGCAGAGCGAAAAGGGCATCGCCATTTCCCAGTCCACCGTACGCCAAACGGCCATGATTTTTTGAGCACAACCCACAAATGAAAATGTTGCTAATTTTTTCTTTCATGGCATAATTGGATCAGGCAAGGGAAAAAGGCCGGCGTACTATTTGGTGGTATGCTAACCCCGTGCCCTAACTTGACCCCACAACCTTCGAGCACATCCCACTGTCGCACCCCCTTCGGGTAGCACGTATATTAAATTTTGCTCTACTCGGGTTGTGGTCACCTTGCACCTTGCCATATTTTGATAGCGGAGGTGCCGATAAGACCATGGAAGCCGTTTTAGAATGCTGTTGTGGGTTGGATGTACATCGTGATACTGTAGTCGCCTGTATTCTCAAAGGTCCATTAAAAGGCAAGCCGGAATCAATGATAAAAACCTTTTCGGCCATGCCTGACGGTTTAAAAGAATTGCGTCTGTGGTTGGAAAGCCAGTCATGCCGTTTTGCCGCCATGGAAAGTACCGGAGTTTACTGGCAACCGGTATACAATGAGTTGGAAACGGCTTTTGATGGCAGTATGGTTTTGCTTTTAGTCAATGCCAGGCATATGAAAAACGTCCCTGGCCGAAAAACCGATATCAAAGATGCTGAATGGATCGCTCAACTCCTTCGTGCCGGGCTTTTGAAGGGCAGCTTTATACCTGCTAAACCGACACGTGAACTAAAAGAATTGACCCGTTACCGTAAAAGCCTGGTTGAAGAGTCATCAGCACAAAAGAACCGCATAGAAAAGTTACTACAGGGCGCTGGTATAAAGTTATCCACATTCCTTTCTGATGTATTCGGCATTTCTGGACGCAATATTCTGGAATATCTCTCATTACATGGAGAGTTCCCAGCTCATCTGCTTAAAGATTTTTTAAAGGGCCGCCTTAAAGCTAAAGAGGATGATGTAAAGCGGGCACTTCAAAGCAAGTTATCACCTCACCAGCAAAAACTATTGCAAATGCAACTACGGCATTTGTATCAAATTGAAGATAACATCGGTATGCTGGAGGCTGAAATTGAATGCAAGCTTCGTTTGTTTAGCGAACAATTAAAGCTGATTGCCAGCATACCAGGAATTAACCTAAACGCTGCTGCGGCCATTATTGGTGAGATCGGTACAGATTTGTCCCCTTTTCCTGACGCCGAACATTTTACCTCTTGGGCTGGCTTGAGTCCGGGTAACCATGAAAGCGCAGGAAAAAAAAGTCCACCCGTATCACCAAAGGCAATCGCTATATCAAAAGGATCCTTTGTGAAGTTGCCTGGGTTGTCACCAGAATGCGTAAAACATCTCTGTCCAGCTGGTACTGGAAAGTCCGGCAGCGGCGAGGACCACAAAAAGCCTTGATAGCATTAGCCCGGAAAATCCTTACTATCATTTATGCCGTTTTAAAAAGTGGAACCGAATACCGCGAAGAGGAAATTGCCATGCGTCAAAGTCTCCAAACAGAACGCCGGAAAAAAGCGTTAATCAAGGAATTGGCCAGGCTAGGCGTTAATATCTCCGCGTAAAACAAGGCTACGTTTTAAACACTTGTTTGTTCTTCTGTAAGCGGTTAAGGCTTGCCGGGCATATTATTGCCTTTAGAGGAAATATTTTCATATTATATGTACGGAAACTGCGGGAACGCCATCCGGAAGTGTTCCTGCCCTTGGAGCATGAGCCCGGGGAGGCCATGCAGTTCGACTGGGGCGACATGAGCGCGGTCATCGCGGGCGACAAAATTACGGTATCCGTCTTTTGTGCCGTCCTCCCGCACAGCGGAGCTCTCTGCGCTTTCGTATACCCGGACAAAAGCACCCTGTCATTTTTACATGGACATATCCAGGCCTTTGAATTCTTTGGCGGCGTTGCCCGCCGTTGTGTTTATGATAATCTCAAGACGGCCGTGAAGAAAGGCAGCGGCAAAAATGCTGTAAAGCAGGATAGCTTTATCCGGCTGGAAGCCCATTACGGGTTTGGGGCAGTATTTTGCAACGTGGCCGCCGGCTGGGAGAAATCAAACGTTGAAAATGCCGTGGCCATTATCCGGCGTATCGCCTTTACTCCCATGCCCCGGATGGACAGTTACCAATCACTGCAAGACCATGTCACCAACCGTTGCCTTCATTATGCAAAACGCATACCATTTTAGGCCATGGACACAGCATCCGGGATTCTCTGGAGCAAGAGCGGCAGGAACTGCTACCCCTGCCGGAGATCCGGCTGGACACCGGGGCTACATCCACTGCCCTGGTGCATCCCGACCTGACCGTGCGTCACGAGGGCACCCGGTATTCCGTTCCCCGCCACCTGGTTGGAAAAGAGGTCACACTCTGCCTTTCTCCCTTTCATCTCACGGTCTTTTACAGGGGCCGGGAAGTAGCCAGGCATGACCGTGCCATGAAAAAACAGGACCACCGCTATTTGCTGGAGCACTATCTGGAGATCTTGGACCGTAAGCCCCGGGCGGTAGAACAGGCCATCCCGGTGAAACATGGGATCATGCCTGAAGAATGTAAGGAGTTCCTGCGGCTGTGCCGGGAGCCGGAGGCAAAACAGCAATTGGTGCAGGTCCTGCTGCTGGGCTCTCAGGTGGAACGGACCAGGCTTCTGTGGGCAATCCAGCAGGCCAACAATACCCGCAATCCAAACCTGTCTCTGGTAAAGCTATATCTGGAACTGGAGGAACCCGGGCCGCCAAGGGACGAGCTGGAAGTCCGGCACAAAAGCTTAACCGCCTATGACGACCTGCTCCAGGAAGGGGATTCAAGGCATGACTCAGAATGAATCCGAGATCACCCGGCTGGCCCATAAGATGAAATGGACCGTGTTAGAAAACTACAAAAAGCACGTAAAAGCCGATAGTAGCTTTGAGGAGAACCTGCTGACCCTGCTTCGCCTGGAAAATGAACAGCGTGACAAGGCGCTCCTCCGGCGCCGGGTCAAGCAGGCTGGATTTCCTGTAATCAAGACCCTTGACACCTTTGAATTCAACCAGACCATGCTGCCTCATCTCAAACAGGAGCAGGTACTGGAATTGGCGCTGTGTGATTTCATCCGCAACCGCACTAATATTGTTGCCATTGGCAATAGTGGCACCGGCAAGACTCACATTGTGACCGCTCTTGGCATGGAGGCCATCCGGAAAGGTTACTCCGTGCGATTCCGGCGCGCCTGTGATCTGGCAACCCAACTGGCGGAGGCACAGTCGGAAAAACACCTGTCCCGCATGCTTAAAGCACTTCACCATTGTCAACTTCTCATCGTGGACGAGCTCGGATATATGACGCTGGATCAGAAAAACTCCAACTTGCTGTTCCAGGTCTTGGCCGGACGGTATGAGGTGCGAAGTACCATTGTCACCAGCAATCTCGAATTCTCCAAGTGGCCGGAGTTCATACTTGACTTTGAAACTTTTTAATCAATAATCCCCGAAAATCAATGGTTCTGGGGCAATAACAGAAGACGTACCACTACACCCTTCCCTCTCAAAAGAGCGAAGGGGTATGGTGGGAATTTGACATATGACCGTTTTGGTTTGTGATGCCGTTTTCTCTGTTTTTGATTTCGGCTATTTGCAACGATGGCCGGATGCCAAGCGCCTTGAAGGCTTCATATGCCTTGCCGGCCAGTTCGGTACGGCAGAGAAACTTTTCATCGCCGATGCTAAGCTCAACCGCTTTTAGCTGTTGCAGGTCCCTAAGCAAATAAATGTATTCCACCTTGATATTTTTCTCGACCAGCTTTCTTTGCAGGGCCGATTCCAGCACCAGCGCCAGGAAGCAGACCATGATGTGACCGCGTACCCGGCTGTCTTTCCAGTGGAAAACCGGCCGCAGATCCAGGCTGGATTTCATTTTCCGGAAGGCCCGCTCCACCCGCCAGAGGTCTTTGTAAGCCAGGGCGGCTTCTTCGGTGCTCATTTGGGTGTTGGTGCGCAGGACATACTTGCCGTCAAAACGGGCTTCTTGTTGCATGGCCTCATGGTCGATACCGACCACGGCTTCTTTGTTGAGCAAGAGGTATTTACGGTAACCCCGGTTGCCGACCAGTGACTTGATGCCGCCGCTTTTAAGTTGTTCTGCCAGCTTCCTGGCCATCTCATCACGAGCGTGCTTGTCATATTCGGCCTGTACCGGATTATAGCAGACAATATAGCGGTCGGCGTCATGCCAGACTTCCTTGACTTTCAGGTTTTCTTTGACTGTCCGGTAACGGCCGCCCGTTTTGAGCACCGCACCGACGTCTTTGATCTTGCGCATGCGCATGCCGACAATGTATTCGATGCGGTCTTTGTCCAGGTCGTCCAGGATGTCCTTGCTCACCATGCCCCGGTCACCGACGAAGATGACCCGGGTCAGGTTGAAGCGCTGGCGCACTTTGGCGATAATCTGCCGGAAGGTAGCAGCGTCAGATGTATTGCCGGGGAATACTTCATGGGCAATAGGTATGCCGACTCTGGTCATTACCACGCCAATCATAACCTGGATTCTGTCCGGGCGGTGATCCTTGGAGTAACCGTAACGGCCCAGTTCAACCGGTCCCCTGCCTTCAAAGTAAGTTGAGGTGGTGTCCCAAAATACCATATCCACATCCAGGTCAAACAGGTCTCTGGTATTTTCAAAAAGATCGAGTTCAATTTTTTCTTTGTAT
>NZ_LYVF01000196.1 GCF_001655685.1 Desulfotomaculum copahuensis
AGTAGCTGCTTCTTACCTCCTCGGAATATTTATTCAGGGACAGGCTAGCATGAAAATGTTAAGCCATCATTTTGAAAAAGTTAAAATACGGTAACTCAACCGGGCAAATTTCCCCCGCCCGGTTTGACCACGGCGCGCACGCTTTTTTCGAATTTCGGCCGGGGCAGCATGAGCACCCGGCCGCAGGTCAGACATTTGAGACGGAAGTCCACCCCCGTGCGCATTATTTCCCACAGGTAGCCCCCGCAGGGGTGCGGCTTGCGCATTTTGACCACGTCACCGGCGTTGTATTTGACCAACTGCATAAAATCTCTCCTTAACCCCGCCCGGTCATGCCCACCACTGCCAGCTGCGGCGCCTTAACGCCTTCCCGGTCAAATGTTTCCTTCGCCCGGCGGCGAATTTCCCTTTCCACCGACCACTGCTGCATCGGCCTGGTTTTGGCCACCAGGCGGAAGGTCATTCCCTCCGCGCCCAGGCCGACCACACCGAGCACATCCGGCCCCTCCGTGATCACCGCGGCCATATCCGCCGCCACCGCCCGGGACACCTCCTGCAGCAGAGCCATGATCCGGTCCGGATCCTCCTCATATGCCACCCGGATATCGACCTGTGACTGCATACTGCCCCGGGTATGGTTGGTCACCTGTTTGATCTGCCCGTTGGGCACGATGTGCAGTTCGCCGCCGAAGTCCCGCAGCCGGGTGATGCGCAGGCCGATTTCTTCCACTGTGCCGCTGACCCCGGAGGCGGTAATATAGTCGCCCACGGCAAACTGATCTTCCAACAGGATGAAAAAACCGGTAATGATATCGCGCACCAGGTTCTGGGCGCCGAAGCCCACCGCCAGGCCGACCACCCCGGCGCCGGCCAGGATGGCCTCCACCCGGACACCGAACATGCTCAGCACGGTGACCAGGACGACAAAGTAAACGCTGTAATGCAGCACGCTTTTCAGCAATGTGCGCATGGTCTGGGCGCGGCGGCTGTTCATTACGCCCGGCCGGTCCTCCCCCGTGCTGAAAAAGCGGTTGATGGCGGCGTCGCCCAAATGCATGGCCACCACCGCCAGTACAATGAACAGGATTATTTTGATCCCCTTGCCGGCCAGATCCGGCCAGTTGATCTGCACCAGCTGGGTGACAAAGGTCTGCCAGGCAGCATGCATTTGTCCGGCCCCCATCAGGCCCCCAGGAAGGCCAGGTAGGCACGGTAGGCCATATAGATGTCCGCCTTGCTGGCCACCTCAAATGGCGAGTGCATACCAAGCAGGCCTACGCCGCAGTCCAGCACATCCATGCCGTAATCAGCCAGCATGTAGGCAATGGTGCCGCCGCCACCCTGATCCACCTTGCCCAGTTCGCCTGTTTGCCAGATTACGCCGGCCTGGTTGAACAGGCGCCGCACAAAACCCATGTATTCGGCGTGAGCGTCGTTGGCCCCGCTTTTACCGCGCGAACCGGTGTACTTGTTTAATACCACCCCGTGCCCCGGCCGGGATACATTCAATTTATCCGACACGTCCGGATAATTCGGATCAAGCGCGCCGTCCACATCGGCCGAAAGCGCCCGGGAGTTGTACAGGGCGCGCCGCAACACCAGATCGCTGTACTGGGGCTGCGTACGGCCGGCCAGTTCGGCCACAAAGTTGGCCAGCATGGCCGAGTGCATGCCGGTATTACCCACGCTGCCGATCTCCTCTTTATCGGCCAGCAGCACCACCGCCGTACGTCCGGCGGCCGGCAGGCCGGCAACCGCCTGCAGTGCGGTATAGGCACAAACCCGGTCGTCCTGCCCGTAAGCGCCGATCATACTGCGGTCCAGTCCGACATCCCGCGCCGGCCAGGCCGGCACGGCCTCCAGTTCGGCGCTGATCAGGTCTTCCTCCGTCAGCCCGTAATCCCGCTGTAACTGGTCCAGCACCGCCTGCTTCACTTTTTCCTTCACTTCGGCCGCAGTAACCGGTATCCCCCCCACCAGCAGGTTTAAGGCTTCCCCTTTGATGGCCTCGCTCATCTTCTTCTCCATCTGATCCTTGGCCAGGTGGGGCAGCAAATCGGTTATGGTGAATACCGGATCCTGTTCATTCTCCCCGATCACCAGCGGCAGCACCTGCCCGTCCCCCCTGACCACCACGCCGTGCAGGGCCAGGGGCATGCTCACCCACTGGTATTTTTTAATGCCGCCGTAATAATGCGTTTTGAGCAGCGCCAGTCCGTTTTCCTCATAAAGCGGCCGGGGTTTCAAGTCCAGCCGCGGCGCGTCCACATGGGCGCCGACGATGTTCAGACCCTTTTCCAGCGGCTCGCTGCCCACCACGGCCAGCAGCATAGCCTTGCCCCGCACCACGCTGAAAATGCGGTCGCCGGGATTCAGGCGCGGCCGCTCTTCCAGCGCGGCAAACCCGTTGTTCCGGGCAAAGCCCGCCGCCCACTGCACGGTTTCCCGTTCCGTTTTGGCCATGCTGATAAACTGCCGGTATGCTCCGGCAAAGGCATAGGCCGCCTGCCGCATCCCGTCATCCATCCGTTCCCAGGCGCCGGCTGTTTTAAGATCATCCATGAAAAAATTCCCCCCAATTTATTTTTATTGATTTCACCCCGGGTACGGATTCCCGTTTGATCCGCCCCGGGCGGTTCCCGGCGGTACGGCCGTAAAAACAACGGCGGCACCGTTTTATTACACTGCCATTATTATGACCACGCCACCCGCCGGTTACCGGGCCGTGTCCGATCCACATCCTGTGCCGGCTGGAAAACCGGGCCAGTTTTTGCTTCCAACTGACCTCTTCCGCCTGCCGGCATGTTCCCGGCGTCCCGGCCGCACCCCGCCATTGCACCGGGCGGCTACGTTTACCGGGCGGTTGTATTGAAAACGTACCGGGCCGGCCCGGTTGTTGGTGCGCCGGCGCTTCCCCGGCCGTTGACTGTATGCCTACAAATAGGTGATCAGCGGTACGCGCGTTACCGGGAGACGGCGCAGTGCCTGCCACAGGGGCATGGCCAGACGGGAATTGTGCACCCCCTGGATGAACCACGACTGCTGTGCGCCGCCGGGCAGCGCGGCGGCTGCTTTTTGCAGCGGCATGAGCAGGGCCAGCACAACCAGCACCAGGATCAGGCCGCGCAAAACGCCCAGCGCCAATCCACCAGCCCGGTCGAACGGACCGATAAAGCTCATCCTGGCCGCGCGGGCCGCCGCGTCACCCACCATATGCACCAGGGCATTGACAATCAGAAAAATGCAGACGAATGCGGCCAGCTCAACTATTTTAGCGGCCAGCGAAGATTTCAAGCCGGCCAGTTGCGTTTGCACGCCGGGAGCCACCGCCGGCGCCGGATAATGGGACAGGCCCGGCAGGGCGGGCAGCCAGGCGTTCACCCGTGCGGTCAGATGCCAGTGTTGATCGGCCAGGACGGCCAGCAGCGGGTAATAATGAAAGGCGGCCGCCAGGCCAAGAAAAAGCGCCAGCAATCCGGCTACCCCGGCCACCAGGCCGGTATGCAGCCCCCGCCAGGCCGACCAGACTACTACGAGCAGAATCAGTACATCCAGCCAGTTCATATAATTTCACCTGCCTTATTTTTCCCCTTTGGTTACCTTTTCTGCACCGCCGGCAAATTCCCTGCCGGCTTTACAAACGCCGGCGCCGTAATTCCCGGACCGGCGCCAGCAGCAGCGCCAGCATCAGCACCAGTCCGGCATAGCCGAAGACCGGGTAGAGGATTTGCACCAGACCGGCAAAGTTAAGCCGGGCCAGCGGATACACGGCGGCAATGGTCAACAGGCCCAGCACCCGGTAGGGCCATCCCCCGCGGGGAGCGAGGCGGCTGGCGAAACCGTGCACGTTGGCTATGGCCGTGGTTAATATGGCCAGCCAGATCAGCAGGCCCAGTCCATGCTGCCACAGGCTGCCCAGTTGCCCGGCCACAAAAAGCAGGGGTACCTGACAACCGGTAATGGCCGGGTAAAACGCCAGTCCGGTCAATGTGATCAACAGGCCCAGCAAGCCGAGCAGCAGGCCGCCGGCCAGCCCGCCCAGCGCACCGGCACGTCCGGGGACGTGCGCGCCAAGCGAGGACAGCATTGCCACGGGCACAATCATATTATATGATACATATAGAAGGGCCGACCAGGCCCAGTAAAATGATGCTTTTGTCCCCGCGACGGGATCGATTTGTGGAATTTTGATTCCATGTACATGCAGGGACAGCGTGCAAACCAGGATCAGAATGATGATCTTTACCGGCACCACCACCATATTGACCAGTGCCACCCCCTGCAACCCACCCAGTATGACCGCTGCGGTGATTATTGCAGCCGCCGCCGCACCGGTCATCGGCGCCAGGCCGATCTGCTCGTGCAGCACCGCCCCGCTGCCGGCCAGCATCACCGCCAGACCCCCGGGCAGCATGAACAGGCTGACCAGGTCAATGAAGCGGGCCAATTTTTCCCCCATCAGCAGCGGCAGGAGATCGGCATAACTGCCGGTTCTCCGCGATGTACTCAGCGTCATGAGAATTAACCCCAGATAGCCGAAAATTAATCCGGACAAGATCATCCCGGCCAGCCCGCGTGAACCGAATTTGATGAAGAACTGCATGATTTCCTGTCCGGAGGCAAAGCCTGCACCGATCACAGTGCCGGCATAAAGAGCGATTATTTTAAATACCAAAGCGGTTTTGTTTTCTGGCAAAAGGCACCACCCCCGATCTATTTTATGCCCGGACAAAGACAAGCTGACCAAAAAACAGGAATAATCCAGCCTGATCAAGGGCATAAATATACTAGTTATTGGTAATTCGGGGGGGAACACCATGGCATCCTTAAATCAGGCGCAAGCCGGGCCAAATACCGCTAAGACCAGAATTCACATAGATGATCAACTGGCCGTGGCCAAGTTCAGTTGGGATCTGCTGGATCGCCTGGAGCGCTATGATCCGGCCGATTGCCGGCCCAAAATCCTGCTCTGCATTGGTACGGACCGCTCGACCGGAGACAGTCTCGGCCCGCTGGTCGGTTCAAAAATGGCCGCCGTAAACCAGGATTTTTTTATCGTTTACGGAACACTGGATCAACCGGTCCACGCCAGCAATTTAAAAGAAAAACTCATTGACATTTGCCGGCAATACCACAACCCTTTTATTGTGGCCGTGGACGCCTGCCTGGGCAGTATTGAAAATGTCGGCTGCCTAAATATCGGCAATGGTTCCCTGCAGCCCGGCGCCGGGGTGAACAAGAACCTGCCGCCGGTCGGTGAGATTCATATCACCGGCATTGTTAACGTGGGCGGTTTTATGGAATACATGGTGCTGCAAAATACCAGGCTCAATCTGGTCATGCGCATGGCTGACACAATCGTGGAGGGACTGATGCGCACGGTGGAGCAAATGGACCGGCAAAAGGCCTGTCAGCTTTAATATCCGGACCGCTCCCGGAACAATGGCGGTTCGTCAAGGAACAAAGAGGACGGTGCTCCTACCGTCCTCTTTGTTTATTCAGCTATGTTTTTCTGGTCAACTTATTTCCTGAATCCGGGACAGCACTTCCCGGGGCGTTTTGCCGGACGCTTCAATCACAACCGCCCGGCTGGCGATGTCCTGCCTATTCATCATGTTATTGTCCAGTCCGGTGACCACGATCGCGTCGGCGGTGCCCGCCCCGGCCGGACCGGTCACTTGATAGCCGTTTTCCAGCAGCAGGTCACGCACTGCCGCCAACCCGTCCTCGACTGCGATTTTCTTCATTGTCATCCCCCTTGTGACTGATTTTTAATCTGCTCCATACTTTCGAATTCCGGCCCGAGTATATTATGCGGGCGGCGGTACTGATTTATGCCGCCGCGGCCGCTCATGAACGGCTGATTATTTCATTCCGGACGGTGTTTTTGCAGCAGCCGGATCACTTCCCAATCTTCCGTCTGGTTAAAGTTATCGTAGTATTGACCCACGGCTTGAAAATCATCCGGTATAAGCGGACAAACCAGGCGGTCAACCTCTTGTTCCAGCCTGGCGGCCGTTTCCTTCGGCGCCACCGGTACGGCCAGGATCAACTCGGGCGGCGCAAATTGCTTCCGGACGAATCTCAGCGCTGCCAGCACGGTATAGCCGGTGGCCACACCATCGTCGACCAGGATAATCTGCCGTCCGTGGTAGGCGGGATAATCCGGCCGCCCCCGGTATAGCTCCATCCGCCGCTTGATTTCAGCCACCTGTTCCCGGACCAGCGCCGACAGTTCGTTGCCGCCAAGGCCCAGCCAGGCGAGCAGTTCCCGGTTGACCGCCAGCGTACCGTCCTGCGCCACCGCTCCCAGCGCCACTTCCGGGTTGGCCGGTACGCCGACTTTGCGTGGTATGACCAGGTCCAGCGGCAGATTATATCTGTCTGCAATTTCCGCCCCGACCACCACCCCGCCGCGCGGAATGGCCAGGACCACGGCGCTGTTTTTAATCACCGTCTTCAACGCCGCGGCCAGAATCCGTCCGGCGGCGGCACGGTTTTGATAACGCATGACAACAGACCTCCCGCATGGTTGATATTTACAGCCGGTTGACTTTTTCCCACCGTTATTTTAAAATGCCCATGGCAGCGGCAATAGGGATTATCCTTTACTTTGGCTAATCTAAACCGGGGACTGGTGAATTATGAATGATTCAATAATTTATTTCGACTGTTTTGGCGGCATCAGCGGCGATATGGCGCTGGGCGCCCTGCTTGATGCCGGCGCGAGTGAGGTTTTGCTCAGGGAACAATTGCGATTGCTTCCGCTCGACAGTTGTACGCTGCATGTTTTTGAGACCAGGCGGCACGGTATCCGTGGTTTGCGAGTGACGGTCGAGGTAAGCGGCGATCAGCCGCACCGCCGCCTGACAGATATTCTGTCCTTGATCAATAACAGTGGTTTGAGTGAACGGGTAAAGCACAACGCGGAAAAAATATTCCGCCGGCTGGCCCTGGCTGAAGGGCGCGTGCACGGGATTAGTCCGGAAGAGGTGCATTTTCACGAGGTGGGCGCCGCCGATTCGATTGTGGATGTGGCGGGGACCTGTATCGCCCTGGATTTACTGGGCGCCGGTCAAATCTACTGTTCCCCCCTGCCGGCCGGTCATGGCACGGTACGCTGTGCGCACGGCCTGCTGCCTGTTCCCGCGCCGGCCGTGTGCGAGTTGATGCGCGGCCTGCCGGTGCGGGCTTATGATGTGGCGGGCGAACTGGTCACCCCCACCGGCGCGGCCATTGTTTCTTCACTGGCCTGTTTCAGCACCCCGCCGGAGATGTACGCCGGCCGGCCCGGTTACGGCTTCGGCAGCAATGATTACGGTTTTCCCGGTTTTCTGCGTGTCATCCGCGGATCAGCCGGCGGCGGCGTCAACCGCGAAACTGTTTTTGTTATGGAGACTGACATTGACGATATGAACCCGGAATTTTTTCCGCATCTGGACAACCTGCTGCGAACGGCCGGCGCACTGGATGTTTTTTTAACCGCCGAAATTATGAAGAAAGGCCGTCCGGGCACCCGCCTGACTGTAATCGGGCCGCCAGGCCGTGAAGACGAACTGGCCGACATTGTGCTGCAACACTCCTCCAGCCTGGGCGTACGCTTACGCCGTGAATTGAGAAAAATACTCCCGCGTAAATCTTTGACAGTGGACACTCCTTTGGGCCGGGCGCGGGTCAAAATTGCTTTTTTCGCCTCCGGTTGCCACCGTGTAACGCCGGAATATGAGGACTGCCGGCGTTTGGCGCTGGATCATAATCTCCCCCTGGCGGCTGTTTACGAGCAGGTCCGCCGGGCCGGTGAGGCGGCGGCCGGCCAATGCACCCGGTAAAGGGCGGCTGCGGGCCGGTGGCTCCGGCCCGCAGCCGCTGCTTTGCCGCATACGGGGCCTTCTTTTACCGGTAAAGAGACAGTATTTTGTGCGCCGGCCGGTTCCGGCAGCCGTTTTCAGGCTGGTAATAATTTGCCGTTCCGGAACTAATGTCAACCCGGTTTAATTGCCATCAACCGCCGGCTGATTTTCCGGTTCAACCGTTTCAAATTTTCAATGCAGCAGCGTCGGTAAGGGCAGGCTGTGCACTCCCCAGGCAAGCAGGGCGGCAAAAAGAATGGCCGGCAGCAGGTTGCCCACTTTTATTTCCTTGATGCCGAGCATGTTTATGCCGATGCCCACAATTAAAAGGCCGCCGGTAGCTGTTATTTCCGCGATCACCGGCGGGGAGAGTATCCCTTTGAGCAGTGCCGCGCCCAGTGTGATCCCCCCTTGATAAAGCAGGACCGGAATTGCGGAAAAAATCACTCCCACCCCCATGGTGGAAGCGAAAAAGATGGCCGTCGTTCCGTCAAGCATTGATTTGGCGAACAAGGTGGCCGGTTGGCCGGTCAACCCGTCTTGAATGGAGCCCACCACCGCCATGGCACCCACGCAATAAATCAGGCTGCTGGCCACAAAAGCCCGGGCAATACCGTTTCCGTTGCCCCCCAACCGTTTTTCCAGGTAACAGCCGGCCTGATTCAGTCTTTTTTCAATATTGATCATTTCCCCGGTTATCCCGCCTAGCACCATACTGACAATAACAATCAGCGGGCTTTTTGTCTGCATGGCCATCTGTAAACCGATCAGCACGATGGTCAGCGATATGCCTTGCATCACAGTCTTTTTAACCGGACCGGGAATTCCTTTTTGTAACAAGCAGCCCAGTACGGTGCCGGCGACAATAGCAGCTACATTGGTAATGGTGCCGATCATTTTTTCACCCCGTAATGTTTCACGTGAAACATTCTACTGGACCAGAATATTGATGATTTCATCAAGATGGGCCCGGCTGTTATAGCTGATTTCAATAACCCCCCGGCCTCCTTTTCTCCTTCTGATACGCACAGTGCTGTTTAAAATGCCGTTCAACATGCCTTCCATGGATTCAAAATCCGGATCGTCACCACCGGCGCTGTTTTTAATTTTTTCCTCGCCGGAAGAAGCTTTATCGGGGGCAATGCGCTTGCGGACCAGTTCCTCCAAATCCCTGACCGACATACCGGCGGCCACCACATCACTGGCCACGGCCGCCTGATCCGCCGCCTGATCAAGAGCAAGCAGGGCGCGCGCGTGACCGGCGCTGATCCGGCCGTTATAGAGCAGTTCCTTGACTTCGGGGGGCAGGGAAAGCAAGCGCAGACTATTGGCGATAAAGGGACGGCTCTTCCCCACCACCCGGGATATATCCTCCTGGGTCAGCTTATACTCATCCATTAAACGGCGGAAGGCCATCGCTTCTTCCAAAGGATTGAGATCCTCGCGCTGAATGTTTTCAATCAATGAAATGGCGGACGCTTCCACCTCATTGTAATTCCTGATCACAGCCGGAATAAACTCTTCCTGCAGAGCCACACAAGCACGCCAGCGCCTTTCACCGGCAATCAGTTCATAACCGCCTTCATCCAACGGCCGGACCACCACCGGTTGGACAACCCCGTGTTCACGGATCGAATCGGCCAGTTCCTTTAATTTTTCTTCATCCAGGTGCTGCCTGGGCTGCCTGGGGTTGGGGTGAACATCAGCCACCTTGACCTTTTCCAAACGCTCGTCATCAATATTCCCCAACACGGGAATCAAGGCGTCCAATCCGCGGCCGAGGCCTCTTTTTTTACTCATCGCCAATCACTTCCTTAGCCAGTTCCTGATATACCTCAGCACCCCTGGAGCGGCGGTCATAAATCATAACCGGTTGACCGTGACTGGGCGCCTCACTCAACCGGATATTGCGCGGTATGATGGTGCGGTATACCTTGCCCCGGAAAAATCTTTTAACTTCATCAACCACCTGAATACTCAAATTGGTACGGCCGTCAAACATGGTCAACAATACACCTTCCAAAGCCAAACCCGGATTCAACCGCTGCTGTACCAGTTTGATACTGTTCATCAACTGTCCCAACCCTTCCAGGGCATAAAATTCACACTGAATCGGAATAATCACCGAACCGGACGCGGTCAGGGCGTTCAACGTCAACAAGCCAAGAGAAGGCGGACAATCGATAATAATAAAATCAAAATTGTCCAGCACCGGTGACAGGGCATTTTTTAAAAGCATCTCCCGGTTGCTCAAACCAACCAGTTCAATTTCCGCACCGGCCAGTTCTATGGTGGCTGGAACAACCAGTAGACCGTCGATACCGGAAGGACGCCAGACAAGCTCAACTTTTTGCCCGCCAATCAACAAGTCATATATGCAAAAATCCAGCTGATCCTTATTGATGCCAAGGCCACTGGTGGCATTCCCCTGCGGATCGATATCCACCAGCAATACCCGCCGCCCCATCAGGGAAAGCCAGGCGGAAAGGTTTACCGCCGTGGTGGTCTTGGCAACACCTCCTTTTTGATTGGCTATAGCAATCACCTTGCCCAAATTTCAGCACTCCTTCTCCTGACCTTTCGTGAACCTCCTCCGGGACAAGCCCGGATGCTTCTCCGCGAAGGTTTCTCATGTCATCGGAATGCTGCCCGCTTAAACGCAGGTCTTATGCTTTCCTCGTGAGCTACATCCCGGCATTTGCCGGGAGGCCCGGTCCATGGGCGTCTACTACTCATCGTAGATACGTTAAGCCGCTCTTTTCGGCGCTAACACCTTCGGCCGCAGGTAGTCCACCGTCACAGGCAGCTTGCGTCCCTTGGTGAATCCGCCGTTTACGGATTTATCCAGGATACCGCTCGCTCCCAGTACATCCCGGTGGATGCCGGTGAAACCGCAGGAAGCATTGCCGCACCGGTACACACGCCCGGTTTGTTTGGTGTATTCCCCGCATACCGGGCAAGTGCCGGATGTGCCGCACTCATCCACCGGTATCAGTTCGATGCCGTGACGCTTGAGCTTGTATTCCAGCAGGCCACGCAGTTTGCCGAAAGCCCACTGGCCCATGCGCTGGTTGTGCTTTCTGCCGCAGTCCTTCTTGCGCACGCCTTCCGGGTTGCCGATGTAGACCGTATTGACGTTCCTTTGCAGGCACCAGCGGGCGGTGTTAGCGGATATGGTGTGCAGGATATGAGCTAACCGCCGCTCAAGCCAGTTGAGGAAGCGGTACTTTTTAACCAGCAGCCGTTTGCGTTTCCGGGAACCTTTTTTGGTTTTGGAGATGGCCCGCTGGAATTTGCGCAGTCCCTTGTTTCTCAACCGGTTGAATGACCGGAGCAGCCTGCCGCTGATTACTAAGGCATCATTGCCGCCGGTGATGGTCACGGCATGCACTTCGCCCGGGTCAATGGCCGCGGTAACGTCGCCCCGGACTTTTATCAGGGCCGGTTTTTCCACCGTTACGTGCAGCCAGTATTGGTTCCGGTGCCAGACCAGTTGCGCTTGATGGATTGCGGTGCCGACAAGTCTTTCCGGCAGTTTTACAATAAGTGGTTCCCTGCCTCGCCCGTTGGAAAGTCTCAGTATCCGCCCCATACGGGCAATGCCGGGTTCTTTCCAGATGACCGTGAAAAACCTTTTTCGGCGGTAGGGATACTTCCAGTCGGCGCCGCCTTGTGCATGCAATTCCCTGGTACGCTCGCAACATTCGTAATAGGTTTCCACCACCGCCTGCACCGATTGGGAATGGATGCCGTATTTGCCTTTAAGCAGGCTTTTAAGCGCACCCTCTTTCAGCCAGTAATGATACCTGCCGTATACCGTGCGGTGAATGTTACAGGTGGCGTTCCAGACTTTAGCCGCTTCCATCTGCAGGTTGCGGGCTAAAGTGATTTGCTCCGGGTTAAGATGTAATGGGAATTTTTCCACCAGAATGTACACGGGTTGTTCGATGGGGGAAGATTTTAGCTTTTTGACCGCATTGTTTTTGCACCGGCTTATTAGGTTTCACCTCCCTCCGGCAAATGGTTTGTTTTTCCTTCCATGGTTTAATTATACCATAGGAGCAAGTGTTTGGGCATATTTATCGCCCTATCGGGCGATGCCCCGCTCGATCCACCCCACAAGGAGGTGGGTTTTCAGGGGCGAGTTTCTATAAATAATTTATTCAACAGTAAAGCTGGCAATCCTGCACACCACAGGATCACATTGGCACCCGGCCTTAAAACAAGATAATCGGGTAGGGTAGCGCCGCAGAAATTTTCTGCGGCGTTATCCCTCTCACAGAACCGTACGTACGGGCCTCGTATACGGCTCCTGATAAACCTCAGTCACTTCTCATAGAAGTGAGACAAAATCCCGACGTTGTACGAAGCCAGATT
>NZ_LYVF01000197.1 GCF_001655685.1 Desulfotomaculum copahuensis
AGTCACCGGCTTCGGGTGTTGTCAGCTTTCGTGGTGTGACGGGCGGTGTGTACAAGGCCCGGGAACGTATTCACCGCAGTATGCTGACCTGCGATTACTAGCGATTCCGACTTCATGCAGGCGGGTTGCAGCCTGCAATCCGAACTGAGACCTGCTTTCCGGGATTCGCTTACCCTCGCGGGCTCGCTGCCCTTTGTGCAGACCATTGTAGCACGTGTGTAGCCCAGAACATAAGGGGCATGATGATTTGACGTCATCCCCGCCTTCCTCCGTTTTGTCAACGGCAGTTCAGCTAGAGTGCTCGGCTTTCCCCGTTAGCAACTAACTGTAGGGGTTGCGCTCGTTGCGGGACTTAACCCAACATCTCACGACACGAGCTGACGACAACCATGCACCACCTGTCTCCCTGTCAATCCGAAGATTAAACGACATGTTTCCATGCCCGTCAGGGGATGTCAAGCCCTGGTAAGGTTCTTCGCGTTGCGTCGAATTAAACCACATGCTCCACCGCTTGTGCGGGCCCCCGTCAATTCCTTTGAGTTTCAGCCTTGCGGCCGTACTCCCCAGGCGGGGTGCTTATTGCGTTTACTACGGCACTGAGGGGGTCGATACCCCCAACACCTAGCACCCATCGTTTACGGCGTGGACTACCAGGGTATCTAATCCTGTTCGCTCCCCACGCTTTCGCGCCTCAGCGTCAGGGCCAGGCCAGAGAGCCGCCTTCGCCACTGGTGTTCCTCCCAATATCTACGCATTTCACCGCTACACTGGGAATTCCGCTCCCCTCTCCTGCCCTCAAGCCCGCTGGTTTCATGGGCACCCCCGCGGTTGAGCCGCGGTATTTCACCCCTGACTTCACGGGCCGCCTACGCGCCCTTTACGCCCAGTAATTCCGGACAACGCTCGCCCCCTACGTCTTACCGCGGCTGCTGGCACGTAGTTAGCCGGGGCTTCCTCGCCGGGTACCGTCATTTCTTTCGTCCCCAACAACAGAGCTTTACGACCCAAAGGCCTTCTTCGCTCACGCGGCGTTGCTCCGTCAGGCTTGCGCCCATTGCGGAAGATTCCCCACTGCTGCCTCCCGTAGGAGTCTGGGCCGTGTCTCAGTCCCAGTGTGGCCGGTCGCCCTCTCAGGCCGGCTACCCATCGTCGCCATGGTGGGCCGTTACCCCACCATCCAGCTAATGGGCCGCGGACCCATCTGTCAGCGGGTTTCCCCTTTCCTCTTCCTCCCATGCAGGAAAAAGAGCTTATCCGGTATTAGCACCAGTTTCCCGGCGTTATCCCGGTCTGTCAGGCAGGTTATCCACGTGTTACTCACCCGTCCGCCGCTAGCAACGGAGGTCAGTCGTCGGAAATCGGATGTCGGATTGTTTCCGCCTTCGGCCTATGGCCTTTGGCTTCTTTATCCGGCTTCTGACCTCCGATGACTGACTTCCGTTACCCGCTCGACTTGCATGTGTTAGGCACGCCGCCAGCGTTCGTCCTGAGCCAGGATCAAACTCTCCATGAATATGAAAAGTTTTGCACTTGGCTTCTTTTCGAATTACTTATCCTGCGTCTTTCGCGCTAGACAAGTTGCCCGCCTTCAGCCTCGCGGCCGAAGACTTTTCGCATCTGGCTTCGCTGTTTAGTTTTCAAGGACCGTTTGCCGCCCTTTTCCGCGGCACATTTTTGATTGTATCACTTTTTGCCGCAAGCTGTCAAGAACCACTTTCTGGCTTTACAGTTCACCGGCAACCGTGTTTTATGTTAACACTGTTGCCGCCTTTCGTCAAGGACTTTTTCTTCCCTTTTTCTCCCGGACAACCGCCTGCAGCAGCGACTTTTTTAATTTATCATAATAGCATGTCCGCCGTCAAGCGTCAGTTTTCGCCTTTTTTTCCGTCATATTTCCACCGTTCCATAAAAGCGGCGGTACTGACTAATTTAGCATGTCACCTGAAATTTTGTCAATGACCGGTTTTATTTTTTCTACCGGAAAAACCTTTTATACATTGCTGAACCTGTTACTGCCGCAGGGCGCCACTGAAAATACCGCCGGGAATATTGACAAATGTACCGGGTACCTGGCCGACAATAATGCTCTCCACCAGGGGTACCTGGGTAGCCACCTGGACGGCGGTGCTTTGTGCCGGAATCACCACCCGCACTTCCGTATTGAAGTCCAGATAGATGGTGTGCCTGGTCTGGTTGATTCCCGCCTGCTCGAACCGGTCGTCCACTTTCACCCGCACTGTGCCCATGGGCACAATGGTCACCCTGACCCGTGGGCCCAGGTTGGCCAACAACTGGGTGCCGGTGATCTGCCCCAGGGGAATACTGAAGGAATCCGACGCCAGTTTTTGCAGCGCCGATTGCACCGCCAGAGTGATTTCCGTACTGAACTCGTTCAACTTGACTGTATTGGCCTGCATAAGCACTATATGCCCCTGGTCATCCTGACGCACATGAATAAAATCCTGATATTGCAGGTTCTGTGCGGCGATTTTCTGCTGCACGGCGCGGTTGATGGCCCCGGTGGCCATTTGCACGGCACGCACCTCGGCTATCTTGAAGATAGTCGGACGTAACGTATGATCAACCCACAGAAATGCTCCGAACAAAACAAAAAAAAATATCGTCCAGGCTAAAAAATTTCTTAAAGATGACCGCCTTCCCTTAAACAAAACCGGCACCCCTTTTCCTGTTTGGACACGGATCCTATCCGGATTTCCTCCCCGGCGCCGCTCGCTGAAACAGTTATACATATCCTGTTCGCGGCATCAAAGGACATTTTTGATGTTCCGGCGCAGCCGGTTTCCGATCAAGATTGCCCGCTCCGCATAACGGTCAGGGAAAACAAAAACATCCATAGTATATGGTATAATGCCGTTTCCTGCGGGGACGACCCTGTTAGATTTATATGATCACCGCCCTTCAAATTTTCCATAAAAAAACGCCCGGTCATTACCGGACGGAAGAGAACATTAAATAGGACACGAACTCCGCAGGCACAACATGTCTCAAACGAAAACAAACCGGTCCCCGGGTCAACTGCAGATCAAGCGGATGAACTTTCTCTTACCGGCACGAATGACCATACCGTCCACCGGAGAAAGAAGGCTGGCCGGATCAATCACCTTTTCGCCGTCAACCTTCACCCCTCCCTGCTGGATCATCCGCCGGCCTTCGCTGGTGCTGGCAACAAGACCGGCCTGCTGGAGCAATCTGGGTAGCCAGATGTGTCCATCCGCCAGCATTTCTGCAGTCACCCGGAAACCGGGAATTTCACCGGGCAAATCATGCTGCTGGAAAACGCGCTTGAACTCCGCTTCGGCCTCCCCCGCCGCTTCCGGACCATGATAGAAAGAGACGATTTCCCGGGCCAGGCGCATCTTCACATCCCGCGGGTGCAGCTCGCCGCTGGCCAAACCGTCTGCGATCCGGCGCAGTTCATCGAGCGGCACCGGGGTGACCAGTTCAAAATAACGCAGCATCAGTTCATCCGGCAGTGACATGGTCTTACCGTACATTTCCCGCGCCGGCTCATCAATGCCAATGTAGTTGCCCAGGCTCTTGCTCATTTTGTGCACACCGTCCAGGCCCTCCAGGATGGGCATCATAATCGCAATCTGGGGTTCCTGGCCGTATTCCTTCTGGAGGGTGCGGCCCATTAAAAGATTGAACTTCTGGTCGGTGCCGCCCAGTTCCACATCGGCCTGCAGCGCCACCGAGTCGTATCCCTGCATCAGCGGGTAGAAAAATTCATGAATACTGATCGGCAGGCCCTCACGAAATCGGCGGGCGAAATCATCCCGCTCAAGCATACGGGCCACGGTTGATTTGGCCGCCAGTTGGATCACCTGTGCGAAATCAAGGGGAGCCAACCACTGACTGTTAAAAACCAGACGGGTGCGCTCCGGGTTCAGCACTTTAAAAATCTGCTTTTCGTAAGTACGGGCGTTTGCCTGCACCTGCTCTTCAGTCAGTTGCTTACGCGTTTCGGATTTCCCGGTCGGGTCGCCGATCCGTGCCGTATAATCTCCCAGAATAATGATCACTTCATGGCCCAGTTCCTGGAACTGGCGCATCTTCTGCAATACCACGGTGTGCCCCAGATGAATGTCCGGAGCCGTGGGGTCCAGTCCCAATTTAATCTTTAATGGTTTCGTGGTGGTCATTGCACGCTTCAGTTTTTCCTCCAGCTCATCTTCGGGAACAATTTCCACCGTGCCCCGTTTGATTATTTCCAGTTGCTCGTCCACGCCAGGCATGGCTCGTTTCTCCTTTCGACAATCCATTTACACATTGATAAATTATATCAAAGCCGGTAACCGGATGGCAAGACTATCAGACAGCCGGCAGTGCTGACGCTTCAAAAAACTGATGCCACCCTTGCCCGCGAAGGACCTCAACCTGAAAGTTGTACGGCAGTGTCTCCGGCACCCTTCCCTCATACCCGTGATCCGGACATGAGCACCGTATGCCCACCGCCCCGGCACTTAGACTCAATTTCAGCGGATCGGGATATATTCTGTCACCTGTTATGTTATAATGCTGGTAATAGTAGTAAGGGGGATTATTTTTGGGCGCCCGGAGAAAAAAGAAGAAGCTCAGACCATCCCGCCTGATAATTTTGCTGCTGGCACTGTTTGTTTTGCTGGGCGGAAGCTCCGCGCTGGCCATGGTGGCCGTCAGTGTAAAGGACATGCCGGCCATTAGCGGTGATAAACTTTTATCCAGCGCCGCCACCGTACTCTATGACCAGGACGGTAAATTGATTACCCGCGTCGGGACGGAAAACCGCGTGCCGGTGAAGCTGAAAGATATTCCGGAACCGGTGCGGCAGGCTTTTCTGGCTATCGAAGACGTCCGCTTTTATCAACATCAAGGTGTGGATTTACGCGGCGTGGCCCGGGCGGCCTGGGCGAACATCACCGGCCGCAGCATACGCGAAGGAGCCAGCACCATTTCCCAGCAACTGGTCAAACTGAGCCTCCTCGGCCCGGACCAGACCTGGAAGCGCAAGATCCAGCAAATGATTCTGGCCGTGATGCTGGAACAGCGCTACACCAAACAGGAAATTCTGGAGATGTACCTGAATAAAATATATTTTGGCGAAGGAGCCTACGGCATCCAGGCGGCCGCGGAAACCTATTTCAACAAACCGGCCGGTCAGCTGGATTACGTGCAGGGCGCCGTTCTGGCCGGCCTGGTCCAGGCCCCCAGCGCCTACGATCCGTTTAACAACCCCGGCGCCGCCACCGCCAGGCGCAACCTGGTACTGGACAACATGGCCCGTTACGGCATGCTCACTCCGGAACAGGCCAACCGGGGCAAAGCAAGGCCAATCAAAAACGATCTGCAGGAAAACAAGGGCAGTCCATACCCTGATCCGTACTTTGTGGATTACGTTACGTCTCAACTGGTTGACCGTTACGGGGCGGATAAAGTATTTAAAGGTGGCTTACGGGTTTACACCACCCTGGACCCCCGGATCCAGCAGGCAACCGAAGAGGCTCTTTCCGATCCGCGTAATTTTCCCGCTTCCGTGCGTGATGACAAAAAAGTATTGCAACCGGAGGGAGCGGCTGCATTTCTGGATCCCCACACCGGTTATATCAAGGCCATTGCAGGCGGACGGGAACACACCCACCGGCTGCAGTGGAACCGGGCCACCATGCCGCCGGGCCGCCAGCCCGGATCATCCTTCAAACCGATTATCGCCTATGGTCCGGCGGTGGATTTAAAAGGCATGGGACCGGCCTCGGTAATAGACGACATCCCGGTAAGATACGGTTCCTACGCACCCCGCAATTACGACGGCCGTTACCGGGGCCTGATTACCATGCGTACCGCCCTGACCAATTCGATTAATATTGTGGCTGTAAAGCTGTTAATGAACGATGTGAGCCTGCCCGCCGCGATAAATTTCGCCCGCGGCCTGGGCATCGACCTGGATCCCCGGCACTGCGGGGCGGGTATCGCTCTGGGCGGCCTGTATAGCGGGGTTACTCCCCTGCAAATGGCCGCCGCTTACGGCGCTTTCGACAATTACGGACTGTACCTGACCCCCACTGCGATCATCCGGGTGAAAGACTTCGACGGTAAGGATCTATATACCTATAAACCGCTGCCGCGTCAGGCCATGAAGGCCACCACCGCCTACCTGATCACCGGTATGCTCAAATCGGTGGTCCAGCGGGGCACGGGGACCAACGCCAATCCGGGCCGTCCGGCCGCCGGCAAGACGGGAACCACGGATGACGGCAAGGACCTCTGGTTTGTGGGCTATACACCGGAATTGGCGGGAGCGGTATGGATCGGCTACGATGAACCGGAGCCGATGCCCCTGGAGTTCGGCGGACGCTACCCGGCATTGATCTGGCGCCAGATCATCACCCGGGCGCTGCATGACACGCCGGTCCGGGATTTCCCGCGTCCTCCGGGCATTGTCACCGCCACGGTGGACGGTAAGTCCGGCCTGCTGCCCGGACCGAACACACCGCCGGCGGACATGGTTA
This sequence comes from Desulfotomaculum copahuensis, assembly GCF_001655685.1. GTDB lineage: Bacteria > Bacillota > Desulfotomaculia > Desulfotomaculales > Desulfovirgulaceae > Desulfotomaculum_G > Desulfotomaculum_G copahuensis. The sequence goes on from NZ_LYVF01000197.1 coordinate 6,507, forward strand.
CCGACCTGTTCGCCCGGGGGACTGTGCCCACCCGGGTGGACAATACCCACGTGCTGATGGATGTATGCGCCAAAAGCGGCCAGTTGCCCGGACCCGATTGCCCGGTCAAGGTATCCAGGGTTTTCATTCAACTACCCTATACCGTGCCCGGTTTTGTTGAAGATTTTAAACAACGGGCGCCCACCGCAGTGTGCCCGGAGCACCCGGCGCCGGGTGACAGATCGCAACCGCCGGGTGACAAACGGAAGCCTGGTGCACCGGGACAGCCGGGGAACACCCCGCCGGGCGGAAAACCACCGGGCAAAGACAGTGCAAACGACCCGGGCAAGAAAAAAATTACCCGGCAGGTTGAAAAACCGCCGGCAGGCGTTTTAACAGACAAAGCAAGCCATTAATATCAGTGCAAGGTATCATCCAGAACGCTTTTTAGCAGCATCACCGGAAGATGTACCACGGCGATGAAAGGTAAACCGGTGCAACCGAAACAACGTGGCTGCACCGGTTTCTTTGTTGAACCGGCCCGGTCCGTCAGGCCAGTTCCACCACCGTAACGCCCATCCCGCCCTCGCCCTGCTCACCCAGGCGGAAGGACTTGACCCGCCGGTCGCCTTTCAGCTGCTGCTGGACGGCGGCCCTCAGGGCGCCGGTGCCCTTGCCGTGCACCAGTTGCACCCGGGGCAGGCCGGCCAGCGTGGCATCATCCAGGTATTTTTCCACTTCCAACAGGGCTTCCTCAGCGCGCATGCCCCGTAAATCAAGCCGGGTGGACACTTCCTGGGACTTGCTTTTGATCAGGGCGGCCACCTGCACCCGTCCGGACGGGAAGTGCTCTTCTTCCACCAGACGCAGATCCTGCAAAGAAACATTTAACTTGATTACACCCACCTGCACCTGGACCGTACCGTTTTCCGGCCGGGCGGCCACAAAGCCGTGCTGGTTGAAACGGGGCAGGAAAACTTCCTGCCCGGGGTTCACCGTTTGCGGCACCTTACCCGGCCCGTCCGGCGTACGGGAAACATTGGCCTGTACCCGTCCCTGCATGACACCCAGCCTTTCGCGTGCCTCCCGGATGGCTGCCTCACGCTCCCGGGCCGTATCGGCGGACAGGCGGGCACGCAACTCCCGGATGGTTTCCTCCGCTTCCCGGCGGGCCTGCGTAACCAGCGTCCGCGCTTCGTCCCGGGCACGCATGAGCACGGTGTCCCGTTTTTCAGATAAATCCCGTTCTATTTGCCGGCAGTGTTCGCGCAGGGATTCCGCCTCCCGGCGCATCCGTTCGGCCTCCAGTCGCTCTTTGCCGGCCAACTGCTGTTCTTTCTCCAGGCGATCCAGCAACTCGCCCACTTCCACCTGTTCGGTGGTCTGAAATTGCTTCGCCCGGGCCACCAGATTAGCGCTCAGACCCAGCCGGGCGGCAATTTCAAAGGCGTTGCTGCGCCCGGGTTTGCCGATCAACAGCCGGTATGTGGGCCGCAGGGTGACGGCGTCGAATTCCACACTGGCATTTTCCACCCGCTCCCGGGTGTAGGCGAAGTTTTTCAGTTCGCTGTAATGGGTGGTGGCCACCGTTTTGGCCCCGGCAGCATGCAGTGCTTCCAGGATGGCCTGAGCCAGTGCCGCCCCTTCGGCCGGATCGGTGCCGGCACCCAATTCATCCAGCAAAACCAGACTGTCCGGCCCGGCCTGCTGCAAGATGTAAACGATATTCTTCAAGTGGGAAGAAAAAGTGCTCAGCGATTGCTCGATGCTTTGTTCGTCGCCGATATCGGCAAACACCTGCCTGAATACACCCACTGCGGTGCCTTCCCCGGCCGGCAGGTGCAGGCCGGACTGGGCCATTAAAATCAACAGTCCGATCGTTTTTAAAGTGACCGTCTTGCCGCCGGTATTCGGTCCGGTGATCACCAGAGTGTCGAAGCTGCGGCCCAGATGCACGCTCACCGGCACCACCTCGCCGGAAAGCAGGGGATGCCGGCCCCGGCGGATGTCCAAAACCGCGGCCGCCGGTAAAATGACGGGCGCCCAGGCATCAAGGCGCTGGCTGTAACGCGCGCGGGCCAAAATCAAATCCAGTTCACCCAGGGTGGCCAGTGAAGCGGCCAATTCTTCCCCCTGCCGGGCCACCATGCCGGAAAGCTCCGTCAGGATGCGGGCAATCTCCTGTTTTTCGGCCGCCTGCAGGCGGCGCACTTCGTTATTGGCCTCGAGCACGGCCATCGGTTCGATGAACAGCGTGGCCCCGCTGGCCGACTGGTCGTGGATAATCCCCGGCACCTGGGCACGGTATTCCTGCTTGACCGGCACCACGTAGCGTCCTTCCCGGATGGTTACAATCGGATCCTGCAAATATTTCTGATAGGACGGCGAACGGATAACGTTTCCCAACCGCTCCTTGATCTGCTGCTGCCCGCGGATCAGGCGGCGCCGGATTTGAGCCAGTTCGGGCGAAGCTTGATCGGCGATTTCGCCCCCGGGCAGGATGGCGGCGGCAATCGCATGCTCCATTTCGTTAAAGTTGGCCAGCGCAACGGCAATTTTCTCCAGCAGGGGGTATTTACCCGGCCGCTCCGCAAAAAAGTTTTTCACCAGCCGGCTGGCGCGTACAGTCTGCCCGACGGCAAAAAGCTCCTCCGGTTCAAGCACGGCCCCCCGGCGGGCTCTTGCCAGCGGCCGGCGTATGTCCTCCCAACCGCCCAGTGCGGCGTTGGGCTCCAGGCGCAGCAAATTACGCCCCTCGCTGGTCTGGTCCTGCCAGAGGGTGATCAGCTCCCGGTCGCTTACCGGGCGCAGGGCCAAAGCACGCTCCCGGCCCAGCGCGGAAAGGGCGCAGCCGGCCAGCTGCTCCAGTATTTTGTCGTATTCCAGACGCTTCAAAGTGCGTTCATCCATGGGGAAAATACCTCTGCTCATGCAAAATATTAAAACAGCTTTTAGAAAAATCATGCCCCGCCCCGTAAAGCAACCACGGCATTACCGGATCCCGGCCGGGCAGGCGCCATCCCGGCGCCGTGGGAAACCTGCCGGAGAACGCCAATGCTTTTTCCGGAAAGGTTTCACCCGGCACCGTAACATCCTGCCGGCCGCCGCTCCCGGTCACGGGGAACGCCAACGCTTTTTCCGGAAAGGTTTCACCATTATCATACCATTCCCGGGACCGGGTTTCCACCGTATTTACAACACACCCCGGTAATAATGCCCCTTAGTAAAACCGGCCGGGCTGAACTGGACCAGCATATCCTTCAACGCGGCCAGTTTTCCCTCCCCGGCACGGCCGTCCAGGGCCCGCCGGTAGGCGCCGGTCACCGCCGCCACATATTCCGGAGTCCGGCCGCGGGCGTCAATGCGCAGGGCGGCAACACCCAGCGCCGCCAGTTTTGGTATGTCGTCCAGAAGGCAGAGATCCCGGGAGTTAAAAATGTGCATCCGGCAGAACTGATCCATTTCCAGTGGGAAAACAGCCCCCAGGCGGTCTTTGAGGGCGTAATGCCCGCCCCGGCAGGCACCGCCGCACTGATGCCCGTCGGCCAGGCCGCCCAAAAGGCTACCCGGGGCACAATAACGGGAAACCATCAATTCCACCGCACCGTGCACCAGCACCTCCACAGGAAACTTTTCAGCCAGGGCGGCCACCTGCTCCATGGTCAATTCGGGGGACAGGGTCACCTGCACTGCACCTGACGCCAGCAGCCAGCCAGCGGTATATAAATTGAATACATTGAAAGCCAGATCAGTGTAAAGGGACAATCGTGTTTCACGCGCCCGTTTCAAAAGACCCGGGTTACCGACCAGCACGCCATCCGCCCCCGCTTCAACAGCGGCATCCAGCAAGCGGTAAACCGCGGGCAGCTCTTTGTCGTGCACAATACGCGGCGTGGATAGCACAAAGCGCACATTTTTTCTGCGGCCGGAGGCGGCGGCACGAAGGATGTCTTCCCGGGTTACCGGCGGGCGGGATTGAAAACTTTCTCCGCCGGCATAAACCAGATCCGCCCCGGATTTTACGGCCGCTTCCAGTTCCGCCATGCCGGTTACCACTACTGTCAGCAGGGGCCTGATCTTTTGACGGCCGGGAGTTGGTTGGCCGGAACGCATTTTATCGCCCGCCTTTCTTTCCGCCGCCGTACATTCAATTTTCCCGCCCGGCTCGCCCGGTCCCGGTCCGGCGTCTATTTCCGGCGCCGGACTCCCGGGACGGTCAAAGAATCCGCGCCCGGAGTACATGTCCGGCGTCCGCCGCCGCAGTAAGGCGTCCCCCGGCACGGGCGGCGTCATATCCGCGGCTCCCTCCGGCACCGCTCTGCCGGTTCGCGGATGCCACCCCTCATCCTGCGCCTGCCGCCAGCGGGACGCAAAGACATCCTCCGGCACAGGCGGCGCCGGACGCGCCGCCTCCCGCCGGGCGGCTTCCAGCGCCGTCAGTGCCGCCCGCCGGACGGAATTGATCTCTCCCGCCGGCACCATCACTGCTCCTTGTATGTCGCAATGCAGTTTCCCCGGGGAAAACGGAGTGTTGCCCAGACGGTCCAGTTGCCGGCGTAAAAATTCTTCCGTCAGCGGCCGGTGCTCCGCCGGCACGCCGGGTGTTTCTCCACTCCCCTCCCCGGTCAGCCCGTTTTCATCCCGCACCCGGATGAAAACGGGCTCTCCCACCCGGGCGCGGACATAAAAGTCAAGCGGGGTTTTACGCGTTTCCCGGTCAGAGGTGAAAGTGGCCGCCGCCCTTTCCATCAACGCGGCGTCGTGTGTTTTAAAAACCCGGTCCCCCGGGTGAATATGCCCGTTGAAAGGAACCTGCACCAGCGATCCGGCCGGCGCCTGATCCACCCGGCGCCCGTTCAGCCAGATTTCGTGCACCTCGGACCCCACCCGTCCCCCGGCGCTCACCCACACTTCCAGTCCATCCCCCACCCGCAGGGGATCGTCCAGGGCCAGTTCGACCCGCCGAGCCGCCCGGTCATAGCGCCGCACCCGCCCCAGCAGCAGGCCCCGGTTGTTGGGCCGTTTATAGCTCATTAAATCATATCCCGGACGGCCGAAGAAATAGCCGGTGGTAAAGTCCCGGTTAAAGATCTGGGCCAGATCCCGCGTCTCTTCGGGATTCAGGCTGTAATCCCCCCTGGACACCGCCCGGTCGATCAATTGCCGGTAAATGCGGATCACCGTGGCCACATACTCCGGCCGCTTCATGCGCCCTTCAATTTTAAAGGAATCAATCCCCGCCCGGATCAACGCCGGAATGTGCTCACTGAGGTTGAGATCCCGCGGGCTGAGCAGGTACTCCCCCTCCCGGCGGGGATCAGCCACCGGCCGCCCGGAATCATCCACCAGAGTGTAACGCATGCGGCAGGGCTGGGCACAGCGGCCACGATTGCCGCTGCGCCCCCCGATCATACTGGACAACAGACACTGGCCGGAATAGCAAACACATAAAGCGCCGTGGATGAACACCTCCAACTCGGCGCCGGTGTTTTTTTTGATCGCCGCGATATCCGCCAGCTCCATCTCCCGGGCCAGTACCACGCGGGCAAAGCCCAGTGACTGCAGCTTTTCCACCGCCGGCCGGTTATGTATGGTCATCTGCGTGCTGGCGTGCAGCGGCAGTTCGGGCAGCACCCGCCGGGCCAGCACGGACAGACCCGTGTCCTGCACAATCACCGCATCCACCCCGGTGCGCTGTAGAAAATGCAAAAAACGCAGCGCCTCCGGCAGTTCGTGCTCGGCCAGCAGAATATTCACCGTGACGTGCACCTTGACACCCCGTACATGGGCGTATTCCACCGCCCGGGCCAACTCCCGGTCGTCAAAGTTGGCCGCCGAATGGCGGGCGTTGAACATGCGCCCACCCAGATAAACCGCATCGGCGCCGTTCTGCACGGCGGCCACCAGCGCCTCTTTACTACCGGCCGGAGCCAGCAGTTCCGGCTTATTGCCAGTAAAAGAGCCCAAAAACAAAACCTCCCGAAGACAACTTTGCTGTTCTTATGTCTTAAACTGCGCCTGCTTTATCTTTAACCCGGTATTATGTTAAGTATTTTCACAGGCAGCCTTTTTATGACTTTTTCAGCCACCGTCAATTCTTCCCCCAAAAGACGGAGCAACCAGATATTCTTCCCGCCCGCAACATATTCCTTTTCTAAAAATCAAAACCGCCCTGGACGGAAGCTTCTTCCTCGCTCACCGGTGCGCGCTGTGTACCGCATATTTCCATTAATTCAATGGAACTTTTTATCCCTCTTTAACGTCTATACTTGAAGAAAAACATAGAAGGAGGAATTCTGATTGAAGGTCAAAAAGAACAAAGCCAAAATAATTATTGCCGCCGTCTTTCTGGTTTTGGTGGTGCTCATCAGCGCCACCGGCTGTGCAAGCAAGCCCAATCCCGGTAACACCGGCAGTGGCGAAAACAGTGGACAAACACAGGGCCAAAATACCACCCCGGGTAGTACGCAATCCCCAACCGGCAGCCAGCAAAACTCCGGTGGTCAGGATCAAAACAACACCACACCCGGCCGGAACGATTCGCAAAAGACCGCTTTAGAAAACATCATGCAACTGGCCCGCCAGGGAAAAGTGAGTAATTGCCAGTTTACTGCCGGCAAAGCAGTTTTTGAAGATGTGGAAAAAGCTTGGGGAAAACCGGATAATGATAAGGTGGAATATGTTTACAAAGCCAAAGGAGGGTATGCCACCTATTCCAAACGGGGCTTTGCATTCGGCATCAACAAGGGCTCACAGATATTTGAAATCAGGTCCTATGACGGCAAGCTTAAGGAAATCACCCTGTCCGGTGTCAAAAACGCCCTGGGAACACCGGCATTAAACCGTATTTATAACGGTCAAAACATTGTCGGCTATAAAGCGGGAACTGAATATAAGCTGGAATTTGTTTTCCCGCAACCAACTCAAAATGTTCCCGACCCGAAGCTGGATCATATTTGCATTCTTTACCCGCGGGGCACAGTCAATTATATGGCCGATGATCCCGGCCGGCAGTGGTAATACATGCAAGACACTGGGATCGCTTCCGATCCCGGTGTCCGTTCCTTGAAACATAATTTCCCGCTTGCATATCAACCAGGTTCGAATGCTCCCGTTCACGGCGGGCCGGGGCCGGTTCCCACCCCGCGGGCGCTGTTACAGTATGGCCGGCCGCATCACATTACGGGGTTTTTAGTCCATTCCCGAACAACGTATAGGGAATCTTGAATTCCGGATGCCCGGCGGCATATGGTGCGATATCATACTCCTGGAAATAAATCACCAGGGCGTTGTCGCTTAGGTAGTAGCCCTGATTGTCCTTAATCCCCTGAAATCCATTCGCGCCGGAAAAGTATTCACCCGGCTTGGCCTGAATCTGTTTTTTGATCTCGGCGTTGATAATCCCCTTGTAATCTGTACCTGGTTTGAATAAATCTCCCAGGGCCAGGTTCTTCCCATTCGTCAGGTCAAAGTTGTAAGCTTTTTTTACTTCCAGGCCATGGGCGCCGCCGGTATATTGCATAAACATACATGTGATACTGAGCAGCCCGTTCTTGTTATAGGCCACCTCGTATGACGTACGGGCAGTATACCTGTTCACCTTTGAGCCGGACTTTCTAATCTGCGGCACCTCTGCATCCGCAAGCTTTTCAACTTCACTGGCAAATTTTTTCGCGTCTTCTGCCAGCTGCGCGTTGATCTTATTTTGTACCGTCCGGTCCTTCATCCCGCTTATTACCGGTATTTTCAAATTGACGGCGATATTGGTTTTGTCCTGCTTGATCTCTTGAGCCGTGATTGTGACGGGAGCCACCGTGTTGTCGGCTGAACGGTTTTCAAGTTGTTGCCCCGAACAACCGGCAGCTGTCAGACATAAAACAGCAACCAAAATAGCGGCCAAAATTGTTTTTCTCACTTTTTTACCTCCCTGACTTGTCATCCGGTGAAACCAACGCAGACCCTCTCTTTTCCACCCCCCCAAAATTTTTGATCATACCAAATCGCCTATATATAATGACGTAAATAAGCCCTTTTTTGTTCCAAGGGAAAAACATAATCACTTAAAACTATTCCACCATCTTAAACAATTATTGTAATTATTGATTGTAAAGGGAATATCAGGTATACTTGACTCATCAGGGGGTGAGGACGCTGAATTTACCCGTCAATCTTAAGAAGCTGCGGCAAAAGGCCGCCGATATTCGCAGCGCGCTGGCGAACCTGTCCCCCTACACCGCAATGACTTTAGACGAATATTTAAAAGACAGGGATCGTGTAGCCGCCAGCAAATACTATTTAGTAGTGGCTACAGAAGCGGCCATCGATATTTGCAATCACCTGGCCGCCCGGTTGGCCAAAGAGGCACCCGACAGTTATGCCGAATGCTTTGCCATCTTGGCCAGGGAAAACATTATATCCTCAACCCTGGCCGATCGTCTGATCCGCATGGCCAAATTCCGTAACCTGCTGATTCATCTATACGGGAATGTGGACGACCGGAAGGTGCACGAAATCATCTGCTACAACCTGGATGATCTCGACCTGTATTTGACGGAACTTGCCGTCCTGCTCAAGATAGACCTGCCATAAGCCTTTGTATTGGTTACCAGTGCCGGGACTACCCGTCCGGTTAAAACGGGCAAGGTAATTGCTGAAACAACGGTTTTTCTTTTCGCGAAGGGCGGAATTTTTATGTATAAACGGTTCACGCTTAACGAACAGGAAAAAACGAATATCTCTGACCGGATAAAAAGGTTGTTAATCGAACGAAAAGAAATCTCCTTTGCCTACCTTTTTGGCTCTTTTGTGACAGATCCCTTTTTCCGGGATATTGACGCCGGTGTTTACCTGCAAGCCGAAAACATGTCGCCAAAGCAGACTTTGGATTATGAACTGTCTTTGGGCGCCGGGCTGGAAGGGGAAATTCACTATCCGCTGGACATCAAGGTTTTGAATTATGCCCCGGTTCCCTTATGCCACTCGGCCAGCAGCGGCGTGCTCCTTTTTAGCCGCAATGAAGACATGCGCTTCGAGTGGGTGGAAAGAACCTGGGATATGTATCTGGACATGGAATACTTCTTGCGCAGCAACCTGCGGGACTTATTGCTGCCGGAAGAAGAGGGAACACACCGGGATCGATTTTGATTCCGGTGTGTTTATTTCTTGCCGTGACTTTTATGTTCCTTTTTCGAAACAAAAGCTGACTCCCGGAGGTAAAAACGCAGGGGAAGTTCGCTGCCCGCCCGGATGCCGATGCGGGTGGTGGTGACGATGCCGGCCGGCATGGTTCCGCCGTGACAGATGAAAAGCGGTTCCCGGGTCAAGTCGGCGCCGTTGTGTTCCCTGGTGATGCCCATGGCCTGAACCAACCGGGCCGGACCACTGCAGAGCTCGTTTATTTTTTCCCGCCGCCGGCGTGATTTCATCAGGGCGATACCGGCCGCCGGTTCCAGCGCCCGGATCAACACGGCTTCCCCCACCCCTTCATCCCGGGTGACCACGTTGAAACAGTAATACATGCCGTAAATAAAGTAAACATAGGCGTACCCCTGCGGGCCGAACATCACCCGGTTGCGCGGGGTCATCCCCCGGGAGGCGTGGCAGGCCGGATCACCCTGCAGGTAGGCCTCCGTTTCCACAATGCGGCCGGCCGTCAAACCGTCCGGGCTTTGATGCACCAGGTAATGGCCCAGCAACTCACGGGCCACGGTAACCGTATCCCGCCGGTAGAAAGAACGGGGCAAAATTTTTTTATTGCCGTAAAAAGATAATTCCGAATTGCTTTTCAACGAAAACTCTCCCGCCATATTCCCACCGGTGAGACCAGAAGACCCGCCGCAAACGTAAAGGTTTCAATCACCACGTCCGGCGGCAACAAATAATAAGCGCAGTAATATCGTGGGCAAATATGCTTTTTTAATGATACTATCGGCATTTATCCAGTTACAGTTCACCGGCCGGAAATCCTGTAAATTAATACCGGCGCTGTTCTCATGCAAAAACATTCAGAAAAGGAATAACGCGCTCATTATTTTCCTCGTCCCAATACTTTCAACAAATCCGGCAGTTCCAGCGTGTTGACCAAGTCGTCCTTTTCCAGCCAGGCCCGGCGGGCCACGGACACCCCGTAGATCATTTCGTCCAGCCGGTTCAGGTCGTGAGCGTCGGTGTCGATGGACAACCTGGCGCCGCAATCCCTGGCCAGGCGGGCGTGTTCCGGGTTTAAATCCAGCCGGTCGGGGGAGGAGTTGATCTCCAGTATTTTGCCGTTCCTGCCCGCCTCCTCCAGCACCCGTTCCACATCCAGGGCGTAAGGCTCCCGCTGGCCCAGCAGCCGCCCGGTGAGGTGGCCGATGATGTCCACATGTTCGTTTTTCACCGCGTCCAGCACACGGTTGGTGAGGGTTTCTTTATCCTGGCGGAAACCGCTGTGCACCGAGGCCACCACCACATCGATCTGCTCCAGCACTTCGTCGGGATAATCCAGACCGCCCCGGGTCAAAATGTCCACCTCCACCCCGGTGAGAATGCGGAAGTCTTCCAGTTCCTCATTGAGCCGTTCGATCAGTTCGTGCTGCTCTTTCAAGCGCTCCAGGGACAGGCCGTGGGCGATGTTCAGGGAGCGGGAATGGTCGGTGACGGCCATATAGTGGTAACCTTTTTCCCTGGCCCGCTGCACCAACTGCGGAATGGTGTTCGCTCCGTCGCTCCAGTCGCTGTGCACATGCAGGTCGCCCTTGATATCACCCAACTCCACCAGACGGGGCAGGCGTCCGGCGGCGGCCGCCTCGATTTCCCCCCGGTCCTCCCGCAGTTCCGGCGGAATGGGCGGCAGGCCCAGCCGGCGGTAGACGGCCGCCTCGGCCACCGGCAACCCACCCCACCAGTTGCCCGCCGTTTTCGCCTCCCCGGCCGCCGTGTACTCACCCGGCACGGCATTCCCGGCTGCCGGCATACCATGTGCAAGGCCGCCGTCAGCAGCCTCCCCGTTATCCGGCGCACCATGTGTTTCACGGACTGCCGGCATATCCGTTCCGGTCGCCGGCATACCGGCCGTTTTGCCGCCACCGGATGCATCCGTCCCGGCGACCGGTACACCGCCCCTCCAATCGCCGTCTGTCTCCAGTGCACCACCGTCCCCGGCGCCGGCAAGCCCGCGCCGGGTCAGTAGCCATCCCTTTTCCGCCGCCAGTTGCTGTAAATGCCGGTAGTGTGCCGGACTGCCCGTATCATGCAGCAGGGCGTAACCGTATTCCTCCTCCGGCACCACAGTCAATTCCACCGGCACCCCCCACCAGGTGAACACACGCAACAGGTGATCCTCCCGGGCCAGCACCTCTTTTGTCCGGGGATGATGCAGCAGCGTTTCCAGAGCCTGTCCGGGGACGGCGGCTACGGCGAGCAGAGTGATGGACGACACCGTCTCCCGCCAGCGGCGGACTTCCCCCGATACGGTCACCCTGGCCACCCCCGGCGCCTCCCGCAGGCAGTCCGCCAGTTCCGCGGCCAGTTCGCGGGCCACCCCGAGCAAAATACGGCCGGAACGGCGGCGCAGCATCTCAATGTGGCGCAGCATATCCTGCTCCGTTTTCGCCCCCAGGCCCTTCAACGCACGCACCCGCTTTTGACGAGCCGCCTCCGCCAGTTCGTCCAGGGAGGTGACTCCCAACCGGGCGTGCAAAAACCTGGCCCGTTTGGGGCCGATACCCGGCAGGGCCATGATCTCCAGCAAGCCGGGCGGTATTTCCCGGCGTAATTCCTCCAGTTTGCGCATCTTTCCAGTGTCGATCAACTCTTTGGTTTTGGCCAGGATGTTCTTGCCGATGCCGGGCAGTTTGCCCAGGGCATCCCGGCGGTACAATTCCTCCACCGGTTCCTCCAGCCCGGCCATTATCCGGGCCGCCTGCCGGTAGGCACGGATTTTAAAAAAGTCTTCACCCTTGAATTCCAGCAGATCGGCCAGTTCCCGGAACTGCCAGACTATCTCGATGTTCTTCACCTGTACCTCGCTCCACAAATCCTCCGGCCGCCCTCACGGGGATGAGAAGTCTCAAAGTGCATGGGTTCTCGCCCCGCTGAACAACCTGCGTTCATAGCTTGCCCCGGGATAGTGTCTATAAAACCGGGACGATCAAAACAAGAGGCCTACAAATGTTCAAAATACCCTCTCATAGCGATTTTTATTATACCGTACACCGGGCCGGCGACTGCCATCCGCACAACTTTGAAGCCCCGGTTTTTGCAATCCGGTCACCGGCCGGAGAAAAAACTCATGGAGCCCGCTCCATGAGTCACTGTCTTTACTCGACCTTTTTTTTGTCCATCTCCAGCAACTCCAACAATTCGTCGTACTCCTTCTGCAGCTTCATCAAGTCGTCGGCGATGTTCAGAGCGGTGAGTATGGACCCCTTGGCCAGCCCCAGGCTCGGGTTGCGTGTGATTACCTGGCGCATCTTCTTGTTTACGAACTGGGCCAGCAGGCGTAAATACTCTTCCTGCCCTTCACCCTTCAGGATGTAATACTCACCGAATATCTCCACTTCCACCCGGGTTTCCTGCGGCGTCTTTCCCATGGCCGTTCCCCCTGGCATGTTAAAGTTGTTAAGTCCTTCGCCGGCAAATGGGAAATTCCTGCCTCCAGCGACATCTTTTTTCCAAAATTAATTTTTTCGGTCAACCGCGTAATTCCGCGCCCAACTGTTTGGCCAGTGCGGCGGAAATAGCCGCCGTATGGGCGAGCACCTCGGCATCGGTAAGTGTCCGGTCGCCGGCTTGAAATTTCAAGGCAAAGGCCAGACTGCGATAACCCTCCTTCACCTGTTCCCCTTGGTAAACGTCAAACAAACGGACGGAGCTTAAAAGCGCGCCGCCGGCCTTGCGAATAATACGCAGCACTTCCCGGGCCGGGATTTCTTTGCGCACCACCACGGCCAGATCCCGGTCCATGGCGGGAAAACGGGGCAGGGACTGATACCGGGGAACACGGCCGGACCGCGTCAGCAGTGAAGCCAGATCCAGTTCAAAGGCGGTAACCCTTGCCGGCAGTTCAAAGCTTTCCAGCACATCCGGGTGCAACTCGCCCAGCACCCCCAGTTTTTCTTCACCGGCATAAACGGCGGCCGTCCGGCCGGGATGAAAGGAGGGATCCCCGGTCAGCGGCTCGAAATGCAGGACGTCAAGGCCGATCTCCCGGGCCAGCGTTTCCAGGACGCCCTTGAGGAAAAAGAAATCCAGCACCTGCGCCGGCCGGTTCCAGCCGGCCGGCATCTGTCCCGTCACCGCCGCGGCCAGCGCCGGCCGTTCTTCCGGCAATGGCTCGCCGTCCCGCGGGAAATAGACCCGGCCGATCTCAAAAACGGCTCCGTCAGTCACCCGCCGGTTGAAATTGCGCTGCAGCACCTCCACCAGGCCGGGCAGCAGCATGGTGCGCATCACAGATTGCTCTTCGCTCAGGGGGTTTTGCAGTGCCAGCGTCTGCCGCCGTTCACTGCCGGACGGCAGGTGGAAGCGGTCCGCAAAAACCGGGCTGGTAAAACTGTAGGTAACCACTTCCGTCAGGCCGCATTGCGCCAGTACGTCTTTCACCCGGGCGGTCAGGCTTTGTTCCGCCGTGCGTGCCCCGCGGGTGGCGGCGCCGGACGGCAGGGTGGCCGGAATGCGGTGGTAGCCATGCATACGCGCTACTTCTTCAATTAGATCGATTTCCAGCCCCACGTCCACCCGGTGGCTGGGTACCGTAACCAGCAAATCCCCCCCGGCATCCTGCACGCCGAAGTCCAGACGGGACAGGATGCCCGCCGCCTCCTCCCGGGACACTGCCACCCCAAGCACCTGGCCGGCCCGTTCCGGACGCAGGATGATCGTTTTCGGGGTGTGGGAAACCGGATAGTTATCAATGACACCGCTGCATATTTCACCCGCCCCCAGTTGTTGCAGCAACTGGGCCGCCCGGTCGGCGGCCCGCCGGCACCCCGCCGGGTCGATCCCCTTTTCAAAACGGGTGGAGGCCTCGGAGCGCAGGCCGAGGGCGCGGGAAGTACGGCGTACACTAACCGGATGGAAATAGGCCGATTCCAGCAGCACGCTGGTGGTTTTTCCGGTTACTTCCGTGGCCAGGCCGCCCATCACCCCGGCCACCGCCACCGGACCGCCCGGATCGGCGATCACCAGCATGTCCCCGGTCAGCCGGCGTTCCACATTGTCCAGGGAAATCAGCACTTCATTTTCGCGCGCCCGGCGCACAATGATCCGTCCGTCCCGCAGGGTGTCGAAATCAAATGCGTGCAGCGGCTGCCCCAGTTCAATCATCACATAGTTGGTGATGTCCACCAGGTTGTTGATCGGCCGTACCCCCGCCGCGCGCAGGCGCTCCTGCATCCACAGCGGCGAGGGGCCGATTTTGATGTTCGTAAACAACCGGGCCACATAGCGCCGGCATAAATCAGGCTCGGCAATATCCACCTGCGCCCGGCCCGCGATGGAAGCCGGAATTTCCGTCACCACCGGCACGGGCGGACGCAATTCCCGTCCCAAAAGGGCGGCCGCCTCCCGGGCCACGCCGAGCATGGACAGACAGTCGCCCCGGTTGGGGGTGAGATCCAGTTCCAGGATCACATCGTCCAGTCCGATCACCGGCCGGATGTCCTGCCCGAGCGGGGTGTCCGGGGGCAGAATCATAATGCCGTGCGCCTGATCGGCGGGCATGGCGGCCGGATCCAGGCCCAACTCCTGGCCGGAGCAGAGCATGCCGCGCGACTCCACTCCGCGCAACCTGGCTTTTTTAATCACCAGACCGCCGGCCAGACGGGCGCCTTCCACCGCCACCGGCACTACCTGGCCTTCCCGTACATTGGTGGCCCCGGTGACAATCTGCCGGATTTCCCCCTCCCCGGTGGTCACGGTACAAACCACCAGCTTGTCGGCATTGGGATGGGTTTCTATTTTCAAAATGCGACCGGTAAAAACATTTTCAATGCCGGCGCCCAGATCCTGCAGTCCTTCCACAGCTACGCCGGCCATGGTCATCCGGTCGGCCAGTTCGGCCGGCGGCACGGGAATGTCCACATATTCCCGCAGCCATTTAAACGAAACGCGCAAGTTTATGTACCCCCTTAAAACTGCGCCAAAAAACGCAGATCGTTGTCAAAAAGCAGGCGCAGGTCGTCAATACCGTATTTGAGCATGGCGATGCGTTCAATGCCCATGCCGAAAGCGAAGCCGGTCACTTCCCCGGCATCGTAGCCGGACATTTCCAGCACCCGCGGATGCACCATGCCTGAACCCAGGATCTCGAGCCAACCGGTGTGGGAACACACCCGGCACCCCTTGCCGCCGCACATGACACAGGAGATGTCCACCTCGGCGCTGGGTTCGGTAAAGGGGAAAAAGCTGGGTCTAAAGCGCGTGCGTGTGCCGGCGCCGAACATTTCCTCAGCAAATACATTCAAGACGCCTTTTAAATCGCCGAAGGTAATCCGCCGGTCGATGGCCAGACCCTCCACCTGGTGGAACATGGGCGAATGGGTGGCGTCGTCGTCCCGCCGGTAAACCTTGCCCGGGGCGATGATCTTCACCGGCACGGAAGGGGCGGTGCGCTCCATGGTGCGCACCTGCACGGGCGAGGTGTGTGTGCGCAGGAGCACTTCGGGGCCGATAAAAAAGGAGTCCTGCATGTCCCGGGCCGGGTGGTCCTTGGGCAGGTTCAGCGCTTCAAAGTTATAATAATCCAGCTCCACTTCCGGCCCCTCGGCAATGGAAAACCCCAGTCCCAGAAAAATATCTTCGATCTCGCGGCGCACCCTGGTCAAGGGGTGCAGACGCCCCGGATAAAAAGCTGTTCCCGGCAAGGTGACATCAATGGTTTCGGCCGCCAGGCGGGCGTGCTTCTGTGCTTCCTTGAGCTCCGCCGTACGGGCAGACAGGTGCGCTTCAATGGATTCGCGCACCTGGTTGGCCAGATGTCCGACGGCCGGGCGCTGTTCCGCCGGCAATGCACCCATACCCCGCAGCACATGGGTGAGTTCGCCCCTTTTACCCAGGTAACGCACCCGGACGGCGTTCAATTCGTCCAGGCTGCCGGCCTGGGACAATGCCTGCCGGGCGGCCGCCTCAATTTCATGCAGCTGTTCTTCCAAACGTAATAACTCCCCTTCCCGTTGTTATTCGACATAATTTTTCCCCAAAACACAAAAACCGCCCCTGCAGGGACGGATGTCTTCCGCGGAACCACCCTCATTGGAACAAAATCATCACACCGGGAATAAAGGCTGCGCGCCTTTTCCCGCTTCCGGTAACGGTGGAAGTGCCGGCTACACCTACTTGTGAGCACGTTCAGCTGCAGTATCCGGGGTGAACTTCAACAGCTTTTCGACATAGAAGGGCTTCCAGTCCATGACCCTTTCTCCCTGGATGCGGCCGGCCGTCTACTTTTCCCCGTCATCACCGTTATATTTTATATTATAAATGGAAAGAAACCCTAGTGCAATGCCAGCCTGCGGTAGAGCATATAGGCGCGGACAGAACCGGTAGCTTCGAACAGCCTCCAAAAAAATTCGGCGGTTAAAAACACTTAACCACGACCTTTCCATATTTTTTGGGGACCCTTCGTCATTGATTATATCACAAGCCCCGGTGCAAAACAAGGAAGTTTACTGAAAAATCGGGAAGGCACGCCGCTGGCGCACCGCCTCGTAAAGCATGATTGATGCGGCCATGGCCACATTCAACGATTCGGCCCGTCCGGACATGGGAATACTTGCCTGTTCACTTTTCGCCAGTACGGCCGGGGAAATACCGCCGGCCTCATTGCCCACGGCCAGCACCACCGGCCCGCTCAGATCAATCTGGTCAATGAATGACGGCGCCCGGGGCACACCGGCCACCACCGGCAGACCGGCCCCGGCCAGGGCGGTCAGAACTTTATCCGCGCCGTCCATGATTACCGGCAGGTGAAAAAGCGAGCCCATAGTGGCCCGGACGGTTTTGGGCGCAAAAGCATCCACCGTTCCCGGCAGCAAAATCACCCCGTCCGCCCCGGCGGCGTCGGCGCTGCGGATAATGGCGCCGAGATTGCCCGGGTCCTGCACGCCGTCCGCCAGCAACAGCAAAGAAGGCCGCCCGGCCAGCAACCCGTCCAGTGTGTATGCCGTCCGCCGGGCCACAGCCAGCACACCCTGGGGAGAAACAGTATCCGCCAGCGTCCGGAACAGCTCATCCGTCACTTCCAGCACCCGCCCGCCCCGTTCCCGGACGGTGTCTGTCAGCGTCCTTCCGGCACCGGACGCCGCCCCGGCGGTATGGACCAGCGTTTCCACCATCCACCCGGCAGCCAGGGCTTCTTCCAGCAAGCGCACCCCTTCCAGTATGAACTTGCCTTCCCTTTCCCGGAACCGGCGGCCGGCCAAACGGCGCATGTATTTGATTTGTTCATTGTTGCGGCTTGTTACCTGCATGTCAATCCGATCCACGACCGGGCTATCCGCTCAGACTGCGCAATTTATCATTGCGGCCCACGATCACCAGCACATCTCCTTCCTGGATCACCTGCTTCGCTCCGGGGGAAATGATCACCTCGTGCCCGCGGCGCACAGCCAGCACGGTAACACCGTATTCCTGGCGCATGGCTGATTCCTGCAAAGTTTTGCCGATAAATTCGGGCGGCGCGAGCAGTTCGACAATGCTAAAATCCGGAGACAGGTTGATCTGGTCCAGAATGTTCCGGGAAACCAGGGCGTGAGCCAGGCGCACCCCCATATCCCGTTCCGGGAATACCACCATGTCGGCGCCCACTTTTTGCAGCACCTTGCCGTGCAATTCGGTCTGCGCCTTGGCCACTACCCTGGGCACACCCATTTCTTTCAACATCACCGTAACCAGAATACTGGACTGCACCTCATGGCCGATAGCCACGATCACCACGTCAAAATTACGCACGCCCAGAGATTTCAACGCCTGTTCGTCCATGGCGTCCACCTGCACGGCATAGGTTACCTCGTCGGTAATATCGTTCACCCGGTCCTCGCTGGTATCCACAGCCAGCACATCATAGCCCATACGGGACAGGGTGCGGGCCACACTGGAACCGAAGCGGCCCAGGCCGATCACGGCAAACTGTTTCACTAAAAACCACTACCCCACCATGATTTTTTCTTCCGGATAACGGACCGCGCTTTTCCGCCGCCGCTGGGCCAGGGCATAGGCCAGGGTCAGCGGCCCCAACCGGCCGGCGAACATGGTCAAAATGATTAAAACCCGTCCGGCCGGGGAAAGGTGCGGCGTCAGGCCCATACTCAGTCCCACCGTGCCAAAGGCGGAGGTGGTTTCAAAAAGGGCTTCCAGAAACCGGCTCCGCTCGGTGATGCATAACAACAGTGAAACCAGGACAACCAGAAAGACGGACAGCAAAAATACGGTCAAGGCCTTGTAAACCTGCCAGGGTGGAATACGGCGGCGAAACAGTTCCACATCCTCCCTGCCGCCGGCCATGGACCAGACGGTAATACCAAGTACGCCGAAAGTGGTGGTCTTGATGCCGCCACCGGTGGATCCCGGCGAGGCGCCGATAAACATCAGGATGATCATTAAAAACAGGGTGGCATCGCCAAGCGCGGCGATATCCACGCTGTTGAACCCGGCCGTACGCGGAACGACGGCCTGGAAAAAAGAGGCCAGCAGCTTGCCGTACAAGGGCAGCGAGCCAAGAACATTGCGCCATTCCAGCAGGGCAAACAGAACCGTACCGCCCAGGAGCAACGATGCCGTTACCCGCAGCACCAGGCGGGCATGCACGGAAAGCCGGCGGGTGCGGCGGAAATTATACAGTTCCAGCACCACCGCAAAACCGAGCCCGCCGAGTATAATCAGGAAGGCCACGGAAAGGGTGATTACCGGGTCGTTGACATAGCCGGTCAGGCTGCGAAAACCGCCAATAATGTCAATGCCGGCATTGTTAAAGGCGGAAACGGCATGAAACACCCCCAGCCACAGGCCACGCTGCCAGCCGTAATCGAAAGACCAGCGCGCGGCCAGCACGAGGGCGAAAAAACCCTCCGTGATGACGGTAAAAATCAGCACGGCGCGCACCAGGCGAACCACTCCGGCCACATTCACCTGGTTTAACGATTCCTGGATGACCAGTCTTTCCCTTAAACCGATACGCCGGCCCATAAACACAAAAAACAGTGTGGCCATACTCATAAAACCCAAGCCGCCCACCTGGATCAGGACCAGAATGACCACCTGGCCGAAAGCCGTCCAGTGTGTGCCCGTATCCACCACCACCAGTCCGGTTACACACACCGCCGAGGTTGCTGTAAACAGGGCGGTGAGAAAACCGGTCTGCCGGCCGGGCATGGTGGATACGGGCAGCATGAGCAGCAATGCCCCGGCCAGGATCACGCCGGCAAAACCAAGCACCAGGATTTGTGCCGGAGTCAGGGAGATTTTTATTTTTTTACCGGTATGGTTCTGTATACTCAAATTGCTTTCCAGCACCGGCACCGGCCTCATCCCCATACGCTGTTTTCCATAAAATTGTATTCAGCGCTATTATAATATCGCGTGCAACAAAAGTCCAGAAAAACTAAAAGCATGGTCGACAGCCATGCTTAGTTTTTCCCGGCAATGAAAACAGGTTCTAAGAACCGATCCGGGATTTGGCCACTTCCACCAGTTGACCGAATGCCCGGGCATCGTTAACCGCCAGATCGGCCAGGATTTTACGGTTCACTTCCACCCCGGCCAGACGCAGGCCGTTCATCAACCGGCTGTAAGTAATGCCGTTCATGCGGGCGGCCGCATTGATGCGGGCAATCCACAACTTGCGGAAATCACGCTTTCTGTTCCGGCGGTCCCGGTAGGCATAAAGCAGGGAACGCATCACCTGCTGGTTGGCCACCCGGAAGAGCTTGCTTTTCGCTCCCCGGTAGCCCCGGGCCAGCTTGAGT
This sequence comes from Desulfotomaculum copahuensis, assembly GCF_001655685.1. Classification (GTDB taxonomy): domain Bacteria; phylum Bacillota; class Desulfotomaculia; order Desulfotomaculales; family Desulfovirgulaceae; genus Desulfotomaculum_G; species Desulfotomaculum_G copahuensis. The sequence continues at coordinate 26,429 of NZ_LYVF01000197.1, forward strand.
ATTTTTTTGTGCCTTTTACGGGAAACCACACTGCTTTTAGCGCGTGGCATAGTCATCTCCTCCTTGCAGGTCTATGACGAATGGACTTAATAAGGGAGAATACGCTGCAACTTTTTGGTGTCGGACGCGCTAACCATATCCGCCTTGCGCAGGTTGCGCTTGCGTTTGGGGCTCTTTTTGCCCAGGATGTGACTGTGATAGGCGTGATTGCTTTTGAATTTACCGGTGGCCGTTTTCTTGAACCGTTTGGCGGCTCCCCGGTGGGTCTTGATTTTGGGCAATGCAGGGCACTCCTTTCCACTTTTACTCTTGTTTGGCTTCCTGTTTTAATGCATCCTGACGGGGCGCCAGAATCATAATCATGTTTTTACCTTCCAGCTTGGGCTGTCTTTCCACGTTGGCGATGTCCTTGACCTGTTCGGCCAGACGGACCAGAAGCTGGTGGCCCAATTGGGTATGCACGATTTCCCGGCCCCGGAACATGATCGTCGCCTTGACCTTGTCCCCGTCTTTCAAAAAGCGCTCGGCGTTCCTGGCCTTAACGTGAAAATCGTGATCCTCGATGTTCGGCCGCAGCTTGACCTCTTTGATGTTGATGATGTGCTGCTTCTTGCGTGCTTCCTTGTCGCGCTTGCTCTGTTCGTATTTGTACTTGCCGAAATCCATGATCCGGCAAACCGGCGGCCGCGCCTGGGGAGCAATTTCCACCAGGTCCAGCTGTTTTTCCTCCGCCAGGCGCAGGGCCTCCCGGGTGGGCAGGATGCCAATCTGGTTGCCCTCGTCGTCCACCACCCTTACTTCCCTGACCCGAATTTCCTCATTGATCCGGAAATCCTTGGAAATATATATCACCTCCCGAAAAAATAAAAGCGGGCATAATTGTCCCGCCGCAACTCGAAGAAAACAACCTGTACCGACCCGGTGGACAGCCCAGGGCGTCGCCGGGTGAGAAGCGGACGGCTTCTACTTGTAATGATCTGGGATTATCCATGTCATTATAGCACGGTGCCACCGGAGCGTCAAGGGAAAAGGGGGGACGGGGACATCCTATAGTGCCTTGCTCCGGATCTCTTCCTGCACCCGTGCCAAAAAATCGTCTACGGAAAAGGAACCAAGGTCGCCACCGGACCGGTGGCGGACGGAAACGGCGCCGGACGCGGCCTCACGGTCACCAATGACCAGCATGTAGGGAATTTTTTGCGCCTGGGCCTCACGGATTTTATAATTGACTTTTTCGTTGCGTTCATCCAGTTCCACCCGGATGCCGCCTGCTTCCAGCCGGCGGCCCACCTCCCGGGCGTAATCCAGGTGCCGGCCGGCTATGGGCAGTACCTTCACCTGCACCGGTGCCAGCCAGACGGGGAAGGCGCCGGCAAAATGCTCGGTCAGGATGCCGATAAACCGTTCGATGCTGCCGAAAACCACCCGGTGAATCATCACCGGCCGGTGCTTTTGTCCGTCCTCACCGACGTAGGTAAGGTCGAACTTCTCCGGCATCAGGAAGTCCAGCTGAATGGTGCCGCATTGCCAGGTGCGCCCGAGACAGTCCTCCAGGTGAAAGTCGATCTTGGGCCCGTAAAAGGCACCATCGCCTTCGTTAACTTTATAATCCATGCCGCGGGCCTGCAAGGCTTCTTCCAGGGCGGCAGTGGCCGTATCCCAGATCTCGTCCGAGCCCATGGAATTTTCCGGCCGGGTGGAAAGCTCCACCTTGTAATTAAAGCCGAATACTCCGTAAAAATAATCCACCAGGTCGATCACGCCGATGATTTCTTCCCGGATCTGGGCGGGCAGCATGAAAATATGGGCATCGTCCTGAGTGAAACAGCGTACACGCATCAGACCGTGCAGCACGCCGGAAAGCTCGTGCCGGTGCACCAGACCCAGCTCGGCCAGCCGGACGGGCAAATCCCGGTAGCTGTGCAGATGACTGCGGTAAACCAGGATGCCGCCGGGGCAGTTCATCGGCTTGACGGCGTAGTCGGCCTCGTCGATACGGGTGAAGTACATGTTTTCCCGGTAGTGCTCCCAGTGTCCGGATCTTTCCCAAAGGGCACGGTTTAAAATGATCGGGGTACGGATCTCCTGGTAGCCCCGCATGCGGTGTTCATCCCGCCAGAATTGCTCCAGCTCGTTGCGCAGGACCATGCCTTTGGGATGAAAGAAGGGAAAGCCCGGCCCTTCCTCCTGGATGCTGAACAGGTCCAGTTCGGCGCCCAACTTCCGGTGGTCCCGGCGCTTGGCCTCCTCAATGCGGAAGAGATGCTCCTCCAACTGCGATTTCTTGGGAAAAGCAGTGCCGTAAATGCGTTGCAGCATTTTGTTCTTTTCACTGCCCCGCCAGTAGGCACCGGCCACACCGGTCAGCTTGACGGCCTTCAAGCGCCCGGTGGAAGGCACGTGGGGACCGGCGCAAAGGTCGGTGAAGTCGCCCTGCTGATAACAGGAAATGACGGCATCCTCCGGCAAATCGTTGATCAACTCTTCCTTATAGGTCTCACCGGCAGCCCCGAACCTGTCCAGCGCTTCCCGGCGGGTCACTTCGAAACGATTGAACGGCAGATCTTCCTTGACGATCTTTTCCATTTCCGCCTGGATTTTTGCCAGCTGTTCCGGGGTGAAGGGACGGGGCACGTCGAAATCGTAGTAAAAACCGCCGGCGATGGCCGGGCCGATGGCCAGCCGGGCTTCCGGAAAAACCTTTTTCACCGCCTGGGCCAGAACGTGGGCGGTACTGTGCCGGAAAGCCTGACGGCCTTCCGGATCATCAAAAGTAAAAAACTGCACGGCCGCATCATGTTCCAGCGGGTAACCCAGATCCACCAACCGGCCGTCCACTGCGGCCACCAGCGCCTCCCGGCCCAGACGGGGGCTGATCTCACCGGCCACAGCGGCACAAGTGGTGCCGGGAGGATATTCCCGCACGGAACCGTCCTTCAATGTTACTTTAACCATTAAACAGCTCTCCCTTGTCATAAAATAAACAACCCCGCCCCTGACTGAATTCAGGGACGGGGATTTTTCCGCGGTTCCACCCTGCTTGACTGCCGGCACAAAGGCCGGCGGCCCGGCTTTTTAACGGATAACGGCCGTCGTCCGGCACGCTTACCAACCGGTGGCACCGGCCTTCAGCGGGCGGCTCCGGGGTGGTTTTCAACCGGTCACATAGCCGGGGGTACTTTCAGCCACGGTACCCCCTCTCTGAGGAGGGACAGGTTTACTTTTCCCCATCATCGCTGATTATTATAAATGTATTATATTGAGCAAACGGCTATTTGTCAACCGGCGCTGCAAAGCACATAAAAATGCCCCCGGCCGGATAAGTTTATCCATACGGGGGATGACAATTAATTTTTCTTCCGGCACAGTTCACAGCCGGTACATTCGCACACCCGGCCGGAAAATACACTTTTGATCGTTTCCAGTGTGCTGTCCTGCATGCCGCCACCCCCGGTATGATAAACAATCTGCCCGGGAGCCAGTGTGATCAGGGCGCTGATCAACAGATCATCATAACTGATTTCATTTTTAACCACATCCAGGATGAACCCTTCCAGGTAATCACTGTTGATCACCTGCTTTTGTTCATCCAGGAGTTGAAAAACCCCGCCGGATGAAACAAGTACATGTACCATGTCCACGCGGGGCTCCTGAATCTCGACAAAATATTTGAGCAACTGGACGAACTCCTTGTATTCCCGCTCCAGTAAAAATTCATCCACCGCCCGGTCGACGGCTTCCTGCAGTTCCTCCATGTATTCTTTGAGCCGGAAACGGATAAATCCTTCCAGGACAATTTGATTGTTCTGACCCAGAAATTCATCTATCTTTTTGCGCACCCTGCACCGGCGGTGCAACTGGTAAACCATACTCCTGCCTTCCCCGTCATGACCGGTGTATTGCGTGGCATAATTAAAGATGTCCCGGCGTTCGTCTTCATTGAAAAAGTAATAGTTCTCCCGGATGATATCCCGGAGCAAAAATTTTTCCCACTGGCCCAGAATAAGATCCGAAAGAATATCGGCAATATGTTGTTTTAACTTGTCACCCCCGTCAACCCGGCAGGGTTCTTCCCGGCCCGTCACACGGAAAAAGGTAAGGTTTCCGGCCGGGCTTTCTTCCAGTTTGACCTGCAATCCCATGTTTTTTAACAACTCGAACTCCCGGTACAGGCGGGTTTTAATTAAATCCTGATGCCTGGCGGCACCGATGGAAATAGTTTGCGCCACGGCCTTCACTCCTTCCGCACATCTATTATATGTGCGCCCGGAATACGGTATACGGTTTGGCCGGCCGCCATATTACGGGGAAACATGCCGGCCGGAGTGGTTGGCTTTGCTGTAAAAAGATTATGAAAATTGAAGGAAATTTAAATCCCGGAGCCAATATATTAACTTATGTAAAACTTTATAATGTGACCATTTGACAGGGGGGGTTTTATGAAAGCGGTTCTGGATCGTCTGGGGGGGGAGTATGCAGTGGTATTGCTGGGACAGGAGCAGTTCCGGCTGGTTCTGCCCCTGTCCTGCCTGCCGGGGGGAGCCCGGGAAAATGACATCCTGGAAGTTTCAATTAATATCGGTCCGCGAAAAAACTATGAGAAGCGGCAAAAAATCAGCCGACTGCACGCCAGGACAACTCGGGCGCCGATGTTGAATAATCGGTACTAATCCGGTTACTGCGTGTCCAAATTTTCATTTTCTCCGCCGCTTTGATCAATTCTTCCCGGAAATCCGGATGGGCGATGGAAATGAGGGCCTCCGCCCGTTCCCAGGTGGATTTGCCCTTCAGGTTGACCATGCCGTATTCGGTGACTACATACATCACCGTGGAGCGGGAAGTGGTCACAATGGCGCCCGGGCTTAGTGTGGGCGTTATGCGTGAGTGCAATTGCCCGTTTTTGTCTTCAAATGTTGAACTGATGCAGATAAAGGCCTTGCCGCCGCGGGAAAGGAACGCCCCTTCGGTGAAATCCACCTGCCCGCCGGTGCCGCTGATCTGCCGTGTTCCGGCGGACTCGGAGCAAACCTGACCGAACAGATCAATTTCCACTGCATTATTGATTGCCACCACCCGGTCGTTTTGCGAAATGATTTGGGGTGAATTGGTATAATCCACCGGATAGCTGGCGCACAGGGGATTATTGTTCAAGAACCGGTATAATTTCTTGCTGCCCAAGGCAAAAGTGAAGACCATTTTGCCCTTGTCTATGTTTTTGCGCTTTCCGGTTATTTTACCGGCCAGATACATATCCATCATGGCGTCCACCATCATCTCGGTATGAACGCCCAGGTCTTTCAAATCCGAACAGGCAATCAGTTTACCGACCGCATTGGGCAGACTGCCGATGCCCAACTGGATACAGGAACCGTCCTCAATGGATTGCACGATAATTTTGGCGATCCTGGCGTCACAAGCATTGATTTCCGGTTGCGGCAGTTCGGGAACCGGCCAATTGCTGCTTTCCACGATGTAATCCACATCGGAAATATGCACAAATTCCTGATTGCCGCCCAGGCAGCGGGGCATATTTTCATTAACCTCGACAATGACCACCCTGGCCCGTTCAATGGCAGCCAGGGTAGCCGAGTTGTTGAACCCGAAATTAAAGCAACCGTGCTCATCCATCGGGGTTACCGTCAACATGCAAACGTCGACATCCATATTTTCCCGGTAATAAGTAGGCACTTCCCGGTAAAGGATGGGAATATAATAACACAGCCCCTGATCACACAACTTGCGGTCCCCGCCGCTAAAATGCCAGTTATTATAAATAAAATGCCTTTGTTCCGGATCCACCTGCACTACTTTCGGCGCCCCCACCACCCGGGTTACCGCACGGATACGCACATCATGCAACTCATTCTTGCGGCGGGCCAGGGCTGCATCTAGATCCACCACCTGACCGCCGAACTGACCATAATCCACCCAGTCACCCGGTTTGACCACCTTTACCGCCTCGTCCGCGCTGACCAGTTTCCTCCTGTACTCTTCCCGGTAATTCATTGGTTACCCCCCATTAACCCGTTCTGATTTTGATTAAATTTTATTTGACTGTTTACCCGGGTTTTATGTTATGCAACAGGCATACCTGGCCGCGGGAAAATGCCAAACAATTCATTTTGTTTGAATTTTCATGGTTTGCGGCCAATAGCAAAGATTGCCGAAGCGCGGTAAGGGCTGCTCAACCGGCCTCCCCATGTCTACCCGGTATACACATACTGTTGACATGTATTACTGTTTACACCGGTTTGCAATAAAAGAAAGCCATCCTTTCCGGCCGGGGCATTGTGAAACGCCGGACTTGCCTGGCGGCGGTATGAACCGCCGGAAAACGTCATTGACCGGAAAAAGATTGAATGAGCAGGAATATTCCCATAACATAAAAGGAGAAAATTCCTTAGTAAAGGGGGGAATCCCGGCCGGGCGTCATGATAAGTGCATAAGTACCGTCCCGGGCGGGAAAGGGATATGGCAGAAAAGCTGGTCAAGGAGATCATGGTGCCGGTAAGCGGCTACGCCACGGTACACGCCAACGATACGCTGGCCACCGCCATCCATGTGCTGCGTGAATCTTTCACCCGGGACAACTGGGGTGTGGTCACCGGCCACCGCTCGGTGCTGGTGCTGGACGACCGGGAGGATCTGGTGGGCATTCTGACCATCCGGACCATCCTCAAGGCGATTGAAGTGCAGTCCATCGGACCGTCATGGGCCAGCCTTTTCGCCGGGCCGATCATCAAAAGCGGGCTGAACATGCCGGTACGGGAAGTAATGCGGCCGGTGGTCAAGCCTTATGTCAAAGCCAACGATACCGTCACCCAGGCCATCCATACGCTGCTTAGAAGCCAGGTCAACATCCTGCCCGTGCTGGACCGGGGCAAAGTGGTGGGCATCGTGCGTTCGATCGACTTCTTTGAAATTATCGGTGAGATCCTGGGCAATGGGGAAATCAAGCAGTGGGCGTGAGCTACTAGTAAATAGATAAGGGGACAGTTCCGATGTTTTTTCACATTAGAACTGTCCCCAATGTCACCACGTGTCACCATGTTACAACACCGGGGTGGTGACCCCGGTGTTTCTGATTGCTGTAAAATTGCTGTAGAGCTGCCCCTTCGGCCAACCGGTCAAACCCTGAAACCCTTGATTTTACTGGTGGGCGGGAGAAGAATTGAACTTCCGACCTTCTGCGTGTCAAGCAGACGTTCTCCCACTGAACTACCCGCCCACATTACCTGCAACGTAAATATATTATCACTGATTTAAGTCAAAATGTCAAGGGTGTTTAGCTGCACGCAAGCGTGTGCGCAGGGCATATCGACATCACCCACTGAATCCACCGGGGGCGGCTCCAGCATAATAGTATATCCCGCCATTTTTCCGGCTATGCTATAACGAAAAAGCTAAGGCGGAAATATGATGGGAATTTTGCGTTCCCGGCGCATGGCCGGATTGTTTTACATCCTGTTTTTTTGCTTTCTTTTGATGGTGGCGCACCTGGCGGTAATACAATTAGTACGCGGGGATCACTACGCCTTTAAAGCACTGGAACAAGAAACCATGTCCGTGGACCTGGAGGACTACCCGCGGGGACAAATCCTGGACCGGCACCTGCAATCACTGACCGGTGAAACGAAAGCCAACCGGGTGGTGGTTTTCCCCGGGCTGATCCCCGGACGGGAAGCTGTGGCGGTCAAACTGGCCGGCATTCTAAACGTTGATCCGGTATCGCTGACCCCTTTTCTGACCGGGGATCCCTGCTACCTGCCCTTCACCCTCACCCCGGCACAGTCTGCTGCCATCCGCAAACAAAACTGGCCGGGCGTTCTGGTGCTGCCGGTCAGTTTTCGCTATGGCGCACACCCGCTGGCGAACCAGGTGACCGGTTACCTGGGACACATCGACTCCGGCAGTGAACTGGCCGCCCTGAATCAAAACAGCTCCAAGGAATACCGTCTGGGCGACTGGGTGGGCAAGGCCGGACTGGAAAAGTACTATGAGCCTGAACTCAAAGCCACCCGCCCCCTGGCTGCGGCACGCGTATTCATAGATGCCGCCGGCCGGCCGCTGCCGGGGGTGCACGTGAACAGCCGGGAACCGGATCCCGGGCGCGACGACGTGGTCACCACCATTGACGCCGGTATTCAGCGCAAAGTGGAAGCAATCATGGATAAAAAAATTGACAAGGGGGCGGTGGTGGTCATGGATCCCCATACCGGGGATATTCTGGCCATGGCCAGCCGCCCGTCCTTTGATCCGCAGCCGGACAAACTGCCCCATTATCTGGCCAGTTCGCCCCAGGGAGCATTTCTGGATCAGTGCACCACTCTTTTCCAGCCCGGCTCGGTGTTTAAAATTGTAGTCGCCGCCGCGGCACTGGCCGAGGGAGCGGTTACACCCCAAAGCACCTTTACTTGTCTCGGCGACAAGGATCCACTGGTGCACTGCTGGTATGCCCCCGGACACGGCACCATTACCTTTGCCCGCGGTTTCGCCGAATCGTGCGATCCCACTTTTGCCCAGGTGGGGCTGAAACTGGGCGCGGCAAAGTTGATTAAATACGCCCGGCTTTTCGGCATGGACAACCAGCAAATCACCGGTTATCCGGTGCCCCGGGACAACCGGCAAAATTTACAGCTGATCGCCGCTCCCCATGCCCTGGTGAACAGCAGCATCGGCCAGGGACCGGTGCTGGAGACGCCGGTGCAGATCGCAGCCATGCTCAATGTGATTGTCAACAACGGGGTATATATCCAGCCCCGCCTGGTGAAGGAAATCCGTTCGTCCGGCGGACGGGTGGTCAAGACTTTTCCGGCGGCACCCGGCAAACGGGCGATACCGCCGGCCACCGCGGAAGAGATGCGCCGACTGCTTTATCTGGTCACCACCCGGGGTACCGGCCAGGCGGGCTACGTATCCGGTTACGGTAGCGCCGGTAAAACAGGCACCGCCCAGGTGGACGGCCGGGGCAAGTTGAATGCCTGGTTTTGCGGCTATGCCCCGGTGGACCATCCCCGTTACGTGGTAGTGGTGCTGGCCCGGGGGGACGGTGTAAGTGGCGGCGCTTCGGCGGCGCCGGTTTTCCAGGAAATCATCAACAGTTTGATGGCGTCAAAATAACACCGGATCATTTGCCCAACCGAGCCGGAATAGGATGTCCGGCTGGATGCCAACCGGATGCAATGCAAGTCATTAATGTAATAGCACAGCTTGTGTCACCCGGCTGAACATTCTTTTCTTAACCCGGTTAAGCCATGTCCGGCGCGGCACATCTTTTTGCGCCACCAGTTCCACCCGGACCAGTTCCTCCCCGGCCAGACGGAAAACGACTTCTCCCGTCTTTTGACCGGTCCTTACCGGCGCTTCAGGCACCGGACCGAGTTTGATTTCCCTGCTGATCATGCCTGTTTGCTCTGCGGCCAGATCCACCGTGACGGTCCGGTCGCAGACAAGTGGAACCTGCGCTTCCAATCCATCATGCACTTTTTGGCTGGCCAGCGGTTCGCCCCGCCGGCACAGGGTCACCGGCTTCACCCCGGTAAAACCGTATTCCAGCAGTGCAACCGCATCCCGGTAACGGTCGGCGCTGTGCAGCACCACGGCGATAAGCCGGCGCCCGTCCCTGGTGGCCGAAGCAATCAAACAATTGCCGGCCAGGGGAGTGGAACCTGTTTTCACTCCGTCTATACCGGGGTAGCTGTTGTTACGCAGCAACCGGTTGGTGTTGGCTATCTTTTCCCGGCGTTTGGAACCGTAAAAACAAACTGTGGCTTCACGGGTACCGACCAGACGGTTGAAAACGGGGTTTTGCAATGCATAGCGGGTGATCAGGGCCAGATCCCGTGCCGTGGAGTAATGCCCCGGATCCGAATAGCCGTTGGTATTGGCGAAGCGGGTATGCAGTGCGCCCAACAGGAGCGCCTTGGCGTTCATCATTTGAATAAACCGGCTCTCCATGCCGCCCACCAGTTCGGCTATGGCCACGGTGCTGTCATTGGCGGACATGATCAGCGCCGCTTGGAGCAGATTTTCCAGGGTAATCTTTTCCCCGGCACGCAGATCAATGATCGACCCGGTTTCCGTATAGGCGGCGTTGCGGCTGACATTGGCCACGGCGTCAAGCCGCCCGTACTCCAGGGCCACCACGGCGGTCATGATCTTGGTCAGGCTGGCCGGAGCGCGGCGCTTGTACGGTTTTTTAGCGAAGTAAACCCGTCCGGTGCCGGCGTCCATAAGTACGGCGGCATCGGCGGTGATTGCCGGCAATTCGGCCTGCACCGCCGGGGGCGCGCCGGTCAGCACAAAAATTATTAAAAACAGTGTTATAACCGTTTTGCGGCTAAAAAACACTTTAAAACGGCCCGGACGGCATGAAGTAATAAAGCAGTAACCGTGCATCTAAAAGCCACTTCCTTTCCCTCCCTTAGCTTGTCTCGTTGACAAGGGGGTTTATGAAAGGAAAGATTTTCAGATGCCGGAGAAATAGCATGTTAAATACGGCTGCACAACGACAAAAACAGGTAGGAAAGTCCGGCCAGCAGGGCGGATACCGGCAGGGTGAGCAGCCAGGCTGTGACGATGGTTTGCGCGGTGCCCCATCTTACCGCTGAAAACCGCCTGGCCGTGCCCACGCCCATGATGGATGAGGAAATAACGTGAGTGGTGCTGACGGGAAGTTTCAACAGGGTAAAGCCCAGGATAACCATGGCCGAAGCCATATCGGCGGAAACGCCGCTGCCCGGATCCAGCTTGATAATGCGTGTTCCCACCGTCCGGATGATTTTCCAACCCCCTACGGATGTACCCAGGCCCATGGACAGCGCGGCCAACAGCTTGACCCACAGGGGAACATGCAAAGTGCTTTGAAAACCGCCCGCCACCAGGGCGAAAGTGATAATACCCATGGTCTTTTGGGCGTCGTTGGTTCCATGAGAAAAAGCTTGAAAGGCGGCGGTAAAAACCTGGAGCAACCGGAAGCGCCGGTTTAATTTGTGCGGGGCGGCATTACGGAACACCAGGCGGATCAGTAACATAACCAGCAACCCCGTTGCAAATGCAGCCAACGGAGAAAGAACAAGTCCTTCCAGGATGCTTAGAAAGCCGGTAAAATTGACAGCGCGCAGACCGGCGGCGGTAATGACCGCGCCGGTTAATGAACCGATCAGGGCGTGGGAAGAACTGCTGGGAATACCCATGTACCAGGTAATTAAATTCCACAAAATGGCTGCAATAAGCGCGGCCATTACTATGATCATGCCGTTTTCCAGCTTCACCGGGTTGGCAATTTTACCTCCGATGGTTTGTGCCACTCCGGTAAATGTCAACGCCCCGGCCAAATTCATGAAGGAAGCCAGTACTATGGCAATACGGGGAGGCAAGGCCTTGGTGGAAATGGAAGTGGCTATGGCATTGGCCGTATCATGAAAGCCATTGATGAAATCAAAGGCCAAAGCCATGATAATTACCGCAATGATGACGGAAAGACCGGATTCCGGCAAGGCAAATTCCCCTTTTCTTTAGTTCCATCTGGTATATTATCATGGTTTGCCGGTTTAATTGTTAAGAAACTGTTAAAAATATTAAATCCGGTCGAAAAAAGTTAAATTTTTCACCGGTCCGGTTGCCGATTAAGGGAGCAGACCGTTATAATATCTATGTCGCCTGGTATAAAATGAAAATTTAATGAAAGAAGAGAGAATATGTTCGAGCGGAAGGAAGATATATTTTTTGAGCACTTCCAGCTGATCGTGGAAAATCTGAAAAAAGCGGCGCGGCTTCTCCGGGAAGACATCCGGGACCTGCAAAACACGGAAAGCTATGCCGAAAATATCAAGCTGCTTGAAGACCGGGGAGATCAGTACACCCACGCCATATTCAAGGCGCTGAACAAAACTTTCGTCACCCCCCTGGAACGGGAGGACATAATGCAGCTAACCGTAAAGCTGGATGACGTCCTGGACGGGATGGAGGCCTCCGCTGACCGTCTTGATTTATACGGCATCCGTGAAACGGATGCCTACATGCAGCTTTTCGCCCGTCTAGCGGAAAACTGCATTGATGAAATCGGGGCGGCCATTCAGTTTCTGGTGAAAAAAAAGCTGCCCAACATACAAAAACACACTTTCCGGATTAATGATCTGGAGAACGAAGCTGATCAACTGTACCGGGAAAGCATAAAAATTCTTTTCACCCAAAACAAGGATGCCATTAAAATCATACAGCTCAAGGAGGTTTATGAAATCCTGGAATCCATTCTGGATGCTTGCGAGGACGTGGCTGATGTGCTGGAAGGAATCGTGATGCGCAGCTGAACCGGGGGTGTTGATAAAGCCGGCTGCCGGGGGTGCCGGCTTATAATCCGTTACGAAAGCTCCTGCTTTATTTTTTCCGCCGCCATAAGTAGATGATCAGCAACGCCAGGAATGCTATTACCACCACGTCCAAGCGGTGGAACCAGGGTTTCAAATTCTCCCAGTGCTGGCCCAGTTTGACTCCGAGATAGACCAGCAAAAAGCTCCAGGGCAGCGAACCGAGGATGGTATAAAGCACGAAGCGGAAAAAATTCATGCCCGAAATACCCGCCGGCAGGGAGATAAATGTACGCACTACGGGCATCAGCCGCGTAAAAAATACGGTGGCCTCACCGTAACGCAGAAACCACTTTTCCGCCGTCTGAAAATGCTTGTGTGAAATGCCGATATAGCGTCCATAGCGCAAGATCAAGGGCCTGCCGCCCCACCATCCGATGGCGTATGAAACAATCGAACCGGCCGTCCCGCCGAGGGTGCCGGCAATAACCACTCCCAGATAGGTGAGCCGTCCGGTGGAAACCAGATAACCGCCAAAGGGCAGGATCACCTCGCTGGGCAGGGGCACGTTGGCGCTTTCAACAGCCATGCCGATGGCGATGCCCCAGTAGCCCAGAGCGGAGATAAAGGCAATGGTATTGGTGACAAGAACGTTCAGCAAGTGTGAAACCAATTTTTCCACCCTCCGGAATGAAGTGCCGTGAACATATTCAGCCGGCTTTAAGGCAGTGCGCCGCCGTCCGGCGAAAACAGGCCGGCGCGGTTTTTCTACCTTTGTGCAAAGCAAGATTACGTCAAAGTCCCCCCACGATACCACAAACAGCAGCAATAGGCAAGCAGTTACCTTTATATTACAACGGAAAAGCGACTTTAATGTTACCGTGCCGTGCAAAGGGCACTCTTTAAGGGGCGGCTGATCGCCGCCCCTTAAAAAGACGGAAGCAACGTTATAATTTTAGATTTTCCAGAATCTGGGCCAATACCGGGTCGGCTTCCTTCAATCCGGCCAGCGGGGATTTCCGGGTGGAATAACGCCGGTCAAAAGCCACCAGGTCAAGCTCCCGGCAGATGGCGCGAAAGTTGGTTGAAACGCTGGAAGCAGCCACCTTGTATTGAGCGGCCAGAGCCTGCTGGCTGATATTGTGATCTGATTCCAGCCGGGCCATGGCATAGACCACCGTCGCCGTCCAGACATCGGACTTGCGCAGGGACGGCCGTGCCTGGTCGCAATAATCATGCCAGAGGCGAATGGCGCCGGTTACCTGGCGGCTGTTGTAGCCCCGCCGGTTCAGATCTTCCACCACCCGGCGGGCCACTTCGGTATGCTTTTTATCCGTCCAGTGAAGGTCTTCCGTGTTGACGGCGTCCGCTTCCGGCTCACCGGCCTGTCCGGCCGTTTCCCCGCCGGACAGGCCCAGTTTCCGCCGCACCTTTTGCACGTCGTAGTGCGGCTCGCCCTTCTTTTCCCGGATGGCTTCCACCCGTTCCAATTCCCGCAGCAGTTCCTCCACCCGGGCGCCGCCTTCCGCCGTGCCGCAGGCCTGCCGGGGGGTCCTGCCGCCCAGGGCGGGCAACGGACGATCAATCCATTTGTCGTAATACTCATCCAGAAAGGCGTCGGTAATACGCTGGGCAATCTGTGCCGACAGTTTATCCATCACCGGACCGGCGCCGTCTGTCCGTCCATCCTCTTCGCCGGCCAACTCGCCTTCCACCAGGTGGGGCATGGTATAATCAAGACCCAGTTCCACCACCATGGCGTTGAGCATGTGAGAACGCTCATGCAGGTAAATATTCAGCCCTTCCCGGCTGCTCATGCGCCGCCGCCGGCAAAAGGCCTGCAGATCCCTTTTCACCCGGCTCATTAATACTTCCTTGCAAAATGCAGGCAGGGCCAGCCCGTTGGTGGAGAATTCGAATTCGTCACCCACCCTGAGCACGCGCATCAATAAAACGGATCCCGGCTGAATCTCCCTGGCCGCATTCACATCAAAAACGGTCAACCTGCTTTTATTGAACAAATCCTTGATTAATACACCTTTTTCCGGCAACACGCGCATCACTTCATAAAGGGAAACCCGCGCCCGGGACCACTCATCCAGCAGCACAATTTCTTTATCCGTCAAACCGGGCTCCCGCCGGAAGGTTTCAATTAATGTAGCGCCGCCGGCGATCTTGTAATCAAAAATAAACCACTCGAAGCAGCGCTCCATGGTAAAGTCATCGTCGCGGTCCACCAGTTCCGGGTCCAGGCAGTCCAGGTATATTTGCTGCGCGCGTGCCGCCTCCCCGGCAAAAGAAGGCTGGTCGGCAAATTCACCCAGCTTGCGGCGCAATTGCCGGCCGGTCCGGCGCCATCGGTATTGATCCAGGCAGATTACCTGCGCCGGTGCACCGCAGCACTGGCTGTAAAGCTTGCCGCTGCCACAAGGACAAAGGCGGTCCTTTTGGCCAACCTTTTTCATCTGGTACACCCCCTTACCGGTTGTTCCGGCTGAAACTTCAGCGGTAATGGCCGGTTATTCAACAATTCCACACCGGTTCACTTTATTCCTGCTCCCCGGATGATAATTTCTTGCTCTTGAACCGACAGGACCACACCCATTTTTTGCAACAGAACGGTTGAAACGTATGTCATGCCCTTGTCCGGCGCTTCAAGCACCGGTTGTTGCACGGTCACCGGCCGGTTGTTGAGCAGTGCGCCGCTATTTCCCGGGGACAGGACAAGTCTGCCCGCCGGTCCGGCGACCAGAATGGCCCCGCCGTTCCCTTCCCACGATACCCGGTAACCCAGCGCCTCCAAAGTAAAGCGCAGGGGCAGGTAGGCATTGCCGGCGCGGAAAAGCGGGGCAAAGTCGCCCTCTGTTTTTTCCCCGTTGATTTGCACTCCGTTATGGTTAAATACTATGCTCCAGGGCGTATCCGGTTGCAATTTCCGGCAGGCGGCAAACAACTGCAATTGGGGTGTTGTAACCTCCTGATCGGGGGTTAAACCGGTACCGTCAATGGAACGCCCCCGGGGGGTGAAATAGCGGGCGATGGTGATTTTCAACGCGCCGCCTGTCTCCAGCGGGATCACGGCCTGCACCACACCCTTGCCGTAGGTGCGCTCCCCCACCAGTGTGGCCGCCCCGTAATCCTGCAACGCTCCGGCCAGTACTTCGGCCGAACTGGCGCTCATACCGTTGACCAGCACCGCCACGGGCATTCCCCGGGCAAGCGCATCGCCGTTGGCGCGGTAGATTTCCTTTTGACCATCCCGGTCCACGGTGGTGACCACCGTGGCACCGGCCGGCAAGAAATAACCGGCCACATCCACCGCCGCCTGCAGATAGCCGCCCGGATCGTTGCGCAAATCAAGCACCAGTCCGGTGGCCCCCTTGTCCTTAAGTTCCCGTAAAGCGGCGCCGAATTCGGCAGCCGTTTGGGAACCGAAGGTATGCACATTAATATATCCGATCCGGCCATGAATAATTTGCCACTGAATAGTGGGCGTGGACAGCGTCTGCCGTTCCATGGTCAAACTGAAATCGGCCCGGCCGGCCCGCCGCAGGGTGAGTGTAACCTTGCTCCCGGCCGGTCCGCGGACCTTGTCCACCACCTCCGGCAGGGGCATATTTTCGGTACTCTGACCGTTTACTGCGGTGATCAGGTCGCCCTTTTCGACCCCGGCCCGTTCAGCCGGTGAGCCGTCCGTAACAGCGGTCACCTGCGAGTAGGGCGGCCGGCCGGCCAGCTCCAAACCGACCCCGGCATATTCGCCGTCCAGGGCGCCGGTAAACTGCTCCAGTTGTGCCGGGGTGAAATACTCGGTATAAGGATCCCCCAGGGAATCAATCATGCCCCGAATGGCCCCGTCGGTCAGTTGCTCCGCGCCGGGGGCGTTGATATGATGGGCGTAGATATACTCCATTACTTCGTCCACCCGGTTGATTCCGGCGATAATGCCGTTACCGGCCGCACAGGCGGTCAGCGGGAAAAAGAATAAAAGCAAGAGTGCTAAAACAGGGGCGGCCAGCCTTTTATACAAGCACGATCACCTCAATATGAAAATTGGTGGTCCATCCATAAGTTGTAATTCGCCCCGGCGCCGCGGATCTCCTGCCCGTCCGGTGGAATATCACCCCTTCCGGGGAAGGTATTTTACCCTGCGGCGGTGAAATAATCTAGAAAAGGCAGGTGCTGATTTTGCGACTCCTGGTGATCGACGGCAACAGTCTGGCCCACCGGGCCTTTCATGCCATTCCCCTGCTTTCCACCAGCCAGGGGCTGGTGACCAACGCGGTTTTCGGCTTTACCAACATGCTGTTCAAAGTACTGGACCTGCTGCAACCGGAACTGGCGGCGGTATGCTTCGACAAAAGCAGGCTCACTTTCCGCCATGCGGAATACCGGGATTACAAGGCCAACCGGGCGGCCACCCCGGATGAACTGCGCCCCCAGTTTCCGTTGATTAAAGAAGTGCTGCAGGCCATGCGCATCACCATCCTGGAATACGACGGCTATGAAGCGGACGATCTGATCGGCGCCCTGGTCACGCGGGCCGGGGAGGCGCGTCTGGAAAGTATTATTGTCACTGGTGACCAGGACGCCTTGCAACTGGTATCTCCGTTGACAAAAGTCCTGCTCACCCGCAAGGGAATCACCGAACTGGAAGAATACGACGAGGGGCGGGTGTGGGAACGCTTCGGCGTTACACCGGCCCAGTTCGCCGACTACAAGGGCCTGGTGGGGGACAAATCGGACAACATCCCCGGCGTGCCCGGCATCGGACCGAAAACGGCGGCCGGGATGCTCAAAGAATTCGGCAGTGTGGAACAATTAATCGCCCGGATGGATGATTTGCCCGCCCGTCAGCAGGAAAAAATCCGCGCTTACGCCGATCAGGCGCTGCTCTCTAAAAAACTGGCCACCATCAGGCGCGCCGCCCCTTTTAATCTCAACCTGGAGGAGTGCCGCCGGTGCGAACCGGATAATATCCGGTTGCTGGCCCTGTTCAGCAGACTCGAATTTAAATCCCTGATCCGTGTGCTCCGGGAAAGGATGCCGGAAGCCGGCGGAAACGGACAAAATAATCAAGCAACGGATCAACCGGGTACCGAACTTGAAACATACCGGGTGACATGGCGGTACGTCCGCAACGCAGATGAATTGTCCGCCCTGGTGGAAATTTGCCGCCGGGCCGGGCGGGCGGCACTGGCTCTCTCCGGCGACCGCCGGGAAGGTATCGCCGCGGCGGCACTGGCTGTAAAAACAGCCGCCTCCGCAGGCTCCACGGAGCCTGTCGAACCGGACATCCAGGTATTTTTTCTCCCCCCCGGCGAGCACACCCTGCCCGTGGCCGCCCTGCAGGCGCTGGCTGCGATTTGCCGGGACGAAACAGTGGCCAAACTGTTCCACGGGGCCAAAAACGCCTTCTGGCTGCTGACCCGCCACGACTTGACCCTGAACAATACGGCCTTTGACACCATGGTGGCGGCCTACCTGCTCAACCCGGCCTCGCCCAACCTGGACCTGCCGGATCTGGCCCTGGAGCATTTGAACCTGGTTCTCCCCGCCCGGGGGGAAGCGGCATTGGCCGCCCGGGCCGATGTCATCCTGCGCCTAGTGGATTTGCTGAGTGAAAAAATACGCCAGGCCGGAATGGAACGCCTGTATTTCGAGGTGGAACTGCCCCTGGTGGGCATTCTGGCCGGGATGGAAATGAACGGGGTGGCCGTGGACAGGGAACGGCTGTCTGCCATGTCCCGGGAACTGGCGGACAGGATTGACGGCCTGGCCGCCGAAATCCACCAACTGGCCGGCGAGGAGTTCAACATCAACTCCACCCGGCAACTGGGGCATATTCTATTTGAAAAACTGCAATTGCCCGTGGTCAGGAAAACCAAAACGGGCTACTCCACCGATGCCGCCGTACTGGAGGAACTGGCCCCGGCCCACCCGGTGGTGGCCCGGATCCTGGAATACCGGCAACTGGTCAAGTTGAAGTCCACTTATGTGGACGGCATGGCCGCCTTGATCGACGCGCAGACCGGCCGCCTGCACACCACTTTCCACCAGACGGTGACAGCCACCGGCCGTTTGAGCAGCGCGGAGCCCAATTTGCAGAACATTCCCATCCGCATGGAGGAAGGACGCAGAATCCGGCAGGTATTCATACCCCGCCGGCCGGGCAACCTGATTTTAAGCGCCGATTATTCCCAGATCGAACTGCGGGTACTGGCGCATATGGCCGGGGATGTCAATCTGCTGGAGGCCTTCCGCCAGGGGCAGGACATTCACACCCGCACGGCCGCGGAGGTTTTCGGCGTAACCATGGCCGAAGTGACGGCGGATCTGCGCGGCCGGGCCAAGGCGGTCAACTTCGGTATTGTCTACGGGATCAGCGACTTCGGCCTGGCCCGGGATATCAATGTTTCCCGTCAGGAGGCCAGGCAGTATATCGACAACTACTTTGCCCGCTACTCCGGAGTAAAGGCCTATATCGACCGCACCGTTCAGGAGGCACGGGAAAAGGGCTATGTGACCACTATTTTAAACCGCCGGCGCTACCTGCCCGATCTGTTCAGTCACAACCGCACGGTGCGCAGCTTCGGCGAACGTACGGCCATGAACACGCCCATCCAGGGCAGCGCGGCGGACATCATCAAACTGGCCATGGTGCGCATCGACCGGGAAATAAAAAAGAGCGGGCTCAAAGCAAAAATGATTCTACAGGTGCACGACGAGCTGATTTTTGACGTGCCGGAAGAAGAAGTGGAAGAAATGAAGGCGCTGGTCAAAGACGGCATGGAAAACGCGATCAAGCTGGACGTGCCCCTGGTGGTGGATATGAAACTGGGGCCGAACTGGTATGAAGTGAAAAAAATTTAGAACCTTATGACCATTACGCTCACAACCTTTAAGAGAACGTTTTTCATATTAAAATCGACTCACGGAAGGTATGAGACACAAGCCATGCCCGAACTGCCGGAAGTGGAGACAGTTAAAAACACCCTGGCGGAAAAAATCACCGGCCTATCCATTGACGCAGTAGACATTCTAATGCCCAAAATAATCCGCACTCCGTCACCGGAAGAATTTTGCCGCCGGTTGGCCGGCCAAACCGTGCTCGCCCTGGACCGGCGGGGCAAATACCTGCTGGTCCGCCTTTCGGGCGGTCTGACCCTGGTCATTCACCTGCGCATGACCGGGCGACTGGTCTACACCACGGCAACCGCCCTCCCGGCCAGGTATACGCATGTACTCTTTCATCTGAGCAACGGCGACCAGTTGCGGTTTTCCGACATGCGCCAGTTCGGCCGTATTTCCCTGGTGGAAAATGATGCCCTGCCCCTTTTTCCGGGGTTGAAAGACCTTGGCCCGGAGCCTTTAAGCGCTAATTTTACCCGCGAATATTTACAGCGTGAACTGCGCCGCCGGCGCACGCGTTTGAAACCACTGCTGCTGGACCAGACATTCATTGCCGGGCTGGGCAACATTTACGCCGATGAGGCGCTGCACCGGGCCAGACTGCACCCCCAGCGCCCGGCCAGCACATTGAGTCCCCGGGAGGCGGCTGCTTTATACCGGGCCATCCGGGAAGTACTGACGGAAGGCATCGCCGGCCGGGGTACCACTTTCCGGGATTATGTGGACGGTACCGGACGCCGGGGCGGTTTCCAGGAAAAGCTGCGCGTATACGGCCGGGCCGGACAGCCCTGCCGGCAATGCGGCAAACCCGTGGAACGCATCCGCATCAGCGGCCGCAGCGCCTATTTTTGCCCCGGCTGTCAAAAACAGTAATTCCTCCCGGCCGGGCACAATTCCCCACCCGCTCCCATAAAGATAGTAAGAGTCGAAATTCAGCGGGAGGGACAGTGGGGTGGAATTATTAACAAGCGTCATCTTTGCCCTGGCCCTGAGCATGGACGCCTTCGGCACCGGGGTGGCCTACGGCGTGCGGCAGATTAAACTCCCTTTGACCTCGCTACTGATCATCAGTATGCTTTCCATGGCCGCGCTCAGCCTGTCCATGCTGGCAGGCGAAGGTCTGACCAGACTTTTTTCCGTCGCTTTCGCCCAGCGCCTGGGCGGCATCGTGCTTCTGCTCATCGGCCTGCGCATTCTGATCCAGTGCCTGCGCCACCGGAAGAAAAAAGAAGATACTGCCGGCGGGGCGGTGATGCGCATTCACCTGCGTTCCCTCGGCCTGGTCATCCAGGTGTTGCGCGAGCCGCACCGGGCCGACCTGGACAGTTCCGGCGTCATTTCGCCCCGCGAAGCAGTGCTGCTCGGTCTGGCCCTGGCCATGGACGCCCTGGCCGCCGGTTTCGCCGTTCCCATGCTGGGCCTGAACCCGGCGCTCACCGCCCTGGTGGTCGGACTGGGCCAGTTCACTCTGGCCAACCTGGGCATCCTGGCCGGCAAGGGGCTGGGGTACACCGCCCTGGGCCGCCAGTTCAGCGCCCTGCCCGGCTGTATATTGATCGCCCTGGGGCTGTTTAAACTGCGTTAAGCCCGTACCTGCCACCAAACGGAAACTTTCCCCATCGCCCCGGTCCCCCGGGGCATTGCCATTGAACTGAACACCTGATCACGAATTAACCTTTGACCGCTTCCCGGCGGGCCGTGTTTGCCACTGTGGACAGCAATTGTACTCCCGTATCAACATATGATCACGTCAAAAGCTCCATATTGTACCGCTTCCAGAAGCACTCATTCAGCCGCCGGCTGCCGCAGGGAAGTTTCCACCGGCACGACGGGGGCCAGTTCCCTCCCGGGCACGCCGGCCCCCAGTTCTTTCAGTTTGCGCACTCCCGGAACAACCCGGCCTTCCCACGACCCAACCGCGCTGTTATAAGACTGGACGGCTTTGTTCAGACCGTCGTGGATTTTGACCAGGTGCCCGGCAAATATGCACAGCCGTTCATAGAGCCCGGCCCCCGCCTGCGCAATAAGCCGGGCGTTCTCGGCCATTTGTTGCTGTTGCCAGCTCAAGGCCACGGTACGCAAAAGGGCAATCAAAGTGGTCGGCGTGGTCAGGATCACCCGGCTGGACACTCCGTCTTCAATGAGCGACCGGTCCTGTTCCAGGGCAGCGCTGAAAAAAGACTCGCCGGGCAGAAAAAGCACCACAAAATCGGGGCTGGGAGTGAACTGGCTCCAGTAGGCCTTGGAGCCCAGGGACTGCATATGTACCCGTACGGACTGCGCGTGGCGCAGCAGCGCCCCCCGCCGCCCGCTGTCATCGCCGGCTTCCAGCGCCTCCATGTAGGCCTGCAGGGGAACCTTGGCGTCCACCACCACCGTCCGGCCACCGGGCAGCTTGACCACCAGATCGGGCCGTTTGCGCCCATCCTCCGTGGCCAGGGAAACCTGTTCCGTAAAATCGCAATAGGGGGACATTCCGGCCACCTCCACCACCCGGCGCAGGGTGATCTCGCCCCACCGCCCGCGTACCTGGGGGGATTTCAGTGCACCAACCAGTTGACCGGTTTCCTTTTGCAGCTGCCGGTGCGTCCGGCTCAACTCCTCCAACTGCCTCTGCAAACTGCCGTAAGCCTCCTGACGGATGTTTTCCATTGCCCGCACCTGTGTCCCGTAACGGACCAGTTCCTCCTTCAAAGGTTTGATCAACCCGTCAATTGCTTCCTGACGCAGCTGCAAGTCCCCCCTGGCCTGCTGTACAACGTTTTCCAGCGCCTGGCCGGCCAATTGCAGGAACGACTGGTTGTTGCTCCGCAGGGCGTCGGCCGACAGCGACTTGAAGGTGTCGGCCAGCCTGTCCGTAGCCACGGCCAGCAGTTGTTTCTGTTCGTCCAGATTATTCCTGGCCTCCACCAGGGCGGTTTCCGCCTTTACCCGGGCTTCCTGCTCCCGGGCCAACTGCGCCCGCACCCGGTCCAGTTCTTCTTGACCTTGCTCCATCTGCCGGCGCAGTTCGGCATTGACCTCCGCCGCCGCTTTGGCATTGCCTTCAGCAGCCAGCATCCGCTCTGTCATTACGGCACGCAAACGCACGCCGGCCAAAAACCAGCCGGCACACGCCCCCAAAAACAGGCCGGCAATGAAATAAATTACATACACTTACGTCTCACCCCCGGTAAAAAATTCCTGAGTTAATATTCTGTTTTCCCCTTCGACAACTATAGCCCGCTTCCTTCACCGTCACCAATCGCCGTCAGCAATTCAATCCGCATAAAAAGCAACCCTGTCGCTACATTATAACACCGCCCGTATACATAAAAGAGGACAATACGCAATCCATTTCGATGCGGGTACGTTCATTTTAACACCCCGGGGAAAAAGAGGCCTGCCTTCCACTTCAAGAAAGCAGGCCCCTTGTATTTCATAGCTACATGCCGCCGGCCCAGTCCCCGGGATGAAAGCAGCATATCCAGTGCCGCACTGCAAATAATCAGGCGGTTTTCAGCTTGCGCAGCGCCTCATCAATGGATGGACGCCCACGGCTAAGCCCTGGCGTGGGCCGTCTTTCCGCTCATTCCGGCATCCCCGTTTTGTGTCCGGACCGCCGTATTGACTTCGGCAGTTACGATACCGCTGTTTACTCCCCAGTAAAAGGCAACCAGACTGCCCGCCGCCACAACCAGCATGTCCAGCGGATAGGGGATCAGTTTCAACTCGCCCTTACCGAAAGTGCCGATGTAAGACATGATAATCATGAAAATCAAGTAGATCACCAGCCAGATACCGGCTTTGACGTGCTCGGCGGGAAGTTTGTCCCGGCGGTAGAAATAGATATAGAAAGGCAGTCCGATCAGCATGGTGATCAGCACTTCGCCGGTGGTCGGCCAACCGGACCAGTAGATAATCAAACTGGCGATAATAAAGGCCACCGGGGCAATCAATCCCATCCCTTTCACCGTCAGGGGCCGGTTCATCTCCCTGCCGGTCCGGCGCAGGGACAGGGCGGCCACCGGGCCGGCCACATAAGTAAAAACAATGGCCGAGGATACCACACCGACCAGCTTGTTCCAGCCCGGGAAAGGAGCCAGCAAAATAAGGTTGATGATTAAATTGATGATCATACCCATATAGGGCACGCCCCGTTTGGGATGCAGCAGGCTGAAAACCCGCGGCCAGGACCCGTTTTGCGCCAGCGCGTAGCCGATCCGGCAGGTGGAGGCGGTGTAGACGATCCCGGTGCCGGCCGGCGAAATCACGGCATCAAAGAAGAGCAAAAATGCCAGCCAGCCCAGCCCGAGGGTCATGGCCACATCGGCGAAGGGCGAGGACATGCTCATATTGGCCCAACCCGCCTTTAAGTCCGCCGGAGTCAGGGCGCCAACGAAAACGATTTGCAAAAGGGCGTACAGGACCACGCCGATCAGAATGGAAACGACGATGGCCCGGGGCACGTCACGCTGCGGGTTGCGCGCCTCGCCGGCCAGGTCCACCGACTGGCGGAAACCCAGGAAGGCAAAGATCACACCGGCAGTGGCGATAGCCTTGAGCACACCGGCCGAGCCCATGGGCATGAAGCCGCCGAAATGCTCAAAGTTACGCGTATGAAACCCGAACAGTAAAAAAGCAAACAAGGTCAGCACTGGCATGACAAATTTGAACATGGTCAGCCTGGTGTTCACCGCCGCAAAAGCCCGCACACCATACCAGTTGATCAGGAAAAAGGCAATCACCAGCACTGCGGAAACCAGGATGCCAAGCGGAGTAAGGGTTTTACCAACGTACAGGCCGGGAATGTAGTAGTTGGCATATTGGGTAACGGCCTCGGCTTCAATAGAGGTCACCGTGCAATATCCGATCCAGGCCGCCCAACCCATGATGAAACTGACCAGGGAACCGTGGGAATACTGGGGAAAGCGTACAATACCGCCCGATTCCGGGATCATACTGGATAATTCCGCATAAACCAGACCGATCAACAAAACTGCAAAGCCCCCGATCAGCCAGGAAAATACCGCCGCCGGACCGGCGTCATTGGCTGCAAAAAGCGAGCCGAAAAGCCAACCGGAACCGATGATGCCCCCCAGGGAAGCCATGGTCAGATCCAGCAGGCTGAGTTCCCGGTGTAAATGTCCTTGCCCCGACAAAAAAACCAGCTCCTTTTCGCTCAATTTTTGTTCTCTCTAATTACGTTTTACGTACGCACCCGGCACAGGGGACATCATCGGCCCGTCAAACGAGTGTCTAAAACAGAGGGGACACCTTTGGCCCGTATATTTGCCAAAAAAATTACTCTTTTCGTCCACCTCCATTTCGTAAACTGATGAATACACCTGTTAGTAATACTACAATATTCGACAAAATCCTTTTAAAAATTAAAAATTCAGGTAAACCCACAAAAACGGGTGACAACAAAAACCGGCAAGCAGATTAATAACCGCCGCCGGATGATATAATCATTTGGCATGATCAGTTTAAAAGGGTGGCAACCCTATTTTTTCACTTTATTCAGTCCCTCCTGGAGCATTTGCATGGTCATCGGACCGGTATGTGCAAAGCGGATGATCCCGCCGGAATCAATGAACATACTGGTGGGGATATAACGGATCATGTACTGCCTGGCCAGATCCCCATTTTGATCCAGCAGGACAGGGAATGTATAGCCGCCGGACTGCAAAAATTGTTTCACCTGGTCCGTGGATTTTTCGTTGGCTGTTAAATTAACCGCCAGCAGTTGTATTTTACCGCCGTTTTGCCGGTAAAACTTTTCTATTTCCGGCATTTCCTCCTGGCAGGGCGGGCACCAGGTGGCCCAGAAATTAAGCATTACCGGCCGGCCACGAAAGGAGGAAAGGGATATTTTTTTGCCGTCAATGGTACCGAGGGTAAAATCAGGGGCCTGTTCACCCACCGCCGTACCCGTTTTTGGCGCCCCGGTCTGTCCCTGCGGAGCGGCGGCGCCCGTTTTTTGTTTGCCGGCCGGCTGACAGCCGGCGGCAAGCAGGGTTATAGTCAAAATGATCAAGCCGGCCAGAATAAACTTCTTTTTCATCACCAGTTCCCTCCAGACAACTATGATTTTTTTAACATAACATACAAATGAAAAGGCTGATGGCCGCGCCTCCTTGCTCCCGTGTTCCGGTCCGGTGAAAAAAGTTATCTCCGGAACCGGACTGCTGCCGGCAGGGGCATATGAATAATTTCAGACGCTCGATCCGCACTGCCGGTTCGCTTACTGTCAGCCGGCAACCGGGGCGTTGACCAGCCGGTTACCGGTCGACCCGCAACTGGCACTTTACACATAGCCCGATAAGCGGTCAAAATATCCGGTTAACATTAATATGCCGGCAATAATCAAAAGCCATCCGCCAATCCGGGTGAACAGGTTGAGCAGGGCGGCGCGGCGCCGCAGTCCCTGCACCAGCCAACCGAGAGAAAAGGCGGCCAGCAAAAAGGGCAGGCCCAATCCCAGGGAGTAAACGGCCAGCAGAAAGGCCCCGGACCATAAACTGTCACTGTTGCCGGCCAAGAGCAGGATGGAGGCCAGCACGGGACCGGTACACGGCGTCCAACCGGCGGAGAAGGCCATGCCCATAAGCAGGGAATTGAACAAACCGGGCGCCGGGGAAACAAAATGCACCCGTTTCTCCCTCAACAGCCAGTTGAGCTGAAAGATGCCGGCCAGGTGCAGGCCGAAGATAATGAGCAGGGCGCCGCTGATCTGCCGCAGCAGGACCTGGTAGCGAATAAAAAATTTGCCCAGGGCGCTGGCCGACAGTCCGAAGGCGACAAAAACCAGTGTAAACCCCAGGACAAAGAACAGCGCATTGATTGTGACGGCCCGGCGGGAACGGATTGCCTCCCGCACCGTCAACTCCCCCGCCGATACCCCGGTCAGATAAGCCAGATAAGTTGGGATCAACGGCAGCACGCAGGGCGAAAGAAATGAAACCAGGCCGGCCAGAAAGGCCATGCCCAGGGAAAGATGCATTTCCGGCATTGGATCCCCCCTTATATCGATATATCATGATTATACGGTAGGTAATCCAAAAAGTCCAGTATAAACCACGACTCATGGCTATGAAAATTTATACCGCCTGTACAGGTGACAACCGGCAGTTACCTGGTATTCGATTCGCTCCTCCGGCACGCCGATCCAAGTTGCGCCGCGTTTCTTTCCGGACCTGCGCAAGTCGCACTCCGGTACAAACGACACCTTTACGTTGGGTTGTATTCAAAAAACATGGCCGTCTGATTCAATAACCACCCACTTTTGCAAACCGGTGAAATACAGGCCGGCTTCCTGCACCGGATCGCCGGTGATTTGCTCCCAGCACCGCCGGTACAGGACCACCTGGGGGGTGTAAAAACGGACCAGTGTGTCCAGGCGGCCTTCGTCTACGGCGCCGGTCTTGTAATCGGCAATCACCCAGCCGTTATCCTCCAGGAAGACCAGATCGATCACCCCGGTGAGCAGCATAGCGCCGCCGTTTATCCCACCCGGGCCGCCAGGACTTGCGCCGGCCGGAAAAAAACCGGTCACCGGCGGCCGGCCGTTATTTTCAATGGTGCCTCCGGCTGCAGACGGCACTTCCTTCCGGGCCGGCAGGCCGCCGGTCAAAAGGATGTCATTTGCTGCTGCTTCCCCGCGGCCTGGCTGCCGGCAGTGGCTGGTGGTGAGAAGTTGGCTGCTGACGGGCAAACCGCAGCCATCACTCCGGCCGCCACCAGGCTTCCGGCAAGGGCCGGGGGTGAAACCGGCTTGCATATCCTTCATAAGGGAGAGCCCGTCCAGGGACAGGGCAAAAGGCACTTCCACGTAATATTTCCTGCTCCGCCGCACCCGCTGCCACAAAGGGGAGGCCAGAATATCCCGGACCAGCCGGATCAGCTCGTCTTTTTCCGCCTTCTGCCGTCCCTCTTCCACCAGGACGGCAGCCGTCAGCAGGTCCAGGCCAGGAGCATCTGCATCCGCTCCCCGGGCACAGGCCTCCAGCACCCGGTGCACCGCCCGGCCCCAGGAAACGCCGCGTCCGCCGGATGCCCCGGCCGGCCTCTTGCCGGCCGCTTCAACCAGTTCCGTCACCGAAGTCAAACCATAGCCCGGCCGGTTGACCGGATTGACCGGACTCAGAAAGGTCCGCCGGGCATCCGTCAGTTCCGCGGCAACAACCGCCGGTTCCGGCCCGGTTTCAGTTGCGCCGCCGGATAAACCTTCCGCCGCCGGAACTTCACCGCTATCCATCATTTCCGCTGCATCCGCCAAATAGTCTTCAAAGGGGCGCCAGGGACTCTTTTCCGGTTTGGCCGGATATGTGCTCACCACCAATAAATTTTTGGCCCGGGTGGCGGCCACATAAAGCAGGCGCGTTTCTTCGGCGTCTTGATACTGCTTTTCCAAAGCGGCGTATTTTTCCCAGCCCCGGGGCTGGGCCAGGATTTCCTTCCGGTATGCCCATGTCCTGCCGAGCAGGAAATAACCCCGCGGCACATCCCCCTGCCGGCTGATGTGCATTTCAGGCTCACGGTTTACATTTTTGCCCGGGTCGGCCAGGATGACCACCGGCGCTTCCAACCCCTTGGCCCGGTGCAGGTTCATCACCCGGACGGCGTCTGTTTCCCAGGGGGTGATGTTCAGTTCCTCCTCGCTGTGCATCTCCATGAGCAGGGCCAGGTATTCCACCAGAGCGGCAAAAGAATACACTCCCCTGTCCCTGGATGCCCGCAACAGTTCAAGAGCGTGAATGATGCGGCTGCAACGGCTTTTCCCCGCTTCTTGCGCCAGGGTCAGGGGGAACGCTCCGAGCGTTTCCAGTATTTTTTCCAGCGCGGCCAGCGGAGGCAACTTTTCCACCCAATCCCGGAAGGTTCTGAATTGATTAAACGCATGTTCAATAAATTCCCGGCCGGCAAATTCCGGTACCGCGCGGTAAAAATTAAAGCAGCCGCCCGCCTTTTTAAACTGCCACAGCTGCCGGTCGCTGATCCCGAAAAAAATCCCGCGCAGCGCACCCACCAGCGGCAGGGGGTTGTCCGGCTCCGCCACCGCCCGCAGTACCTTGATGATTGCCGCCAAATCCTCCAAACCGGCGGCCCCTCCGGCGCCGGAAACAATATGGGGAATGCCCAGGCTTTCCAGCGCCCGGGCGTAAAGAGGGAGATGGGTTTTATAGCGGAGCAGGAGCATAAAATCAGCAGGCCGCGGTTTTTCCACCAGTCCGGCTTCCCGCTCCCGGTCACTGCGGACCAGGCTGATTTCCCCGTCCAGCGCCCGGCGGATCCAAAGGGCAACGCGCCGGGCGTCCGCGGCGGCGATATCCTCCTGTCTGTGCCCGGTGATGGCGGCCAGCGGTAATTTCCCCACCCCGGCCGTGCCGCCGGCATTTTGCACCGGTTCCATGGTCACGAAAGCCGCCTGGCAGGGAGTGTCCACGCCGGGCAGCAGTTTTCCGAAAGTACTGTTCACCCATTCAACAACGGCCGGCCGGGAGCGGAAATTGGCCGTTAAACGCAGCAACCGGCCGCCGCTTCTTTGGAGTAGCGACTTGACCCGGTTGTAGATATCAATATCCGCCCGCCGGAAGCGGTAGATAGCCTGCTTGGGATCGCCCACCACAAACAGTGCTCCGGGACGCGGTGCCAGCCGGCGCCAATCCCTCTCCCGGACATCTTGACCGGTAAGATAAAAGATGATTTCCGCCTGCAGCGGGTCGGTGTCTTGAAACTCATCCACCAGCAGGTGGGAGTAACGTTTCTGGAAATAGCAGCGCACTTCCGGGTTGTTTTTCAACAGACCGGCCGTTTTGACCAGCAGGTCCTGAAAGTTCAACCGGGAGCGGGACAACCGGTATTTTTCGCCATATGCGACGGCCGGCAATAAAAAGCGCAGCAACCGCCCGTAACGGTATTCCCGCCAGGCCTGCAACAGCGGAGCGGCCGTCCGGCAGCGGAAATCCTCATGGAGCGACTGCGCGGTCCGGGCCTGCTCCTTGTCCGGCCAGCGGTTGAGGGTGCAACGGACGTTCCGGTCGCAAAGGGCCAGCAAACGGATCAAATACCGGTCCCCGGCGAGGTCCATTGTTTGCGCAAACTGTAACATTTTCCTGAACAGCTCTTGCAAACCGTCCCAGCCTTTGGCCGGCCTTTGTGCCGGCAGAACCAGACGCACGGCGTTTAAAAACTCATCCACCCGCCGCCGGGCGGGGGCCAGGTCCACCGGAGGCAAATGATCATACGTAATTTCCACGTCCGGGTAATTGGCGAGCAGGTAATAACATTCTTTCAAGTCCCGTACATCGACATCCAGTTCGTCCAGTTCCTTGATCCGCTCCGGCGGCGCCTGCTCCAGGTATTCATGCCAGGCATTTTCCAGGAGCAGGCGGTTTTCGATTTCCTCCAGTTCCACAAAGCCGGGGTCCAGGCCGGCTTCGACCGGCCGTTCCCGCAGGACGGCCGCGCAAAAAGCATGGATGGTGCCCAGAAAGCACTGGTCCAGGCTGTCCAGGCCCGCCGCCAGCCGCTCCTTCCGCCGCGGATCGCTTTCCCCGGCCAGCGCGCTTTCCAGAGCGGTCTGGAATCTTTCCCGCAATTCGCCGGCGGCCTTGCGGGTAAAAGTCACCGCCGCCATTTTTTTTACCGGGCAGTTTCCGCCGGCCACCAGGGCCACCATCCGCTCCACCAGGCTGTGAGTCTTGCCCGAGCCGGCCCCGGCCTCAATCAGCATATTGACATCCAGATCCCTGACAATGCTCTCCCGGACTGCCTGATCGGGAAGATCCGGCTCCATGGTGATCATTTTTTCATCCCTCCGACCAAACGCGCCTGTAATGAACGGTTTACACCGCTGCCCTTCATCATGCGGCAGCAGCACCCGGCGGGTGCTACAGAAATATATTTCTTTTCCGGCCGCAGTGCAGCCGGGTCCGCTGCTTTGTCGCCAATCTGTGCAGCAAAAGTAAATTTCACTCCGGCCTGTTTCCATCCTTTCGATGGTGTCCCTGTAAACGGACACGGGGGTCCGCCGCCGGAAGCGGCGGGGATTTTCAGCCATGTCCGCATTTAATCTATCTTTTGCAGCATCTTCCAGGGTGTCAGACAGGGGTCCCCCGTCTCCAGCAGTTTATTGATCCGCGCCGCCGTTTCTTCGCCGCCGCAGGCTTCCCGGTAACCGCAGTAACGGCAGCGATCGCCGCTGGATGCGGGTAAAAAAATGCCCTTTTTGAGTAAACCGTACAAACAGCTCAAGGCCTCCCGCAAAACCTCCCGCCCGCCCTGTGCGCAGGCCAGGCGCAGACCGGCGCCGCGTTCGGTGGGGAAATAATACCCCGTCTTTTCCACCCGGGGGTTTTCACCGGGATGCATCCCGGCGAGAATTTTTTCCGCGGCCAGGGCGTAAAGGGCATGTTGAAGCCGGCGCCCCTGTTTGAGAAAGTCCTTTTCGTCATAATCCCCGGTGCTGCCGGTTTTGTAATCCCAGATATGGTAAACGCCTTCCCCGGCCTGGTCAATGCGGTCGATTTTCCCGCAAAGCAACAGCCCGGTTCCATGCTCCAGTTCCACCGCCACCGGGTCCGGCATGCCGCAACCGGCCCGGAAAACAGCCTCCGGTCCCAGACCGAAAGGCACCTCAAAGCAGGCCGGGGAAACGTGGACGGGCAATTGCTCCTCGGCGGCCAGGAAGACAGCACAGGCCCGCCGGATCTCCCGTTTTTCCCTTTCAACGGCCACCTCGCCGGGCACGGGGACCTGGTGCCGGTATTCAGCAATCAATTCGTCAGCCATTTCCATAATTAACTCCCGGTGCCGCCGGGGGTTGGGCCTTTCTCCCCGTTCCGTAATCCGGCGCATAAACCGGTAAAAAACCTGGTGCAGCAACTGGCCCCGCTCCAAAGGGCTCAACCAGCGCCCGGGGTCGTAATCCCTTTCTTCCGGCGGGCTGATCTGCAGCCCATATTGCAGAAAGTAGCGGAAGGGGCAGCCGGCCAGGATCTCCAACCGTCCGCTGGACAGAACGGGACGGGGCTCCCGCCCGGGGTCGAAATCCCCGTTTACCGAAGCCAGTTTGCCGTCATACTCCGTCAACCTGTTTTCCCGTCTGGCCGCGGCCGCCCTCAACCCCCGCCCCGGGCCGGAATAGCATAAAGCCACCGTTTCCACCCCGCCGGTTCCCGGACCGGCCAGGGCGCGGTGCAGCCACCACTCTGTATCATCCAGCGCCGGTTCACCCCCCGGCGGACTATAGGCGGCAGGCGCCCCCAACCGGCGGGCCAGATCGCTGTAATCCAGGAACGGATCGCCCGCCAGCAGGCGGCAGGCCTGCAGCAGCACCGGAGAAGGGGCGGACAACCGGTTTTGCATCACATCGCAGGAGGAGTAGCTCAACCATACCCGGCCGCGCCGGGAAGCCAGTGCCTGGGCCAAGGCGTACCGGCCTTCCCGGAGCCGGCTGCTGCTGCGGGGCAGGGGACGCATAAAGCAGTCACGCTCGTCATCCAGAAGCACCGGATCCGGCCGGCCAACCCCGGGAAAGGCGCCGGCATCCAGCCCGACAAAAAAGGTGCACCGCCGGTCCGTCCAGACGGCACGCTGATAATCGACCAGGTGCAGGGAACCGGGACGGGAACTGCCGGCGCCGGCCCGCAACCCGCCAACCGTCTCCCCCACCCTTTTCAATGCTTCCTCCAGATCCAGGGCGAGGAAAGGAAAGGTGGCGGCCTGCTCCAGATACTGCAACAAACAATGCAATGCCGGTTTATCCATTTCGTCCCTGACTGCCGCCAACCGGCGCAAAAGGCCGGCCATCCCTTCAACCAGGGCGGCGAAATCCACCCTTCCCCTTTCATCCGGCCGGGGAATCATGGCGAGCAGTTCCGCTAGCAGCGTGAACAACTGGTCAGCCAAAGCGGCCCGCTCCAGGAGCCAATCCCGCCGGCCGCCGTCTTCACCTTCGCCGGGGAACTCCGCCCGCCGGCGGTATGCGAGCGACAGATCCGACAGCAAGCGGTAGCGCTCCCGGCCCCAGGCGATGCCGGCGTCCCGCAGCAGCCGGGCCACGGTTATGCCGGGAACAGTCCGGGTATGGCCGCTGGATCCGTTCCGGCCGGCACCGGCATTCACCGGCAGTCTGAGCTGTAAATCACCGCCCGTCAGCAGATCGCCGAGCACCCGGGCGGAAAAACCACTTTTGATCCATTCCACCAGCCCCTGCAGGGCGCGTCCGGGGCGGGTGAAAGATACGGGGATGCCCCCGGCCACGGTCAATCCCAGTCCAAAACGCCGGGTTAGCTCATAAAAGAGTGGTATGTACGCTTCACTGGTATAAACCACCGTCACCTGATCCAGGGACAGGCCGGCGGCCATTATGCGCCGCAAGACTTCCCGCACCTCGGCCGTGATCCCGTGGGCATGGAAGCACTGTACAGACCCGTCGCAGGCGGGCGGCGGCGCCCCCGCCACCCGGTACAGCCAGGCCAGACGCTCCACACCGGAAGCGACCGGCGGCCGTTCGCCGGTTCCAACCGCGGTTGCCGGTCCGTTTCCGGGTAGCGGCCACCCGGACCCCTCCTCAGCTTCCGCGGCAGCGGTACGGTACTGAATACCGCTGCATCCATCCCGTCGTGCCGGCCCGCCGGCCGCATCAGACGCCTCCCCCGTGGATGGCACCCCGCCGCCCGGCCGGTTTGCTCCCGGTGGACAACTGTGACCGTCCGCCGTCCCTTCCGGCAGCGGCCAGTACCCATCCGGCGTCGCCAGCCCGTAAACCG
Organism: Desulfotomaculum copahuensis; assembly: GCF_001655685.1. Lineage (GTDB taxonomy): Bacteria > Bacillota > Desulfotomaculia > Desulfotomaculales > Desulfovirgulaceae > Desulfotomaculum_G > Desulfotomaculum_G copahuensis. The sequence goes on from NZ_LYVF01000197.1 coordinate 59,406, forward strand.
GTTCCGCCGGTATGACGATCAGTTCCCGGCCGGCCAACCGGGCGATCAGTTTCTTTTCCAGAGGATAAAAATGAATAAAGGATGGAACCAGAAAAAGCCTCTCCGGAGCGGAGCCGTCTTCGGTCGGGATATTCAACGGCGCTGCATTATCGCCTTTCCAGACGCCGGTTTTCCCGGGAGCAGCCGGCAGTTTCAAAGCCAGCTTTAACAAGCCGGGGAAATCAATATAACCACGGTCGGCCAGATAGCGCTCAAAGGCGCCCAATACGGCCCGCAAATCACTCCCCTTGCCGGCGGCGGCCAGACCATGCCCCGGAACATCCCGGGCGGTAAGACCGTTCATACGCAGTTCAAAAACCGTATTGGCCAGCGCCCGCACCAGGCCGGCTGCACCGCCCGTCCGGCGGTAGTAACGCAGAATATTACCGGCCTCCAGTTCCTGCCATACTTCCTCCAGCACCAGTTCGGTCAGGTGCCCCGGTAAAAAACGGATCTTTTCCCGGGACAGGGCGGCCCCGGCCACCTGCATGGCCAGGCCGGTTGTGGTTTCGCCGCGCAGGTTGGCCCAGCCACACCCGGACCGGGCCAGGGCCAGGCCAATTTCATTGCCGCTTACCGGATCGGGTACCACCAGGATCTTTTCAGTAACGGGAAAACGCCGGCAAATAGAATCAAGATAAGACAACAGCCGGTTCATAAAACTACGACCCCCCTTTCCCGGAGTCACCGGTCAACTAATAATCTCATATGACACCAGACCGGCCGCGGCCGGTCCCGCTACCATCCTTGCCCAATGACAGGCACAAACATATGGTGTCCGATAATGATAATATTAACCTTTGCGCCGGGACAACTGTATGTCAATTCTTTTTTCGTTCACCCGGGCAAATATCCGCAAACCCGGCCAGTTGCACATCCTGCCCGGCCAGCCACTGCTTGAACGCCGGAGCGCAGAGCAGGGCCAGTTCCTTTTCCCGCCCCCGGGAGTAGCTGCTTATCCGTAACAACAGTTCGTCCGCCTCACCGGGATGGGTCATCAATTCCATTGAACGTACTCCACGCCGCAAACCCCCGCTGATGAACCGTTGCAGAGAAACGGCGGAAACGGCATCTGCAAACCAGCCTCCGCAAAAATAATCCGGTGACGGGACACCGGCCGCTTTTAAACGGGCGCGCGTCTGTTCATCAATACTACGCACCGGCAACCGGCAGGCCCCGGCCACCTCGATCAAGGCCTCCAGTACCACGGGCAGGGCATGCATGTGATGGTGGGTATCCAAATGGGTTACTTTAATCCCTTCTTCTAATGCCCTTTTCACCTGGGCGTAAAATTCCCGGCGCACATCATCCAGCGCCGGCGTTTCCTGCCCCAACGCCTGCCGGCTTTTAAACCGCCCGGATTCGTCCACCAGGGAAGGCACACTCTCCGGAGGGCTCAACGGGCGCCCCACAGTCAAACACAGGTGCACACCGGCGGCCGGCACCAAACCCCGCCGCAGCAGGGTCAGGGCATCATCCGTACCCGCCTGGTTGAGCATCAAGCTGGTACTGGTGACCACACCTGCCTGCAACGCCCTGACAATGCCCCTGTTTACCCCCGGTGTATAGCCGAGGTCATCGGCATTAATGATCAATAACATTGGAGCCGGTCTCTCCTTTTTAATATTTCGTTTATGTCATTCCAGACAACTGCAGGATAGCAAAAGAAGCAGGTGGTGTCAAAGGTCAATTTTCCATTGTTCTACATAGCAACAATTGCTAAAATAAAAGAAAAGCTTATAGGATGTTCAGCCATGCAAATACCGGGAATTATCCTGCAACCTGGAATTCAGCAAGATTTGTCCGTATCTTTGCAGCCGGGGCGGACTGTAGCAGTAGAAGTGCTGGAAGTAAACGGTGCACAGGCCACTGTACGGCTAGCCGGCCAATTATTCCAGGCCACGGGAGAACTGCCGCCGGCAGGGCAGAGCTTTTGGGCCGTGGTGGAATCGGTCAAGCCGGACGTACTACAACTGCGTAAGCTAGACGGGCCGCCGGTAAAACCCCCGGCGCCCGCCATCCTGGTCCGGCTGCTGGATCTGCCCCCCGGCCCGGACGGACCGAAACTGCTGGGTGAACTGCTCAAATGGCAGCTGCCCCTGGACCGCCATCTGCTTTTGGGGCTATTGTCCGCGGGCAAGAACTTGACCGCGGCAGAGAAAGCGGTCTACTGGCCGGTCCGGGCCTGGCTGGAAACCCTGGACATTCACGCCGATGCCGCCAAAGTGCATCAGGCAATCAATTACCTGTTGGGTAACGACAGTGCCACTCCGAAAGGTCAGGAGGTTTTGAACCAGGCCCAGCCTTTGTTCCCAGGGCAGGAGGCGGTTAGTTTTTTTACCTTCCAGGGAGCAAATTTTAACGGTGAGCTATATATAGTTGATGACCGGGACGGTAAAAAACAGGCGCAAAAATTCCCTTCCGGCCTGGTGGTCCGGGTGCACAGCCCGGCGCTGGGGGAAACATGGGTCCACCTGGTCCATAACGACGGCACTTTGACTGCCCGGGTCGCCGTGGCGGAAGAACGTTTTGTGCATCCGGTACAGCAGGCTGCGCACAACCTGCGCACGAAGCTGACCGCTCTGGGCTACCGGGTGGGGGAAATCCAGGTAACCGCCCGGCCGGTGCACAGCATCTGTGAACTGCTGCGCCCAGACCTGGAACCGACTTACCAACCGCTGAATACCACCGTTTGAAAAGAGCTGTTTTCCCCCCTGTAACACCCGGACCGGAAGGTGGTGAAAATATGGGCTGGTATTTAGTTAAACTTCTACTCAACTGGCCGGTAATAATCGCATCACTATTAATCGGCGCCGCCGGAATCATCCGGCGACGTGCCTACGCGCTAATTCTTGCCGCCCTGCTGGTTTTTGGATTTGCATGGTATCTGACGGCTTCACCTCACCCGGTTTTTAAACCAGCCGGTTACTTGTTACCTGTTTTGCTCTTATGTGCGGCTTTTTCCGTGCATCAACGGAAAGTTTGGCTGGCGTGGCTTTTCCTTTTGCCTCAGGCAGTCATAACGATTTATTTTTTAGTGATTATAGCCGCCGAAAACATATAATGGACACATATTTTCTCGAAGCGGTACCGGGATTGCTTACGTACCCGGATATGTTAATAGTGGATGTGAATTCTATGGCTGATAAACCAAAGGCGGCCGCCGCCCTGGCCTACGACCCGGAAAAGGATGCCGCCCCGCAGGTGGTGGCCGCCGGCCGCGGCCGGCTGGCGGAATTAATCGAAGAAACGGCCCGGAAAAATAACGTGCCCGTCTACCGGGACGAAAACCTGGCCCTGACCCTGACCGGTCTGGGCGCCGGCCGGGAAATCCCCCCGGAACTCTACCGGGTGGTGGCGGAAATAATCGCCTGGGTGTATGAACTGGATAAGAAAACGGGGAACGACGACTGAATAATAAAATGGCCTGTCCCCGGTATTAATCCATGAAATCATTGTGCAATAACAACTGTAAAAAATCTGAAGCTTTTAGTATTCTTATTCCCTTGTATTCGTTTAACTCCAATAAATGCTTATCGCCGGAGATTAAGTAATTGGCTTCGCCGGCAACCGCACAATCAATGATTTTGTTGTCATCAGGATCTGCGGTAACAGCGTTAATTTTTTGCATGGGAGATATAAACGTAACTACCGGTAAAAGCCTGCCCACAAAACCATCGACTTCCTCATCATTAAAGCCAAATTTAGGGTATTGGACAACCCGGTAAAACTCACCGAGTATCTGAACTGAAAGACAAAGCTCTATTTTTGATTCCAGAACCATTTCAATAACAGCAGCTTCCGGACCGTTCCACCCAAGGGCGGAAGTAAGAACATTGGTATCTACCGTTATTTTCATTTTACACCCTGACGTGCCCACTTGATCGCTTCCTCAACGTCCTTGGGTGTTATGCCCTCACTCTGGAACCTTTCTCTAATCGGCCTGGCAAAATCCTCAAAATCATTTGAAGGAATCATCTTCCTTATTTCTACGCGGGAACCTTTTTTTTCGAAGAGAATGTAATCGCCTTCTTTAATGTTCAGAGACTTTCTCAATTCCACCGGAACAGTTACCTGCCCCTTTGTGGTTATTCGTCCAATATAACTTTCACTCATTAAAATCAACTCCCTGGTAATACCATCTTACATAAAGCATATCACTGCATTCCTTACCTGTCAATATTTACCGGTAAAAATTAAAAAACCGCTAAACACGGTTGCGGCATATTTTTCGTCCCAGATGTTCTTCCAGCAAGCCGGCGCACCCGGCCAGGGCATCCAAGTCGATGCCCGTGTCTATACCCATGCGGTGCAGCATGTAAACCAGGTCTTCCGTGGCCGCATTGCCGGCAGCGCCGGGAATGAAGGGGCAGCCGCCCAGCCCGGCCACCGAACCTTCCAGAATACGCACCCCCGCCTGCAGGCCGGTCACACAGTTGGCCAGGGCCAGTCCCCGGTTGTCGTGAAAATGCAATGCCCAGGTAACCCGCGGGTAGCAGGAGGCAAGTAAAGTCACCAGGTCATAGACCTGGCGTGGATTGCCCAGGCCGGCCGTGTCGGCCAGAGTGATTTCATCAACACCCGCCTGTAACATCCCTTCCACCACCCCGGCCACCAGGCCGGGAGCAATGTCGCCCTGGTAGGGGCACCCGAAGGCCGTGGCCACGGCCCCCCGCAACCGCACTCCGCCGGCAGCGGCGGCAGCGCCCATTTCACGCACCTGCCGCAGCGATGCTTCCACGGACATGTGCATATTGGCCCGGTTGTGCGCCTCACTGGCCGAAACCACTGCCACCACTTCTTTCACCCCGGCACGCACGGCCCTTTCCAGACCCCTCATATTGCCTGTCAACGCACTGATCACCGGCGCTGCCGGTGATTTCACCCCATCATTCCCCCGCATGAAAAGCCGGTCCAATCCTTCCATCACCGCTTCGGCGTCCCTTAACTGGGGCACCGCCCGGGGATGCACAAAGGAAGTAGCTTCTATAGCCTTCACCCCGGCCCCGGCCAACGCCGCAAGCAATTGAACTTTTACCGCGGTGGGGACAAAAGCAGCCTCATTCTGCAGCCCGTCCCGGGGTCCCACTTCCCGTATCAGTACCTTTTCCGGCCAGTGCAAAGGCATCCGCTCCCTGAATATGTTATAGTAACCATTTACTTTTTTTCCATCCCTGTTACCATATTATGGAGCATGCTTTTAATTTCCTTCATATCCGCTTCCAGCCGGTGCAGGTGACTCTGAATGTCATCGATTTCCTGCTCTGACTTATAATTAATGGCAAAGTCAATTACAGCCTCCTGTTTGTCCTGTTCAGCGTGCCTGTTTTGACTCATCATGATCACCGGGGCTTGAAAAGCGGCGATAAAGGAAAGAATCAAATTTAGAAGGATATACGGCGGATTGTCAAAATGCCTGGTAAAACTCAGCACGTTCCAAACCATCCACGACGTTAAGAACACGGAAAAAATAATGATAAATTTCCAGCTCCCGCCAAAGGCGGCTATTCTATCGGCCAGGCGGTCCGACCATTTGGTTTTTTTCCGGTATTCACCGTTTATGCGCAGTAAAATTTTTTCCTCATAATCATTAACCAACCGGTCAATTCTTTGATTTATTCGATCGCAGCTCTCTGCTTGTTGATCTGCAGGAGAGTAATCACATTTCAAATATCATCACTCCGATCTCATTTCTCGCGATTCATTCATATTCGAGAGAAATGAATAAAAATCCTGCCGCCCGGCAAGCAGCACCCGCGCCGGGGCCGCTTCCACGCCAGGCAGTAATAACGGGGCGGCCAGCAGGAAATAGCTGCCCGGCGGCACCTCCTTCAAGCGCAGACCCTCGATGACCATGATGTTTCGGGCCAGCAAAGTGCGGTGGGTGGGGTAACCGGGCTGATCACGCTCCACGCCCAGCGCATCCAGGCCCACTCCCCGCACTCCCGCTTCGGCCAGATATTGGGCCGCTTCGGCGGAAATGTAGACAAAGTTGAAGTCAAAATCGGTGGACCAGGAATTCCTGGTCTGGAAAAGGATAAAATCGCCGGCCGAAAGGCCGTGAGGCATCAGATCCCGGCGCTCGATCTTCTCCGGCACGCCGGTTAAATCAAGCACCCGGCAGGGGCCGAAAAAAGCCGCCGGAGACAGGCTTTCCACCCCGGGGCCGCCGGGGATGACATGCAGGGGCGCATCCACATGGGTACCGGTGTGCGCATCAAGATAAAGACGGGTTTCCAGGATGCCTTTGCTTTCATCCCTGCTCACCTCCATGGCCGGCCGCTTTTCCGCTTTGTTTTTGTAAACCGCCATACCGGGATGAATGGCCATGGAGACGTCATATATTTTCAGCATGTTCAACTGCTCCTCAATCTGTACGGCATACCCGGTACCTCATTTAATGGGAGTCCGTAAACGTCCGGCCGCTAACACTTTAATGCGGCCGGTAGGCCGGTGCTTCACGGCACGGCGGGGTTGGGCATGGCCGGGCGTGGCGCAGCTTAATGCGGTGCGTATACCATCCGCTGCTTCGCTGGCGGAACGGGTGATAATACGCCGGCCCCGGACCTTAATGCGGCCCGTATACCGCTGCTTCACCCGCCTGCCCGTCCGGCGGGCCGGCATTAACAGCCGGGGCAATGTTATAGCCGGCCGTACCGGCATTGCGCCAGCAGTCCGGTAAGTCCGACCGCCTGCCGCCGCATACCGGCCACCAGCGCAACCCGTCGCGCAGGAGTAAATCGGCCGCCTGTGCCGGCCCCCAGCTGCCGGCGGCATAATTGGGAAAGAGCACGTCGCTCTGCGCCCAAACTTCCGCCACCGGGTCGACGAAGCGCCAGGCCAGGGCCACCTCTTCCCAGCCGGTAAACAGGGCGGGATCGCCCTGGATGGCATCAAAAAGCAGCCGCTCGTAGGCCTCGGGTGAGTTGATGTCCAAACCGCAGTTCTGACAAAAATCCATGGTGATGGGAACGATCAGGTTTTTAGTGCCCGGTCTTTTCACATTAAGTTGCAAATGTACACCTTCCACAGGGTTGACCCTGATCACCAGCAGATTGGGCGTCAGCACGCCGTAGTCCTTGAAATAGTTAATCTCCGGCAGGGAGTTGAATTGGATGAAGATCTCCGTCCCTTTAACCGCCAGTCTTTTGCCCGTGCGCAAATAGAAGGGAACACCGGCCCAGCGGAAGTTCTCAATAAAAACTTTCATGGCCGCAAAGGTTTCGGTATTGGATGCGGAAGCGACTCCGGCCTCCGCCCGGTAACCAGCCGCACTTTCTCCATTGATGCAACCCGGCCCGTACTGCCCGCGGACCGTATCTTTGATCACCCGTTCCGCCGTCAGCGGCTGCAGCGACCGCAATACCTTTACTTTTTCGTCCCGCACCACCCGGCCCTCCAAACCGGCCGGCGGTTCCATGGCCATTAATGTCAAAAGCTGCAACATGTGATTCTGGATCATGTCACGCAGGGCACCGGCTTTTTCATAATAGGCCCCCCGCTCCCCCACCCCGACCGTCTCCACCGAGTTGATCTGGATGTTGTTTATATAGTTCCTGTTCCACACCGGTTCAAAAAAGGTATTGGCCAGGCGCAGCACGGTGATATTCTGAATCATTTCCTTGCCCAGATAATGATCGATGCGGAAGATATGCTCTTCCGCAAACAATTTACGGATCTGCCGGTTCAGCGCTTCCGCCGACGCCAAATCGCGGCCGAAAGGTTTTTCCAGCATCAGGCGCTGCCAGGCGGGAGGTTCGTTGACAGCCAGGCCGGCGACGGCCAGGTTGTTGATGGCCGCCTCGAAATTCCCCGGCGCCACGGCCAGGTAAAAAAGGCGGTTGCCCGGTACGGCGTAGCGTTCATCCAATTCAGCGAGCAGTTCCTTTAACCGGACATAACCGGATCTATCCCGAAGATCGAAGGGCAGATAATAAAAGCGCCCGGCAAAGTCAGGCCATGTTTGGTCTTCAGATGGCTTATAACGGGAATATTGCTGCAGGGATTGAAAAATATCCCGCCGGAACCCGTCCGCTGTTTTTTCCCGCCGGGCCACCCCCACCACGGCAAAATTTGCGGAAAGCATACCGTCCCGGTAAAGGGCGTAAAGCGCCGAGTACAATTTTCGCCGGGCCAGATCCCCTGTAGCCCCGAAGATAACCAGAATACACGCTTCACTTTGGCCGGCCATACCGGTAAAGCCCCCTCGCTGTCAAGCCTGTTCCACCTTGTGGCCGCCGAACTGGTTGCGCAGGGCGGCCACCACCTTGCCGGCAAAACTGTCCTCCTGCTCCGAGCGGAAACGCATGAATACGGAAGTGGTGATCACGGGCGCCGGCACCCCCAGGGCCAGGGCTGTTTCGGCCGTCCACAGGCCCTCACCGGAGGAATGCATCACTCCTTTGATTTTATCCAGGCGGGGATCTCCGGCAAAAGCTTTTTCAGCCAACTCCATTAGCCAGCCGCGGATGACCGAGCCGTGGTTCCAGACCCGGGCAACCGCCTGCAAATTCAGATTAAACTGTCCCCGCTCCAGGATCTCGAACCCTTCACCGATGGCCTGAAGCATCCCATACTCAATACCGTTATGTACCATTTTGACAAAATGGCCGCTGCCGGGGGGACCGGTATGTATATAGCCGCCAGGAACACTGATGTCCTTGAACAGCGGCTCCAGCCGGGCAAAAATTTCCCCGCCGGCGCCGGCCATCAGACAGGCCCCGTGACGGGCACCTTCCGTACCGCCGCTGGTGCCGACGTCAACGAAGTTAATGTTTTTCTTTTGCCATTCTTTTGCCCGCCGCAGCGTATCACGGTAATCGGAATTGCCCCCGTCGATCACCGTATCACCGGGCGACAGCAAAGGCGCCAGCTTTTCCAGGGTCTCATCCACCGGCGCGCCGGCCGGCACCATCAGCCAGATCGCCCGGGGCGGCGCCAGTTTTTCCACCAGTTCCGTCAGGCTGTAAGCGCCGGCGGCCCCGGCCGCGATCGCCTTTCCGGTCTTTTCCGGTGAACGGTTATAAGCAACTACCCGGTGGCCTTTTTCAAGCATGTTCAGAACCAGGTTGAAGCCCATTTTGCCCAATCCAACCAAACCGATTTCCATAGCCTTCTCACCCTTCGCATCAATATCGCCCCGGCCAACGTGTCTCTAAATAAAGCGGCCCGGTTTACTTAAAGTATGCACAGCAAACATACGCAAAAAACTAAAATACCGCTGAAGAAAGCAGCCCGGTTCAGTTTGAAGCGTCCGGCAGGTGTATAACAGCCAGCGGGTGCTACTGATAAAAGCCGGCCGGTCATTTAAAGTATGCCTTCCCCGGGCCCGAAAAATGCAGCGAAATTCCCGGTTTACAGGTGCTGCAGCTTCCACATCCGCCGGAACAGCCCGTCCCGCCGCAAAAGTTCCTCTTGTGTTCCCCGTTCCACCACCCGGCCGCCGTCCATGACCAGAATTTCGTCCATCTCCTCCAGGCCGGCCAGACGGTGGGTGATCACCAGGGTGGTGCGCCCCGCCGTCAAACGGCGGATGGCTGCCAGCACTTCCCGCTCCGTAACCGGATCGAGTCCGGCCGTGGCTTCGTCCAAAACCAGAATGGGCGCGTCCTTGAGCAGCGCCCGGGCAATGGCCAGGCGCTGGCGCTGACCGCCGGAAAGTTTGAAACCGCCTTCCCCCACGTAAGTGTCATATCCCCGGGGCAGATTTTGAATGAATTCGTGGATACTGGCCTCCCGGGCGGCCCGGATCATTTCCTCCACCGTGGCCCCGGGCCGGGCCAGCAGGAGATTTTCCCGGATGGTGGCATTAAAAAGGTGGGTATGCTGGGCGACTACCCCCATCAACCGGCGCACCTGTTCCCGGGGGAGGGTCTTTAATTCGCAGCCGCCCAGCCGGATGGAACCCTCCCGGTAATCCCAGAAACGCAGCAGCAGGTTGATCAGCGTACTCTTCCCCGCCCCGCTGGAGCCGACAACAGCCAACTTCCCTCCGGCGGACAGGACAAAATCCAGACCGTCCAGCGCCGCCGGCTCATCCGGAGCGTAGCGGAAGCGTAAACCGGCCACTTCAAGATCATACCCGGCGGGCTCGCAGGCCGGGCCGGAAAAATCCCGGACGGGAGACCCGCCTGCCGGTCCGGCTTGATCCCGGACGGCGGGCCGGGCGCCGGCCAGTTCAAAAAGGCGCCGGGCCGCCGCCAGGCTTTCTTCAAGCTGCGGGAACAACAACGGCAGGGGCTGCACTGCTTCAAAAGCGCCCGGGACGGCCAGGACCAGCATGGGCAGGTATACCCAGTCCAATTTCCCCCGCCCCACCGCCGTCACAGTCAACATTAGCACCGCCCACAGGGCAAGGTTCCCGGCCAGGCTGGTTAAAGCCCCGCCCAGAGCGTCAATCCCCGCCAACCGCCCCTGCCGGCCGGCCAGTTCCCGGCCCAGCGCCGCCACCTGCTCCCGGTAGCGGCCGGCCTGGCCGAAGGCCGCCAGTTCGGTCATCCCCCGGATGCCGTCCACCAGACGGGCGTTCAGTTCCGCCCTGACCCGCCCCACAGTGCGGGCCGGCTCCCGGCTATGCCGCATGATTACCAACGGTATACCCGCCCCGGCCAGCAGAAAGAAAGTAGCAAAGGCCAGAGCCGCCCCGAACTCGAACTGAGCCAGGAAAACAAACACCGCCGGCAGCACCAACAGGGCCACCGGCACCGGCGCCAGCACCCGCAGGTAAAAGTTTTGCAGTGTTTCCACATCGGTCACGATACGGCTTAAAATATCCCCGCTGCGGTACTCCGTCAGGCGGGCCGGGGCCAGGGGCTCCAGCGCCCCGTAAAACCAGGCCCGCATCCGGCCCAGCACGCGGAAAGTCACGTCATGGGCAACATAACGCTCCAGGTAGCGGCATACCGCCCGGGTAAGGCCGAAAAAACGCACTCCGGCAATAAGCAGCATCAGTGCCACCACCGGCGGATGCAGTGCCGCCCGGGCGATGAGCAGCGCCGAGGCGGCCAGCAGGGCGATGTTGCCGCCCACACTGAAAAAACCGAGCAGTGCCGCCAGCAGCACCGGCCACCGGTAGGGGGCGATTAGCTTCAACAAACGCAGGAAAGTATTCATGCCGCACCCCGCAAAGCCGTCATCAGACGGTAATAAACCCCTTGTTTGGCCATCAGTTCAACATGCCGCCCTTCCTCCGCCACCCGGCCGTCCGCCAGCACCACGATGCGGTCCGCCCCGCGGATGGCGGCCGGGCGGTGGGCGATGAGCAGTACCGTACGCCCGTGCATCAGGCGCGCCAGCGCGTCTTCGAGCACCTGCCCGCTTCCGGCATCCAGGCCGGCGGTGGGTTCGTCCAAAATCAAAAGGCGGGCATCAATCAGAAAAGCCCGGGCAATGGCCAGCAGGCGTGCCTGACCGCCGCTGAGACGGATTCCTTCTTCACCCACGGGGGTGTCATATCCTTTCGGCAGGCGGCGGATGAACTCACCGGCCCCGGCCAGTCCGGCCGCCGCCATTACTTCTTCCCGGGTGGCCCCGGGACGGCCCAGCCGGATGTTTTCCGCTATGGTGCCGTAAAAAAGATGGGGGTGCTGGGGCACATAAGCCACCTGCCGGCGCCACAGTTCCGCAGGGATTTGACGCAGGGGAATTCCGTTTATCACGATCTCCCCCCGGTCCGGCTCCATAAAACGCAAAAGCAGGCGGGCCACGGTGGTCTTTCCCGCCCCGCTGGCGCCGGCCAGGGCTACCCGCTCCCCGGGCCGGAGGTCGAAGGAAGCCCCGTTTAAAGCCGGCCTTGTACCCCCCTCATAGGCGTAGTGCACACCGTCGAAAGAAATGTGCAATTCCGCCGGCACCGGGGGGTCTGTCTTCTCTACCACCCGGTCAGGCACCCCGGGAACGGGGAGGGTCAGGATCTCAAAAATACGGTCCGCCGCGCTGACTCCGGCCAGCCCGGCGTGAAAGCGCGCGCCCAGTTGTCTCAAGGGGAGGTAGAATTCCGGAGTCAAAAGCAAAAGAAAAAAGGCCCGTTCAAAAGGAATGCGGGCGTAAACCAGGCGCAGTCCCAGAGCCACCGCCACCAGGGCGGTGCTGATGGTGGCCAGCAACTCCAGCATCAAGGCGGAAAGAAAAGCCACCCGCAGCACCCCCAGGGTGGTTTCCCGGAAACGGTCGCTCACCCGGGCGATCACTGCCGCCTGACTTTTGCTCCGGCCGAACAGCTTGAGGGTGGTCAGTCCCTGCAGTACATCCAGGAAGTGGGCGCTCATGCGGCTCAATGCCTCCCACTGTTGCCGGGAAAGCCTTTCCGCCCATTTGCCGATCAAAATCATAAACAGTGGGATCAGGGGGGCGGTAAAAAGCAAGATCAGCCCGGTGGTCAGATCCAGGGGCAGGACGAAGCCCAGGATCATCAGGGGGAGAAGCGCGGCCAGGGCCAGTTGGGGCAGGTAATGGGCAAAATAGTCTTCCAGGGACTCCACCCCTTCCACCAGCACATTGACCAGTTCACCAGTACGCTCCCCGCGCACATACGCCGGCCCGAGAGCCAGCAGGTGATCCAGCAGCCGCCGGCGCAAGTCCTGTTTGACTATGGCGGCGGCCCGGCGGGCCGCCGCCTCGCTGGCCCAGGCCAGAAGCGCCCGCAGCAGGATGAGGCCCAGCATCACCTGCAGCCAGGGCCGGACCGCCGCCAGCCCCTGTCCGCCCGGGAAAACCAGGCTCACCACCCGGGCCAGGACGCCGGCCTGCAACACCGCCAGCAGGCCGGCACCCAACCCCGGACCAACGGTGAGCGCCAGGTACAAGCGCGCCGCCCGGGCCTCGCGCCAGAGCCGCCGATCCAGCATCCCCGCTTCCCCCTTCTACCAGTATGAAAATGCCCGACAGAAGCGGCAATCCCGCTCCCGGTATCCCGTTCATTATTTTCCGGCCCTGCAGCCGTCCCAAAGCAGTCTGGCCCCTGCAACCCCCGCTATCCCGGGCGGCAGTTACCGCATACAGCACCTAATACTCCAGATGCCGGCCGTCCACCCGGCGGCGGAAAACCCAGTAGGTCCAGACCTGGTAGGCAAGCACCACCGGCACCAGGGTTAAGGCCACAATGGTCATCACTTTCAGCGTATAAGGACTTGAGGAGGCGTTATAGATGGTCAGGCTCCAGGCCGGGTTGAGGCTGGAAACCATCACCCGGGGAAACAGGCCGGTGAAAAGCGACAGTGTGGCCAGGGCGACAGTCAGGCCGTTGGCGACAAAAGCCAGGCCGTAACGGCGGTAGAACAAAAACCAGCAGGCCAGGACCAGGGCGGCAAAAGCGACCCAGAGCATGATCGCCGCCCCGGCCCGGTCGAAAATGCCGGTCCGGGTATAGCTCATCAACACCAGGATGAGCAGGGCCAATACGGCCGGTGCGCCCGCCCCCAGGGCCGCCCGGCGGGCACGCTCCGCCAGTTCGCCCGTGGTCTTCAAGGTCAGGAAAAGCGCGCCGTGCAGGGTGAAAATCAGCAGCGACGCCACGCCGCCCACCAGAGTGTAGGGGGAGAGCAGTGTCCAGAAGGTGCCGGTGTATTCCATTTGGGCGTTGATGGGCACTCCCTGGATCAGGTTGGTCATGGCCACCCCCCAGAGCAGCGCCGGCACCAGGCTGCCGCCCCAGATCAACCAGTCCCACAGACCGCGCCAGGCCGGGCGTTCGTCCTTGCTGCGGAATTCAAAGGCCACCCCGCGCAGGATCAGCGCCACCAGCATCAGGAAAAGGGCCAGGTAAAACCCGCTGAAAAGAGTGGCATACCAGTTGGGAAAAGCGGCGAACATGGCTCCGCCGGCGGTGATCATCCACACCTCGTTACCGTCCCAGACCGGACCGATGGAGTTGATGATCATCCGGCGTTGCATATCATCCCTCCCCAGAAAGAGGAGCAGTATGCCCACGCCGTAATCGAAACCCTCCAGGAAGAAAAAACCGGTGAACAATACGGCCAGCAAAATGAACCAGAGCGTGTTCAAGTCCATAACGACACCTCCCCGCCGGATTTAGCCGCCCGGTCCGCGGAGATTCCATCCGGCCCCAGCCGGGCGTATTTGCTCAACAGGTACACATCCACCACCGCCAGCACTCCGTAGAGCAGGGTGAAAACAAGCATGGTGGCCAGCACCGCCCCGGCGGAAACGGCAGGTGAAACAGCATTGTTCACTTTTTGCAGTCCGTAGACAATCCAGGGCTGACGGCCGATTTCAGCCATAAACCAGCCGGTGGTGTTGGCGATGTAGGGCAGTGGTATGGCCCAGAGCATGATTTTAAGAAAACGTGGCCCGTTTTCCAGCCGCCCCTTGTGGTTCAGATAAAGCGCATACAGTACCAGCAGCAGCATGACGACTCCCGCCGCCACCATGATCCGGAAACTCCAAAAAACGGGGGCCACCGGCGGGATGTAATCGCCCGGCCCGTACCGGGCTGCATCGGCAGCCTGCAGTTCTTTGATCCCTTTTACTTCCCCGTAGGGAGTATTGTAGGAAAGAATGCTGACCAGGTATGGTATTTGGAGCTCAAAGCCGTTGGTTTGATTTTTCTGATCGATTGAGGCCACTACATTGAAGGGGGCCGGATCGGCGCTTTTCCAGAGCGCCTCCGCCGCCGCCATTTTCATCGGCTGTGCTTTGACCAGGTGCTGCCCCTGCAGGTGGCCGACGGCCATAACCAGCACCAGGGCGATCACCCCCAGAGTCAAACCGTAACGGAAGGAACGGTGGAAAAAGCCGGGGTGATTTTTACGCACCAGGTGATAGGCGCTGATGCCCATGACGAAAAAGGCGGCGGTGGTGAACCCGGCCAGCACGGTGTGTGGAAACTGGTAGAAAACATTCGGGTTGGTGAGCAGGGCGCCGAAGCTGGTCATTTCCGCCCGGCCGTTACGCAGGGCGTATCCCACCGGCTCCTGCATGAAAGAGTTGGCCACCAGGATCCAGAAGGCGGACAGGTTGCTGGCCAGGGCCACCAGCCAGATGGTCACGGCATGCCAGGCCCGGGGCAGCTTATCCCAGCCGAAGATCCACAGGCCCAGGAAGGTGGACTCCAGGAAAAAGGCGGCCAGGGCTTCCACGGCCAGCGGCGCGCCGAATATGTCTCCCACAAAACGGGAATAACCAGACCAGTTCATGCCGAACTGGAACTCCTGCACGATACCGGTAACCACACCCATAATGAAGTTAATCACAAAAAGCTTGCCCCAGAACAGGGTCATCTTCTTATACGTTTCGTCCCCGGTCCGGGCGTAGACGGTTTCCATGACAGCCACCAGGACCGACAGCCCCAGGGTGAGGGGGACGAACAGAAAATGATAGGCCGAGGTGATACCGAACTGCCATCTGGATAATAAGAGCTCAAGCATGGACTTCCCTCCCGGAACGTTTTGCGTTTGCGTCCGCAAACGGGCCGCTTGATCAGCGGCGGCGCATGTTTCCTTCCTGGTACGCTTCAGCGGCATGTGTTCCAATCAATCAACCGGCTGACGGAAAACCACCGTCACCGGCACACCGGCCGTGTCAACCGTCCCGGCCCCAAAGCCGACCCTCTCAAAATAGGGTTTTAATCTAAACCGGAACAGTATACTTTAATCGCCTGATCTCCCCCCTCTCTTCTGCGTTATCCTCCTGCCGCGCAAAGCGTAAAAAGCCGCTACCTTAACCGGCACCCGGACGCACTTGAGCCATGATCAGGCGCCCGTAAAAGTATATTCAACCGGTATACTATTAATGCAAATTATAACTCCTTTTATTTTCACTGTCAAGTTTTTCCCATCAAAAAACGAAAAAGGGCGCATAAAAGCCGGGTGCACCCTTACAGCCGGGCAAAAGTTTAAAAAAGGTAATTTGAAGGAATAACATTTTGTTCTGTCGAAAACATAAACTCTATACTGCACACTAATCCATCCGACCGGAGGTGTCTTGCGATTGGCTGTTTTCTGGCTGCACGCCTTCGCCTCCATATTTGCCGTCATGAATCCGGTGGCCAATGTGCCCATTTTTCTGGCTTTGACAGCCGGTGAGTCCGGGGCCGGACAGCGGGCCACCGCCCGCAAATCCGCTTTGATTGCCTTAATGATCGTTTTGTTTTTTGCCCTGGCGGGACAGATTATCTTTCGTATTTTGGGCATTAGTTTGAATGCTTTCCGGGTCGCCGGAGGGATTCTGCTCTTCTTTATCGCCTTCAATCTGTTGCAGGGAAGGCCGTCCCACGTTCATCATCCCACCCGCGAAGAACACGCCGAACAGCTGAACAAGGAAGACGTTTCAGTCACCCCCCTGGCCACACCGATCCTGGCGGGACCGGGCACCATTTCCACGGTGCTGGCTTTAGACGGCAGTTATCAAAATTACTGGGCCGGCACGGCCATGACCTTTACCGCTTTTGCGGCAGTTTTGCTAATTACGCTGATTCTTTTCCTCAATGCGCCCCGGGTTAAAGAGCTTTTACCCCAGGCCACCATCAATCTGATCACACGCATGATGGGCCTGCTCTTAACCGTCATTGCCGTGCAGATGGCGGCCGCCGGATTGACCGGCCTCTTCCCGGGACTGAGCTGACGGATAAAAGAAAGACCTGCCGCGGCAGGCCTTTCTTTCCTTAAATGAACAAGTTCACATTGGCTTCGTCGGCTTCGCCCAGGTAGGTGGCCACACCGGCAAATTCCAGTCCGTCGATCATTTCTTCTTCCGTGATGCCCATCACATCCATGGACATGGTGCAGGCAATCATTTTGATCTCCTGCTCCTTGGCGGTGGCGATTAATTCAGGCAGGGTGGCCACATTCTTTTGCTTCATCACGCTCTTCATCATGGAGGCGCCCATGCCGCCGAAGTTCATCTTGGACAAACCCAGCTTACCGGCGCCCCGGGGCATCATCCAGCCGAACATGGCCTGCAGGAAGCCTTTTTTCACTTTCACCTTTTCCGGCTTGCGCAGGATATTCAAGCCCCAGAAGGTGAAAAACATGGTCACATCGTCCCCCATGGCCGCAGCGCCGTTGGCAATGATGAACGCGGCCATGGCCCGGTCGAGATCGCCGCTGAAAACAATAATGGTTTTTTTCAAATCCGCACCTCCTCTCCCGGTGGATTTCCGGCAGGTTCTAGAGATAAGCGCGCACCAGATAGTTGGAGATGTCGTCCAGTTTTATTTCCCCGCGGGCGGCCTTTTGCAGGTTGACGAAGCAGATCGGACACATGGTCACACCATTTTGAGCCACGCTTTTAATCTGCTCCACCCTTTCCCGGGCCTTTTGTTTGGCCTTTTTGGGAAACAGCGACTCGGCAGGGCCGCCGCAGCAGTGGGTGAACAGCCCGGCCCCGGGCGGTTCACTGACTTTGACTCCCGCTCCGGCCAAAAGCGTCCGCTGCTCGTTGAGCACATTTTCATACCGGGCATAGACACAGGAGTCGTGAATGGCCACTTCCGCCCCCAGGCTGTGCTTCGGTTTTATGTCGCGCTCCACCAGCACTTCCAGGTAGCTTTTCACTTTCAGGTCGTAACCTTTGATCAGGGCGGGGTACACTGAACGAAGCATGTTGGTGGTGTGCGGGTCGACGGTGATTAAATTTTTCACTCCGTATTTCTTAAAAATGGCATATACTTTTTGTGCGTGTGCAGCCAGCACATCATCCATCCCCAGGTCGTAGATCAGTGCGCCGGAGTACAGTTCGTCCTCATATAGGTAGCCGAATTCCACTCCCGCCTGCCGCAGCAGACGGGCGATGTTGGCCAGCATTTTGTTGTAATCCGCCTGCAGGCTCTTGGACGGCCGGCCCATGAAACCGGAAATGTTGATCACCCGGTTCATCAGCCGCCCTACTTTGATAAAATTGACCAGCCAGGTATCTTCAATTTTTTCCTGCGATTTGTTCACTGCTTCGATGTAAGGAATAAGCTGGTACATCATTCCGGTATACAGGACGGTTTCGCCGCCCCGGGGAATGCCCAGGCCGCCCGCCCACCGGGTGGCGTTTTTGCCGGGAATGGGCAGGACGGAATTGCGCAGGCGCAGGTTATCCGCCAGTATGCCGATGGTTTCGCCGGTCGGTAAGGCCATGGTTACCTCTCCTTAAAGGTTGTAAACCTTTTTATTAATGTAATATCTTAAAGAACGCACATTTTCCGCAATATGCACATTGGCCGGACAGTTTACTTCACACATTTTACAAAGCAGGCAGGAATAAATGGTCTCGGTGTTTTCCAGCACCTTGTCCTTGATCCCCAACAAAACATACCGGAACAGCTTCCTGGGGAGTAGCTCTATGCCCATTTCGCATACGGCCGTGCACACCCCGCAGTTCATGCAAGCAGAGGCGTTGAATTCCCCCGGCCGCTTCACTTCATCGATGAATTCCGGATTAACCTGGGCCACCGTTACCCCTCCTTTATACCGCCCGGTACTTGTAGTAACCGTCGTCGGTCACTTCTTTGGTTTCAGCCACCCGGCCGTACTTGCGCATCCCCATCACCCAGAACATCACTTCATGGGTGGGATAATCAACAGCGGCGGCGATTTCCGGCACAGTTTTCGGCCCGTCCTGCAACACCTGTAGAATCCGGCCGTGCATGAGCATTTCCTCCCGGATTACTTCCCGCGGATCTCTTGCTTTACCGTTCATCTTAGCCCGTCTCCTTTAAAAAGGCGTCGATCATCGACCTAACCTGTGCATCCGTGTAGCCCTTGAGGTCAATGGCGTTTCGCGGGCAGACCGGCGCGCAGCCGCCGCATCCCTTGCAGACGGCCCGGTTTACCGCCGCCACCTCCCTACCCTGGTACTGCTCCTTGCCGATGGCCGTGTAGGGACATGATTGGGCGCATTCCCCGCACCACTGGCAGAGTTCCGGATTAACCGCGGCAATCAACGGCTCCAATTCCACATAGCCCTTCTTGAGAATGGAAGCGCTCTGGGTTACCGCCGCCAGGGCCGAGGCCACGCTTTCCGCGGAGTTTTTCGGCCCCTGGCAGGTGCCGCAGATGAACACGCCGTCCACCACCGTTTCCACCGGCCGCAGCTTGGGATGGATTTCATTGAAGAATCCGTCCCGGCCTACGGGCAGCTTCAATACGTCTGTCAAACCGCTGTTCTCCCGCGGTACCATGCCGGTGACCAGCACCACCAGATCGGCCCGGATTTCCACTTCTTCACTGTAAGTGAGCAGGTCCTTGACGGTAACCTTGACCTTCCCGGCGGCGTCCTTTTCCACCACCGGCGGCTCATTTTCATCAAATTTAAGATAACGCACACCCATTTCCCGGGACTGATTGTAAAGCAGTTCGAACTTGCCGTAAGTTCTGATGTCCCGGAAAAGATGGAACTGGTGCAGTCCGGGATCTTTTTCCAGCGCCGTGAGCGCGGCGTGAACGGCAGCGTTGCAGCAGTAACGGGAGCAATAGGTTCTGTCTTCCCCCTCCGGCTGCCGGCTGCCCACACAGTAGATGTAGACCACGTCTTTGACTTCCCGGCCCTGATACATCAGCCGGCCGTCTGAACTGTCCACCAGCGCCTTGAACTCGGGCAGGGTTAGCACCCCGTCCGTGCCATAGCCGTATTCACCATCCCCGGGCTGGTAAGCATCGAAACCGGCGGCTACAATGACCGCGCCCACATTGGCTTTGATTTCTTCCCCGCCGTTGACCCGGATGACCACATTAAAATCGCCGATGCTGCCGGACTTTTCCACCAGTTCGGCATTGGTGAATAAAGTGATGTTGTTGCGCTTTTTCACTTCGGCTGTCAATTGGCTGATCAAATCACTACCTGACCGGTCGTAGGGATACATTTTCCCAAACCCGGCCACCCATCCACCGGGCGACGCGGCCTTTTCCACCAGCCAGACGGACAGGCCCAGATCGGCCAGCCCGACGGCCGCCCGTAGCCCGGCTATGCCCGCGCCCACCACCAGCACGGCAGGCACGGTGTTGACCACAATAGGCTCCAAAGGTTCGGTCAAATTGGTCCGGGCGATGCCGGCTCTGATCAGCCGGATGGCCTTTTCCGTGGCTCCGGCCGGATCGTCCGTGTGTGTCCAGGAACATTGCTCCCGCACGTTCACCTGGGTATACTGATAGGGGTTCAAACCGGCCCTTTTGGCCACCCCCCGGAAGGTGAACAGGTGCAGCTTGGGCGAGCAGGAAGCCACCACCAGGCCGTCCAGGTTTTTTTCCCGGATATCCTCCAGCATTTCCTGCTGGGTGGCGTCGGAGCAGGTGAACATGGCCGTTTTGGCCACCTCCACGCCCGGCTCGCCGGCCACGGCCTCCCTGACCTTTTCCACGTCCACATAATCGGAAATGTTCCCGCCGCAATGGCAGATGTAAACACCTATTTTTTTATTGCTCATGTGCCGATCCTTGTCCTTTCCACATAGGCCGCCGCCTGGGCCGCGGCCGCACCGGCGTGCAGTATGGAATCAGGTATATCCTTGGCCCCGGAGGCGGTGCCGGCTACAAAAACGCCGTCGATACTGGTCTTGCCGGGATTGATGTCCTCGTCAACTTCTTTGACGTAGAAGTATTCATCCGCCGCCAGCTCCACCCCAGAAAACAGGTTGAACACTTCCGTATTGGGCAAAAGACCAACGGACAGTACCACCAAATCGTGTTCCGCCCTGGCCACCGTGCCACCATTGTCAATGTCTTCGTAAGTCAGGATCAGGTTGCCGTCTTCCTTTTCTTCAATCCCGGCCACCCGGCCCTTGACAAAGTTTGCCCCCATGGCCCTGGCCTGCTGGTAAAACTCCTCATAACCCTTGCCGAAGGCACGTACGTCGATATAGTATACGGTCACGTCAGCCAGGGGCAAAGCACCCATGATCAGCTGATTCTGCTTCACCGAGTACATGCAGCAAACCCGGGAGCACAAGGGGTTATCCACCGACTGATCCCGTGAGCCGGTGCAGAGAATGTAGGCCACGCTGTCGGGCACCTTGCCGTCGTGCGGCCGCAAAACTGTATTGTAAGGCCTGGTGGGAGCCAGCAGGCGGTCCATCTGCATGCCGGTAATCACATTTTTGAACTGCCCGTACCCGTACTGGGTTTTCAGCTGGGCGGGAAATAATCTGAATCCGGTGGAGACAATGACGGAACCCACTTCCACTTCTTCTTCTACCGCCCGCATTTCCATATCAATGGCGTTGGCCGGACAAACGGACACGCATTGATGGCATTCCGAGCAGACGCCGCAATCCAGGCACCGGCCGGCGCTGTACCGGGCTTCCTCCTCGCTGAGGGGCGGCTCCACCTCACTGAAGTCATTCACCCCGCGCTGCAGCGGCTCATTGTTTTCCACCGGCGCCAGGGTGCGGTAACCCTGCTGCCTCTGCAGCACCTGTTCCTTGTCCACCACCGGCAACCGTCCGTCAAAGGCAACCCCGGCCAGGCTTTCCCCCTTCAAATAGCGGTCGATGAAGAAGGCCGCCCTTCTGCCCTGGGCCACCGCATTCACGATCATGGAAGGCCCGGTGACCACATCACCGCCGGCAAAAAGATGAGGCACAGATGTTTGCAGCGTTTCCGGGTTGACATTGATGGTGCCGTTTTTATTCAATTCCAGCCGCCCCTGCAAACTTTCCGTCTGCGGGGACAGACCGACGGCAGTAATCACCAGGTCGACCGGTACGGTCTGTTCAGAGCCCGCCACCGGCACGGGTTTTCTCCGGCCGCCGGCATCGGGCGGACCCAGTTCCATTTTGATGCTTTCCACGGCAGTCAGCTTGCCTTTTTTACCAATGAACTTTTGGGGGGCGCACAGATACTGAAATTCGACACCCTCTTTTTCCGCCGCCTCGATTTCCCAGCGGTGGGCCGGCATTTCCGCCCGGCTCCGCCGGTACTGGACAAACACCTTTTTGGCCCCCAGCCTTACGGCCACCCGGGCGGAGTCCATGGCCACGTTGCCGCCGCCGACCACCATGACCGTTTTGCCCTGCAGGGAAGTCTTGTCGCCCAGGTTGACTGCGCGCAGGAAATCCAGCGACATGATCACACCGTCCAGGTTTTCCCCCTCCACCCGCATCTCCCGGGTAGACTGGGTGCCGGTGGCGATGAATACGGCGTCGAAACCCTTTTCCTTCAACTCAGCCGGGTTTTCGACCCGCACGCCGGTTTCAATTTCCACTCCCAAAGCGGTGAGGTTTTTAATGTCCCGGTCCACCACCTCTTTGGGCAGCCTGTAGGCGGGAATGGCCAGTCTGAGCATACCGCCGGGCGCAGGCGCCGCTTCGAAAATTTTTACCTGATGGCCGCTTTGGGCAAGGTGAAAAGCAGCGGTCAGACCGGCCGGACCGGAACCGACCACAGCCACCTTTTTGCCGGTGGACGCCGGCAGTTGTTTGTATTCCGTTTCGGCATGCTCCTGGTAATACTGATCCGCAACAAAGCGCTTCAGCTTGCGGATCGGCAGCGGTCCTTCCAGCCCCCCGCGGGTGCACTCCCCCTCACACGGGGCATAGCAGGCCCGGCCCAGGCTGCCCGCCAGGGGCGTGGTTTCCATGATCAGGTCAAAAGCTTCCTTGTACTTGCCGCTTCTGACCAGGGCCACATAGCCGTGTGCCTTGATCCCGGCCGGGCAGGTGAAGGAACAGGGAGAGGACCCTTGCCTTTCAATTACGGCCTTTTTGGGCACGGCCTGGGGAAAGGCGATGAAAGCCGCCCGCCTGGCCACCAGGTCGAAGTTGTATTCGTCCGGTACGGCCACGTTGCAGCTCATTTCACACTGCCGGCACCCGGTGCATAAAGAAGGGTTGACAAAAGTCGGTTTTTGCCGTACTTTAACTTTAAATTTGCCGTTTTTTTGCTTTTGGATCTGCTGTACTTCCGAATAGACCATGGCCTTTACATTGGGGTGGTGGGCGGCGGCCGCCATTTTAGGCGTGGAAATACAGCTGGCGCAATCCAAAGTGGGAAATACCTTGCTGAGCAGGATCATTTTGCCGCCCACACTGGGCTCCTTCTCCACCAGCAGAACCTTGTAGCCCATATCCCCCAGTTTAAGTGCCGATTCCATGCCCCCGATACCGCTGCCGACCACGAGAATATCGTAATTCATAGGCTTATCCCTTCCTGGCAGACCCGAGATTTTGCAAGGTCTCGGAAAATTCTTTAATCTGGTTGGTAAACGGTTCCGCGCAAACCGAGCAGATGGCCGACATGCGCAGCCGTTGGGGCTCGAAACCCTTCTCCTGAAGCATTTCCTGCGCCCGGGCGACAATTTTGCCCGACCGCTCCGTACAATCGGAAAGATAGGCACACTCCTCACCGTCGGCGGCGATAAAGACGCCGTCAAACCCCTTTTCCAGGGCGTACAGGATCCATTCCGGCTTAATGCCGCTGGTGCAGGGCATGCTGAGCACCACTACGGAAGGCGGGTAATGCATGTGCGAACTGCCCGCCAGGTCGATGCCCGGATCGGAAATGTTGTTGGTGGAAAAGACAAGGATTTTGGGCAAATCCTTGTCTTTTGCGCTCATTTTTTCCGCCATGTTACTTCATCCTTTTAATAAACAATTTCCAGTAGCCCGACTCCTCCACGGTGCCCAAAAACTCATGCCCGGCCTTCCTGGTCCACACCGGAATATCCTTGTTGGTACCGGCGTCCGAGGACAGCACTTCCATGATTTCCCCCGGCTTGATCTGGGCCACTGCCTTTTTCGCCGCCAGGATCGGTCCCGGGCAGGACGTGCCCCTGGCGTCCACCACTTTGTTTGATTTGATGCTTTTCAGTTCTTCCGGCGTCATGTAAATCTCCCCCTTGGCATTTTTTAAGTATGTTTTTTAAAAAAGTTTGCCAGTTAGTTGAATAACCCCGGCCAACGTTCTCACTGCCGGTTGCGTCCGCAAAAACCGCTACTCCTCCTGTGAAAGCCGGCGGATTTGTTCCATGACCGCATAAATCCGGCGGTCACGCACACTGTAGTAGACGTTCCTTTCCTCCCGCCTTTTGACTACATAACCCTTGGCCATTAGAATCTGCAGTTGCTGGGATATGTTGGACTGTTTGGCGTTCAAGTATTCCGCGATTTCCCCCACGCTTTTTTCCCCTTCCCGCAGGGCGCAGAGGATTTTCACCCGCACCGGGTTGGAGAAACCTTGTAGAAAGTCGGCCACCCGCTGGCATTCCTCCCAGGTGGGCATGGGCAGTTCGTTGAAGTTCATGTTCTCGGCATTGTTCATCAGTCATCACCCATTAACATTTTAATGATCATTAAAACTTTAATGTATTATCCCACACCTTAGTCTGCCCTGTCAATAGCTTTTTTGATCAAAAAACAAAAAACCTGACCGCAGAAAGAATCCTCCTGTAGTCAGGCCGGGTGCAGCGGAAATCAGCGTTTCCAACCGCCGGGACGGATCATGCCCGCCGGTAAACCGGTAAAATAAACGATTGTTTTGATCGCCGGCCGTACGGTAAAACACCGTTCACCGGCCGGTTATTTTGATCGCTTCAATGCCCGGTGGGGCCTTTGGGAATGCGCCCGGTTTTGATGCATTCACTGCGCAGGCGCCGGCCGGTGATTTTTTCCACCGTCCGGCCGATTTGCAGCACGCGGTCCACATCAACGCCGGTGTCAATGCCCATTTCGTCCATCATCACCACCATATCCTCGGTGGAAACCAGACCGACGATATTCGGATCCTGGTAATAATAGTCGCCGGTGCCGGCCACGGGCACCCCGTCCACAAAGTTGGCCGGCTGGCCGCCGGTGCCGCCCAGGGTGCTTTCGAAGTGGGTGACGCCGGCCTGCAGGGCGGCCAGTACATTGGCCAGCCCCCAGCCGCGGGTGACGTGGAAATGGGCGATGTGCAGCTCCGGATTGGGGAAGGCGTCCAGGATCAGGGAAAAATATTCGTAAACCTTGTCCGGCGGCGCCGAACCATCGTGGTCGGCGTGCTCGATGTCGTCGGCCCCCAGTGCCAGAAAACGCCTGGTCACTTCCACCGCCGCCTTTAATTCCGTCGGTCCTTCAATCGGACAGCCCCAAATGGTGCTTACCGTGCCGTTGAATTTAATACCTGCATCGTGCGCCTTTTTGATGCAGCGCTCCACTTCCGCCCAGTACTCCTTGTGACCCAGACCGGAATTCCTGACCATATGGGAAGGAGAGGTGGACACCATCATCAAAATGCGATCCGGCCCGTAACCTTCGTTCTTTGCCCGGATGGCCCGGTCCACCGCCTTTTCCCGGATGGTCACGGCCGTCAGCTCGACGCCGGCCAGCCGGTCCTTGACCCGCTTGCTGGTGCGGATCAGCTTGAACAGTTCATCCGCATCGGCAAACTGGGGCATGCCCCGGGGGTTGCCGAAGTTGGTCACCTCCAGGCGGTTAAAACCGGCCAGGATCAATTCCTCCAGGCACCACAGCTTGGCCCGGGTGGGAATGAATTTTTCCTCGTGCTGAAAGCCGTCCCGCACGGTGATCTCACCCAGGATCACTTTTTTCGGATAATCGAACATGATATTGCCCCCCTAATAAAAGCCCGCTCCCGGTTGCCACCGGTAAAACCGGCCGAATCAGGATTGACGGTTCGCTACACATTAATAATGACGCAGCAACCGCGGACGGATTAAACGGCCCCCGGCGGCAAAGACCCGTGCACATCCGTACCGGCATGTTGATGTCTTAACCGCCGGCAAAAGAATATTTATACCGTTCTCCTGATTCCGCCCTCCCGGAGCGGGTGGATTTATATCTTGCCTTGCCTTCCCTTGCCCTGCAGGTTGTTCTATCCAACCCGGCGCCGGCCGGAACAAAACCGGAAGGCACGTTTCAATTATTTAGCTTGCTTTGCTGTCAGGTGAACCGGAATAGACTGGCCGGACGTTTTTCTTACCGTCCCCGGTAAACCGGTTTACGTTTTTCGTTAAAAGCCTTCAATCCCTCGTCCCGGTCCTCCGTGGTCAGACAGACGTTGTAACATTCGGCCTCCAGGGCCAGGGCGGTGTGCAGATCCAGCTCCACCCCCAGGTTGATCGCCCGCTTGGCCTGCTGCAGGGCAACGGGGCCGTTTTTGGCAATTTCCCGCAAGAGGGTCATCGTTCTTTCCATCAAATCCGGCGCAGGCACCACGTAATTCACCAGACCCAACTCCAGCGCACCGGCGGCGGTGATCCGCCGGCCGGTGAAGATCAATTCCTTGGCCTTGTTGCGGCCGATTACCCGGGGCAACAACTGCGTCCCGCCGCCGCCGGGAATGATCGCCAGCCCCACTTCCGGCAGGCCGAAGACGGCATTTTCCGCGGCGATGATGAAATCGCAGCCCAGGGCAAACTCCGTCCCTCCCCCCAGGGCGTAGCCGTTCACCGCCGCTACCAGCGGCTTGGGAAACATGGCCACGGCTGTGAAGGCGCGTACGAAAAGAGCACGCTGTTTCTTCATCTCCACGTGGCTCATATTTTTTCTTTCTTTCAGGTCCGCCCCGACGCAAAAGGCCTTCTCCCCTTCGGCGGTGAGCACGGCGGCAAACACAGTATCGTCCAGGGCCAGTTCCTCCAGCGCGGCCAGCAAATCAGCAGCCATTTGCGTGCTCAAAGCATTCATGGCCTGGGGCCGGTTAAATGAAATGACCGCCACCGGTCCGCGCTGCAATTTAATAGTCTCGTAATCCACTCCCCGTCACCACCTCAAACCGGATAAACCGGATGCTTGCGTTCGGCGAACTTCTGCCGTTTGGATTCGTACAGGGTAAAGCGGGCGATCAGCTCCTGGCGCAAATCGCGCCCGCTGACGATGTGATCGACCACCAGTTCCGAAGCCAGGCGGTAGATGTCCACATCCTGCAAATATTCAGTCTGTTTTTGCCGGATAAATTCCGGCCTTTCCTCCGGCGGCAGGGCGTTGATCTTGTTTTCGTAAACCGCCTTCACCGCCGCCTGCGGACCCATCACAGCCACCTGGGCGCCGGGCAGGGCCATGCAGCAGTCCGGTTCGAAAGCCGGGCCGCACATGGCATACAGGCCGGCCCCGTAGGCCTTGCGTACCACCACCGAGATCTTGGGCACCGTGGCCTCGGACATGGCCGAGATCATCTTGGCCCCGTGGCGGATGATGCCCTGCCTTTCCACCGCGCCGCCGACCATGAAGCCGGGCACGTCCATCAAAAACAGCAGGGGGATGTTGAAGGCGTCGCACAGGCTCATGAAACGGGCGCCCTTGTCGGCGGAATCGACGAACAGCACGCCGCCCTTTTCTTTCGGCTGATTGGCCAGAATGCCCACCACCCGGCCGCCGATGCGGCACAGGCCGGTGATCAGTTCCGGGGCGAAAAGTCTTTTAATTTCAAACCAGGTGCCCTCGTCAATCAAACAGTCGATTAGCTCATACATGTTAAAGGGTTCGCTTTCTTTGACCGGCACGATATCCTCGATGGAACGTCCGGACGCCGCCGCCCGGGCCATGGCCATCGGAGGACGGCCCAGGTAGTTCTGGGGCAGGTAGGTTAGATAGCGCCGGCAGGACTCAATGGCTTCAGCCTCGCTCATGGCCAGCAGGTCGCCGCAGCCGCTCTGACTGCAGTGCATGTGTGCCCCGCCCAGTTCCTCCAGAGTGGTCTTTTCCCCGATCACCATCTCCACCATACGCGGCGAGCCCAAATACATGCTGGCGTTGCCGTTGACCATGAAGACCACGTCGCAGAAAGCCGGAATATAGGCGCCGCCGGCTGCCGATGGTCCGAAAAGCAGGCAGATCTGGGGAATCATACCCGACATTTTCACTTCATTATAGAAAATGGCCCCGGCGCCCCGCCGGCCGGGAAACATCTCCACCTGGTCGGTGATGCGCGCCCCGGCGGAATCCACCAGGTAAAGCATGGGTACCTTCAGGTCCTGTGCCGTTTCCTGGATGCGCAGAATCTTTTCCACCGTGCGCCAGCCCCAGGAACCGGCCTTGACCGTGGAGTCGTTGGCCATTACGCAGACCGTACGGCCGTGGATTTTGCCCACCACCGTGACCACCCCGTCGGCGGGCAGATCCCCGGCCATGTTGTTGGCCCAGAAGCCGTCCTCACAAATTAGCGAACCGGGATCCAGTAACAGCTCCAGCCGCTCCCGGACAAACATTTTGCCCCGGGCGGCATTGCTCTCGTGATATTTGGGCGCGCCCCCTTTTTTAATCTTTTCCGCCTTTTCCAACAATTCAGATTCAAGTTGTCTCAAGTTGATTTCTTCCATCGTCCCAACCCCTTTGTCCGGCTTTTCAAATTCTGTCCACAGCCCGCTCCCGTTGACGCATCAATGCCAGCACCCCGGCCCACTTCCATGCCTTCGGCGGCGAACAGGGACGGATCCCGGTGACTCTCTCCCCCTCCCGCAACAGGCCGCCGCCCAGGAGAACGCTCACGATGGCGGCCACCACCTGTGGCCGCACTCCGCAACACACCGGGGGCATAAAATCTTCCTCTTCCTCTCCGGAAGGATAAAGGCGCCGGTCATCAAAAAATTGCAGTTCTTCATCTCCATCAGCGCCGGAAAACATGACCATCCCCCCATTTGGCGCTTTCATCTCGCAACAGGCCGGCACGAAACCAATTATTTTCCCTTAACAGTTGATATTATAGGGTAAAAGGCTGAATATTACCCTAAGCGGCTTCAGACTATTCACACGAACGGCCGGGGACAAGGACAAAAGTGTTATCGTTTATTTACACTCCGACCAGCACGGATACTGTTTCCGGAAGAGGATAAAAACCGGCACACCCCCAACTTAAACGGACCCGGCCGGCTATGTCTTTATTAATTTACACTTAATTTTAACCGGCCGGATGCCGGCCAAAATGATACACATCTCCAATCACAGCTCCAATATGCCCCCCCCCCGGAGTCCGGTAATATTTTCCGGCGCGCGATTGGCGCCGCCGGTCCGCTTGCTGAATGCACCGGTCTTGTTTTGTTTTCCGGAACTTATGCCCCAACTGCTACACGGAACGTCCGACGCCGGCAAGAACGGCTGTTTCAGATCAAAAAAGGAAGGGCCTTGCGGGCCTTCCTTTTCCGCCTTAGCTTTCACACGTGCCGTCTTCCTTTACCGTCGCCACCTCATGAACGGCGGGACAGCGCTTGCGCTTCTCCACGAAGCCGATTTTTTCCTTCATCTGCTGCACCCTGGTTTCCAAATCGCCTTTAATAATGGTGTAAGGCACATTCATGATATCCAGGAAGTTCTTAATCTTGGTGTCCACCACCACGGCAAAATCGTTGTCCTGATACCTGATACCGTCTTTTTCTACATTAAACTCGCGTGGAATGTAAAAAACCTCGTAACCGGGGAGGTCGCGCATAGCCCATTCGTACAGCTTCATCAGGGCGTAAACCTCCCGCGGGTTTTTGAAATCGCAGCTCAAAAGGCCGTAAACATAATTCAAAATGGTGGCGTTATCGCAAAAGATAATATCACAATATCCCAGTTCTTCCTCCCGGCGCTTCTGCCCTTCGTAAAGCAGGAACTGCTCGAAGATGGTGGTGGGCACACCGTACCAGGCGATATAGGAGCGGGCAAATTCCAGGCACACGTCACTGATGTATCCGGCCATACTGAAGTCCACATCAAGCTGTTTGCATAAAGTGGTCTTGCCCGTACCCGGTCCGCCCAGAATGGCTATTTTTTTGGTTTGCTTGTGCTCCGCCATGAATACTTCTGCTCCCCCTCGTACAACTGATTAACTGTTATTATATCATAATTCCGGCGGCTGTTATGCTTATAAAAATTTCTTGCTGTTTTTCTCCCCGTTATAGGTAAACAGTACTTTTTTATTGTCCACCACCGTCTCCAGATGCACCGGCCGGCCCCACAACCGGTAGACGTACGGCAAAGTCCGTTCCAGGTAAAAAACGTCCAGTTCGATGCCTTCATAGCAATGCCTTAAATAAAGCTCCCCCCGCTTATTGAAATCACCGTCTTCCACCACGATACAGGGAAAACCGCCGTTGGTCAGGCCGGCCACAATGCCGTCCCGTACCTTTTCCCATTCCTTGTCGGAAACTTTCCAGTCGTAACCCACTTTTTTATACAGGTATAAATCCATTTCTTCGATCAATTCCCTGGTCAAATAATTGCGCAGGAAGGAGATATCGTTTTCCGTTTCCCGTACTTCGAAAATTTTTTGCCGGCCTTCACCTCCGGGACGGCCGTATTTTTTCCTCTCCTCCTCCGTGGGTTTATCCCAGCGTTTTTCGATGTCCTCGAAGATTTTAAGCCCCAGATGATACGGATTCAAGCGCATGCGGGAAGTTTCAATCACTCCGGCGTGCATCTTGGCAAACTCGACGGCCTCATCCTCCGTCATGTCCATTTCACGCATAATGCGCAAATGCCAGTAGGTGGCCCAGCCTTCGTTCATAATCTTGGTTTCCAGCTGCGGCCAGAAGTAAAGCATTTCCTGCCGGATCACGGCAATGACGTCCCTTTGCCAGTCCTCCAGATCCCGGGCGTTTTCCATGATAAATGTCAGCAAATCCTTCTCCGGCTGTGCGGGAAACTTTTTTGGTTTTTCCGCGCAGTGCCCCTGACATTCGGACCGGTCCAGTTCCCAGAGGTCATCGTATGGCGTCTTTTGATGCTGGTGTCCGCCGCACGACCCCCGGCCGCAACCACATTTCTTTTGTTCTTCATCATCTTTCGGCCGTTGTCTGATGCGCTGACGGGGATCCACATGCTCCTGCAGTGAGATTACCGCATCCAGGAAGGACTCCACCTTTTCTTTGCCGTAATTGAATTCGTAGTTCCGGAAACGCTCGGCGGCACTGGCCATGGACTCCACCATATAGCGGGCGGTATGCTGAAAATATGCGTTGTTTTTAAAAAAATCGCAGTGGGCCAGTACATGGGCGATAACCATCTTGTTTTGAATCAGTGAATTGCCCTCCAATAAAAATGCATAGCAGGGATCGGAATTGATCACCATCTCATAGATGCGGCTCAGGTTATAGTCGTACTGGGTCTTCATTTTATGATAGGCCTTGCCGAAAGTCCAGTGTGAAAAGCGGGTGGGCATGCCGTAGGCACCAAAAGTATAAATGATGTCCGCCGGGCAAATCTCAAAATACATGTTGTAAAAATCCAGGCCAAACTCCCCGGCCTTGGCGGTAATCTTTTCCACCGCTTCGTTCAAAAGGCTCAGCTCATCCCTGGCCAAAGCAATCACCCCCGGTATAAAATGCCGTCTTTTCTCCAGGCAAACTTGTTTTCCGGCTGCAGTCAGTCATCCTGTTTATAGATTATGTGCCGCAACGGGGGGAATTGTCTCCCGGCAAAAGAAAAACCGTTATTTTTACCGGCGGTCCGGAAAGCATACAAACAATCCCGCCCTTCCGGGCGGAAGTTTTCAACGGCCGCACCGCCGGTGAAGGGCGGCTGCGGATTTCCGCTCAGCACCGCTCCATAAACAAACCACAGGCCCGGTCTTCCGGGCGCCCGCGGGCCAGAACCTCCGCCAGGCCGGACCGGCCGGCCAGCTTTAAGATATCCAGAGCGTGTATTTCCGGCGGCACCCTGTTTTGCAACGTGCCGTAACGGGAAATAGCGGCCACGCAGCCCGGCCTGCTTTCCCCGCGTCCCCGGATCCGGACCAGAAAACGGCATTCCCGGCAGGTATGCGCAGCCACCTCCCGCATTTCCGGCAGGATTAAACGGTGGCTTTCCCACAATTTGTTACCTTGCATGCCAGGCGCCCGCCCCGGTCAGGGAAGCGGCCCGGCAAATGGCCTTTTCCCCGAATCTATTTCTTACCCGGTCATAGCCCCGTTCAAACCGGTCCAATTTCTCCTGTCTGCCGAACAAAGCAAGCTGCTCCTGCCGGGCCGGAATCAAATTGGCCAGGGCCACTCCCACCAGGCGCACCGGCCAACCGGCGGGCCAGTGCCTTTCCAGCAGCATTACCGCCGCACGGTGGATTTCGGCCGCCAGGGCGGTATATCCGGGCAGTGTCCGCCGGCGCGACAAGCAGGCGAAATCGGCATCCTTCAAAGATAATACCACTGTTTTGCCCACGTAACCGCCGGCCCGCACCCGCCGGGCCACCTGGTCGGCCAGTTCCAGGACGACCACCTTGACCTCCCCGCCCCGGTAATCCCGGGGCAGGGTAATCTGCTGCCCGACACTTTTCACCATCTCCAAACTGCCCGGGTCGACGGGACTGTAGTCAACCCCCCGGGCGCAGAGCCAGAGCACCTCACCGTTCACTCCAAAGCGTCTCTTAAGGACGTCCACCGGGAAATTGGCCAGGTCTCCAATGGTATGGATGTTAAACTGCCGCAAGTGCCGCTCATAACGGGGACCCACCCCGAAAAGCTTCCGCACCGGCAGTGGCCACAACCGGACGGGAACATCTTTTTCTTCCAGTACAGTCAGACCGTCCGGCTTTTGCAACCCGGCCGCCATTTTGGCCAGCAGTTTGTTCGGTCCGATGCCCACGCTGCAGGTAACGCCCACCTCATTACGGATGCGCTCTTTTAGCTTCCGGGCTATTTCCACCGGTGAACCCAAAAGGTTCCGGCAACCGGTAACATCCATAAAGGCTTCATCAATGGAAAACGGTTCCACCAGGGGGGTGAAGTCCCGCATAATACGCAGGATGCGGCTGGAAAAACCGACGTAAAGATGATACTGCGGCTTGATTAAAACGCCGTCCGGACAGGTCAGCACGGCTTCGCCCACTGTCATGCCCGTTTTTACGCCTTCGGCCCTGGCCTGGTAGCTGGCGGCTAGGACAATTCCGTGCCGTTTGGCCGGATCGCCGGCCACAATCACCGCCTTGTCCCGCAAAGCCGGATCCAGTGCCTGATGCACACTGGCAAAAAAGGCGTTCATATCGGCCAGTAAAATAGTCCGCGACATAAACACCTCCCCCCAAAAACGTATTTCGGAAACATATTTTTCAGAAACATATGTTTTAGGCTATTATATCCAAAACTTACGTTTGCGGTCAAGAGGGAATTTTTATTCCGGGACGGGATAAAATCATGACCATAAAAATTTAAAAGGGCTGTACCCCAAAAGGCCAGCCCTTTTAAACGGTTTCACCAGTTGCGGACTTCCCCGCCCGGCGGCATCCCCGGGCCCATACGCCCCATGGGTCCTTCCGGTCCCCGGATACCGGTGGCCTCGGCGCCCATCGGGGCGCCGGTATACAGCGGATCCAGCGGGTACCAGCCGCGGGAATGCATCAAGTCGAAGATCTGCTTCTGGGCATTCAATTCTTCGTTGTTGATGTGGATCAACGTGTTGCGGATCCGGTCATTGGCCGCTTCTAAAACGGCCGTGTGATAACCGGTGGAGATCATCTTGGTACCGGTGATCAAATCGGTAAGAATGTCGCGATCGCTGAACTGCACAGATCACACCTCCTGTCCTGGTTTTTAATGCTGCGCCATGCCGGAAAGACCGGCGTCCTGCAAAAGATTGTTCAATGTGCTGATGTGCCGCTGCCCTTTATCCACACACTGTTGCAGCAGGCTCTGGACGGCCGGGTCCCGGGTCTGGTTGAGGTAGAACTGCGACTTCCTGGCGCACAACTCCTCAGCTTTGAGTTGCTCCATAATGTGCAACTTTTCCATTTCCGTCATCCGCCAATGATGCATGCTTTTGTCACCTCCCCTTTTTCAACCCTATTATTTTTCCGCCATCGCCGTTTTATTCCCATTTTTCCGTCAACAAAGCAAATTCGACAATATTTTTACATGATTGCACCTGACCCGGCAGGAAATGTCAAGGTTCGTCACGAATAAGTTTTTGGTTGGGGTTTCAATACCGGAACAGGAGCTGGAAAATGGCAGCGCCACCTAAGAACGGCAGGAAGTCAATACATTTTAAAACCTTCCGCTACGATCCGGCGGAACTGGACCGCGTGCTCAAACAAACCCTGACCGCCATTGAAAACGGAAAACGCAATATTTTTGACATCGCGGAAAGTACCCGGGCCGAATATGAGCAGGTAAAAAATGAACTGAACGGAATATATGAAGAAGTAAAAGCCATTATCGAGCAGGTGGACAACCAGGCCAAAGAAGAATTGCGTGCCCGCATCCGCCTGGCCGAGGTAAGCCGGGATTTTAAAAAATACGGAGAATTGGATATCAAGAGCGCTTATGAGGAAGCACAGAGGGCGCAGCTCAAACTGGCCGAGTTACGCAGTCAGGAGAAATTGTTGCGCTACCGGCGGGATCATCTGGAGATAAACCTGCGCCGACTGGGGGCCATGCAGGAAAAGGCGGAAAAAATGCTCACCCAGTTGGGCACCGTGCTGAATTATTTGGCCGGCGATTTACAGGATCTGGGCTCTAAAATCGGCGAACTGGAACAGATTCATCAACTCGGCCTGAGCATCATGCGGGCGCAGGAAGAAGAGCGGCGCCGGGTGGCCAGGGAAATCCACGACGGACCGGCTCAAGCCATGGCCAACATCGTTATGCGTACGGAATATCTGCAGGCCATAATGGACGTTGAACCGGCGCGGGTGAAGGAAGAGCTGAAATCCTTGCAACAACAGGTCCGGCAGGGTTTGGCGGATGTCCGGCAAATCATCTTCGATCTAAGGCCAATGGTGCTTGATGATCTGGGCCTGATCCCCGCCATCAAGCGCTATCAAACGGAATTCCAGAACAGGTACAACCTGCCGGTGGAACTACTGGTCCTGGGCGGTCAGCAACGCCTGCCCGCGGCGGTGGAAGTGGCCCTTTTCCGGATCTTTCAGGAAAGTTTGAGCAATATACATAAGCATTCCCGCGCCCGCCATGTACTGGTCAAGCTGGAGACATTGCCCAAAAAAATCAATCTGGTGATCAAAGATGACGGGTGCGGTTTCAATCCGGAAGCAGCTGCGGAAAACCAGGAGGAACATGGTTACGGTCTGGTTGGGATGCGGGAAAGAATACAGATTTTACAGGGAGAACTGACCATCAGCAGCGCTCCCGGAAAGGGAACGACGATCAGTGTTTCTGTTCCTGTTTAACAGGAAACTTCAAAACAAAGGAGCGATAGCATGAATTCTATCAAGGTGCTGATTGCCGACGATCATGCCTTGATCCGTGAAGGATTACGCAAAGTGCTCTCATTGGAACCACAGATCGAAGTAATCGGAGAAGCCGCCGACGGACCACAAGCGGTGGAAATGGCCACCAATATGGACGTGGACATAATTTTGCTCGACATCAACCTGCCCACAATAAACGGTATTGCCGTCTGCCGGACAATCAAGGAAAAAAAACCGGAGATCGGGGTTATTGCCCTGACCATTCACGACCAGGAAGACTACCTGTTCG
This sequence comes from Desulfotomaculum copahuensis, assembly GCF_001655685.1. Lineage (GTDB taxonomy): Bacteria > Bacillota > Desulfotomaculia > Desulfotomaculales > Desulfovirgulaceae > Desulfotomaculum_G > Desulfotomaculum_G copahuensis. The sequence continues at coordinate 94,719 of NZ_LYVF01000197.1, forward strand.
AAATGATCCGGAATGGCGCCTCGGCCTACCTGCTCAAGGATATCAGTCCGGACCATCTGATTCGCACCATTCTGGGGGTGGCCCGGGGAGAATCATTCATCTCGCCCCGCCTGATGGCCCGGGTTTTTGAGGAATTCAGCCGTTTATCCACCCCGGAAAACCCGGGCGGCAGCAAAGACAGTCGCGCCCTGACCACCCGGGAATTACAGGTTTTGCGGCTGGTTGCCCGGGGCGAAACCAACCGCGGCATTGCCGAAAAGCTTTTTATCAGCGAAAAAACGGTAAAAAACCATATGTACAGCATCTTCCGCAAGCTGAGCGTTACGGATCGCACTCAGGCCGCCCTGTACGCCATAAAAAACAAGATTGTGCATATATAACGGATTATGTGCCCCCGGGCACTTTTTTTTTGGCTGTTTTTACCCCCGGTCGTTATTTCCGGACCAACAACACCCGGGACTATGGCCTTGTCCAAGTTTAAGTCCACAGTGAGAAAGTAATTGAGGCCTATGCATGATGTAAAATTACGACAATAACTGCTAGGATATAATGTAGAACGATGGCCGAAACGGGCATTTTCTGTTTAATTTTGTTTGCGCGAGCATAGCCGGCGAAAACGGGCATTCCACCGCCGATACACCCGGTGAATAACGTTCCGAGGTGAAATTGTTGAGCTGCCGGACCATTTATTTACCCGAAGCAGAGCTGAAGGCGATGGCGACAGAAACCGCCGGCCTGCGGTTAAAGCATCACTGGAAGAATAAATTGGCCTGTTGGGATTTACATCCGTCCCGACAGGCGGATGTGGTGCAGACGGTGTATAATTTCCTCGACCGGTATTTAACCCGGTGCTACCCTCATATTATTTTTTTTGGTGTAGTCTATCTGTTCATACATATATTTTTTCAACTGATACGCCATATAATACCGTGATTTACGCGCCCGGCATCATTCCTCATGGCCTGTCCCGCTACACGTTGAAGCGGAAGTTGATAATATCCCCGTCTTTCACGATGTAGTCCTTTCCCTCCAGCCGGGCCAGGCCTTTTTCTTTTACCATGGCCATGGAACCCAGAGCGTGAAGGTCTTCGAAAGCAACCACTTCGGCCCGGATGAATCCCCGCTCAATATCGGAGTGGATCTTGCCGGCCGCCTTTTTGGCCGTGCTGCCCCGGTGGATGGTCCAGGCCTTCACTTCGTCCTCCCCCGCCGTCAGGAAAGAAATCAACCCCAGTTGTCCGTAAGCCGCCCTGACCAGGCGATCCACGCCCAACTCCTTAACACCGAGATCGGCCAGAAAGAGCTCCCGGTCCTCCGGCGGCAGCTCATTGATCTCCATTTCCAGGCGGCCGCAGACTTCCACCAGTTCCAGACCCTTTTCCCGGGCCATGGCTTCAAGGGCGTTTTTTTGCGGATAATCATGGCTTTTAAACTGTCTTTCATCAGTATTAACCACCAGAATCACCGGCTTTTCCGTAAAAAAGTTATAATTGCGCAGGGATAACCGCTCTTCCTCTGACAGTCCGGCACTATGCAGGGGAATTTCATTTTCCAACGCAGCCAGGCATTTTTGCAGCACCGCCAGTTCCGCGGCCGCCTCTTTCTTAACTTTTTTGCCGCTTTTAATCCGGTCAATGCGCTTTTCCAGCAACTCCATGTCGGCAAAAAGCAGTTCCATACTCACAGTTTCAATATCCCGTAATGGATCCACCCCGCCGTCTACATGGGGCACATTTTCATTTTCAAACGCCCGCACCACATGCACCAGCAAATCGGCTTCGCGGATGCCGTCCAGAAACTGGTTTCCCACCCCCTGGCCCTGACTGGCCCCCCTGACCAGTCCGGGCACGTCACTGCACTGCACCTGCGCATAAACAGTGCGCCTGGGTTTGAATACGGCAGTCAGATAATCGACCCGTTCATCCCGCACCCGGGCCATACCGGTATTGATTTCCGTCTTTCCGGTCAGGAAATTGGATGTTTCGGCTCCCGATTCGGTGACCAGGTTGAAAATGGTGGTCTTTCCGACCATGGGCAAACCCACCATGCCAAATGTTAACACCAGCGATCACTCCCATTAAAATTGTTTCCGGCCAAACTATAAAGATCCAGGCGGCGGTGACGCAGCAGGGGCAAATCCTGCCGGACTTTTTCCACCAGATCGAGATCTATGTCTGCCAGCACGACTTCTTCTGCTTCACCGGCGCCGGAAACAATCCGGCCCCAGGGATCAACAACCAGGGAATGCCCGTAGGCTACATAGGCGGCCCGGACATCCCGGGCCGGTGAGGCGCCGATAAAATAAACCTGATTGTCAACGGCCCGGGTACGGAAAATCAGTTCCCAGTGGGCGGGGCCGGTGGTCATGTTAAAAGCGGCCGGAATCACGATTAATTTGGCTCCCTTTAAAGCCATCAACCGGATCAATTCCGGAAAACGCACGTCATAACAGATGGCCACCCCGACCGGACACATTTCCGTAGGTATAACCGTCACCTGGTTGCCGGCTCCCAAAGTGCTGGACTCTTTAACCCGCAACCCGCCGGGCAGATCCACGTCAAAAAGATGCACTTTGCGGTGACGCCCCAGTAACCGCCCGTCCGGGCCGAAAATAAAGCTGGTATTAAAAACTTTATCTCCGTCCCGCTCCGGAATGGAACCGCCGACCAGGTAAACCTTCCCCTGCCGGGCCGCCGCGGACAGCATGGCAATGCTTTCGCCATCCGGGTAACTTTCCGCGTACCGGGGAAATAAATGGGAAAGATACGGACAATTAAACATTTCCGGCAAAGCCACCAGCCTGGCACCCCGGGCGGCGGCCTGCCGGATCATTTCCCCGGCCCGGGTCAAGTTATTTTTCTTATCTTCAGTGACCTTGAGTTGACAAACAGCCACTTTAAATGACATGGCACCCTCCCCCGGTAAAATATAATTGATGAAAAAAACCCCTGCCGCTGCAGAGGCTTTTCTTGACTAAGCCTGGATGACTTCCTTCACTTCCGGAATAGCCTGCTTGAGCGACCGCTCAATCCCCATCTTCAGGGTGTACGTGGACATCGCTCACCCGCCGCAGGCCCCTTTCAGGCGTACTTTTACCACACCGTCATCAGTGACGTCAACCAGTTCCACATCACCGCCGTCCGCCCGCAGGGCCGGGCGCACACGGTTGAGAACCTCCTCCACCTTCTCGCGCAAGGTTTTGCCTCCTTTCCGTGCTGTATATTATTATGAGCCAATTGAACCGCCATTATTAGCCGGACGGCATAAAACACTTATTATTCTACCTTTTTCCGGTCTCTCTGGCAAGAAAAATATTTACGTTGAAAATGGCCATTCTTGAAGATGGCGCTCATGCCGGAGGAGCGACTGAAACGCCGGACCTCCTCATTTATTGGTTGTGTGCAAAAATCACGGCCTCAATCAAGTGTAATTTTTACCGTAGCCCGGCTTACGGCGTCATCCAGACTTTGTATCTTGCCCTTTAGACAGTTAATTTCCCTCTGCAGTATCCGGTTGTCCACCCCGGCAGTTTGGGCGTCCGCTGTATTGAAGGCGCTGCCGGCTCCGGTCGCTTGTTGGCCGGTCAACTCATTTTGCAATACAGACAACCGGTCTACGGCCTCATAATAATCTTTGGAAACATCACGCCCTTCAATCTTTTCTTCAGAAACCCGGCCCAAATCAGCAAGCCCGGCCAAAAAAGGCTCCAGTGCATCTACAGGCAACACCACGGTAAAGATACTGCCGCCCGGATCCGGGTTAATCATGCCGTTATAGCGCTGTGCCAGCAAACCGATTCCTTTTTGGACCTGCTCCCGGTCCCCGGCCTGCAGGGTAACACCGGCCTGACGCACCGTTTTGGCCGGCCTGGACAAACCAGTGGAATCACTCAAAGCGGCGGTGCCGGTTTGCCCGCCGGTATTCCCGCAATCCGCTCCCGACGGAGCGTTTTTCCGTACCGGATCGGTACCCGACCCGCCCGGGACTAGGCGCATCCCGGCCGGTTCCGTCCCCCGGCTACCCGGGTCGTTACCGGAAAGGTGTGCCCGGGGTTGGAGGGACAAGGCCATAAAGGTGGTTTTTTGATCATTGCCTTTCTGTGCCGGCGGAACCGGAGCGGTATTGTCAACCTGTGTTTGATTTGTTTTAACGTTATTGCCGTCCGCCCGGCCCCCCCCGAAGGGGACCGGTATATTACCGTCCCGGACTGTGCTGTTCGGGCTGAACGGTTCCTTTTTCCGGCCGGCTGCCGGCAGTCCTGATTTTTCCGCTTTCGAGGAAGCAATGCCGCCCTGGTTGACATCAGCCACCTGTGAATTTCGCCTCACCGGATTATGTCCGGTTCCCAAACGGCCGGCCAGATCTCCAGACCAAAGCAGGGAAGCGGTCCCCAACACCAGGAGCATGGCCGCCGCGGCAGATATCAAACCGTGCCGCCGAACAAGCCGGGATAGGAATCCCGCCCGCGCCGGCAATGTATTCGCCGGTGCGGGCAACATGGCCAGCTTTTGCTTTACCTGCGACCGGAATTCCGGCGGGGGTGACAATTCCGGCAGGCTACGCACCAATTCCATCGTCGACTGAAGTTCTTCCCACCGGGCACGGCAGGCGGCGCAAGAAATCAAATGCGTTTTTACCCGGGCTTCTTTGGAGGGTGACAGTTCACCGTCCAGGCAGGCGGAAAACATTTCCTGGATCTGTTGACATCGCATTGCTCATCCCCCCTTACCTGATAGACGCGGATGCAGTCCCAAAAGTTCCCGCCGGTCGGTAATTTTTTGTTTTAAAGCCTGACGGCCCCGGCTGAGACGGGATTTTACCGTTCCCGGGGAAACATCCAGCGCTGCCGCAATTTCGTCGTAAGTAAGCCCCTGCAGTTCGCGCATAATCAATACCAACCGGAACTCTTCCGGCAACTCACGCAGACATTCCTGCACCATGCACTGCAATTCGCTGCACTCATAAATTTCTTCGGGTGAACGGACGCCGCCACCCGGACGCTCTTTGCCATTCGGACTGAAAGCCATCTCCTCCAGGGAAACATTCTTTTGCCGGCCCCGGCGCCGCAGTTCGTCCCGGCAAACGTTGGCACTGATACGATAGACCCAGGTGGCAAAACTACAGTCCCCACGAAAAGAAGCCAGCGACTGGTAGACCCGGATAAATGTCTCCTGGGACAGATCGCTGGCATCGGCATAATTCCCTACAAACCGGTAAGTGGTTGTAAAAACTTTTTTTTCATACCGGCCGATCAGTTTCTCAAAAGCGTCCAGGTCACCGGACCTGCTGCGCGCAACCAACTCCATGTCATCCAAACACAAAAGGATCCACTCCTAATGCGGCAGTTCCGCTGGTTCATTTAATTCGACACATTTATAAGCCAATCCTGCCGGATTCTGCCGGAAAAAGATTTTCCAGTAAAACCGCACCTGAACAATCTCCCGGCATATATATGGCTGACCGGGCACCGGAAGCACCGGCAAATTGACGTCCGGGCATTGACAGACCTCATTGATTTATGATAAAATTGGACTCGCCATGAATAGGATATGCCGAAGTGGCGGAACTGGCAGACGCAGCGGACTCAAAATCCGCCGGGCTAACCACCCGTGTGGGTTCGACTCCCACCTTCGGCACCAGGAATGATAAGGGCTTACGGTTTTCATAAGGATGGGGTAGAAAACGATTCGCGCTCGTTTTCTACCCGTATTCTACCGTAAGTCTTGCAGTGTGTTGTCGAGGGCTTCGACAGCTTTTTTTTGCAGGTGAAAAGACGGGTGGTTATAGTCCAGCGTAGTACCAAGGGAGCTATGTCCCACCTGTTTTTGCACTATACCCAGGTCAGCCCCTGTAGCGATTAAGCCCGTAACATTCAAATGACGCAAATCATGAAACCGGATATGCGGTAGATCATACCTCTTCAAGGTCTCCCCGAATCTCTTGGAGAAGCTATCCGGGTTAATTGGGGAACCGTCCTCCTTACAGCAAATGAGGTCGTTCTCTTGATAGTATTCTTTAAATTTAAGCCTGTTTTTGTTTTGCCATTCCTTCTGCTCTTGTAATACTGACGCCAGTGAATGGGGAAACGCTACCACCCGGATAGAGGTTTCATTCTTGGGAAGTTGCCGTACCAACCCGTTTTCTGAAGGAAAAATCGTTTCGTTTACAATGAAAGCTTCTTCATCAAAGTTTACATTTGACCATTTAAGCGCTAGTATTTCACCTCGCCGCATACCAGTATAGAACGCAATTTTGCATGGGACATAAAAAATAGTGTTCTTTAATGTTTCTAAAATCCTGATTACTTCTTTTATCGGCGGCAGAACTGGCTTAAACTTTTCGCTTCTAAAACTAGGTGGTCTAACCCTGTCGGCCGGATTTGTAGCTAGCAACTCCCATTGAATGGCATGATCTAAAGCCTGATGAATTATCCGGTAGTGTTGCAATATAGTACGATTAGATAACCCATGACGTCTTCTATCGGCAATGTAGCCCTGTATGTCAGATGGTGATAACCTGTCCATTCTAAGATCACCAATACAAGGGATAATGTGGTTACTGATTATGCTTTTGTATCCTTCAATTGTGCTGATTTTTAGGGCGACTTCCGCATAATCAGGCAACCATTTTTCGAGTAAAAACTCCTTGAAAGTTTTCTTTCCAGAGTAGGAGTAGGTTTTAGTCTGCAGTTTATGCAATAACTCATTACGTAATTTTTGAGCTTCTTTCAAGGATTTGCCGGCTTTATGCCATATTTTTTTGCGCTTACCGCCAACCATTACGGAAATAACTACATACCAGACATCACCTTTTTGGACGAGATTTCGCGTATCCCGCTTGGCCATGGTTTCCCCCTTTCTTGCGGTTCGGACAAGCTAATTATATCACTCTGATAGGAGGATTTTTCAAGCCATTCGATGAAGGCCTTTTCATAAACCCGGACACTCCGACCAATCTTTATCGATGGGATAACACCCTGTTTCACCAGGTGATAAGCATGGGTACGGCTAATTCGTAGAATTTGCGCTACTTCAAAAACGGTGAGTATTTTTGATTCTGGCATAATATCAACCCCCATTTTGCCCCCAAATACTTGAAGAATAAAATCTTCTACGGCGGTGGCCATCCCACCGGCAGTTTGCGACGAATATTGATCCGACGGTGCTTTCACGACGTACCCGCGCCCCCATGGCCCGAGGCACGGGGCATACGACGGCCGATCCGCCCTCTCGGGCGGGGAGCTGCTTTGCGCTTCTCTGTTGCGCTTGGCCTCCGCCAGGGGCGCTGTTTCCCCCGTCGTCACTTTTGTCCAGCACCTGCCCGACCGGGGCCTCGGCTCACCCCGCGGCAACTGGGCCAGCAGCAAAAAATTTTCTTTAATTTTCAAGGAGCTTATAGAAACCGCCTCTGAAAACCCATCCCCTTGTGGGGTGGGATGAAAGAGGCATCGCCCGACAGGGCGATAAATATTTCGCCTCTGAAAACTCATTAGTTACATAATAACATAGAGTGGGTAGAAGGCGCC
>NZ_LYVF01000198.1 GCF_001655685.1 Desulfotomaculum copahuensis
CATGTCTTTTTTCTCCTCCTCTTCCAGGTCCACTTTTTAACATTACTTCTAAATTATTGCCAGTTTCCAATAAAAAATGCACCGGTCAAAATTCGTTAAGTAAAATTCGATATCAAAATTAAAATTCCTTCCCGGACAAAAATAAAAACACCGGGAATCCACAGATCCCCCCGGTGTCTGGGTGGTAGCGGCGCAGGGACTCGAACCCCGGACACTGCGGGTATGAACCGCATGCTCTAACCAGCTGAGCTACGCCGCCGTATTTAGTTGTCAGTCGTCAGTAAGCAGTCATCAGAAATAAATATACAAAGATACGGGCTCTTGTTGTTTTACCCGGCGACTGACGACCGGCTACCGCTTACAAATAGTTGGAGCCACTAACCGGGCTTGAACCGGTGACCTCGTCCTTACCAAGGACGCGCTCTACCTGCTGAGCTATAGTGGCATGGTTGCGGGGGTAGGATTTGAACCTACGACCTTCGGGTTATGAGCCCGACGAGCTACCGGCTGCTCTACCCCGCGATAAAATTTATTTGCTTGACCGTGTTATTATAACACAAAATTGATTTCTGTTCAAACCTTATTTATTCCCGGCTGAACCGGGTAAGTGGTGGAGGGGGTAGGATTCGAACCTACGAAGGCGACAGCCGGCAGATTTACAGTCTGCTCCCTTTAGCCACTCGGGAACCCCTCCGGAACAGATGTCAGAAGTCGGATGTCAGATGTCAGAAAAAAATAATATTTTATTCACCAACCAGCGCGGTCCGGTAGCATCTTACATCCGTCCCTCAAAAATTGTAATGCTTGAATTTGGAGCCGGCGGTGGGACTCGAACCCGCAACCTTACGATTACAAGTCGTATGCTCTACCAGTTGAGCTACGCCGGCGCGCGCATCCGTCACAGGCGCAAAACTTATGTTAGCAGAAAACCGTCCCGCTGTCAATACCTATAAACTATGTTTGTGTCAACAGTCAATGAAAATGTCACCCCGGCAACTCGTTTATCCGGACAGGGGAAATGTCAACCTCCGGACCGGGCGGCGACCTTGACAGCACCCGGCACGTGGTTAAGCAAATCCACCGGCGGGAACCGCCCGGAGGACATGATATGAAAGCGTGGCACATCCCGTCGTGTATGCAATTTTACCATGTGCGGGGATCCCCGGCGGTCAAGGCTATCCTGCGGCGCTGCCTGAAATCCGCAAGCACCCGGTTAATAATATAGAGGTATAAAGATTTTTTTGTCGAAAACTCGTTTAATATAAAGGCACCCAACCGGGGAATAATTTGCCGTCTCTTTGTCCACCATACTCAAATAAAGGATATAGAGATGAAATGGAGTGAGCGGTTTGAAAAAATACACCTGGCTGATCATCCTTGGCTTACTGGTTATTGTTGCGGCAAGCGCCGTTTATGCCGGCAAGATGCACCGGGTGCCGGAACGGACCACCGCCGGGAGCGTATATCAAGCCCCCGCCGGGCATAGCCCGGGCCTGGACACACAAAAGCAGGCCTCAACCCCGGATGCCAACATGCAAAGCGCCGGACGGCCACTGAAGAAGAACGGGCAACCTCCGGCCGCCGTCAAAACCACCACCGGACTGTCCAACGTCAAACACGGCTGGGGAATCAAGCGCAATGACAACCATCAACAACCGGAAATGCCCTCCGGCATCAGCAGCACCCTGGCCCGGTACGGCGCCTGGTGGATTGGCAAACCGGATGAAAAAACGGTCTACCTGACCTTTGACGAGGGCTATGAAAACGGCTATACACCGAAAATCCTGGACATTTTGAAAGCCGACAATGTGCGGGCGGCCTTTTTTGTTACCGGCCACTACATCAAAAGCCAGCCGGAACTGGTCAAGCGTATGGTGGCCGAAGGACACACCGTGGGCAACCATACCATGAACCACCCCAGTTTGCCTGAAATCGGCGACGGGCAGATCAAAACCGAATTGCAATCAGTGGAAACCATGTTTAACAAACTTACCGGACAGCAAATGCATTACCTGCGGCCGCCCAAGGGCGAATACAGCGAACGCACACTGGCCCTGACCCGGGAACTGGGTTACCACAACATCTTCTGGAGCCTGGCCCTGGTGGACTGGGTGCCCATGCCCGGCGGCCCGGAGGAAGCCTACCGCTCGGTAATGGACAACCTGCATCCCGGCGCGCTGATCCTGCTGCACGCCGTATCCAAAGACGATACGGAAGCCCTGGACCGGATGATCAAAGACATCAGAGCACAGGGGTATAGCTTTAAGACACTGGATGATCTGGTCAAGGGCAAGTAAAAAGTTTATCGCCATGGATGGATATGAAGTGGGATGCAGATCCCCCTCATCTGTTTTTGAAGCAAGGTGATTGCCATAATATTCAGGTGCCTTTTTGAAAAATTGGCCGGCCAACGGAATCATGACTGGTAACAAATTGTCCTTCAATACGTCACACGCATAAACGTTTAAGCTAATGAGCACGATTTTTTGAACATAACCTGCAAGTAAAAAACCGGCCTATTTCGTTGCCGGATCTGCGCCAGTCTCTCCTCCGGTACGACCGCCACCTTCAAGAGTGGGCCATTTAGCAGTAAACCGGGTCTCCCGGACGATTTTTTACTTTTGCCGCAGCTTCCCGGTGATCCTTTCCGGCAGGGAAGGACCGGCCGTTTTGCCGGTAAAGGCGTATTGAGGGTCGCCCCCGTCCGGCCCGCCCTTTGTTTCCCTTTCCTTTTTGACCAGCTTTCCAATGCCCAGAAGTACAACCACACTCACCACGGTAAAGACGAAAGAAAATCTTTGCTCCGGCACCTTCAAGCCAAGAATGGAGATTAATACAAGTGCCGCCAGGCCGGCGGCCGCGACCAAAAATCCGCTCCACTCCATGCGCCCGTTGTTTTTTTGCGGCAAACAAAGCGCCAGCCGGGCGATCAATATACCCGCCCATCCCACGAAGCTCAAATAGCCCGTGGTCGTAACGGCGTAGTTGTAAACGTGCTTCGGCAACAGCAGGGCCAACTGGGAAACGAGCAGCAGGGCGCCGGAAGACACCAGCAGCGCCCAGATGGATAGTTTTTTCCACTCCCGGGCCAAAAAGGCGGGCGCCTCTTTATCCTTGGCCAGGGACGAAAGCATGATTTCGGCGCTGAACATGGAGGCGACCAGTACTGAAAAAGAGGAGATCAGCACTATGGCGTTCAGGATGGTACCGCCTGCGTGAATGCCGACGTGATTGAGAGCGGTGACAAAGGGGCTGGCTTTGGTGGATACCATTGTCCAGGGTACCGCCAGCACCAGGGCCAAAGTGGGCAGGGTGAAAAAGAAGGCCTGCCCCAAAGCCATGCCGATGGTGGCCCGGGGAATGTCCCGCCGGGGATTCTTTGTATCCCCCATCGCCGAAGCCAGAGCGCCGGTGGCGTAGGCAAAGGTGCAGATGACCATGGCCTGACCCAGGCCGCCCGCCCCGTGCGGGAAAAAGGGAGCCAGGTTGGCCGTGCCGGCGGCGGCAGCCACCCGGTGCGGCACAAGGAAAATGTAGGCGACCACGCCCATAAAGGCCACCAGGGCGCCCGTTTTGATCACCGTTAAAAAACCTTCCGACTTGTCTACAATTTTAATGCCCAAAAAATTTATCCCGGTGGCCAGCACGCCGTAGGCCAGAGGCAGCATCCACACCGGGATCTGCGGCAGCCAGATGCGGGTGTAAATGGCCATGGCAATAGACTCGGCCACCATACTGATCAAGTTGGTCAGCCAGGTGGACCACCCCACCATGAAACCGGTAGTTGGCCCGACGGCCTCCTGCACATAGCCCCGGAAGGATTCCCGCTCCTTGTATTTCAGCGCCAGATGCCCCAGGGAAACCATAATCAAATAAACGGTAACCCCCCCGAACAGGTAACCCAGCACCACGGACGGACCGGCCAGGCGCACGGCAATGCCGGAAGCGAGGAAAAAGCTGCCTCCGATGGCCGAACCCAGGCCGAGGAAAACCAAACCCAGGGCGCCGACTTTTTTTCCTTCTTTTTTACCGCCCTTGCTTCCGGCGATTTTTTCCTGCTTTTCCGACCCTGACAATGAGCATCCCCCCGGTTGAAAATATTCTGCCCAGTAATATTTCCCGGGGGGTGAATAATAATTACAGGCAGGGATTGGTATGTAATAGAGCTTGATAAAGCAAAGCAAATACAATTGATTTGTCTGCACTCATTCCTGATGCCATACCTCAATAATTCACTCTTTGAACCATATCTCCCGAAGAGCGAAAATCCTAAAAAGAGTGGACTTTTTCCTTTTTATGGGTTATCATATTACAATATGCCCTTCAAACCATATGCGGTATATCCGGAGGAATTACGCCCGGCAGGGCGTGCTGCAGAGATAAACGGAGTATCATTTTAAAGATGTTCAACAATAAAGCTTTTTCTATAAATTACATCTTCCTGCTCATCAACCTGGCCATCTACCTGGATACGTTGCTATACGGGATCATCGTACCGGTGGTGCCTTACTACGCCGGGCGACTGGGGGCTTCCCCGGGCGAACTGGGGGTGATTTTCGCCGCCTATGCAGCCGGTTTGCTGCTGGCCGGCGTACCGGCGGGTATGGCCTGTGACCGCTACGGTTATAAACCGGTGCTGCTGCCGGGCATGATCGGACTAACCCTGTCCACCGTGCTGTTTGCCTTTTCAGGTGGCGTTTTCATGCTTTCCGTCAGTCGCCTGCTGCAGGGAATATCATCTGCAGCCACCTGGTCCGCCGGTTTGGCCCTGGTGGCGTCCCTTTACCCCGCGCAAATGCGCGGCCAAAAGATGGGCCTGGTGATGACCAGCACCGGATTGGGCACGATCAGCGGTCCGGTATTGGGCGGCATGCTCTACCAGTATGCCGGCTACCTTTTCCCTTTTTTGCTTACCGCCGTGGCCGGCGCCGTCCTGAGCGTTTTATTGTGGCGCTGCCCGCTGCCCGAAAACAATACCGCCACGGGGAAGGGACAACAGACGGAATTAAAAATGTTGCGCAACCGCAACATTTTTTGGAGCGTGGCCGTTACCGTGGCCGGCAGTTTTGGTTTTGGCATGCTGGAACCACTGCTGCCCCTGGACCTCAATCACCGCTTCGGTCTGACCAGCGCCGGAACCGGCCTGTTGTTCGGTGCGCTGAGCATGGCCTTTACCCTGTGCCAGCCGGTTTTCGGCTATTTATCCGATCGTCTGGGACGCAAACCGCTGGTGACCGGCGGCCTGCTGGCCACGGCCCTTACGGCCCCCTGGCTCGGACGGGCACCCACCCTGGAAGCTGAAGCTTTGTTACTGGCTCTTTACGGTACCGTCTCCGGCGCTTCCTCCGCAACGGCACTGCCCCTGCTGGCCGACTCCACAGAAGCCGTCTGTTTGGCCGGTGCCAATACCGGGAGCTTGAAAATGAAAGCCGCCCATCCCAACAGCGGCATGTACGGCACGGCCTACGGCATCTTTAACACCGCCTACTCCCTGGGATTGGTGGCCGGCCCGCTAATCGGCGCTTTGATTGCCGGAAGGTGGAACCTCACCACAGCCTTAACGTTTTATTCGCTGCTCCTGGGAATCACCGCCCTGGGAGTAATCCTGCAGCTAAAAGAAAAACGCCAAAAGAAAGCGGCCGTATCCCGGCCGGCCACCCGGCCCGGAAGGAAATGATCAAACAACCCGGCCCGCCCGTTTCTCTTTTATCAATTGAATTCTTGGATTAACCTGACCCGGCAGCTTTCCTAACAGCCATGATTTTTAAACACAACCCATAAATGAGGTCGCAAACAGGTGTCTAGTTATGCGGTGACGCACCCAGTTCCCGTGCCCCGAGGCGCGTTACCGCCGGTGCGGGCGGTTCGCTTATGGCACCGGCTTTTTCCGCAGCGGCGGAAAGCTGGATCAAGATCACTGCACCCAGAATCATAACGCAACCGCCTATCTGTATGACGGTCAGTTTTTCCCCCAGCATCAGGTAGGCCAGCACGGCCGCCACCACCGGCTCCAAAGTGCTGGTCAACCCCGTTTTCACCGGCGTCAGGTAACGCAGACCTTTGAAATAAAAGCCGAAGGGAATAATGGTGGCGAAAACAGCAATGTACAAAAAGAAAAGCCAGTCCTGCCAGCCGTAGTGCATCACAGTCAGCCAGGGCATCCGGTAAAACAACCAGGTGGCGGCGCCCACCCCGAAACCGTACAATAAAAGTGTCCAGGGGCTGTAAACAGCCAGACCGCGCTTGCCGTAAACGGTATAAAAGGCGAAGGCTGCGGCCGAAGCCAGGCCGGAAACCAGGCCAACGCCGCTAACAGCAAAACCGCCTCCCAGGCTTCCTTTGGCGATCATAAACCCGCCTCCCACCGCCCAAAGCAGGGCAAGGGCGCCGGTCAAGGCCAGCTTTTCTTTTTTGAAGAACAGATCATAAAGCATTACCAGCGCCGGCGCCAGGTACTGCAGGAAAATGGCCGTGGCCACATTGGTCTTGCTGATCGTGTAAAGATAAGTAAATTGCACCGCCGCCACTCCAAACAGGCCAAAAACGAGCATGTAGGAAAAATCCCGGCGGTCTATGTACAACAGGCGGCGATTGGTCATCGCCAGGTAAAAGAGAAGCAAAAGGAAGGAAAAAGTCAGGCGCACCTGAACCAGGTCGAAGGGATTGACTTGCCGGTTGAACAAGTACTTGGCCACCGTACCCGACAGCCCCCACAGGCAGGCCGCCAGCACCACACAAAAAAAGCCCTTCCAGCGATTGGCGATAATCATAATAAACCCCCCCACCACACCATTATAGCACGCCGGATTATTGACGGACAAAAAATTTATCCATGATTTGATAAGGTATAAAATTACAGGTTAATCTAAATAAGCACGGCACCGCCTTGAAAGCCGCAGTGCAAGTCGACGTCTCAGTTAGCGCCGCACCAGCGGACAGAATTAAAACTCAAAAGTAGGTTCATATTCCCTGCGGTCACCGGAATTTTTCTCATCCCGCTTACCGCCCAGGGAGAGCACTGCCGCCAGCAGCGCCAGGATCAGCACGCCCCAGAACGTGTAACGGAAGGCGTGCAAAACGGCCACCTGTTTTGACAACCCCAGATGAACAAACACGTTTTGTAAAATACTGAAAATAGTGCCGGTAAAAGCAACCCCCAGCACCATGCCCAGGGAGCGGGCCATATTCAAAATGCCGCCGGCCACACCGAAGCGTCCATGATGGACGCTGCTCATCACGGAAGTGTTATTGGGGGGCGTAAACAATCCCAGCCCGGCCCCTACCAGGGCTAGATAAACAACCACCAGCCAAAACGGCGTGCGCATACCCAGGGTGGCCAGCAACCCGGCGCCCGCAGCTGTAATCGTCATACCGGAAACAGTGAGCAACCGCGCGCCGTAACGGTCATAAAGGTGGCCGGCCACCGGGGCCACCACCATCATAGCCAGGGGCACCGGAGTAAGGAAAATGCCGGTCAGCGTGGCCGGATAGCCGTGCACACCCTCCAGGTAAAAGGGCATCAGGAACAGCACGCCGAACATGGCGGCATAGGAAAGCAGGCCGGTGATATTGCCCAGGGTAAAGATGCGGTTATGAAACATGCCCAAATCCACCATCGGGTGTTTTACCCGCCCTTCCCACCAAATAAAGGCGGCTGAGAAAGTCAGCCAGGTCAAAATAAGGGATAAAATAATCCCGGAAAACCAGCCAAGCTTGTATCCCTTTTGAAACGCTATGATCAGCGCCACCAGGGCCGGGGTGAGCAAAAATCCGCCCAGGTAGTCGAATTTTTCCCGGTGGTGAACCAGTCTGTCCCGGGGCAGCACCATGACCGCCAGCAGCGTGCCGATAACCCCCACCGGCACATTGATGTAAAAAATGGACCGCCAGCCGAAATGACCGATCAGCCAACCGCCCAGGGCTGGACCAACGGACAGTCCCACCGCCTGCGCCGACCCCTGGATGCCGATGGCCTTGCCGCGGCTTTTGCCCGGTGCGGCGGCGGTGACGATGGCGATGGAATTGGCCTGCAACATGCCCGCCCCCACGGCCTGCAAGACCCGGAAAACAATCAGCCACTGGATGGCCGGGGAAGCACCGCATAAAGCCGAACCAGCGATGAAAACCAGAAAACCAAGGGTATACAGGGTGCGCCGGCCGACAATGTCGGCCAGATGGCCGAAGACGGTAAGCATGGAAGTCAGCGTAAGCAAATAGGCAATGGAAACCCATTCCACCGTACCCAGGTTTTCCTTGAACGCAGCCTTGAAAGTGGGCATGGCCACGTTGATCACACTGGCGTCAAGGGCGGCCATGAAGGCGCCCACGCAAACCGTTCCCACCACCCACCAGGGATAGCCGGCCCGGCGGGTGATGGCGGGCATGGGACGGAAAAGGGTGAAAGACGCGCCGTCAGCCATCATGAACACCTCCGTGGTTAATTTTTCAAGGCCCATTATAGCATAACCGCCGGAGAAGAATTAACGCTTTTTAAAATTTTACAATAACAACTTCAAATGTATGCCATAAGCGGGTTCCGCAAGCCCGGCAAAGAAAAAATCCCCGTTATGGAAACGGAGGATTACGAACTTCATCCCAAATATTTTGAAGGCCTTTTCAGCAAGTATTTCTGACAACATCCGGCAGCCGCCCGCTTTGCTGCAAGGCTTAAGCGCCGTCCCCGCAACTGCACCGGAGAAAAAGTAAGATTATTAACAATCGAATTATTATTTGAAACCCATGCCGGATGCATTGCTGATCCGGACTTTTAGCCGGTAGAATAGTGGTTTTTGCCAAATGGTGCAGTTAATCAACTGGCCTTGTGGCAACTCCCGGCCGGGGGCTCGATTGCCCGCACGATCTCCGGCTGCAAGCCCGGGTACTTGGCCAGCCACTGCCGGCGTTCGGCACGCAGTTTTTCCACCAGCTCCCGGTAGATTGCCGGAGAATAGTAGTTTGCCGGGACAAACCGGCTCAAGTCCAACCCGGGTACGCGCACCGGCACCTGATAACCCCAGTCGGAATCTGTCTGCCAGGTAATGCCGCCCCGGGCGATTTCTTTCAAAATACTGGTGGACACGGCAATAGTGATTTTTTCTCCGGCAAAATCCGGCCCGGCACCCACACTGCCGGTATTCAGCAAATAGCATTCCATATCCGGGTTGGCCCGCAGAATTTCCAGCAGGCGGTTGCCCTCCAGTTCTTCCGGGCCGACGATGAAGGGATTGGTGCCCACTTCCCGCTTGGACTGGCCGGCCCGGGACGGATCCCCGGCGGAGGTTTCGATCGATTCGCCCAGCATAAAATAGGCCGCCGCCTGTTCCGCAGTCAGACGGGCCACCGGCGGAATGATGTTGTTGCGCCGGGTGATGAAAATGATGCGGTGGGCCTTGTCCAGGTCGATGCGGTCGTCCGTGCCGGCAACATCCCGGCGCCGGATCACACCCCGGCCGTTGGAAGTGAGTTCGGCGTTGTCAAAGAGCACCCGGCCGTCATTCAGCACCATAACGTTTTCAAACACCGCATGTGGCGAGGTGGCGGCGCGGTAAAGCACTGCCTGGGATTCGTCCAGACCTTCGGTTTTAATGTAAAAACCGTTTTCAGTGCCGTAGCAGTAGCCCCGGCCGTCCATGATCACCACATCGTCCTGGCGGATGGCCACTCCTTCCTCACCCCGCAGTCCGTGGTCGTGCATGGTGAGAGTGGTCTTGCCCGTACCGGACAGGCCGAACATAATGAAACCCGTTTCCCGCAGCCTGCCGGCCGCATCATGCACCCGCAGCACCTTGCTGCCGGCATGCAGGCCCAGCCAGCCCCGCTTTTTCACCATATACATAGCCATGCGCAGAAAGGACTTCTTGGCCTCGCCAAAATAGTCGGTGCCCAGAATATAGGTCACCCCGGCCTCCGGGTGGCAGAAAATAACCCGCTCCGGCCATTCCGGCACGTAAATGCTCACCAGATCCGGCTCATTTTCCGGATCGGCGGGCGCAAAGAGCATCATCTGCCATTGCAGCGGAATCCGGGCATATTCGCTGGTGATGTACAGGCGGCAGTGCAGGCTGAACTGCGGATGTTGCCCCATCTGCCTGTCGATGCGGATGACCTGTTTTTCCGCCAGGTAGCTATGTACCTCTTCCGCCAGGATCTTTGACTTTTCCAGCGGCATGCCCTTCTGGTCGGCGCCAAGTGGCGCGCCGTCTTCCACAATACAGGTAAACTTGGCGCTGCGGTTGCGCACTTTGGAGATAAAACCGGCGCTGCCGTAAACGGTTGTTTTTGTTTCGTGGGCCGCCAGTTCACGCAATATTTCCGGCGACGGGTTGTTGATTTCCTCCCTGGCCCGGACCGGCCGGCGAAAAGCATGCATGATACCCACCCTCTCCTGGTTTTATGTTATGTTAATATTCAATATAGAATATCATAATTCCTGCATCCTGGATACAAGATACAAAAAAATTATTTAAAAATTCCCTCTGGGCAAACCTGTCACCCTGTTATATAATACCCGGTGGGGGAACCATCCCCAATCCAGCCAGGGGAGGATTATTTCTATGGCCAAGGTACCTTATATCGATTCCGGCGAATGCATGGCCTGCGGATCCTGCGCCGAGGCCTGCCCCGGTGTGTTCAGAATGAACGATGAACTGGGTTACGCCGAGGTGTATAACCCGGAAGGGGCTTCGGAGGACGAAATCCAGGAGGCCATCGACATGTGCCCGGCCCAGTGCATCCACTGGGAAGAGTAAGAGCAGACAACAGGCCCCGGGTCTGCCGGCCGGCAGACCCGGGGCCTGTCTTTCATACACTCCATTGAATGGCCAAGGGGTGGTATCATGCATTTGGGTTTACTGGCGTTGATCGTCTGCCTCGGCAATATTCCCTTTGGTTACTGGCGCTCCAACGTGGTCAAGTTTTCCACCCAGTGGTTTCTCGCCGTGCACGTGCCCGTGCCCTTCATTATTCTTTTGCGTGTCTTTTCCGGCATCGGATGGGCGCCCGTTTCATTCCCGGTGCTGATCGGCGCATTCTTTTCCGGCCAGTATGCCGGCGGCCGATTAAAGATCCATCTTAAAAGTAAATCACCCGTCTGGTCTTCTTCCTGCCTAATCCGTGATACCGTCCGCGCGTTGCAGGATGCTTCAGGCCGGGGCGGAGCAATTGATTGAAAGTCCCCCGGCAAAACAATATTTCCGGCGCCATACCGGCGGCGCAGGAAAAAGATAAATGTCAAATTATATTTTAACGGGAGGCGATGGCATGCGCACCGGTGTGGCCAACCTGCCCCTGCACGGCGGCAAATGTCCGGCCTGGCTGTTCGGCCGCATGACCGGGATGACCCGGGCGTTAATTGAAGCGATGGTCTGCGACACCGGACCGGACGGCGTGTTGCGGCGTCTGTCCGATCCTTACTGGTTTCAGGCTCTGGGCTGCGCTCTGGGCTTTGACTGGCATTCTTCCGGCCTGACCACCACCGTTTGCGGCGCGCTGAAGGAAGCTTTAAAAGACTGCGCCGGCCAGTTGGGCCTTTTTGTGGCCGGCGGCAAGGGCCGCACTTCCCGCCGCACTCCGGATGAAATCCTGATTTATGCCGAACGTTTCCCCGTCGCCCGGAACGCCGAAGAGCTGGTCTATGCCAGCCGCATGTCCGCCAAGGTGGACAACTCCGCCGTACAGGACGGCTACCAGCTCTACCACCACACCTTTGTCTTCACCGCCGCCGGCCGGTGGGCGGTGATCCAGCAGGGGATGAATGAAGGCAACCGCCAGGCCCGCCGCTATCACTGGCTGGGCGACACGGTGAAGGATTTCGTCTGCGAGCCGCACCAGGCGGTATGCTGTGATCAGCGCGGGGAAACGCTGAATCTGGTGGCGCGGGAAAGCGATCCAGCCCGCCGGGTAATCGGCGAACTGGCGCGGGAAAAACCGGAACGCCTGGTGCGGGATCTCACCCTGCTGCAGGAAAAGGACCTGCTCCGCCTGCCCGCGCGGCACCGTGTGGAGTTGACCGACATCCACCCCCGCAACCTGCACCGGGTGCTGCTGAAGAGCTACGAGCGGCAGCCGGAAAACTTCGCCGCCCTGCTGGCCACCCCGGGAGTGGGACCGAAAGCGTTGCGCGCTTTAAGCCTGCTTTCGGAACTGGCTTACGGCACGCCGCCCAGTTACCGGGACCCGGCCCGCTACAGTTTCGCCCACGGGGGCAAGGACGGCCATCCCTTCCCGGTAGACCGGGCCACTTACGACCACTCGATCGCCTTCCTGCACCGGGCACTGTCTGAAAGCCGCCTGGACCGCGGGGAAAAGATGGAGGCGTTTAAACGCCTGGGACAGTGGGAAAGAGTGATGGAAAACCGGTAACTATACAAACAAGGCACAGCAGTGCAGCAGTGCCATGCTGTGCCCCGGATCAAACCTTCCCGCCAAGTAACCACCCGTCAGGGCCAGGACAGGGTTTACCACCGCTCCGCTATGGAAGGGCGCAAACCCGGCCGCAGTTTAAAGGAAAAAACGGTATTCGGGCAACAAATTAATCAGGCCGGATCGACAGTTTTGGCATCAAATAAAACAACAATCGGATCCAGGCATAACAACAGCGTATTCCAAAACAGTTCTTCATGATATTCCTCACGTATTTTGCGCAGTATTTCATGACGGACCACATTTGATTTTACCTCTACCAATATATCGGCCAGGATGCACAGTTGCTCGGCGTTGATAACCATGGCAAATTTAATTTTATCTACCAGCGTATGACATTCCGGTGCAGTTATACCCGTACTTATACCCATGTCAATTTGGAAGGTGGCGGCGCTTATTCCGTCCATACCGCCCAGCACCCGGCGCCAGAATGCCACGCCACGTGTTTCCATTTGAATCATCCGGGTGATCACTTCCCGCAAGGCGGGGGTGGGTACCATGGTGGCGATCTCCGACCAGAGCACCGTTTCCTTTTCATCAATCACAAGCAATTTTCTGACCAGCTCATGGACTGACATGATTGACCTGCCTCCTTATTTTTATGGTAATATTATTCTCAGATGTTACATTTTGACACAACTACCGGGAGGCATACCTGGTCATCTTATTGAAACAATAACTTACAAACGGCTGTGAAGGTCGTCAACCCACTGAAGCCAATGCAGCGAGGGAAGCCATGCCAAAAAGAAAAAACGCGGCCGTTACGGCCGCTCTGACCGGCAACTGCCTGGTGGCGGCAGCCAAGTTCACCGCAGCCCTAATCACCGGCAGTGCGGCCATGCTGGCCGAGTCACTGCATTCCCTGGCCGACACGGGCAACCAGGTGCTCCTGCTGGTGGGCATCAGCCGCAGCCGGCGCCCGGCGGACACCGAGCATCCCTTCGGCTACGGCAAGGAACGCTTTTTCTGGGCCTTTCTGGTGGCCGTGACCATGTTCTTCGTCGGTGCGGTGATGTCCGTCTATAAAGGAGTGGAAGGCATTCTCCGTCCCCACTCCCTGGAAAACCCGCTGGTGAATTACAGCGTGCTGGCCATGTCCGTGTTCTTTGAAGGATTCGCCCTGCGCACGGCCTACCGCGAGTTCAAGCAACACCGGCGGGCGGGTTTGCTGCGCGATCTGCACGAAGCCAAGGACCCCTCCACCCTGACCGTGATGTTCGAGGACAGTGCCGCGCTAACAGGCATTGCCGTGGCCGCACTGGGCATCTTCCTTAGCCAAATGACGGGCAACACCCTTTACGACGCCCTGGCCTCGGTGATTATCGGCCTGATGCTGGCAGTGGTGGCCTTTTTCCTGGCCCGGGAAACCAAGGCGCTGCTCATCGGCGAAAGCGCCTCCCGGTACGACCGGGAACGCATCGCCGCCGCCGTGCGGCAGGTGCCGGAAGTAAGCGCGTTGATGGACCTGCTCACCATGCACATCGGCCCGGACGAAATCCTGGTCAATCTGAACATAAACTTCAAAGACGGCCTGGACACCGACCGGCTTGAACAGGTGATCGACGAGGTGGAAAAAAGAATCCGCCGGGCCGTACCCGAAGTGGGACGCATATTCATCGAGGCGGAAACCCTGCGTCGGGCGAAGGGGCAGAACACAAGTTGCTGCTTTAAAAGCCCGGGCCGCGGCTGAAGGACCGTCTGATAGCAACCGCGTCCGTCCCGGACACGGTCAAAATGACCGGGCGCGGTGTGCACCGGTTCGCTCAATCAAGAATCAACCGTGCCCGTTTAAACCGGGCTATTCCAGCCGCAAGCAGGACAAGATCAAGGACGAGCAGGACCACTGCGGCATAAAGCACAATACGGGTCACCCCGGCGGCCGTCATTGTCTTGAACAGATGTGCCTTCCAGCCGGCAGGCAGGGCATTAACAACAAAGATCGGTACAAACACCAGCACCATCAGGCCGATGCTCAATGTCTGCTGAACCTGGCGCACGGTGGCCGCCCGCAGGGAGAGCAATACTCCGGCGCCGGCCGCCAACCCGGACCCCAGCAGGCTCAAACCCGCACTGCCCAGGCCGGTCAGCGGCGAATAAAACAACAGCCGGCCGTGCCCGGCGGCCAGGTTCACCGTCACCAACCCCAAAAGAAGGCCAATCAGCGCCACTCCCCACCCGTAGCCTATGGCAGCGCCCGCCTTGCCGAGCAGGATTGCCCGGTCCGAAAGCGGACTGGCCAGCAGCGTTTCCAGGGTATGCCGCTCGCGCTCCCCGGCAAAGGCGTCGGCAATCACATTGATCACCAGGAAGAGCGGCACCCAGACCCAATAAAACAGTGTAACCGGCGACTGCAGCCAGAAGCGACCCATCTGCCAGGGTAAAAAGGCGCCAAAGACGGCCAAAATGATTATTATACCGAACACTCCCCCGCGCCGGCTGCCGCGCCTGAGCAGGGATTCCTTCCATTCCTTCCAGATCACTGTATAGATGTCACTAATCATTCTCATTGTCCTCCTCCATAAGCGTCAGAAACACTTCTTCCAGACTGGCCTTGCCCCGGTGCACCTCTTCCACCTCCACGCCCGCATTGACGAGCAGTTTGACCAGCGGCGCCATGCTCGCATCACGGCGCAGATCCAGATAGAGGCGGCCGTTTTGCAGACCGGCCGCACGCACTTCCGGCCGGGCCTGCAACTGCTTGATTACTTCGTTGCTGAATCCCCGCCCGGTCACCTCCGCCCGCGGCCCGCCGGACCGCGCCCGCAATTCATCCGGGTTGCCGGATACCAGCAGTTTGCCGTGACTGATCACCCCGACCAGGGCACACAGCTTTTCCGCCTCGGCCAGATTGTGGGTGGTCAGGAACACCGTCACCCCTTCCCGGGCGGTCAGAGCAGCCAGGTCATCACGCAGTGCCGCGGCCGCCACCGGATCCAGCCCGGCGGTCGGCTCGTCCAGAAAAATCAAGGACGGACGGTGAAGCAGCACCCGGGCCACAGCCAGCTTCTGCTTCATCCCCCGGCTCCATTTGCCGGCGGTCTCCTTGCGCCGCTCCCACAACCCCATGTGGGACAGTATTTCCTTGATCCGCGCCCGTCTTTCGGCAGCCGGCAGGCGCCAGATGCGCCCGTAAAATTCCAGGTTGTCCTCGGCGCTCAACCGTTCGTACAGTCCCGGGTGTTCAAGCAGCGCCCCGGTCCGGCGGCGGATTTCCGCCGCCTGCGCCCGGGTGTCAAAACCCAGCACCGCGGCCCGCCCGCCGGTCGGCTCCAGCAGGCCCAGCAGCAGGCGGATCATCGTCGTCTTGCCGGCGCCGTTCGGCCCCAGAAACCCGAAGACAATACCGGGCGGCACGGCCAGTGAAACTTCGTTCACCGCCCGCACCGTACTGAAATCCCGTGTCAGATTTTCCGTTTGAATAACAAAATCAGGCATAAATTTTCCTCCAATGCCGTTTCAGGATACCATATGTTCAATGTCCCCGGTATGAAGCAAAGGACAAGGCGGTAACTGCTGTTGCTCCAAGCCAAAACCAAAGTTCAGGCCGGTTCCGGTGAATCACAGCCAGTACCGCAAAACAAGTGGTCATCAGAACCCGTACCAAAATTCTAGACGTCTTGCTCATGCCGATCCCCCTCTTTGGTCAAGCTTGGATATCCATCCTTTCCAGCCGCCGGCGGCCCAGGTAGTAAAACAGGCAGCACAGGGCCAGGCTGAGCAGCAGGGAGAGCCCGGGGTGATGTTGGAACAACCATTGCACTAAAGCCCGTTTGTTAATTATGCCAATAGTGGTAGTCCAGGCTATCGTGACAGCAATAATAAATGATCCGGTTAAAATGGAATAAAATTTGTTTCTATAATCACCGGTATACAGACTGGTCAGGATTGCGAGCAGGAATAACGCGGTTAACCAGACCGCCCTTAATACATCAAGTAACAATAGCTGCCCCAGGGACATGGAAGATGCAAGCCAGGGAGAGAGTATCAGCGCAAACAAAACCGGAGACATGATCAATATTATGATGGGCAGCCCCCCGGCCAGAGCCATGGCATGATACATTTCCCGGCGGGAAACCGGCCGGGCCAGTAAAAAGGCCATCGTTCCCTTTTTCAGTTTTGAAGAAACATTGGCCATCCCGCCAAAAAGCGCCCAATACGCCCCGAACAGAAAGAAATCCATCTTCCCCCAGTTTACCGGGCCGCCAGTAGTGGCGAATAGTAATAATGAGAATGCACCTATGAACAGAAATATAAATAATCCCGCATACCACCAGCGGATATTGCGCATTTCCCAGCGCAAAAGCGGCCAGTTAATCATCTTCACCCACCTCCCAAACACTTTCTTCCCCGCCCGCGTATTCTACGAATATATCCTCCAGGGTTTGGTCCAGCACATCGAAGGCTGCACCTTCATAACGTTGCAACCGGACCAGCACCTCGTCCAGACGGCCGGACAGGGAAATCAGCAGGCGCGACCCTTCCCGGGCAACCCGCCGCACCCCCGGCCATTTTTCCAGTTCCGCCGGCGGCGGGCCGGGAAAGAGTACACGCACTTTCTTTTCCTCCGCCAACAGTTGCTCCAGCGGCCGGGAAAGGATCAGCCCGCCCCGGAGCAGGAAAGCCACCCGGTCGGCAATGCGCTCCACATCCTGCAGCTGGTGGGAAGAAAAAATAATCGTCCGCCCCTCTTTGGACATTTCCTCCACCAGCAATTTCAGCACCTGGCGCCGGCGCAGCGGATCCAGACCGGTGGCCGGCTCATCCAGCAACAGCAGTTCCGGCTCGGGGCCAACGGCCAGCACCAGGGCGAGCAGGGTCTGTTTCCCCTTGGACAACCCCCCCACCCGGGCGCGGGCCGGCAGTTCAAAAAGCCGGCAGTAACGGTCCACCCGTTCCTGATTCCAGCGGGGATAGAGGGAGCGGCAAAAGCTGAGCAACTCCCCCACCCCGGTATTGCGGTAAAAATGCTGGCTTTCAGCCTGGTAACCCACCCGCCGGCGCACGGCCACCGAATCGGCCACTGCGTCCAGGCCCAGTACGCGCATCTCCCCGGCGGAGGGCTGCAGCAGGTTCAAGAGCAGTTTTATGGTGGTGGTCTTGCCGGCCCCGTTCGGCCCCAACAGGGCAAAAACACCGCCCCGCGGCACCTCCAGGTCCAGCCCGTGCACAGCCGGCCGCCCGCGGAATGTTTTCGTCAGGCCGCGGGTCAATACGGCCGGTTCGCTGATTGCCATCTTCATTTCCCCCTTGCCCGTCTTTCCCGAATTGCTTTTCTTACTTCACATCCACGCCGGGTGCATAACCCAACCGGTAAAGCAAAAACAAGTGCCTGGCCGTACCTGCCGGGCGAACTCTTTTCATGGCACCCCGGGCCCGCCCCTGGATTGCTCCCCGCCGGCGAACCATTCTCAACACCGGACATCGTTATAGTCTTTTGAATCCATCCATTCATTCCATTCATTTTCCCCTCATTTCCCTCCAGGATATTGCACATTTGGGGAAACAGGTTGAAGCTTACCCGCCCGGTCCATTTTTCTCCCGCACTTTTTTCTCCACGGCGGACAGCACTTCGCCCGGTGTGCAGCGCAACTGGTAGGCTTCCACAAACAGTTTTTCCACCGCTTCGTCCAACCGGTGCAGGCGTTCCCGCTTGGTCAGAGTGGATGCGGGTGCGGCCACGAAAGTACCCCGGCCGCGCAGGGTATAGACCACTCCTTCATGCTCCAGTTCCTGATAGGCCCGGGAGATGGTGTTCGGATTGATGGACAACTGCAGGGCCAATTCCCGCACCGGAGGCAACTGCTCTCCCGGCGCCAGCAGGCCGCTGGCCGCGGCCCGGCGGATCTGCTCCATCACCTGCACGTAAATAGGCACGCCCCGTCCCGGCTCGACGCGAAACCACACATCCACACCCCCTCTGTATTTATGTCCTGGTGTATTAATAGTATAATACACATCGACATACAGGATGTCAAGAGGAAAATCCACCGGCAAACATAGCAACGCTTTGCGCCGGCAGTAAGACAACCGCAATATTGTTTCCGTTTGAAATCCAGATTGCCTTGACCGGTTATGCATTATGCCCTACCCCTGGAACACGAAAGGAACAATTTTTATTGTCTCAGTAAATTTTTCCCTCCAAAAGGATAAGCAACAGTATCCGGCGAACGTTATGAAGAACGTTTTCGTACGAAAACCCTGTGAATAGGAGACTGGTTATGGCTCAAGTAAATACCGGGCTGCATACGGACATGGAAAAACAAACCGGCGCGGCGGGAGGTGAGCCACAAAGTAATGTCGTAATCCATGAGGCCGCCAGGTCTTCGTTGGATGTCCGTACACTGACTGCTCTCGGGGTGTGCATATTTTTCTGGGCTTCGGCCTTTGCCGGGATCCGTGCCGGTTTAACGTCTTATTCTCCGGGACATCTGGCCCTGTTGCGTTTTCTGGTGGCTTCGTTGGTGCTGGTAGGCTATGCGGCGCTGACCCGCATGCGCCTGCCTGAAAAGCAGGATCTGCCAGCTATATTTTTGTTGGGCTTTGTGGGGATCAGTGTTTACCATGTAGCTCTTTCTTATGGCGAGGTCACTGTGAGCGCGGGAGCGGCCAGCCTGTTGATTGCCGCCGGGCCGGTTTTTACCGCCCTTTTGGCGGTGGTTTTTTTGGGCGAGCGGCTCAAGTTTTGGGGTTGGGCGGGAATTGCCGTAAGCTTTGGCGGGGTGGCCCTGATCACCCTGGGAGAAGATAAGGGGATGCAGTTCAACCCGGACGCCTTGCTGGTCCTGCTGGCGGCTTTGAGTACCAGCCTGTATTTCGTTTTCCAGAAGCCTTACCTGAAAAAATACAGCGCCCTGCAGTTGACCGCCTACACCATCTGGGCAGGGACGCTCTTTATGCTGGTCTACCTGCCCGGTCTGGCCGGGCAGGTACATACCGCTTTGCCCGCGGCCACTTCAGCCGTGGTCTACCTGGGGGTTTTCCCTGCTGCACTGGCCTACGTGCTTTGGGCCTACGCCTTGAGCCGGGCGCCGGCTTCTATCGTTTCCAGCTTTTTGTTCGTCTCACCTGTGCTGGCCATCTTTATTGCCCTGGTTTGGCTGGGAGAAGTGCCCACCATGCCCACCCTGGGGGGCGGGGCCATAACCATCCTGGGAGTTTTACTGGTAAACAGGTGGGGCCGGTAAAGTATCTATTTGTCAAATCTTTCTTGACGGTCCTGAAAGTGAAGCCGCGACATGGCCGTACGGAAATGTTCACTGCCTTAAGTGGCATAATGTCCCCTGCGCGGCGAGATAGTTGGTTGCAGTTGTTTCTTTTTTGTATTGTCAAGTGTATCATAGGCGTTTATTATATCCGAACAGAGGCTTTCAGCCATATCCCTGCTGAATGTTTCTCTGATTACCACCCGCATGACTGTTAAATCACTGGCATTATTGGGGAGGTTATAAGCGGGAAGCATCCACCCTCTTTCCCGGAGTTTCCGGGCAAGCTGGAAAGGGGTAAAATCCTTAGCCTCTTTGAATTTGAATGTTACTATCGGGAGTTCAAGATTGCTGAGCAGCTCAAACCTACCAGACTCGACCAACCTGTTTGATAAATACTTTGCATTTTCCAAACAATTATTAATGATTCGCCGGTAACCCGAATGACCAAGACGTAACAGGTTGTAGTACTGAGCCAATATCATATCCGAACTGCGCGAAAAATTTAAAGTAAACGTCGGCATAGTATCCCCGAGATAATTCACGTAAAATATCAAATCACCGGGTAAATCACTTTTATCCTTAAAAATCAGCCACCCCAGGCCGGGATAAACAAGACCGAATTTATGTCCGGACACGTTGATTGATCTTACATGTGACAATCGAAAATCCCATTCCAGTTCCGGATTTACGAAGGGAAGTACAAAGCCGGCACTGGCGGCATCAACATGAATAGGAATATACCAACCTTTTTCCTGCGCAACCTGAACAAGTAAATCATTAATCTCTTTTACGGGTTCACAGGCCCCTGTAAATGTGGTTCCCATAATGACACCAACGCAAATGGTATTTTCATCGATTCTCTGTCTCACAGATTCCGCATCAATAAAAAACCGGTTTTTTTCTATAGGGATTATTCGCGGTTCGACTTCAAAATACTTGGCGAATTTATCCCAGCATACATGTGCGTCTGCACCGAATATAATATTGGGAGTGCTTAAGCTTTTGTCTTCCTTGATGCGCCTTTTTTTCCACGTCCATTTATGCGCCAACAACCCCAAATGGATGGCCTCGGAAGAACCGATGGTGGCGGTTCCGCAAAATTCGGCCTGTTCCGGCGCGTTAAACAGATGGCCGAGCATGTTTACAATTCTCTGGTGAATCTCGGTTGTTTGTGGGTACTCAAAACGATCGACGAAATTTTTACCGAGATTCTCCAGAATAAGCTTTTCAACTTCCGGTTCCATCCACGTGGTGGTAAAGCTGCCTAAATCAAAAGCGGCATTGCCATCAAGATTTAATTCATCACGCACCAGCTGATAAGTTGCATTTGCGGGCATTCCATCATCCGGTATTTTATATTTTGGTATGCCTTCTGTGAAATACCTTAAACTATAGGTAGGCGAAAGAATTTCTTCCGTATTGCTGATATCCGCATCCAGTTTCACCCTTGATGAGATCATCCCGCCATTCCCCTCTTTATTGAAACTTCTTTCCGGCCTTATTATATCCCGGGCGGATGAGGAATAATGATAACTTTATTAATACCTCCTCCCTCCGCGGAGTAATGTAACACCTGGTCAAATAAAAAACAGGCCCTCCGGCAGGCGGCCTGTTTATTCAGCGATCAACTATACCGCTGCGGTTGAATAACCGGCAAACACGTTGTTTTGAAGAATGCCCGCGGCGGGTTGCGGAAAGGGTCCCCAGAGCACCTTGCTCAAAAAGTCCCTGGTCCGCGGGTGGACGGGACGCTCAAATATTTGCTCCGGGGTTCCTGTTTCGATAATCTGCCCCTCATCCATAAAGAGCACCCGGTCGGCCACTTCGCGGGCGAAGCCCATTTCGTGAGTGACCACGATCATGGTCATTCCTTCTTTGGCC
Source organism: Desulfotomaculum copahuensis (assembly GCF_001655685.1). Taxonomy (GTDB): domain Bacteria; phylum Bacillota; class Desulfotomaculia; order Desulfotomaculales; family Desulfovirgulaceae; genus Desulfotomaculum_G; species Desulfotomaculum_G copahuensis. Next base: position 21,507 of record NZ_LYVF01000198.1, read on the forward strand.
AGTTGTTTCATCACTGCCAGCACCTCCCCGACCAGTTCCGGGTCCAGGGCGGATGTAGGCTCGTCGAAAAGCATCACCCGCGGGTGCATGGCCAGGGAACGGGCGATGGCCACCCGCTGCTGCTGACCGCCGGAGAGGTGACAGGGGTAAGCGTCCACTTTATCAGCCAGTCCCACCTTTGCCAAAAGCAGTTTGGCTTCCGCCACCGCTTCCTCCCGGCGCATCCTTTTCACCATCACCGGCGCCTCGATGACATTGCCCAATACGGTCATATGGGGAAAAAGATTGAAGTGCTGAAAGACCATGCCCATGTCCCGGCGCAATAGATTCAAATCATCCTGCGCCGGATTGACCGCCCGGCCGTCAAATTCTATGCGCCCTTTTTCCGGATGCTCCAAGAAATTCAGGCAGCGCAGCAGTGTGCTTTTACCCGAACCGCTGGCCCCGATCAATACCACAACTTCTTTTTCCCGCACTGCCAGGTTGACGTCCTTCAAAACCTGCATTTTTCCAAACCATTTATTTAAACCATGCACTTTAATCATGACTTGTTTTCCCCCTTGACTTACTGTATTTTTTCAACCTGCAGCCGCCTTTCCAGCCAGTTGACCAGCAGGGTGAACATAAGCACCAGGGCCAGATAATACAGTCCGGCAATGGAATAAAACTGCAAATCCGCAAAGTGGTTGGAAGCCAACTGCATGGCAACCCCAAACAGTTCCGGCACGGTGACAAAAGCAGCCATGGACGAATCCTTCAATCCGATAATGAACTGGTTGCCCAGCGGGGGAATGATCCGTTTAAAAGCCTGCGGCAGGATGATGCGCCGCATGGTCAGTTTATAGTTCATGCCCAGGGAACGGGCCGCCTCCGCTTGCCCGCGGTCGATGGACTGGATACCGGCGCGAAAAATTTCGGCTATATAGGCTCCGTTATGGATGGCCAGGGCAATGGCGGCGGACCAGAAACTGCCGAAATCCACAACCGAGGCCAACCCGAAGTAAATGACAAAAAGTTGCACAATGAGCGGCGTGCCGCGAATGACGGTGATATAGATATCGGCGATATAGCGCAACGGTTTGCGCCCGGATATTTTCATCAGAGCGAAGATCAGTCCGATCACCGTACCCATGGCCAGTGCCGCAGCAGTCAGTTCCAGCGTCAACAAAGCCGCCTGCAGAAAAAAGTGTATTGAACCGGTGAAATAATGAATAAAACGCATTTTTGCCTTCCTCCCGTCCGGGGTGCGCCCGGCGGCGCACCCCGCCGGAATGATGTCATTTAGGGTTTGCTGATATCGGTGTTAAAGTATTTTTCACTGATCTGGCGATAATTACCGTCGGCCTTGATTTCCGCCAGTGCCTTGTTCACTTTTTCCCGCAGCGGATCTCCCTTGCGGAAGGCTATACCAACCCTTTCCACAAAAATCAGACCGCCTACCGGCTTAATATCCAGTTTCTGTTCCCCGGCCGCCATCCGGCCCACAAACCGGTCGGTGATCACTGCGTCCACCCGGCCGTGGGACAAATCCTGCAGCGCGGTGATGTCACTGGTATAATTCTTGACATTATTTGAATATTGCCGGGCTTCCTTGTCATAAACACTGGAGATAAGCACGCCTACCGGCGTGTTTTTTTTGATATCCTTGATGCTCTTGATCGAAGAATCCTTGCGTACAAACAGCTCCGGGCCGGAAATATAATACGGATCGGAGAAGGCCACTTCCTTTTCCCGTTCCGGGGTGATGGTCATACTGCCCAGAATGGCATCAAATTTTTTGGCCTTTAAAGCACTGATCAGACCTTCCCAGGGCATGGCCCTGGGTTCCGGCTTCATGCCCATTTTTTCGGCCAGCGCTTTGCCGATTTCCACGTCAAAGCCGGTCAACTGCTTGTTGCTGTCATAATAGTTGAAGGGCCGGTACTGTCCGGACATGGCATAAGTAAATGTGTCTTGGGCGGCCGTGTTGGCAGCCTTGCCGGTAACGGAACCACACCCGGCCACCAGCGCCGCCACCAGGAAAATACCTGAAATTAAAAGGAGCCACTTTCTTTTACCCACTTAACCCCCTCCTTAATTTTTAACTGAATGATTAAATACTTCCTTACCTCCGGCATGTTCCTGCAGATAAGTTACCCTCACTGACAGTCTTGATTAACAATCATTTTAAACTATTAACCCTTTCCAGACAACCTAAAATCGAGTTAAAGTTGCCTGTTTAACCGTGTAAAATTTTATAATGCGGCGCTGGACACATTTTCCGCCGCCGGCCGCACCCAGATGTTCATGTCCTCAAAATCGCCGGCGATATGGCAGTTGTTAATCAATGTACCGCCGAACCGGTAACCCAGGCGGTGAAAGACCAGATTCATCCCGAACGATGAGGCGCGGGCCAGACTGTACAGACAGCCGATTCGTGCGTCCAGGCACGCCCTTTCGATTTGTCGCAGCAGCAGCGTACTCAGCCCCATGCCCCGGAAAGCGGGATCAGTGGCGCAATTGGTCAGTTCAGCCCGTTGCCGGCAGGAATCAATCTCGGCGGCCGCCACACTGACCAACCGCCGCCCATGGTAAAAGACCATGAACAAATCGCCCTTGTTCATCGCACCGGCCAGGTAGCCCGGATCGTAAACCGGGGCCGGATAGGTGGCAAATACGCGCCGGAAAACAGCGGCCATGGCTGGAATATCCCGGCTGCCGGCCCGGCGCAGAGTAAAACCGGGGGGTGACTTGACCGGCCGGAAACTTTTGCGGCCGCGGATTTCGGCCAGCATTTTGCGCTGACGGCTCAAAGCCGGGGAGTAACTCCGCTCCGCGCGGGGGAAGGCGGCCAGGAAATGCCCGTCGTCATACTGGAAATAACCGTCAATTGTTCCTTCCAGTTTAAATCCGTCCCCCTGCAAGCGGTTTAAATCTTCCGGCCTGACGGGCAGGATAATTTTACCCAGTCCTTCGCTTATCGCCAGCTGTTTTAAAAAATCGCGCAGTGCCGCCGGGTCACCGGCTTCATAACCGGTTACCCAGAGGCGTTCGCTGGTCCGGTCCAGACAGGCGGACACCCGGAATCCGGGCGCCCGGTGCTTTAACTGTTTATCCATGCGCCGGCGCCTCCTTTCCCCCGGCATAAGACACACTCCCGTCACCGGTGCTGATCTTAACCGTTTTGCCGCGCAGCAGTCCGGCCACCCCGCCGCCGGCGGCTATGAGGCCGTCCTCATGAGGACCGGGCTCGGTGTAAAGATAAAGGTTCCCTTCGAAATTGCGTAAAACAATTTTCCCCCGTCCCCAGGACAAAACATAATTGGGACCGAGGGGGATCTTCCCGCCGCCACCCGGGGCGTCAATGACAAAATTGGGTACGGCCAGGCCGCTGGTGTGGCCGCGCAGGTTTTCAATGATTTCGATGCCCGTGCTCACCGGCGTGCGGAAATGTCCGATCCCTTCGGACAGATCGCATTGATACAGGTAATACGGACGCACCCTGATTTTTAACAACTGTTGCACCAGTTTTTTCATCACTTCCGGCCGGTCGTTGATCCCCCGCAAGAGCACCGACTGGTTGCCCAGGGGAATACCGGCCCCGGCCAGACGGGCGCAGGCCTCTTTTGCCTGCGGCGTGATTTCCCGCGGATGATTGAAATGGGTATTGATGAACAGGGGGTGATATTTTTCCAGCATGGCGCAAAGCTCCGGTGTAATCCGCTGGGGCAGAACAACCGGAGTCCGGGTGCCGATGCGAATAATTTCCACATGTTCAATGGCACGCAGTTTACGTAAAATATATTCCAACTGCTGATCAGTCAAGGTCAGGGGATCACCCCCGGAAATGAGCACATCACGTACCGCCGGGTTGCCCTTGATATAAGCAATGGCCCGGTCCACCCGGCTTTTGGGCATAGCGCCGTCCCGCTGCCCGGCCAACCGCCGGCGGGTGCAGTGCCGGCAATACATGGAGCAGCAGCCGGTGACCAGGAAAAGCACCCGGTCCGGATAGCGATGGGTCAGCCCCGGGACGGGAGAGTCGCCCTCCTCATCTAGCGGATCCCGCATATCCCCCCGTGTCCGCCGCAGTTCCTCCGGACGGGGCACAGCCTGCATCCTTACCGGACAATTGACGTCATCAGGATCAATCAAGCAGGCATAATATGGTGTAATTGCCATGCGGAATCTTTTCAGACAGGCTTCAATGCCCTCTTTTTCCCTGCCGGTAAGACCAATTATCCGGGACAGTTCCTCCACGCCGGTAATGCGGTGGCTCAACTGCCAGCGCCAGTCGTTCCACTCCTGCTCCGTAACCGGCCATAATTTACGCAGTTCCGTTCTCATAACATCCCTCCTCGAAATACCATGTCAATTCATAACAGTCAACTTAATAATAATAATTAAGTTGTCTCTCCAGACAACTTATTATATCACCAGGGGTTGCTAATAGCAAATAGCAATTTATTTCCATAACGCCTTAAAAAACGGAATTTTTTCATTTTTAACCGCCCAGCCTGGTTAAAACATATTTTTCTTTCATTTTCACGCCGGCAAAAAACCCGGCTTGCCAATAAGGCAACCGGGTTGGCTGTTTGTTATGCTCAAAAAACGGGGTCCAACCGGTTATATATTCCGGCCGGACCCGTCGCTTCCGGATCAATCCAGAAAACAGCTGTTACCGATGAATTCCCGGATGATTGAGTTTGCCGGCACATCATCGGCGTTGATGGAAACAAAGTAGCTCAAAAATTCACGCAACCGGCGTGCTTCCGAGTGTTCGGGAAAACCGGGCGCAATTTCCGCCAGCAAAGGGTCGGCCACTTCCTTTAAGACGGCCAGTTCGTAAACCAGTGCCGAATTGAACATCACATCGGCGCTTTCCTGGAAGGGGAAAATGTTCCTCTCCTCCCCCCGCCGCACCGACGGCCACATTTTAATGGTATCGCGGGCCGAATGGGCGCGGCACCGGTAGTCCCGCACAATACGGCGGATGATGCGCAGGTCGGTGGTCGGTATGCGGTTGTGGACGTCAAGGTTGAGCTGGGTTAAAGCGCTGATGTAAATTTTGAATTTACGGCCCAGGGGAATGGAACTGGTCAACTTGTCATTCAACCCGTGAATGCCCTCCACTACAATCAGGTCGGTTTCCTGCAATTTGAGCAACTCACCGCGGAATTCCCGCCGGCCGGTTTTGAAATTGAAATAAGGCTGCTCGATCTCTTCGCCCTGGATCAGCTTAATCAGGTGATCGTTGAACAGAACCCGGTCAATGGCGTCCAGGCTTTCAAAATCGTAATGCCCCTTCTCGTCAAGGGGGGTTTTATCCCGGTCCACAAAGTAGTTGTCCAGGGAGATGGGCACCGGATGAATGCCGTTCACCCGCAGTTGTGTGGCCAGGCGCTGGGCGAAGGTGGTCTTGCCGGAAGAAGACGGGCCGGCAATGAGTACGATGCGGATACGATCGATATTGGCCGCAATCAAATCGGCAATCTGGCTGATCTTTTTCTCGTGGAAAGCTTCCGCCACCCGGATTAACTCCGGCGCCCCCCTGCTTTGCAACACCTTGTTCAAGGAGATCACACTGCGCACATCCAGCACCTTGCCCCATTTGTCCGCCTCGAAATAAACGTTGGCCAGCTTGCCCTGCTCCACGTATTCCGGAATCACATCCGGATTGTCTTCCCGGGGCAATTCCAGGATAAATCCGGGCAAGTAAAAGCGCAGGCGGAATGTCTTCAGCAACCCGGCATCGGGCACCATCGGCCCATAGGAATAATCGTGAAACCAGCCGCAGGTGTAGATGTCCACCTCATGGGAATGACGGTATTTCAATAAATCGATCTTTTCCGCCTGGCCCGAGGCCATGAGCAATTTAATCACTTCGTCCTTATGCAGGCGACGCCGGACAATGGGTTCGGAGGCGGCAATGATTTCCCGCATGCGCTCTTCAATCTGGCGAATATCCTGTTCCCGCAACGCCCGGCCGAGCTTGATCACGCCGTAAATGCCGTTGCCCAGGGAATGTTTCACCGAGACCGCGGAGCCGGGGAAAACTTCACTGGCGGCGCGCACCAGCAACATGATCAGGCTGCGCACGTAAATACGCCGGCCGTCTTCACTGCCGTAATCCACAAACTCAAGCCGGCAGTCGCTTTCCAGCTTAAAGCGCAGGTCCTTTAAAGCATTGTTTACTTTAACGCCCAGGGCGGGTAATTTCCGCTGCCGGTCATATGACAAGACGTTTAAAGCCGGTGTTCCCCCGGGCAACAATATTTTCCCCACACCGGCCAGGTCTACAGCTATGCTGTCGGGAATGTTTTTTTCCAGTGCGGCTGTTTCCATGCTGCAATCCCTCCGGTAAAAAGATGTACCATATATTATATTCTTCGGGATTGATCGTTGATTCCCTGCCTGTTTTGCGAACAGTGCCGGGTGAATATCCTTTCCCAATCAAAAATATCTGTCTAAGTGTCCAAACAGTCTGTACAACAGATTGCACACAGAAAGCTTTTCGCACCGCCGTTTTCAGACCATACCCGGCCCGGTGTCCTGGTATGTTTTTTGCACCTTCATTAGCCAGATGAACAGTCACGTATCCGCATGCCGTCCGGGGCCGGGACGCGGTGGAATATTCCCGGCGTCCGCCCGGTTCGTTCATGCTCCGGCCCGTAATGAAATACGTTCACCGCACCGGTTTCTTCATCCGGCGGTCCGCTTGTTTCATTATTAGAGCTGCATGCACAACCTGATACAGGAGGCCTTGCTCATGCGCATCCAGCAACACCCCGTGCTTGAATTCCAGCGCGGGGAAAAAGTTAAGTTCACCTTTGACGGCAAAGAGTACGAGGGCTTCGCCAACGAAACCATCGCCGCCGCCCTGACCGCCGCCGGCGTGCGGGTAATGCGGGAAAGCCCCGTGCTGCACCGGCCGCGCGGTCTTTTCTGTGCCATCGGGAACTGTTCTTCCTGCCTGATGACGGTAAACGGCGAGCCCAACGTGCGTATTTGCGTGGAAAAGCTGCGTCCGGGCATGGTGGTGGAGAGCCAGAAAGGAAAGGGAGTTCTTTATGCCGCAGAACATTAGGTTTGTGGAAATCGCCGTGGCGGGCGGCGGCCCGGCTGGCCTGTGCGCGGCGTTGGAAGCGGCCGCGGCCGGCGCCCGGGTGGTGCTCATCGACCGCAACGAAAAGCCGGGCGGGCAACTGGTCAAGCAGACCCACCGCTTCTTTGGTTCCCGCGCCCATCACGCTTCCGAGCGGGGCGTCAATATCGCCCGGGAAATTGCCGGCGCCGCCGCCGCCCATCCGAATATCGAGGTAATGTCCGCGGCCACCGTTTTCGGCTTCTATGAAGACGGCGTACTGGGCGTGGAACAGGCCGGCCGGATTTTTTACCTGAAACCATCCCGGGTCATCGTGGCCACCGGGGCGGCGGAAAAAAGCCTGGCCTTCCCCAACAACGACCTGCCCGGCATCTACGGCGCCGGTGCGGTGCAGACGATGGTCAACGTCTACGGCGTCTTGCCCTGCCGGCGGGTGCTCATGGTCGGCGCCGGCAATATCGGCGTGATCGTCAGCTATCAGCTGCTCCAGGCCGGGGTGGCGGTGGCGGCCATTGTGGAAGCCGCCCCGCGCATCGGCGCCTACTGGGTGCATGCGGCCAAAGTGCGCCGGGCGGGAGTGCCCATCTATACCGGTCATACCGTCAAGCGCGCTTACGGCGAACGGGAACTGGCCGGCGCAATAATCTGGCAACTGGACGAAAACGGACAACCGGTGCCGGGTACGGAAAAGGATTTCGCCGTGGACACCATCTGCCTGTCCGTGGGCCTGTCCCCGCTGGTCGAACTGCTGGCCCAGGCCGGCTGCCGCCTGGTTTATGCGCCCCAGTTGGGCGGCCATGTGCCCGTGCGCAACGCTGAACTGGAAACAAGCATGCCGGGCGTGTACGTGGCCGGGGACGCGGCCGGGGTGGAAGAGGCCTCGGCGGCCATGGTGGAGGGCGCGCTGGCCGGCCTGCATGCCGCCCGTGGCCTGGGCTATGTACAGCCCGATTTTGAAAGCAGGCGCGCCGCTTTGCAACAACAGCTCCATTCCCTGCGTTCCGGCCCGGCGGGTGAAAAAATCCGTGCCGGACTGGCGCAAGTGCTGGCCGGCTGATTGGCGGAGGTGATCAAAATGCTGGCAACAGACGGAATTCCCACGGCGGCGGACCTGGCCGCCAAAATGCCTTCCCCGGAGCGGCTGGCCAAAGGGCCGGTGGTGATGGCCGAGTGTTTTCAACGCATCCCCTGCGATCCCTGCATGCATACCTGCAAACAGGGGGCCATCCTGCCCTTTCAAGATATCAACGACACCCCGGTGGTGAACCACGACCGGTGCAACGGCTGCGGCCTGTGTATCGCCCGCTGCCCCGGCCTGGCCCTGTTCGTGCTGGACTATACCTACAGCGATACGGAAGCGCTGGTGAAAATACCTTATGAGTTTCTTCCCCTGCCCGCGCCGGGACAGACGGTGGCCGGCGTGAACCGGTCCGGAGAGGCGGTCTGCACGGCCCGGGTGGTCAAAGTAACCGCCGGGGAAAAAATGGATCACACGGCCGTGATCTGGCTGGCCGTACCTAGGACAATGGCCATGGAAGTGCGCCACTGCCGGATACCCGAAAGAGGTGAGTCAATTGGCTGATCAAATCATTATCTGCCGGTGCGAGGACGTGACCAAAGAGGAGATTCAAAAGTTGATTGCTGACGGGGCGCACACCCTGGATGAAATCAAACGGTTGACACGCTGCGGTATGGGCCCCTGCCAGGGGCGCACCTGCCAGCCGCTGATCGCCCGGGAGGTGGCCGCGGCCACCGGGCAAAAAATGGCGGAAATAAAGCTGCCCACTTTCCGTCCGCCGGTAATTCCCTTGAAATTGGGCGCGCTGGCCGGAGGAGGGGAAAAGGATGCTTAATTTTGACGTGCTCATCATCGGCGGCGGGGTCACCGGCTGCTCCATCGCCTACCATCTGGCCAAATCCGGCTGCACCAGAGTGGCCCTGCTGGAAAAGGGCTATCTCACCTCCGGGGCCACCGGCCGCTGCGGCGCCGGATTTCGTCAGCAGTGGGGCACCAGGACCAACTGCCTTTTAGCCAAGCATGCCGTGGCCAAACTGGAACAGCTGGCCGAAGAACTGGACTACCCGGGCGGGGTGGAAATCAAACAGGAAGGCTATTTAATCCTGGCCTACACGCCCAAGATGGAAGCCCAGTTCAAGAAAAACCTGGCCCTGCAAAAAAGCCTGGGCATCGGCGCCCGCTGGGTCACTCCCCGGGAAGCGCGGGAAATCGTCCCCTTCTTGAATACCGGCGGGCTGCTGGGAGCCACCTTTTACGAAAAGGACGGCCACGCCAATCCGTTCAAGGTGACGGACGCCTATGCCAGGGCGGCGCGGCGTTTGGGGGTCGAGATTCACACCTATACACCGGTGCAGGACATCCGTCTGGATGGCGGCATTAAAACCGTAGTCACCCCGGCGGGCGATTTCCGGGCGCCGGTGCTGGTCGATGCGGCCGGCGGGCATGCGGCCGGCATCGGGCGCCTGGTTGGCCTGGATCTGCCCGTGCAGGCGGAAAGGCACCAGATTCTGGTCACCGAACCGGTGGAGCCCGCGCTCGGACCGATGGTGATGTGCTTCTACCACAACATCTACTGCCAGCAGTCCCCCCACGGCAGCTTCATCATGGGCCTGGGGGACCCCAATGAACCGCGGGGCTACAATACCGGATCCAGTTGGCAGTTTCTGATGCAGATGGCCGAAAAAGCCGTACGCCTTTTGCCGGTGCTCAAAAACGCCCGCGTGGTCCGGCAGTGGGCCGGCGTTTACGACATGAGCCCGGATCGCCAGCCGGTGCTCGGTGAAGTACCGGAATTGCCCGGTTTTTATGTGGCCGCCGGTTTCTCCGGGCACGGCTTCATGATCGCGCCGATGACCGGCCAGTTGATGGCCGAATGCATTCTGGGCAAGCCTACCAGCCTGCCCATCGACATGTTCAGCCTGTCCCGCTTCTCCACCGGCGAACTGTTCATCGAGCCATCGGTAGTTTAAACAACGGCCATGTTTTTTTAAACGCAACCGCTGGAAGAAAAAGGCCGGTGACCGTGTTTTTTAACGGAGCGTGGAAACCCGCTTCTCTGGTACGGCCGCCGCCTTCAAGAGCAATCATTTCCATAATCCCAAGGAAAGGAGCTGTGTACCATGTTTATCCCTTTCGTCAATGAGCCGTTGACCGACTTCACCCGGGAGGAAAACCGGCGGCGGATGAACGCCGCCCTGGCCGCGGTACGTGAGCGCACGGGCCGTACCTACCCCCTGCTCATCGGCGGCGAGGAAATCCATACAGGAGAAAAAATTGTTTCGTACAACCCTTCACAGCACGACGAAGTGATCGGACAGGTCTCCCGGGCGGACCGGGCGCTGGCCGAAAAAGCGCTGCAAACGGCCGCCCAAACCTTCACGAGCTGGCGGCTGGTGCCGCCGGAAGCCCGGGCGCGCTATCTGTTCAAGGCGGCGGCGATCATGCGCCGGCGCAAATTCGAGCTGTCCGCCTGGATGGTGCTGGAAGCCGGCAAGCCCTGGGCGGAGGCCGATGCGGACACCGCCGAGGCCATTGATTTCCTGGAATTCTACGGCCGCGAAATGATCCGTCTGGGCGCCCCCCAACCGGTCACCGCCTACCCGGGTGAAGAAAACACCCTGGAGTACATCCCCCTGGGCGTGGGTGTGGTCATCCCCCCCTGGAACTTCCCTCTGGCCATTTTGACCGGCACAGCCGTGGGACCGGTGGTGGCCGGAAACACAGTGATCCTGAAGCCGTCCAGCAACACGCCGGTGATTGCGGCCATGTTCATGGAAGTGATGCGGGAAGCGGGCCTGCCGGACGGGGTGATCAATTACCTGCCCGGCAACAGCGCCGACATCGGCGACTTCCTGACCGGTCACCCGCTGGTGCACTTCATCAACTTCACCGGCTCAAAAGATACCGGCCTGCACATCAACCGCCTGGCGGCGCAGACCGCCCCCGGCCAGCGCTGGATCAAACGGGTGGCCGCCGAAATGGGCGGCAAGGATGCGATCATCATCGACGCGGACTGCGACCTGGATGAAGCGGTGGCCGGCGCGGTCACTTCCGCCTACGGTTTTTCCGGCCAGAAGTGCTCGGCCTGCTCCCGGCTGATTGTAACCGGGGAGGCTTATGCACCGGTGCTGACAAAACTGGTGGAAAGGGTGAAACAGCTCAAAGTGGGACCGGCGGAGGAGTGGGGCACCAGTGTGGGACCGGTGATCGACGCCGCCTCATACAAAAAAATTACCGGTTATATTGAGACCGGCCGTCGGGAGGGGGAAGTGCTCACCGGCGGCACGGGCGACGACAGCCGGGGCTATTTCGTACAGCCCACGGTGATTGCCGGCGTCTCCCCCGCCGCGCGCATCGCGCAAGAGGAAATTTTCGGCCCGGTGCTGGCCGTAATCCAGGCCAAAGACTTCGACGAAGCAATCGCCATCGCCAACAACACCGACTACGGACTCACCGGGGGCGTTTACTCCCGCAACCGTAACCATCTGGAACAGGCCCGGCGTGAATTCCATGTCGGCAATCTGTATTTGAACCGCAAGTGCACCGGCGCCCTGGTCGGCGTGCAGCCCTTCGGCGGCTTCAACCTTTCGGGCACCAACTCCAAGGCCGGCGGCCGCGACTATCTGAAGCTGTTCATGCAGGCCAAATCGATTGCCGAACGGTTTTAAAAAATATCACAAGCGGGCGTGATCAGATGTCCAGACTGGCACAGGTCAAGACAGACTGCCAGCGGGTGGCCGGGGCCATTGCCGCCGCCCTGGGGGTCGAGGTCGAAGTGATCGACCTCGACCTGGTGCGGGTGGCCGGCACGGGCAAGGTGCGCAACGACGTTGGTTCCCGTCTGCAGCGCGGGCTGGTGAACAAACATGTACTGGAACACGGCCGGCCCATCTTCATCCAGGAAGCGGGATACCATGCCATCTGCCGGTCCTGTCCCTTGACCGGCAGTTGCTTTTACAAGTCCTGCATCGTCTATCCGGTGATGGCCGGGGAAACCATCGCCGGCACTATCAGCCTGATTGCCTTTAACGGGGAACAAAAATCCACCCTGTGCAGCCGCATTGATTCACTGATGGAATTCATCGGCCGCATGGCCGATTTGATCGGAAGCAAGGTGCAGGAGCAGGAGGCCATGACGGAAAAAATAATCATGGCCGGTCAGGTGAACGCGGTTATGAATGCGGTTGACGAAGGGGTAATCGCGGTGGACGGCAACGGCCTGGTCACCCACTTCAACCTTTCCGCCGAACGCATGTTTCACATCCCGAAAGATGAAATCCTGAACCGGCCGCTGGAGGAGCATTTAACCGGCCTGCCCCTGCTCAAGGCAATGCACGGCGTAAACGGTACGGCCGCCCGGGAATGCTTCGTCCACGCCCGGGGGCGGAAACTGCACCTGCTCGTGACAGTCAAACCGGTTCTGGACAGCAGCGGCCGGCCGGCCGGCGTGGTCGCTTCCGCCCGGGACTTCCGGGAAACCCAGAAGCTGGCCTATGAAATCATGTCCGCCCAGAAAGCGCTTACCCTGGCCGATATTGTCGGGGAAAGCCCGGCCATGCTGGAACTGAAAGCACGGGCGGCCAAAATCGCCGGCAGCGACTCCACCGTGCTGATCACCGGGGAAAGCGGCACGGGCAAGGAAATTTTCGCCCGGGCCATCCACGCCGCCAGCCCGCGGCATAACAAACCCTTTGTGGCCATCAACTGCGGGGCCATCCCGGAAACCCTGCTGGAAAGCGAGCTGTTCGGCTACGAGGAAGGGGCCTTTACCGGCGCCCGCCGGGGCGGCAAGCCGGGCAAGTTTGAACTGGCCAACCACGGCACCATCTTTTTGGATGAAATTGGCAACATGTCCCTGTACCTGCAGGCCAAGCTGCTGCGCGTGCTGCAAGAGCGGCAGATCGAGCGCGTCGGGGGCAGCCGGCTGATCCCGGTGGATATCCGGGTCATCGCCGCCACCAACGGCAATCTGTCGGAAATGATTGCCGGCGGGCATTTCCGGGACGATCTTTATTACCGGTTGAGCGTAATCCCCCTGACCATCCCGCCGTTGCGAGAGCGCCCCGGGGACACCGGTTTGTTGCTGGAACACTACCGCCGCCATTACAGCACGTTGCTGAACAAGGGAATCAAAGGCTTTGCCGCTCCGGCGCGGCGGGCCTGCCTTGATTACAGCTGGCCGGGCAATGTGCGCGAACTGATCAATGCCGTGGAATACGCCGTCAACCTGGAAGAAGGCGAATTCATCGCACCGGCCAGCCTGCCCGTCCACATCCGGGAAGCCGGCCGCCGGCCGGCGGAAATTGCGCACAATCAAAACCGGTGGCAGACCATTGAGCAAATGGAAAAGGAAGCCATCGCCCAGGCGCTGGAACAGTTCGGCTGGACGGAACAGGGCAAGTCGGAGGCCGCCCGCGTGCTGGGCATCAGCCGGGCCACCATTTACCGCAAGATTTCCCGGTACAATTTGACTCCCCGCCAGACGCGGGGCACGATTATGATCAGATGAAGAAAAAAGCCGGATAAAGCAAAAAACACCGCAAAATTGCCTGGACGGTTCTGTCAGTGCGGACGTTTTTTGCATATATCCGGTCCCCCCAAAAGCGCCTTGCTATTAAGTCCGTCCCGGTGACGGCAAAGCGGCGGGAAATGGCAGGGGAGTGCGGGCTAACCCCGCTGCCAGCGTTTTTTACCTTTCATCAGACCGAGGCGGTTCATTTTGTAGTATAAAGTGCTGCGCGGCACACCGAGCAGCCGGGCGGTCATAGTCCGGTTGCCGCCCGCTTCCTGCAGCGCCTTTAAAATAACCTCCCGTTCCGTCTGCTCGGCAGCTGCGGCCAGGTGGGGCTGGTTTTCTTCCCGCGGTTTGAAGTTTACCGCGTGCTCCTGCAAATACTTGGGCAGATCCTTTTCCGTGATCATGTGACCTTCCGCCAGCACCACCATGCGCTCCACCGTATTTTTCAACTCCCGCACGTTACCCGGCCAGGCGTAGGAAATCAGGGCGGCAATCACCCCCGGTTCCACTTTGCTGATTTCCTTGCCGTAAAGCTGGCAGTAGCCCTGCAGGAAGTGATAGATCAGCTCTGGAATATCCGCCCGCCGCTCCCGCAGGGGCGGCATTTCGATATTGATCACATTCAACCGGTAATAGAGATCCTCCCGGAATTCGCCGGAGGCCACCATCTCCTCCAGTTGCCGGTTGGTGGCGGAAAGCACCCGGATGTCTACGCTTACCGGACGGGAGCCGCCCACCCGGTAAAAGACGCGTTCCTGCAACACCCGCAGCAGCTTCACCTGCAGGTTGGGCGGCAGTTCACCAATCTCATCCAGAAAAATGGTCCCTTCGCTGGCCATCTCCAGCAGGCCCGGCTTGCCCTTCAGTCCCGCCCCGGTAAAAGCGCCGTGTTCATAACCAAAGATTTCACTTTCAAACAAATCGGCCGGGATAGCTCCGCAGTTGACCACCACAAACGGCTTGCCCGCCCGGTCGCTGGCCTCGTGAATGGCCCGGGCCAGGATTTCCTTGCCCGTACCGCTTTCACCCCGGATCAACACTGTGGCGTCGGTGGGGGCGGCACGGCGGGCCAGATCAACCACGTCTTTCAAGCGGCTGTGGTGCCCGTACATCTTGCTGAAGGGATCCACATTCTTGAGTTCGTTCTTTTGAATGGCCTCCTTGAGCGCTTTGACCTGGTAGCTGGCCCGGGACAGGGCGCGGTTGAGCTGAATGACCTCGGTGACATCCTTCTCCGCCGATATGCCGCCGATAATGCGGCCGCCCCGGCGGATGGGCACGGCGTTGATCAGCACGTGGGTGTCCTGGCAGGGCTGGTGGTATTCGGCATAGACCTCGCAATCCTCCCGGCTCACCCGGGTAACCACCAGGTTGGTGAAAAAATTGTGAATGCTTTTGCCGATTATATCCGTCGGTTTGATGCCGTAAAGCAACTCCGCCTTGCGGTTCCATCCGATCACCGTATCCTCGTGATCGATCGCGCAAATCACATCGTCGGTGGCGCCCAGTACGCTGGAAAGCACAGCTTCGCTGTCCCGGATGAACTCGACCAGCTTTTCCACCACTTTTTCCAGCACCAGCACGCCGGTTACCCGGCCGTCGTCACCGGCAACCGCCACGTTGTGCTCGCGCAGAAATGGAATCAGGCCCAGGATGTGCTGATCCAGGATCTCCGCCCCCCGGCGTGCATATGTATTCAATTCCTCCCCCGGCGGCGGGGGGGCCAGAAAATCCCGCACCAGCAATTTTTTCTCCAGATACATAGGCATCTCCCGCTAATCTCCCAGATAGGCTTTTTTCACTTCCGGATGCTGCATCAATTCAGATGCCGAACCGGACAAAATGATCTCCCCGGTCTGCAATACGTAGGCACGTCCGGAAATGGACAGGGCCATGTGCGCGTTCTGCTCCACCAGCAGAATGGTGGTACCGTCGGCGTTGATTTCCTTGATGATGGAGAATACTTCCTTTACCAACAGGGGGGCCAGGCCCATGGAAGGTTCGTCCAGCAGCAGGATTTCCGGCCGGGACATCAATGCCCGGCCCATGGCCAGCATTTGCTGCTCACCGCCGCTCAAGGTGCCGGCCAGCTGGTTTTTGCGTTCGGCTAGACGCGGGAAACGTGCGAATACACGCTTTAATCCGGCTTTCACCCCGCCCCGTTCCCGGCAGGTATAAGCGCCCATTTCCAGGTTCTCCAGCACACTCATGCGGGTGAACACCCGCCGCCCTTCCGGCACCTGGGTCACACCCAGTTCAACTATCTTGTACGGCGGCAGCTTGCCGATTTCTTTCCCTTTATATGCGACCCGGCCGCCTTTGGCACGCAAAAGGCCGGAAATGGTGCGCAGGGTGGTGCTTTTACCGGCGCCGTTGGCCCCGATCAGGGAAACGATTTCCCCTTCCTCAACTGCAAACGAGATGCCCTTTAAAGCCTCGATCACTCCGTAAGCCACGGACAGGTCATGTACTTCCAGCACGGTCAATCCACGTCCTTCCCCAGGTAGGCCTCAATTACCGCCGGGTCCTGCTGCACTTCGGCCGGCGTGCCGTCGGCGATTTTTTTGCCGTAATCGAGCACTGCCACCCGGTGGGACAAATTCATCACAAACTTCATGTCATGTTCAACCAAAAAGATGGTAATCCCCATTTCCTGAATGCGTTGAATCATTTTCAACAGGGTCTGTTTTTCCTGCGGGTTCATTCCGGCGGCCGGTTCGTCCAGCAGGAGCAGGCCGGGTTCGCTGGCCAGGGCGCGGGCGATTTCCAGGCGCCTTTGTTCACCGTAGGAAAGGTTGCGGGCCAGTTCATCCCTTTTGGCAGCCAACTCCATCAGATTCAGCAGTTCCAGCCCGCGCTCCGTAATCGCCCTTTCTTCAGCCCGCACCGCCGGCAGAGGCGAGGTCAGGGCACCGAAAACCCCCGCTCTGGTACGGCAGTGCCGGCCGATTTTGACGTTGTCCAAAACGCTCAGATTGGCGAACAGGCGGATGTTCTGGAAAGTGCGGGCAATGCCCAGGGCGGTGATCCGGTACGGCTTGAAACCATTTATTTTCCGTCCCTGGAAAAGGATTTCTCCGGCAGTGGCCCGGTAGATGCCGGTGACCAGGTTGAAAATGGTGCTCTTGCCGGCCCCGTTGGGACCAATCAGCGCCCGGATCTCCCCTTCCTCAATGACCAGGTCTACATCGTCCACCGCCATCAAACCGCCGAACCGGATGGTAATCCCCTTCAATTCCAGTATATTAGCCATAATGACCTCCTAGTTGCCGGCAACGGCCGCTTTTTGCCTGCGCCGGCGTAGCAAGCGGCGAAAATCGACCCCACCCAGCAGACCGTTGGGCCGGAAGATCATCATCAGCACCAGCAGGGCGCCGTAAATCATCATCCGGTACTGGGCCACGAAACGTAGAAATTCCGGGGCCAGGGTAAGCACCGCCGTGCCGACGATGGCGCCGGGAATGCTGCCCAGGCCGCCCAGCACCACAAAATTCAAAATGTCAAAAGAACGGGCGAAGCCAAAATCACTGGGATTCAGGTACTGCAACAGGTGGGCGTAAAAAGCGCCGCTCATCCCGGCGAAGAAACAGCCCAGGGCAAAAGCCTGCACCTTGTAGAACATGGCGTTGATGCCCATGCTCTCCGCCGCAATCTCATCCTCCCGGATAGCCGCGAGTGCCCGTCCGAAGCGGGAATTATGCAGGTAGGACATGGCCCAGACGGTTAACACTACGAATACAAGCACATTTATCAGATTTGTATCGCGGGGGATGGCCGCCAGACCGATGGCGC
Organism: Desulfotomaculum copahuensis; assembly: GCF_001655685.1. Taxonomy (GTDB): domain Bacteria; phylum Bacillota; class Desulfotomaculia; order Desulfotomaculales; family Desulfovirgulaceae; genus Desulfotomaculum_G; species Desulfotomaculum_G copahuensis. The sequence continues at coordinate 38,919 of NZ_LYVF01000198.1, forward strand.
CCCCGGTAATTTTCAGGTTTGTGAAAACCACGCGCACTATTTCACCAAAACCAAGCGTTGCAATACCCAAATAATCCCCGGTCAACTTGAGCACCGGCAGACCCAGCAGGGCGCCGAACAGCGCGGCCATCAGACCGCCGGCGAAAACGCAGGGGATGAACGGCAGGTGCAGGTTCCTGGTCATGATTGCCGCCGTATAGGCGCCGATGCTTAAAAACGCCGCGTGTCCGAAAGAGAGTTGCCCGCACATCCCGGTGATCAGGTTCAACCCCAGGGCGGCAATGATATAAATACCGACCATCATGAGCACTTGCTCGTAATAAGGATTGATCAGCCCGGCCAGCCAGTTTTCCATAGTCTGTTACACCTTCCTCTGCAGCGGTCGTCCCAGCAAGCCGGTCGGCCTGACCAGTAAAATGACAATTAAAAGCGTAAAAGCAATGGCGTCCTTATAGGATGAAAAACCGGCCGCCACCCCGAACACCTCGGCCAAACCGAGGATCATTCCGCCCAGCATGGCCCCGGGAATATTGCCGATGCCGCCCAGCACGGCGGCGACAAACGCCTTCAGGCCGACCATCACGCCCATATAGGGATCCACGGAATTGAAATAAATACCCACCAGCACGCCGCCGGCGGCCGCCAGCGCGGAACCGATGGCAAACGTAAAGGAAATCACCCGGTTGATGTTGATACCCATCAAACTGGCCGTATCGTAATCTTCCGACGCGGCACGCATGGCCTTGCCAGTTTTGGTGTACCTGACAATCCCCTGCAGGCCGACCATCAATAATATGGAAACCAGCAAAATAATGATCTGAATGCTGGAAAACTCCGTATGCCCCAATCTATAGGTGGCGTTATTCAATACGTGCGGAAATCCGATCGGCTGGGGACCCTTGAAAACAGTCATAAATGTTTCCAGAAAAATGGATACGCCGATGGTGGAAATCAAGGCGTTCAAGCGGTTGGCCCGGCGCAGCGGGCGGTAGGCCACCCGTTCGATGGTCACCCCGAGCACGGTGCAGGCCAGCATGGCCGCTATCAGGATGAGAAAAAAGTTGTGGAAGAAAATAGAAGCCGCGGCCACTCCGATAAAGGCACCGATCATAAAAATGTCGCCGTGGGCGAAGTTGATCAGCTGAATGATACCGTAAACCATGGTGTAGCCGAGGGCGATCAGGGCGTATGTAGCTCCCAGGGTCAGGCCGTTAATGATTTGCTGAATTAACACATTGTCTTCCTCCGTCCGGAAATATTGGGACCGGACCGGCCGGCCGTCAACGCCGGCCGGTCTGTTATCCGCTTTACTCGGTGGGCGCCGCGGTCGGAATCACTTTCTTGATCGCAAACTGCTGGTTCTTCACTTCCAGCAGGTAAACCGGACTCTTCACCGGCTCACGGTTGGGCAGGAAAGTGATGTTGCCGGAAACGCCCTTGTAGTCCTTGGTCTGGGCCAGAGTATCCTTGAATTTGGAGGGATCGATACTGTTGGCATCCTTCATGGCCCTGGCCAGCAGCATCACCGCATCGTATCCCTGGGCCGAGAACATGTCGGGCAGTTTGTTGTCATTGGCCGCCTGGTATTTCTTGATGAATTCCTTGGTTTGCGGCGCCGCGTTGGCCGGGTCGGCGGCAAAACCGGTGTAAACCATGCTGCCTTCCACCGCCTGACCGCCCAGTTTCCAAAGTACGGGGGAAAGCATGCCGTCACCGCCGGCCATTTTTAAATTCATGCCCTGCCGGCGCACTTCTTTCATAAACAGACCGCCTTCGGTGTAATAACCGGTAAAAATAATCCCGTCCGGATTAGACTGTTTGATTTTAGTCACCTGGGCGCTGAAGTCCTTGTCGCCATCCTGGATGCTTTCACGGTCCACAATTGTGGCCTTGTTGTCAGCCAGCGCCTTTTCAAAGATCTTGGTCAGACCGACACTGTAGTCGTTGTTGGTGGAGGTGACCAACGCCACCTTCTTCCAGCCCAGATCGTTAACCAGATATTTGGTTACCGCCGGGGCGGCCACCGAGTCCAGCAGGGTGTCCCGGAAAATGTAGTCGCCGATTTCCACCACGCCCGGACCGACGGCGCCGGCGGACAGCATGACCACTTTATTCTGCTGGCAGATGGGGGCGGCCAGTTTGGTCTTGCCGGTGGTGGGGTCGCCGACAATGGCCACCACGTGGTTCTGGCTGATCATCTTCTGTACCACGGCCGCCGCCTGACTGAGCTGGCTGCCGTGATCGGACTGTACAATCTCAATCTTTTTGCCCAGCACGCCGCCAGCCTTGTTCAGATCACCGGCCGCCATATTCATGCCCTTCAATGTTTCAATGCCGTAACTGGCCTCGCTGCCGGTCAGCGCGCCCATAAAGCCGATCTTGATGGTGTCCCCGCCGGAGGCGGCGTTACCGCCGGCACCGGACTGGCCGGACGGCTTGCTGCCGCACCCGGCCGCCAGAGCGGCGACCAGCAGTACGCTGATCAAGATTATTGCTACACGGAACTTTTTCAAGCCTTCCTCCTCCTTCGATCTTCTTTTGATTGCTTGTTCAACTAAAAAATATGTACCTCTTATTCATTTCCACCCCCTCCGTTTTCTGAAAATTGCCTGAAACATGTGTTTAATTATTCGCTGTCCAATTGTCAAAAACCTTTTTCCGCCAACCGGACAACGAAAATTTTTTTGTCCAATATCTTGCACACAAACAAATAAAAGACCCGCTACAGCCGTATTTCAAACGGCTTCCCGGATCTTCCCCGACCCGTTTCAACCGGCCGGCAGCACCGCCGGACGGTGAAACAAGCTAATATTCATACAACCTTTTTTATTTTATCCCTGTGCAACCAGACTGTCAATAACGTTTTCCACTGTTCAAATTTCAGGCGTTCAATTCTTGCCCTCCCGCTGCAGGTAGTGAACAATCCCAAGCGCATTTAACTTCAGCTCAGCGGCCAAACCCCGGAACAGGGGATGTTCCCGGTCAATGCCGTGAAGCAGCAGTTCGGGCAAAAACAGCTCGGACAAACTTTCCTCCAAATTGCGCACCGAGCCGCCGGAAGCAAGCACACGCCGGCCGATGATCGTTTGCGCCGTCACCAGATCCCGGTTGCGGGCCAGAATCGCCGGCACGTTGCCGGCCCGGCCGAAATGGGCGAAGAAGATGTAGCGGGCGTTTAAACGGCTGGCCCGGTCAAAGGTTGCTTCCGCCGCCAGGGGATCGAATTCCGACGGCGTGGTGGACGGCAGGACAAAATCATAACCGGTGGCCCGGCTCAAGTCCGGCAGGCGCAATCCCAGGGCGTCACCGGCAAAAATGCCGCCGCTGAACGGATCATGAACGATCATGTGATGGCGGGCGTGACCGGGCGTGTGATAAAAGGTGAAAACCCGCCCGCCGCCCAGATCCAGGGTTTCCCCGTCGGACAACGCATAAAGGCGATCGGCGGGCACCGGCCGCACCTCACCGAGCAGGGCATCGAAACGTTCGCCGTAAACTGCCCTGGCCCCGGACACCAGGCGGACGGGGTCGGCCAGATGACGCAAGCCCCGGGGGTGGACGAGCACTTTGGCCCGCGGCAGGTGTTCGGTCAGCACCCCGGCGCCGCCGGCATGATCCAGGTGAATGTGCGTTAAAATAATGTAATCCACCTGTTCCGGGGCCAGCCCCAACTCCGGCAGTGCCTTTAATATATGACTGGTACCGGGCGCCGGTCCGGTTTCCACCAGCGCTGTCTTTTCACCCCGGACCAGATATAAAGCCATGCGTTCCGGCAAGCCCTGGTAATAAACATCAATTTGCTGGATCCCCGCTCCCAGATCAACAACGGACATAATTTTCCCCCTATCTGCATCCGGTGATTGAAAGGAATAAATGGCCTTTCTGTTTTGTTCGACCGGCAACATTAACTTTCCTGCTCTTTCTTTTCACGGACCGTTCCGGCACCGCACCGCACCATACCGGCGACCGGACGCCGGCGCCGGGAGAAAGGCGCTTTGTTTGCAAAAGAAAGACTACAGGATTTTACTCAGGAACAAACGGGTCCTTTCCTCCCGCGGGTTGTTGAACAACTGGCCGGGTGCCCCCTCTTCCAGGATGCAGCCCTCGTCCATAAACAGCACCCGGTCGCCCACTTCCCGCGCAAAGCCCATCTCATGAGTGACCACGGCCATGGTCATGCCTTCCCGGGCCAGATCCTTCATCACCGCCAGCACTTCCCCCACCATCTCCGGATCCAGCGCCGAGGTTGGTTCGTCAAACAACATTACAATCGGATTCATGGCCAGTGCCCGGGCGATGGCCACCCGTTGCTGCTGCCCGCCGGAAAGCTGGTCGGGATAGGAGTACGCCTTTTCCTTCAAACCGACCTTCTCCAGGAGGGCCTGCGCCCGCTGCTCCGCTTCCACCTTGCTCATTTTGAGCACCTGGCGCGGACCAATGGTGATATTCTCCATAACCGACAGGTGTTGAAAAAGGTTGAAGCGCTGAAAAACCATGCCCACTTCCTTGCGCACCAAGCTCAGGTTGGTTTTGCTGTGAGTGATTTCAACCCCGTTAATCACAATCCGGCCCTCCGTAACAACTTCCAACCCGTTGAGACAGCGCAAAAAGGTGCTTTTCCCCGAGCCGGACGGGCCGATGATTACCACCACTTCCCGGGGGGCTATCTCCAGCGAGATATCTTTCAAGACTTGATGGCGGCCAAAATGTTTGGATATGTTTTTAACGCTGATCAATCTGAAACCTTCTTTCCATATAGCTCGAAAGGGCGGTCAGGCTGAGAATGACGGCCAGATAAATCACGGCCACCGCCGTCCAAATCTGCAGGGAAGCGAAGGTGGTGGATATAACAATCTGTCCCTGCCGGGTCAATTCGCTCAAAGAAATGGCCGACAACAAAGAGGTGTCCTTGATCGTTTGAATAAACTGGTTGACCAGGGGGGGAATCATGCGTTTGAAGGCCTGGGGCAAAACAATAAAACGCATGGTTTGAAAACCGTTCATGCCGATGCTGAGCGCGGCTTCGGTCTGGCCCCGGTCGACGGATAAAATGCCGGCCCGGACGATTTCCGTGATGTAGGCACCTTCGTTCAAGGCCAGGGCAATGGCGCCGGCCACCGGTGCAAAATAGGGATCGAACCATTTGTGCATGGGCAAAACCATGGGCAGGGCAAAATAAATATAAAAGATTTCCACCAAAAGGGGCAGTCCGCGGAATATATGCACATAAACCTCGCCAATTTTCCGCAGAACACTGAACGGGGACAATTTGAACAGGGCAAAAATCAGCCCCAGTATGGTGGCCATAATAATGGCGGCAATGGAAAACAAAATGGTCAACCTGGCCCCGTATAACAACTGGGGCATGGCCGCCGACACAATAGCATAAAAGCTCATCTTTTCGCCTCATTTCCCGCGTGCCGTTGCTATCCTCAAACGAGCGCAGCCGTGGCTGCGCTCGAAAGAAAGTTATTTTTTAATTAACCCGCTTTCGTCCGATTTAAAATATTTTGTGTACAGTTGCTTGTACTCGCCGCTGGCGATCAGCTTGTCCAGGCCATCATTGATCTTTTTGAGCAACTCCGGATCCTTTTTGCTTACCGCAATGCCGTAATCCTCGCCGGTGAGCAGGCCGCCCACCACTTTCACGTTGTTATGCCCGGTGTTGATGTAATTCTGGTTGACCGGATTGTCAAAGATGACCGCCTGCGCACCGCCGTTTTGCAGTTCGTTGTAGGCGTCATCAATGTTGTTGAACCGCTTCACCTTCACGCTCTTATCCTTGGACATCATCAAATCGGCGGTCGTGCCCAGTTTGACGGCCACGGTCTTGCCTTTCAAATCCGCCAGGCCTTTAATGGTGCTGTCCTTCTTGACCAGGATGGACAGGCCGGAATGATAGTAAGGCTTGGAAAAATTGACCATTTCCGCCCGCTTGGGGGTGATGGTAATCCCGGCCACCGCCACATCAATGGTGCCGGTCTGCAGGGCGGGTATCAAACCCTGAAAATCCATGGTCTGCATGTTCACCTTGAGATTTTCCTTGGCTGCAATGGCATTGATCAGCTCGATGTCAAATCCCGTCACTTTGCCGTTCTCTTCCATCTCAAAGGGAGGGAAAGTGGTGTCGGCAGCCACTTTAATTTCTTGTGCCGTGCCGGCTCCGCCGCCGGCGGTGTTGCCGGCCGTCTTGCCGCCGCCGGAGTTGCCGCAGCCGGCAACCATCAAACCAAATACCAGAGCCACGATCAGAACGGGCCATTTACGCAAAACTGTCTACCTCCTTCAATTATCTAAAGATTAAAGGCGCCTGTCAACTCTTACGCACCACCTCCCGTATTCCCGTTTCGCAGGCTACCGTCGCCGGGACGGCGCTTGATAAAACATTAACCGGGACCTCAAGACATTTCGACGCCCACACAAAAAATCCTGCCCGGGGAAAAACCGGGATTGGGATGCTGATTATTCTTCCCCCCCGCCGCCGGCCAGGGAAATAATCCGCCGGGCCCGCCGCACAATGGGCAGTTCCACCATCCGTCCGTCCACCTGGATCACCCCGCGGCCCTGCTCCCGGGCGGCGTCAAATGCCGCTACTATCCTCCCGGCCCGGGCCAGTTCCTCCGCGGAAGGAGAAAATACTTCATTTACCGGCGCCACCTGGGCCGGATGAATGACCATTTTACCCTGAAATCCCAGCCTCCTGGCCCGCTGCGCGTCCTCCACCAAAGCCGGAACGTCCCGGAAATCCGGATTGACCGTGTCCAGAGGCGGCAGGATGCCGGCCGCCGCCGAAGCGGCCGCCAGTTTGCTGCGGGCGAAATACAGCTCTTCCCCCGTACGGGAATAATCCACGCCGGTATCCATGGTATAGTCGTTGCCGCCAAAGGCCAGACAGGCCACCCGCGGACAGGCGGCGGCAATTTCCCCGGCCCGCAGGATGCCCGCGGCGCTTTCCACGAACGGGATCAGCTTCAGTGCGCCGTTCGGGCGGCCGGCCTCCGCTTCAAACAATGCTGCCAGCCAGTCCACCCGGCGCACCTCCTCAGCTGATTCGGCCTTGGCCAGCATCAGGCCGCGCACCGGCAATCCCGCCACCGCCCGCATGTCGGCCAGAATATAAGGCGTGCCGGCCGCATTGATCCGGACAAAGACCGGCAGGGGCGGCGGATTTTGCAACAACTCCCGCACCGTTTCCCTCGCCGCGGCCTTGCGCTCCGGCGCCACTGCATCCTCCAGATCCAGGATCACCGCATCCGCCCCGGCATTAAAGGCTTTGTTGCACTTGTGTATATCGTCCCCGGGCACAAAGAGCATGGTCCGGTAAAACCGCCCGCCTCCGGATTGATTCTCCCGGCCCGCCCGCTGCTCCGGCACAATGTACTGTTCAGACATAATACACCCCCGGTTATTCTTCCCGCTTCAGTTTCCGCTTTGCCGCCCGGCCGGGCGCGAAGCCGGCCCGCACCGGTCCGGACGGATCAATAAAGTTTATTCTCCCCCGGAACAAACCTGTCCTGCCGTCGCCGGCCGCGGCAAACAAAAAATTTCCTTCGTCTTGACTGCATAAGCCGGCCTTTTTCCCGGTGAAACTACCTGTTCAGGAGCGTGTTGTCCATGTTTGCCGTTATTTATCGTACCGTCTTGATTTACCTGATTGTATTAATCGTCGTGCGCCTGATGGGCAAGCGGGAAATCGGCCAGCTGTCCCCTTTTGATTTTGTGGTGGCCATCATCATTGCCGAACTGGCCGCCATCCCGATGGAGTCCACCGCCATGCCGATCTGGGAAGGCGTCATTCCCCTGCTCACCCTGGCCGTGCTGGAGGTGCTGCTCAGCTACGCCGCCCTTTACAGCCCCTGCCTGCGGCGGATACTGGACGGCCAGCCCCAGGTGGTGATCCGCAACGGTCACATTATCAAGCGTGAACTGCGCCACGCCCGCTACAATTTAAATGATCTGCTCGCCCAGCTGCGGGAAAAGGGCGTGGTGAACATCGGCGACGTGGAATTCGGCGTACTGGAAACTTCCGGCCGGCTGAGCATTATTCCGAAATCACAAAAAAGGCCGGTCACCCCGGAAGATCTCGGGCTGTCCACCGGCTATGAAGGACTGCCCACCGTGCTGGTGATGGACGGACAGGTGCTCAAGGACAACCTGCGCCTGGCCGGCCTGGACGAAAAATGGCTGCGGGAACGCCTGGCGGAATCCGGACTGGATACCGGATCCGTCTTCCTGGCCGTACTGGGCACCGACGGACGCCTGTTTATCAATGAGGCCGCACGGCCGGAGGAGGCGGCCGGCCGCCGCAATCCGGTGTAAAAGGGCGCGCAAAACGGCGCCGCGCAAAGAACTCGCGCGGCGCCGCCCGGCCTGTGTTATTTAGTTCCAGAAACCCATGCCGAAGACGAGCAGGATAAGCACCAGGAAAAGAATGAACGGACCATCAAAGAAACCGTCAGCTTGCATGATTATTCCTCCTTCTAATTATTGTAATGCCGTGCTTTACTTGGCCGCGTTGAATCCGCAGGGCATCATGAAGAAGAAAAGAATCAGGATGATGAAGATGAAGAAAAACCCGCCGTCAAATGCAAATCCACCCTGCACTTTCTTTCCCCCTTCGGTTTGCACATCATCCCTTGTTTTCCGGACGCCATCCTGCTGAGGCATTTTAACCCCCCTCACTTTTTATTTTGCTTGCTTTTTTATCATATTCGGATTGTAAAAAATGGTTACAAGAGCGCCGGTTGTTTCAAGGCGCAAAAACACGGCCCGGCCGCCGGATGATGCGGCACGGGCCATAATACGGCATTGAGTGCGTTTTGTAACCATTTTATGGCACATCGAATATGTTTTAATGAGTGATGTCAAAAAAACAAGGTGGTCAAAAATGCGTAGAAAACCATTTGCCAAAGCGGACGCCGGCCGGAAAACGAACGGCCTTCCCGTACCAGCGGAAGGGACGGACAAAAATCAAGAGCGGCAGTCCGTGGGGTGGACCCATTTG
>NZ_LYVF01000199.1 GCF_001655685.1 Desulfotomaculum copahuensis
CCTGATCGTCAAATAACTGCCCGGACAAGCCGATCGCCCCTTTCTGCTAATTAAATGTTTCCCGGGCTGCACTTTCCATGTCTTGTTCGAGCAGGGGCAATTTGTCCCGCCCGCGGAAAATGGCCGCCGGGTGAAAGGTGGGCAGTATTTTTATGCCGTCCTGTTCGAACCACCGCCCCCGCACCCGGCTTATTTTGACCTCCGGACCAAGGAAGTGGCGGGCGGCCAGCAGGCCCAGACAGACAACCACCCGCGGCCCGATCTCGCGTAGTTGTTCGGCCAGGTAGGGCGAGCAGGCGGTAATTTCCGCCCGGTGGGGCATGCGGTTTTTGGGCGGCCGGCACTTGACCACCGAGGTAATATAAATATCCTGGCGCTTGATTCCGGCGCCGGTCAGCACTTCATCCAGCAATTTTCCCGCCAGTCGTGGTATGGGGATATTTCTTTCCCTCCTCGTGGAGCCTTTTGAGGCTACTACTTCGGAAAGCCTGTTACCCTTGGCCCGCCGTTTTTTCCTAACCGCTGGTTGTACCCCCGGCTTTATGGTGATGGTTTTTTTTTGCAGCTACCCATTCATGCATCCACCTGGCCGGGTGAGCACTTATTACGAGGCTGCGTAAGGCGGTTCCCCAAGGGAGCCCATGTCCTGTACCCCGCTTGATTTTCTTAAAACGGGAGGTGATCTCTTGAGTAAACTCTTTGTCGGTATTGACGTGGACTTACGTAAAAACACTGTTCACTGCATGGCCGCCGACGGTAATACCTTGCAAAAGTTCAAAGTGCCCAATACTTTTGATGGTTCGCTGGCCCTGGTGGATAATATTGTGGAGCTCTCCGCCCGCCACTCCCTGCAGGAGGTTATCCTGGGCATAAAAGCTACTTCTAATTACGGCTATTACCGGCCACGCTTTTTAAGGATTCAGAAAAGTTGGCTCCGTTTTCAACCAAAATTCACATTCTGAACGCCAAGACTGTGCATAATTTCAAGAAGTCATACAACGATTTGCCGAAAAATGATGATGTGGACGCCTGGGTAATTGCGGACAAGTTGCGCTTTGGTCGCCTCCTGCAGGAGGTTTTTATGGATGAGCTTTTTCTTGCGTTGCAAAGGCTAACCCGAACCAGGTTTCACCTGGTGAATACTATCAAGCGGGAGAAAACCTATTTTTTAAACAATCTGTTTCTAAAGTTCAGTTCTTTGCGTCAGGAAAAAATTTTTCCAATAATTTCGGGGCCACAGCCATGGCGGTTGTAGAGGAATTTCTATCTCCTGATGAAATTGCCGCTCAATCCTTGGAAGATCTAGTTTCTTTCCTGGAGCAAAAGAGCAAAAACCGTCTGGTGGACGCTGAGGGTATGGCCAAAGCCCTGCAAAGGGCTGCCCGCTCTTCCTACCGCTTGAGCAAGTCGCTTGCTGACCCGGTAAATGCCTGCCTGGTTTCCAGCATCAGCGTAATTAGAGCCCTTCAGTCCGAAGTGAAAAAGCTGGACAAACTCATTGAACAACACATGAAGGCGATTCCCCAAACCTTAACTTCAGTCAAGGGGATTGGCCCGGTCTATTCCGCCGGCATTCTAGCGGAAGTCGGCGATGTCAAGCGGTTTAAGAACCACAAGTCCCTGGCTAAATTTGCCGGTCTGGTGTGGAATGAACATTAATCAGGCGACTGGAAAGCCAAGGACATTAAGCGCGTCCGCTCCGGCAACAGGTACTTGCGGTATTATCTGGTGGAAGCAGCTAACCTGATTAAGGTGCATGATCGGGAATATGCTGAGTTCTACCGTGCCAAGTACGATGAAGCCCGTACTCATAAACATAAGAGAGCCCTCGTTTTAACCGCCAGAAAACTGGTCCGGCTGGTTTATGCTTTGCTGCGCACGAACCAGCTATATACTCCTAGAAAGAGGGGTGATTGATCGCCTCCTTTGAGTGACCATCTTTTTGTTACCCAGTTATTGCCAGCATAAATATCTGGGTTAGTATTGTTTTTTTTAACTTCTGGGGTTAAATATTTTTCCAGTTTCCTCAAAATAGGGTCTTGACATTTTACCGCTGGGCTTTCCGGAGCGAAGTGCTTTATCGCCATCGGTGAATGGGCGTCCAGTCTGAACCAGGAAATGCTCAAGCGCCTGGGATGCCGATACAACGAGAGACTGGAAAAATTCGTCCCGCCCAGCGAAAAGATACTGCGCCTGAGCCGCCGCCACAGTGACCGCATTAATCCACCCAAGCCGGCGGATGGTGTCAAGATAGGTATAGTAATCATAGAAAAAAAGAGGAAAGTTATCCCCTAGTCCCAAGGAAGAAACCCAGGATGTCGGAAACCAGCAGTGTATCTCTTGCAGGCAGGTACACGGTCAGATCACAGGATGACTGTTGCCAGGTCCCGGTATAAAATGTGGGGCGCTATTATGTCACAGGCATAGGACGCATTGCGAACTCTGTTAATTTAGGCGATTAATCAACAACACTAATCTTGCTATAATCTTTCAACAACCAATGCAATGCTCGGACCGCCACCGACACAGAGTGAGGCAACGCCATAGTACGCGTTACGTCTGACCATTTCATATAACAGAGTAACTATTATTCGCACACCGGTACATCCAATGGGATGACCAAGGGCAATACCTGAACCGTTGGCGTTCACATTTTCCATATCTATCTTCAATTCTCTGTTCACAGCAAGAAATTGAGCGGCAAAAGCTTCATTTATTTCAAAATAATCAATATCTTCCAGGGTTAAGCCGGTAAATTTTAATGCCTTTGGAATGGAATAAGCCGGTCCGATACCCATTATTTCCGGAGGTACGCCTGCAGAGGCGGACGAAACTACTCGGGCTATGGGTTTTATGCCCAGTTCCGCAGCCTTTTCCCGGGCCATCAGGACCAATGCGGCAGCTCCGTCATTAATGCCGGAAGCATTGGCAGCTGTGACTGTTCCGTCTGATCTAAAAATTGGCTTCAGTTCAGCCATCTTTTCAACTGAAATGTCAAAGCGCGGGTGTTCATCAATCCCTAAAATCTTTTCGCCCTTTTTGTCCTTATAAATTACTGGTACAATTTCATCTTTAAATTTTCCGCTTTTTATAGCTTCCACGGCCCGTTTATGGCTTAAATAGGCCAACTCATCCTGCTCCTGGCGAGATATGTTATACTTAGAAGCTAGATTTTCTGCCGTAACGCCCATATGGTAATTTAAAAAAGGATCAATCAACGCATCGCATAACATCGAATCTTGAATAGTGCCATCACCCATACGATAACCTTGCCTGGCCCTAGATATAATATAAGGCGCCTGAGTCATGTTTTCCATACCCACAGCCAAACAGGTATCTGCATGCCCTAAAGCTATTTGTTCGTAAACAATTTCGGTTGCACGCATACCCGAACCACAAAGTTGATTAACAGTGGCGGCAGGAGAGGTAAAAGGTATACCCGCTTTTAACTGTACCTGCCTGGCGGGATTACCCCTTGTCCCAGAAACACAAACCATTCCGGCAACAACTTCATCAATTGATTCAGCAGAAATCCCCGCCCTTTTAATAGCCTCTTTGGCGGCAATAACTCCCAGATCTACGGCGGTAATATCCTTAAACATGCCCATAAAATCACCCACAGGAGTCCTTGCGGCACCAACAATCACTACTTCTCTGTCCACAAAACCATCATCCTTCCCTTAGATTTAATAATTTTTTTATTACTATTATTGAAAGGTCTTTTTCAGGATAAGAAATAAGATCAACAGTTAAACCGGAAACTTGTATAGTTTTTACCGGCCAATCAGGCCTTGTGGCACAATCTGATTCGCACCCGCTTATGATCAATAGTGCTGACACCTCTTTATTGGGCGTGATAAATTTATATTCTGGAAGTGACTGCGCAATTTCTTCAAGTAGTTTTTTACCGTCTATGACAGGATTGCAGTTACCACAAAACTTTACTCCAACATAAAAAATGCCACCATTGTTTCCAATTTCCCCCAGCGATAGAAGGGTGGCGGAATTTTTTATATAGGACACTTGGGCACCTCCCGCAAAATATCTAGAAAGTGTTTTTTAATCTTATCCATTTTAAAAGCTATGACTAATTCAACCAGACACTCTAGTTTCGATAGATCAATATTTAAAATTTTTTCAGTCTTTTTTAACCGATAGCGCAAGGTATTTGGATGAATAAACATTTTTTCTGCAGTTAACAAATAATTACAGCTATTCTCTAGAAAATAAATTAGTGTATTATATAAATCTGTTTTAAACGCGCGATCATGGCTAATTAAAATACCTAACTTATTCAGAAAATAATTTTCCAGTGTATGAATCATATTGGATTCCTGGTACATGCTATATATAAGAGTATGCAAACCTAGATTATCAAATTCAACAAAAACATTTTTATTTGCATTTAACCCGATATTTATAGCATACTTTGCTTCCATATAACCTTTGCTTAAATTATAATCACTACGCAATACAGATTGACAGGCGATAATTAGCTTACCTTCTTCTTTAATGCTTATAAATATATTCTTACCAATAGCCTTCATCGCATTTAATGTAGCTTTATAGTCACTATCTATCATGCCAACCAAAATAATGTGTTGTCCACCATAGATAAAGTAGAGATAATTATTGCTCAGATATTGTTCCAGATTGCTTTTCAAAATATCAGGTAGGACTTTTATCCTTTCGGGCTTAGTAGAGGCTAGGAAAACAAGGTGCGGCTGAGATAAATTTCGATTCCAGATACGCGATACTAGTTGTACATTCTCTTCCGTCTGCTCTGGGTTTAAAAGGAGATTGATTATATACTCTATTTTATATTTTTGTTCAACGGAAAAAATTAGGTTTTCCCGCTCCAGCTTAACGGCAAGTACCCGGGCAACAGCCTGTAACAAATCAAACAGCTGAAACCCATAATATTTTAGATTTAAAACCAGTAACAAGTAGGCAGCATTGCCTTTATTTCGAAATATTGGTGTTGCCACACAATCATAACATATATCGTCAATCCGAACCCGGGCCTTTACAGGTCGCCTTTCCATTTCTGAAGTATTATACATTTCCCGTCCGTTTGTAGAAACAGGAAAAATAACCCTTGGAGAATGTTTGTACCCCGCAAAACAAATCACCTGGCCGGAAGGTAAAATCAAAAGAACAGGTTGATCAAATTGTTTATGCAACATTTCTATAATCTGCCGGACACCTTTATCCGCCAATAAATTTTCAACTAATTGCCGGTAAATATTGCCTTGGTAGGGGTTATCAGGTAAAACTGGATGGTTGATTATGTTACTTCTCTTTACCAACTCCGGCGGGGTCTTCTGATACAGCAACATACCACATTCCTCCTGCATATTTTTTTGACGACCACGAGGAGCCATGTAAAAGGCAAAATCGAAAAAACGTCCTCCGGTGTTAATCGCACCGCCGGAGAATGGACAAAGTCATCAAGCGATGATAAACTAATAAGAGAGGCTTAAAATTTTTTAAATTGTCTCAATCTTATTGCTGTTTAAGTAAGCAACAATCATGCCAATAAAACTACGTTTATAAATTTCAAGGAGTTCCGAATCGGCCCTTTTTTAAATATCATGATTTTGTGCAACTCCGCACTCCTTGATGTGCAGATCGACACAACAGCGAGGAGGTATTCATATGCCTTCACCAGCTCATAATTTCCCCACCCTCAAAAAATACCTTCATCCCCTGACGGGACCGTCACGGGTAACAGGAGGGTATGATGTTGTATTTATACCTTCTGTTTTTTCCGCTAAAACTACTAATAGCGACAAATATAACAGTGGTAAACCCTTTCCAAAACATAACGGGCAAAAAACATTTACCGTCGATAAAGAGGAAGATACTTATGGCCTATGGATAACCAACGGAAAGGGTATTAATATTGGAGCCAGCAAAACATATGAACTATTAAGCGGCTTACGGGCAGATGAGTTCATCGGCCTGCATATGAGTGAAATGGTAAGACAAAAGGTGCTCGACAATTCCGTAACATTAAGAGTTCTTGCTGAAAATAGGCCGGCCACCATAACCCAAACTATTTTAACCAATCAGAGAAAATTGTTCGCAACTGGCATTCCCGTTTACGATCAAGACGGGAATATAATCCTGGTGGTAACCACAGTCAAAGCCGGTGTGGAATTAAAAGAAAAAACTATTAATGTCAACTCAGGAAAATACGTTCCCGGCATCGAAAAAGTTGTGACGACAAGCGCAGCCATGAAAAAAGTAATGACAAAAGCAGCCCGGGCAGCCTGTTTTGATTCCACGGTAATTATTACCGGAGAATCAGGCGTGGGAAAGGAAGTTATAGCAAAACTGATCCACCATATGAGCCGGCGCAATATCGGTCCTTTTATCAACGTTAACGTCGGGGCCATCCCGGGAGAGCTATTTGAATCAGAACTATTTGGTTATCGATCCGGCGCATTTACCGGGGCAGCGCATAGTGGGAAAAAGGGACTTGTTAAAGCCGCTACGGGCGGTACACTTTTCCTGGATGAAATTAGTGAACTTCCACTTTTCATGCAGGTTAAGCTTTTACATTTGTTACAAGAGAGAGAATATTTACCGGTGGGGGCGGTACATCCGGAAAAGGCGGATGTAAGGTTTATTGCTGCAACAAACCGTAATCTCCGCCAACTGGTCGAAGAGGGCAAATTCCGGGAGGACTTGTTTTACCGGTTAAATGTTATTCCCATAGAGATACCCCCATTGCGTGATAGGATGGAAGATATTTATGCATTAAGTAATCACTTTTTACAGAGAATGAAAAATGATTACCAGGTGAAAAAATTTTTCACTGCTGACGCTTTATCCAAATTGATTTCTTACAAATGGCCCGGTAATGTACGAGAACTGGAAAACTTAATTGAGCGTTTTATTGTCCTCTACCCCGACATAAAAATCACCAGTAATATTGTAGAGGAAGAGTTAGGTCTTTTTAATTCAACTCCAGATTTAAACATTAATGATTTAGAATTCCCCAATCTGCAAAAATCCGTGGCAGAATTTGAGAAAAGAATTATTCTAAAAACCATTGATAAAACGAACTCGCTGGAAGAAGCAGCAAATTCACTGGGTATTCACCGCACTACTCTGATACGCAAAATACAAAAATATAAACTTAACACACAGATAACTTAGCTTTTGTCAATTATTTCCAATCTAAATTAATCCCGATCACTAACCCCTAAATTACAAATAATGAACGGAGACAGTTACCGTCCAAAGCACCGGGGAACATAATACTTTGCGGTTAGCCCGAAGTAACCAGGTGGGCGCGTGTTACCGTTCTGGGCGGTATTCCAGTCTCCCTACGGGATCCCTCCATAACCGCCCAGAACGGATATTGTTTGTTAACAGGCAAAAATCGTTCAAATTTATTGGCCATTTTTATCCATAATCATTGATCATTAACAAATTACCTAGTCGACCTTGCAATTGGTGCAACACGCGGAAACAACGCTCGTTAACTCCTTGACCCAAGGTCACGTCAAAGTTCCCTTTCAATGCCATATGTAGTAGTCGTGAAGCGATAGACACCCTATATATGGTGGACTGAGAGCGACTTTGACGTTACCGTGCTCCTTGACCTTAAACCGTTTAGTACTTATTTTTTAAGGATAAGATTAACTCATAAATCTACCGCCATTAACATCAATGATAGCGCCGGTAATATAACTGGCATCGTCGGAAGCCAGGAAGATGACGACGGTGGCCTGCTCCCTGGCCGTGGAAAGCCTACCCAGCGGGATAGAACTGAGTATAGCCTTTTTTTGTTCCTCGTTCAGTTCATTCCATAAATTGATCATGCGCTGACCGCTTAGTACCGTGCCCGGGGCAATGGCATTCACATTAATCCCGTAAGGTCCAAACTCAAGGGCCATTCTCCTTGTCAAGGAAATAATGCCTCCCTTTGCGCTAGCATAAGGCACACCTGTAACAATGCTGGCGGTTCTGCCGCCGATGGAAGCCACGTTGATGATCTTACCGCTTTTTTGCTTAATCATGTATTGAACCACTGCCTGGGAGCAAAGAAAGGTTCCCTTTAAATTGACATCCAACACCTTATACCAGTGTTCTTCTGTAATTTCCTCGGTTATTTTGGGAGTATACAGGCTTCCTCCGGCGTTGTTGACCAAAATGTCGATGTGGCCGAAGGTGTTATATATGTCTACCATGGTTTCTGTGACCGAGGCCTTGTTTGAAACATCCATTTTGTAAGTTTTACACTCTCTGCCCAGCTTTTTTACTCCCGGCACCACATCATCCAATAGGTCTATATCCAAATCCGTCGCGGCGATGTGTGCACCTTCACCGGCCAGGGTAAAGGCGAATTCCCGTCCCAACCCTCCGCCGGCACCAGTAATAACGGCAACTTTATCTTTTAGTCTCATAACGATCCTCCAATCTACTGTAAATTGCCGTCATGTTCGCCATGACTAACAGATATAACCTGTTGCTTTATAATATCCATCACTCGGTGAGTATCCGATCCGGGACCGAATACTTCTAAGACACCCATATCCTTTAGCACAGGAACATTATCGTCAGGAATAATACCACCAACTATCACTGGAACTTGCATCATCTGGTTATCTTTAAGCAATTCAAGAACCCGTCTACATAAACCAATATGTGCTCCCGATAAAACGCTTAAGCCAATTACGTCCACATCTTCTTGCACGGCTGTCGACACGATTTGCTCGGGGGTATTTCGTAAGCCGGTATAAACCACTTCAAAACCGGCATCCTGCAATGCCCTGGCAATAACCTTGGCTCCACGATCATGTCCATCAAGACCGGGCTTGGCCAGAAGTATTCGTATTGTCTTGCTTTTCATCAAACGCTTTCCTCCTTGATGATAATCCCAGCGACCTGCTAACTTGCAAGCCACAAGACGATCTTTTCCTAATTCTGTTATCTAATTCAGTTCTTTAAGATAGTAACCGCGCTGTTAGGACCGGCCCCCATGGCGTGGGCAAGGGCAACTTTGGCTCCTTTAACCTGCCTTGGACCCGCGTCCCCCCTGAGATGCAAAACCAGTTCATAGATCTGCCCTCCTGCGGAAGCCCCCAGGGGATGTCCCCTGGCGATAAGGCCACCGTCTGTGTTCACTGGCAATTTTCCGTTCAGATCAAACACCCCTGCTTTCAAAAGTCGAGGGGCTTCACCCTCCCCGCATAATCCTAACTCTTCAAGATCCCAGAGTTCCCCCGGCGCCACGGCATCGTAAACCTGAGCTACATCGATATCCTCCGGGCCCAATCCTGCCGCCTCATAAGCTTGTTTTGCGGAAAGCTGGGTTAAATTCATGATCGGAGGGTACTTGAGGCTGCCCACGATATCGCCGGGGGGATATTCCTCACCGTACACCCCAGTGATAAGCACCGAAGCTGCTACGGTAACCACTTTATGCTTTGCCTTAAACTTATCTCTGCTGCAAAGGATAAAAGCCACCGCCCCGTCAGCCAGGGGACAGCAGTGCAGTAGTCGCAGTGGGGCAGAAATCATGCGGGACGCTAGAACTTCTTCCACGGTAACCGGCTTCTGAAACCGGGCGTTTGGATTTAAAGCGCCGTTCCTGCGGTTTTTTACCGTTACCAGGGAAACATCCTCGATGGTAGCACCGGTTTTTTCCAGGTATTTTTGGGTGAGCAAAGCGTAATTGGCCGGCTGCATGTTAAACCCCAACTTTAATTTCCACTCACGAAAGGCATTGCTGGGGATGGGACCCCGCGGCATTTTTTCCATGCCGAGCACCATGACCATATCGTATATTTCAGCGGCCACCGATTGGTAAGCCAGCCTGAAAGCCGATGCCGCGCTGGAGCAGGCGTTTTCCACGTTAACAATGGGGATGCCGGTTAAACCCACATCTTTAATAGCCTGGTGGCCAGACCCCGTACCCTGGTAAACGCTGCCGCAAAAGGCAGCCTGGATATCTTGCCACTCCATATCCGCGTCCCTTAAAGATGCCAGAATGGCTTTACTCCCTAGGTCATAACACCGGGCGTCTTCGTAGTAACCCCACTGCGTAATACCGATGCCGCCCACAACCACTTCCCGCATTTCCCGCAAGGACTTCACTGCTTCACCCCCTGCCGTTCACCGGCTTAAACATGTATGTCACGACCTGACTGCCCATGTCATCTTCGTAAAGCGTTTCCATAACAAGTTTCGCTTCTCGGCCTATTTGGAGTTCTGCGAAGTCACCGGCAAACTGCGTCTGCACCCTGACCCCTTCCTGCAAATCCACAAAGCCGTAGGCGTAAGGGACCGGCCCCCGGTAAAAACCCCCCGCCGGTGGCTGAAAAACCACCGTGAAGCTGGAAATGATGCCTTTCCGGCTCAGTTTTACCGCTTCCAGGGCATCCTTTTGACAGTGTATACAGAACCTTTTTCCTCTTTTGGGAAAATAAATCTCCCCGCAAAACCGGCACTTACTGCCAATTAAAGACGGTTTTTCGTCCGAGGAAGAAGGGATGGCATAGAGGTCTTCCGTTAAAGGAATGATTTTCTTTTCTCCGCCCAGAAAGCATACCCCCTGAAATCACCCGTTTCTTGAAATACAGGCAGAGTTCTTAGAACAATGCCAGGTCACGGTATTCCCCGTAAATCTTCCTCAAAACCCCGCATATCTCGCCTACTGTGGCGTAGGTTTTTATGGCGGTGATGGTTTCCGGGATGATATTGCGATTTTCCCTGGCCGCCCGTTCCAAGGCCAGCAACGCCGACCGTACGGCTTCTCCATCCCGGCTATTTTTCAATGCTTGCAGACGGGCTACCTGCCGCTGTTCAATGCTTTCATCCACCCGGAAAACAGGAATTTTAGCCTGTTCTCCCGACACATAGCGGTTTACCCCCACCACAACTCTTTCCCGGGACTCAACCTGTTTCTGGTACTCGTAAGCCGACTTGCTCAATTCCTTCTGAAAGATCCCCTCTTCAATGCAGGAAACTGTACCTCCCGCCGAGTCAATCCGCTGCAATTCGGCCATGACCCATTCTTCAATGGCATCGGTAAGGGCTTCCACAGCATAAGAGCCCCCCAGGGGATCTACCGTTCCGGTAACCCCGCTTTCACTGGCAATGATCTGCTGCGTACGCAAGGCTATGGTCACGGCCTCTTCCGTTGGCAGGCCTAGGGCCTCATCATAAGAGGATGTGGCCAGGGTCTGCACCCCTCCCAGCACCGCTGCCAGCGCTTCAATTGTCACTCTCACCACATTGTTCAAGGGCTGCTGGGCGGTAAGGGAACCGCCCAGGGTGTAGGCGAAAATATTTAGCCGCATGGACTCAGGGTTCTTCGCGCAGAACCGCTCTTTCATCAGGCGCGCCCATAGACGTCGCAAAGCCCTGAATTTGGCCACCTCCTCCAGAAGGTCAATGTCGGAGGCCAGAAAAACATACAGTTTGGGGACGAATTCATCCACCGTCAAGCCCCGGCTGATGACTTCCCGGACGTATTCGATGGCGTTAGCCAAGGTATAGGCCAGTTCCTGTACTGCCGTGCTTCCACTGTCCCGGATATGGTAGCCGCAAACGGACATGGGTGTCCAGTTGGGCAGGTTTTTGGCGCAGTATTCCACTACATCCGCCGCCAGTTTCACCGACGGCCGCGGTGGGAAAATATAGGTCCCCCGGCCAATGTATTCTTTCAATATGTCATTTTGAATTAGGATTTTGATGGAATTGGGTTCAATCCCGTTTTTTTCGGCAAATGCAATAAACATGGCCGCAGCTATGGGTGCAATGGCATTGGCGGTGGTCCTGAGCTGCCTTACCTTGTGAAAAGGGATCCCCTGAAAAAGGGTTTCTACATCCTGCAAAGAGTCCAGGGCCACACCCACCCGGCCCACTTCGCCGCGGGCGAGGGGATGGTCGGAGTTCAACCCAATCTGTGTGGGCAAATCCAAGGCAATGGAAAAACCTGTTTGGCCCTGCTCTATCAGGTAACGAAAACGCTGGTTGGCTTCCTCCGCCGAACCATACCCGGAATACTGGCCCATAACCCAGGTCTGGCTTCGGTACATCGTAGGCGTTACTCCACGGGTAAAGGGAAACTGGCCCGGGAAGTTCAGTTTTTCCAGATAGTCACCTTCCGTCCCTTCCGGCGCGTAAACCCTTTCCAGGGGTAGGCCGGACTTGGTGGTAAACGTTTCCTTGGTTTCGGGATGATCCCTTAACCATTTAGCCAGGACTTCTCTTTCCCATTCATCCCTTGCGCGCTTTATTTCATTAGCGATGAAAAACATCCCCCTTATTTTAATTAACCGTGCGGTCGTAGCCTTCCCAGTACTTTTTTCTTTAGTTCCCGCTTAAGAATCTTTCCGTTGGCGCTTTTGGGAAGCTCTTTGACAAATTCAATCGATTTCGGCTTTTTATAGCTGGCCAGGTTCGCCTGACAAAACGCGATCAACTCATCCTCTGATACCTTTGTTTCCGGCCGGCAAACCACCACGGCTTTCACCGACTCACCCCATAGCTCATCGGGAACACCTATCACGGCCGCTTCTACCACGGCGAGGTGACGATGCAAAACTTCCTCCACCTCCCGCGGGTAAATATTAAAACCGCCGCTGATGATCATATCTTTACGCCGATCCACAATATAGACGTAGCCGTCCTCGTCCACCGTGGCCATGTCACCGGTGTAGAGCCAGCCCTCCCGGATATTCTCCGCAGTGGCCTCGAGCATCTTCCAGTAACCGGTCATGATGTTGTCCCCGGTAATAATAATTTCTCCGATGTCTCCTGGAGGAACATCTTTTCCAGCAGCATCCACCACCCGTACCCTGACGCCGAAAACTTCCCTGCCTGCCGACTGTAAGCGGCGCAACTGCTGTTCCGTACCGTCAAGAATGTGGTCCTCCTTCGGCAGGAGCAAATCGGGGTTGGGCGCTTCACTGAGGCCGTAGACCTGCACAAAAATGTTGCCGAAGGTCTCCAGCGCCCGGCGCAGGGTAGCCACCGGCATCGGGGACGCGGCGTAGACAACGGTTTTCAGGCTGCTCAAATCAAACTTTTTCAAGTCGGGATACTCTAGTAGCATGATGATCATGGTGGGCACCAGCCACGTGGTGGTTACCCTTTCCTTCTCCACCGTCCGGCAGAAGCTCTCGGGGGAGTACTTGGGCAGCAGGACATTAACGGCCCCTCGAACAAAATGAGGTAGAATTTTGGTACCCCCACCGTGGGCCAGAGGAGCCACCGACAACATCACATCATTGCGCGTAACCCTCATCTCTTCAATCAGGACCGTAGCCAGGGTGGAAAGCCTGGAACGGAAAGTCGTGACCGCACCCTTGGGCCAGCCGGTAGTCCCGGAAGTATACAGTACTTGGTAAGGATCATCGTCACATACGTCAACGCAGACGCTGCTGGCACTTTGAGCGCTCAAAAGGCCGTCATAGGGGTGGGCAAAACAGGCATCCCCTTCACCCACTAAGACAAAATGTTTTACTGTCTCCAATTCCCCCTTGATTTGCTCAATTATGCCGGTGAACTCGCGGCCAAATACCAGGGTGCTTGCTTCAGCGTTATTGATCATATAGCTATATTCCCCCGGTGACAGCCGCGGGCTCAGGGGCAGGCGCACAAACCCGGCTTTTATCAAAGCAAAATCTGTTTCTATGTACTCGAGGCAGTTATAAAGCAAAATCGCAACCCGTTCCCCTTTGGCGACTCCCAACTGGATCAGTGCCCTGGCGAGTTGGTTGGAGCGGCCGTCTACCTCGGCAAAGGTAAGGCGACGATCGCCTAAAACAACCGCCGTTTGTTTAGCGTAATAACGACCGGCGCGGTTTATCATGTAGGCAAGTTTATTCATTTTAACGACCTCCTCTTTTTCTTCCACAATAACAAAAGCCCAGCAAAAGGAACCAAACAATTTGTTCAGCCACCTCATGCTGGGCTTTATCTACTACACAGGCAGGCCCTCGGCAGGTCTACCCCGTAGATAACCAGCTCTTTTCATTTATTCGTATAAACAGAGGTCAGTTCCCAAAAGATTCAACGTAGCGGTCGTAACAAGAACGGATGGCCTGAATAACTGCTCCCAAGGAAGGCAACTGACAACGTTTGCGGACCTCTGCCAGCAAAGGATCGATTCCCTGGTTTAGATAATATCCCTTTACCAGCGATACTAGGAATTTATTTGTGAGATCGGCAACGAAGGTAAAGGTGGCGTCTACAATTTGCGACGTATTCAGATCAACGACAAATACGACGCCAACCACTTTATACTTTTCATAAAGGGTAGTTCCCTTGGGAAGTTGAGCGAAACCGGAAACCATTACTGAGTTGGAGGGGAAATCAATCTGCATCTGTCTTAGCTCCAGATTTTTTACTATTTAAATTTTATAACTGTTTGAATTATATGTCAACGTGGTCTAATGTTTCAATCATTTCCAGCATCCTGACCAATTGCCTGTTCTTTTTGGATACAATATCCTCATCCCGGTAATTACTCCAGTCATAAATTCCATGACCAGTCTTTAATCCTAGCTTACCTTCCGCTACTTTCTCTTTAAGTAAGGTCAACGGCTCCTTGCTGTCTTCCAGCGTAGGGTAAAGATACTCCGCAATAGACAGGTGCACATCCAGCCCATTTAAATCCCTCTGTTCCAAAGGGCCGGTGTGGGCAAAGCGTAGCCCAAGAGTATAACGTACAACGTCATCGATATCCCTCGCACTAGCCACCCCGTTCTGTAATAAAGATAGGGCCTCCCTGGTAATGGCATGCTGCAACCGGTTACCTATAAAACCGGGGATATCCTTGTTCACAAGTATAGGTTTTTTCCCCAGGGAACGCAAAAAAGACATTACCTCCTCCACCACTTTTTTCTCGGTATAATCACTCCTGACCACCTCCACTAACGGAATCAGGTGGGCGGGATTATAAAAATGTGTGCCGACAACCCGCTCCCGATAGTTAGTGATCCTGGCGATAGAAGTAATGGGTATACCGGAAGTGTTAGTAGCCAAGATAGTAGAGGGTGGACAAATTCCATCCAGCTTTTTAAACATTTCCTTCTTAAGCGGCAAATTTTCAGACACCGCCTCTATCACCAAGTCTGCATCGAAAACCCCTTCTTCCAGATTCAAAAAGACTCCGAGGCAATCAAAGGCATTATCGACCTTCGACATGCTCATTTTACCGCTCTCAACCCGCTTGAACAAGCCATCCCTAATCATTTGACAGGCACTGTCCAGAACTTTTTCCGAGATGTCAATCAGATTGACCCGTAAAAAATACTCCAGAACGGCCTGAGCAATGTAACGCCCCATGGTACCCGCGCCCACTACAGCCACAGTTTTTATTTTAGACATCAATTTCCACCTCGCCCTACCCCATTAACCCAGTTCTACTAAGATACAAATGGCCGCTTTCCAATATAGGCATTGCTCTTGAGACAAGTTTTTCATCATTCCCGGTACAGCTTACGACATGGAAAACTAATCATCCAGGTTAAGAACGGGTTTAAGCGCCTTCTTGGCTAGAGCATCAGCAAAAGCCTGCATGCCGTCCCGGAAAGGGTATTCATTGATAATTGGTTTGACTTGCACTAGGCCGCTGGCAATTAACTGCATTGACTGCTCGTAGTTTTTCCATGTGGCCGTATAACTGGTCCTGACGTAGATCTCACTGCGCACCAGGGAGGAGAAAAAAACATTGGCTGGGCTCCCATAAATGCCTACTAGTGTAATGCTTCCTCCTTTTCTGACCAACTTCACGGCGTCTCGGATCGCTTCCGCCGCCCCAGAGCACTCAAGCACAACGTCCGCCCGGGTCCTGCCTGTATGTCCGGCAAAAGCCTCCAGGAGATCCTGTTCTTCCGAAATTATAGTTTTAAGCCCCAGGCTGCGTGCCACTGGCAAACGACTCCGGGCATCGGCAGCGGTACCGATTAAAACTACTTCCGCCGCCCCTAACACCTGAGCACCTTGTGCTGCCATCAATCCTACAACACCCGGTCCGAATACAGCTACGGCATCCCCTGGCCGAATGGAACTGTTATCAAAGACCGCGTGAAGACTAACTGAACAGGGTTGGGCTACGGCGGCCTCGCTGTAGGATAGGCTGATGGGTAGGTGATGCACCAGATTTTGCGGCACTGAAATATATTCTGCCATGCCGCCATCAATGTGTAGTCCGGTCATAAGGTTACGGTCGCAAATATTAGTCCGTCCGCTGCGACAGTTTGGGCAAATTCCGCAATAACGGTTGGATTCCCCCATTACGCGGTCCCCGGGTTTAAACAAAGTCACCCCGTAGCCTAAATCCTCGACCACCCCGCTGTATTCATGCCCTAAAATAACCGGTATTTTCATAAACTCATAACCATTCGGATACTCATACGCGTGCAGATCACTGCCACAAATAGCCGTACTCTTCACCCGAATGAGCACTTCACCGTTGCCAGGCTCAGGCGTATGAACATCCCTTATCTTTACCGCACCTTTCTTGCGCTCTTCTTTAACAATTGCCAACACAATACCACCCCCAAAATAATTCACAGGCGTAATGCTTTACAACACCAATGGCTGAGGAGAAATCTCAAGCCCCAACATTTCCCTGGCCTCGTCCGGCGTAGCGATTTCACGCCCTAACATTCTGGCGATGCACACGATCCTTTCCACCTGTTGCGGATTGGACCCGAGTACGCCGCGGCTGAGATAAATGTTATCCTCAATGCCAACCCTGACATTGCCTCCCAGAAGAATAGCCATGGAAGAAAGCCTGACATGGGGCTCACCGATTACTGAAACATTCCAAACCGCTCCGACAGGCAGACCCTCCATCAAAAAGAAAAGGTTTTTAGGCGTTCCCGGCAGTGCCCCCTTGATATTCAGAACAAAGTTAAAGTACAAGGGTTCCCTTAGCAATCCCTTTTGGGCCAACAAAACGCCGTTATTGATCATGGCAGCATCGAACACTTCCAACTCGGGTTTAATGTGGAGTTTCAGCATTTTATGGGCCAACGCCTCGACTAAGCCCGGCGCGTTTTCATAAACCCGGTCGGGAAAGTTTGTTGAGCCGGTAGTTAAGCTAGCCATTTCAGGACATAGATCCAATGCCTCGCTGCGCTGTTCAACGGTAGATGAGGCTCTGCCGCCAGTGGAAATCTGGGTAATTACGGGGCAGTTCCTGGCCTTAACTGCAGCCAGTATAGCCGCGAATACTTCTTTCTGGTAAGCAGGTCCGCCCTCTTGATCCCGGGCGTGAAAATGTACGATGGACGCACCGGCATTCCAGCAGTCATAAACATCCTGAGCAATTTCCTTAGGGGTAATTGGCACATAAGGGGTTCGCTCTCTGGTTGGTAGGCTCCCGGTTGGGGCCACCGTAATGATTAACTTTTTCATTTTAAAACCACCTCGTTTTATACTCTCAAATACATTATGTCAATTTGTTTCAGTATAATAGATGTACTGTATGCTCACCGTCATCGCTTTTGATTTCTCCGCTACAGCATCTGACAGCATCGGTATTTTTTACCAGTTTAAACATGGCTATTAACCAAATTCTAGAATTCCATAATACCCACGGCACGAATCGGTGATCCGGACGCCCCTTTGATCTTAAGCGGTAGGCCAATGAAAAAGAAACGCTTCTTATCTATTTTTTCCAAGTTGACAAGGTTCTCAATAATTGGAATGCCTTTACCAAGCACATACAAATGGACGGGCCGACCCATATCGTAATTGTCCTTTTCCAAGATAGAAATGTCGGTACCCAGCGCCTTGATGCCTTTATCAAGCAGCCATTGGGCTCCGGATAAGGCCAACCCATTGGCCTCATGAAAGCCATCACCGCCCCATGGACCCTTCCAGGTACGGATAAGGACGATGTCATTATCCTTGATTTCAATACCCTGTTCGAATGTAATTTTTTTAAGGAGTTTATCTGTAACCCCGTCATCACCTACCCAGTCGGCAGCATCAATAACCACTGCATCACCGATCAACTGCTCAGTGGGGGTGGCCTCTATGGTTGCCATATTTGCAAAAAAATGAAATGGAGCGTCAACGTGGGTACCTCCGTGATCCGACATAATCAGTAACTTAGAAGCAAAGCCTTTACATGGTAAATTATACCTGGGAGCCGAAAACGCATGAGTTACATAATCCATTACTACTGTACGGGGGTGTGCCGGGTGAGATTGCAAACCATCATAAATTTCAACCGTTAAATCTACAATCCTCATCCTAAACTCATCCTTTCAAAAAGAAAATACAGGTAAAAATAATCGTTCTAAATCTATTAGGAATGACCGTTTATATAAGCAAAGTGGAGACCCTTGACATAGAGAGGGCAAGGTATCGTCAAAGT
>NZ_LYVF01000200.1 GCF_001655685.1 Desulfotomaculum copahuensis
TTCAATTCCTCATAGGTAGGCTAACATCGGGAGCCGTGACGGAGGTAGCGGGGGCGTCTCTGGGTTTCAATTCCTCATAGGTAGGCTAACATCTCCAGCGTTGCCGCTCCTGTCTTTAGTTGTCTCTCGTTTCAATTCCTCATAGGTAGGCTAACATCTTAATCCAGTATCCGGCATAAGCGCGGGAGCCTTGAGTTTCAATTCCTCATAGGTAGGCTAACATCCGGGACCGGGGGCGAATAAGAGTGCTGCTTAACCCGGTTTCAATTCCTCATAGGTAGGCTAACATCTTGGGGCAGGAATACGGTTATGTACGACGATCAGGGGTTTCAATTCCTCATAGGTAGGCTAACATCACCTATGCGGCAAATGGGCAATGCACTTCTGTTACCAGTTTCAATTCCTCATAGGTAGGCTAACATCGGTTTGCCATGCGCTGCATCTGCCACACTCGAGCGTGTTTCAATTCCTCATAGGTAGGCTAACATC
>NZ_LYVF01000201.1 GCF_001655685.1 Desulfotomaculum copahuensis
TGAACGCAGGCCAGTTCGGCGGCTCGCAAATGGGCTCCGCCGGCCAGTGGGGTTCCGGCCAGCTTGCCAGTCAGGCCGGACAGTTCGGCGGCACTTCCATGAACGCGGGTCAGTTCGGCGGATATCAAGGTTCTCAGGAACAAGGGAACCTGTACTCGACAAACTATACCGGCGGCATGCTTACAAACAGCTAAAGCCCAGTCCGGCGGGGCCTGCAACAGGCCCCGCCATTCTTCTTATTATCACAACAAAACCACATGCAATTAGACAATATAGGCCCCTTAACAATTTCCACCTTTTTTACTATAATTTAAACAGGACAAGCATTAAGGAGGTGGAATTTTGGCCAAGGTGATACGGGAAGGGGCTTCCTTCAGCCAACGTGAAGTGGTGGATTTGCTGGTCGAGTTTTCATCCTTCAAAGACCGGGTGGAAAAAAAATTTAAGGATTTGGCCCGGGAACTGGATGGAAAGATTAATGAACATGACCTCTGGGTTAACCTTTACTTGATTTCTACCGACTATGCCGAAGAACAAAGCAACCGGAAACAAAAACAGGAAGCGCTGGTCCAAAAAGTTTCTTGAAACCGATCAGACCCTGCCCGCCGGACAGGGTCTTGACCATTACCCCCCGGGCGCAAGCCGGTAAAAAAATGACATTCCGTGCGCGCAGCAAAAAATTCCCCGCGTAGTATTCACCGCCTCAGGCCATAATAGTAAACGGGGTGTAATAAATGCTCGAAACATATGAAAGAAGGAATCCGGACACCTGGTGGGCGGTACCTGTAGGTCTTCTGATGGGTGCGGGCTGGCTTTATCTGGCCGGCTATATGTTTTATTCCCGTCTCCGGCCGCAACGCAAGGAACGCTAATTTTTCACACTCCCCGCGGCTTCCCTCTTGTACACGGGACTTTTTCATGTTATAATCCATATTGTCACGGGGGCATAGCTCAGCTGGGAGAGCGCTAGAATCGCACTCTAGAGGTCGGGGGTTCGAATCCCCCTGTCTCCACCAAGTAAATCAAGGGTTTCAGGATTTTAAGTTTACTGCATTAACGTTAATTACTGCAATCTTACTGCATTTTAACACCTCGTTAATCTTCTCCGCCGCTTCCTGCTCCAGCTCATTGGCCACATGGGCATAGAAGTTAGCCGTCACATTAAAATTGCTATGTCCTAACCGCCCCTGAATGGTTTTCAGGTTGATGCCCAGCCGCAATAACTCTGTGGCATGGGTGTGCCGGAGGCTGTGGAAAGATACATGCCGGATACCGGCTTTAACCAACAGCCTATCAAAATGCCGGGTAAAACCTCTGGGCTCGATCAGCTGGCCAAAGCCTTGACAGAATACAAGGCCTGAATCCTCATACGCCTGGCCAAATTGAAGTTTAATTTCCGCCTGCCTGGCCTTATGGGCTTTCAACTCGCACAGGACTTCTTCCGGAATGGTCACCGTCCGGACGCCAGCGTCAGTCTTTGGCTCATGGAACACCGGGCCACCTTTCGCCCGGACCAACTGCCGGCGGACGGTGATTACCCCGCGCTTCAGGTCCACATCCTCCCACTTCAACCCCAACAGTTCCCCGCGCCGTAGACCGGTTCCCAGTTCCGTGATCAGGGCCACAAAATACGGGCTCTGCTGGGCCACCTGCAGGAAGCGCTGTATTTCTTCTGTGGTGAGGTATTGGATCTCCTTCTTGCTCTGCCTTGGCGGGCTTGTAGCCTCCGCCACGTTCCTTATCACAAGGCCTTCTTTCATGGCCTGCTTCAATGCAGCGCCTAAGAGGAAATGCAGGTAGCGCACCATCCGGGGGGATAGTCCACCGTCCTTGCCGTCCGCCCGGCCACCTTCCATTTTAGCGTTATAGAAGGCTTGCAGATCACCCGGCAGCAGCTTCTGAATGGGCTTATCCCCCAGGCCTGGAATGATATGAACACGAGTCAGGATTTCATAGTTTTGGTATGTGGTGTCCCTGACGGACGGCTTGACGTAGACATCAAGCCACCGGGCCAGCCACTCCCCCAGGGTAACCCTGGCAGGCTCCACAAAACTTCCTGTGGCCTTCTCATGGCTTACCTGTGCCAACCAGGCGGCAGCCTCTTTGCGGGTCTTGAAGTATTTCGTGATCCGCTTCAATTTACCGGTTTCAGGATTGCGGCCAACGCTTGCCTGCGCCATCCAACGACCGTCAGACCGTTTGGTTATGGTTCCTTCACCGTGTCCGCGCATTGGCTATCACTCCTTATGAGCTCTTCCAGGTCGCTTTCCCGCACTCGCCACATGTTACTAATCTTAACCCCGTTTAACTTTCCAGAACGCAGCCATTTTTTTACTGTCAGTATACTGATGGACAGATACTCGGCGGCCTCTTCTGGTGTGAAGAGTTTTTCCACCATTTAGCCTCACCCCCTATCTGTCATTAATCTTACCATAACCCTTATATAACTGTCAAGTACCTATGTAAAAAAAAAGGCCAGGGGCTATCCCCTGGCTTAACTGGAAATATTTCCAACATTTTTTGTTACCCCCATTGTAATCGCCATCCGCCTTACTCTCTCAAGGGTTGCCGGGTTTTTGGTTACGTTACAAAATTTTTTCTAAATATATATACTCAGATCATACTTTTATTTATTTTATATCTAGCGGCTATATATTATAGAATTATATATATATTGTAACTTATAACTTATAAGTATTGAGAGAGTAAGGCGGATGGCGGTTACACTGATGTTACTTTTCGTTACTGTTATGCTTTCCAAATACTTTGGCCACTTTCCCGATCCTCTTATAACCACCCACCACTGGTACCTGGTTTTTAATGCAGCAAAAAGGCTTCACGTACGGCTTCATTGAGCGCCTGGACAGCCTTCAAAGCGTCTTTAAGGTTTATCATTCTTCCCACATCACCAGGTGTCAAGGAGGGATCTTCATGGACCAGAGCGGACCAAAGAACGTCTCGCAAAGCAATAAAACTGCCATTCTCCAGCTGGACAAGTGCTGCCTCAGCGCTGCCGTATTTCTCTTCAAGTAATGCCAGACTTTCTACTGTCAGTTTTAAGTTTTCAAACATTTCAGCACCCCCGAGGTATTACGTACAAAGATAGAGCCGCTCGAACATTGGCCGGCATACCGTCTGATTCATCAGCCGAGTAAGAGTAATCTCCCAGCTGCTCCCGGGTAATGGCCGGGTCTATCCGGTTATACCGGGCGGCAACCCATTCAAGGCAGGCCTGTCGTATATCAGCAGGCACCGATGGAGTATCTGGACACATCCCGGCGGTATACTCCACCTTGTACCGCTGCCGGCCGGCCTCCCAGCCTCCGCCAAGGTAGAGGTAGCCCCTGCCGGCATAGGTCAGGAATCCAGTCACCGGCAACCCTGTGGTCAGATCAGTCACCACCGGCGTCCCCTGGACGGGATACCGGCTCAGGAAGAGCAGATCTCCACCACCAGAGTCCAGGACATCCACAACAGGTCGGGCCACAAACCAGCGGCCGGTATAGGCTTCAATCCGGGCCGACAGGTTTGTAATTAGCATATCCAGGCCAGCCGGTAAGGTGTCCAGCTTCAAGTATAATTGCGCCTCAGAAGTAGTCACCAAGTCGTAGGTGTTCATCTACCCAGCACCCCCCTTGAATGTGCTTGCTGCAATTGCCAAAGCTCCCGGGCTATCCGGGGGATATCTTGATCATTTCGTACTTGCATGTTTTGGATGTTTATTGTCAATCCGCCGATGCTGTTTGCTTTGTTCAGAGGAACTACCGCCTCGGGGCCAGCTTCTCCCACACCAATTATAGAAGGCTTGTTAAAAATTCCGCCTCGAGCATACCAATTTACGTCCACGTCAGGAACAGGCACACTAATTCCGGCAATGCTTTTATGGTCTACTGAAAAGTTAAAATGCGGCATTGGTATGTGGATTGATCTTATGCCACTGGCAATGGCCTGAATGATCTGCTTGCCCCAGCTATAAGCCTGTGATGGAATGGATTGGATATAGCTCCATATGCTCTCCAGTCTACCTCTTACCGTGCTGTAAAGATTAGCCGTTGCACTCGAAGCGGCCGATGTAATGCTGCCCCATATATTGCTAATTCCGGATTGTATGCCATTCCATACGGTTAAAGTAGTTTGCTTGATGGTATTCCAGTTTACACCTAACCTCTGGCCCAGGAGCACCGACCACCCGGCAGGGCCGACAGCTAACAGCAGTATGTCTTCGCCCCACTTTTTGAAGAAGTCTTTTATACCGGTCCAAACATTTGATGCCAGGGCTTTAATGCCTTCCCAGGTTGAGGATAACTTTGTTTTTATGGCATCCCAGGCTTCCACGGTCACATTTTTAATGGACTCCCATGTGTTTACAAAGAAGCCTTTAATCGGTTCCCAGCTCTTATAAATAGTAAAGGCCAGGGCTGCCACAGCAGCGCCGGCGGCCATGAATGGAAGTAATGGCGTCATAGCGCCCCAAATAGCAGTACCAGCCGCGATAAAGGCAGGAACCAATGCTCCTGCTATTGCTCCGGCGATCATGGTTATTTTGAGTTGAAGATCAGGCGGGAAGAGTTCAGCCAATGCGCCTTTTAATCCTTTATCCTGCAACAGGGAAGAGATTCTATTCAACGCGTCAATAGCCCCGGCAAGTTTATCCTTTAGGTCAAAAGCCTTTATTATCTCCTGCCCTACCACGACCGATGACATGCCTATACTGTCCATCAGGTTTGACCACATCCCGGGAAGTGTTTCGGATTGCGCTTTCATCATGTCATGGAAGCGTCCACCCTCACCGGTCATGCTCTTAAAGGCTCTTTCCAGTTGTGGGAATCCTACCTTGCCGGACTCGACCAGCTTCTTAACTTCACCCTCAGAGACGCCGAATTGTTTGGCCAATTCTCCAATGATCGGGATACCACGACCGGTTAATTGGTCGATATCCTCAGCGAATAACCGCCCCTGGACTCTGGCCTTGCCGTAAATCTCAGCGATTTCATCTAAAGGAGCACCGACACCAGACGCCACATCTCCTATTGCCCGCAATGTGTCCTTCATCTTGCCGGCTTCGATGCCGAAGGCCAATAAGGATTTAGCGCTCTTCTGAATCTCCGGAAACTCAAAAGGTGTTTCAGCACCAAACTTTTGCAAGTCTTTCATCAAGGCTGAAGCTTTTTCAGCGCTGCCCAGCATGGTCTTGAAGGCTACTTGCGTTTGCTCCATCTGCCCGGCGGCTATAACTGATTTTGTGCCAAACGCGGCAATACCAGCCGCCACACCCGTCAAGCCGGCGGCAAGCATCTGGGAGGAAGGAAGAGCAGCTTTAAACGAAGAGCTCATCTTCTCCCCTATCCCTCGGATACGACTAGTCGCATCATCTAGGCTTTTCTTGAAGCCGGACATATCAAGGTTAAGCTTGACAAACATACTGCCTATTTCCATTACCACACCTCCTTCAATGGGCGGGCCAGGACATAAGCCCT
This sequence comes from Desulfotomaculum copahuensis, assembly GCF_001655685.1. Taxonomy (GTDB): domain Bacteria; phylum Bacillota; class Desulfotomaculia; order Desulfotomaculales; family Desulfovirgulaceae; genus Desulfotomaculum_G; species Desulfotomaculum_G copahuensis. Next base: position 5,478 of record NZ_LYVF01000201.1, read on the forward strand.
GGCCCATTCTCTATGATTTAGCCTAGGCAGCCGCCATTTTGAGAATGCGACAGGCATCCGTCAGAACCACCTTGGCGTCAGTCCGTTTGATGGCACGGAAGGCAGTCAGGTCTTGCTCGAAGTACCGGTCAACAGAACGCTGCACTTCCAGTCCCTGGCGGTCCACGATGTAATAGGCCCGGGCCAGGTCACCGAAGATGATCACATCTTTGGAAAGGCCAATAGCGTCCACGTTGCTGGACAACACCACCGGACGGCCCAGCAGAGTGTTAGGAGCAGTCCCGGCCAGGCCGGACACCAGTAAGTATTGTCCCTGAGTGTCTTTCAACTTGCGCAAGACGTTCATGGTGGCCGGATTCATTACCCACACCGCATTGCCGCGATAGGCTGGCGGCAGGGCATCATAGAGATTGATTACCTCATCCGGGGTGATCGTCGCACCGCCAGCCGTGGTCAACCGGGTAATGCCAGCCTCGGTCAGCAGGCCCTTGGGCTGTCCGGTACCGGTGCCCTTGAAGAAGGCCAGGTCTTCGATAGCGGCAATCTTTTCAGCGAACAGGCCGGCCAGCAGGCTTTCAACGGCCACTGCGCTGTCTGCCAGCAGTTCATTGGATACCAGGGTCATAGCGCCAAGCTTTTGCGGGATGAACTCCACCTGGTCAAAGGCCGGGTCGCTGGCGGCAATGGCCGTTGCCTCAGTAGTCCATGCTGCCGACACGCTGGAAGTCAACCGGGGCATCTTGACAGAAGCTGTGCCGATGCCGATGGTCCGGGCCAGCTGGCGCATAACGGACTGCTCGTTCAGCTTACGAATCAGTTCCGCCAGGAAGGATTCAGGGGCTAGATAACCGCCGGCAGTAGTCGTGCCAACAGTCATATTCCGGACATCGTATTCCCGGCCGCGCAGGTAAGCTTCAAAGGCCGCCCGCTGTTCGTCTACACCAGGGGTGATGATGGCAGCTGCCGGGGCAGGCTTTGGCTGTTCAGTTAATTGATTTTCCATGTTACGAATCCCCTTCGCTAAATTAAATTGTTCGTTGCGCTCTTCGTCGGTCAGTTCGGCTTTCTCCAACAGGGCAGCATGCTGTTTCCGCAGTTCGGTTAATTGCTGGCGAATTTCTCTTTCATTCTGGGTCATATTAGATCCGCTCCTTTTATTAATTGATGTCCCGCTGTATGCGGGCATGGAAACGATGGATACTTCCCTCAGGTCGGCATCCAGTACTTCCCTGACATTATCTTTCCACTGGTCCTTTCTACAGATAAACCCAAAGCTCATACTTGTAATGTCGCGCCGTTTTACACTAGCCACAATGTCTTTACCAAATGTGGTCTCCACATTAGGCTTGATTTCAACCAGCAGACCGTTAGCGTCTTCCCGTAAGGAAAGAGTGCCGTTGGCCACCCGGCCAATTACCTTACCCCGGTCGTGGTCAACCAGGGCCAGGACGTCTTGACCGTCTTCAAGACTTCGCTTGAAGGCACCGGGCTGTATCCTTTCATTGAAAGGCAGCCCCGTGGAATTTTCATTGAATTTTGCTGCATACCCGGTTAACACCGGTTCCAGGTCGTTACCCTCCAACCGCATTTCAAAGCGCCTTAACTCCACTTATGTTCACCTCCCTTACTGGTGTTAATGTGCAAGAACACCCCAAATGAAGAGGTGGTCGTAGCCGTGGTTGACGGGCCGTCAGATTGCGCGACATATCGCCCTGTGGGCCGGGGATCGCTTCGCCTTTGGCGATGAAAGGCTCACTGATACTCACAGTTTTTCCATCCAGCTTCCGGCAAAACTCACATGCTCCGGCATGCGCCTGCCATTTAATTTTAGTGATTCCCGCTTGCTGGTAGGTTTTCAGCTTAGTTTCATTCAGGATATTAGCACTCTCTAATGCGGCTATCTTCCCGGGCCGGGTTGACTCCATATCGGCAAATGTCTGGTCAAGCGATTCAAGGATTGCCTCTTCATTACCTGCTCTTAATGCAGGTTGTATAGTTGCAAGACTGATACTGGCATGTCTGGCCGCGTAGGAGGCCGTCAGGGCCGCGATAAACTCACTCCAAAGGGAATCACCCCAGGGGCTTCCCTTAACCTCTTGTAGGGCATCCTGGTGCGTCTCAGAGGCAATTGCCGTAAAAACGGGTGAGAATTCTTCAATTATCCAATCAATATTTTGGTAGTAATCGGTAATTCCGCTTTCAGCATCCCGGTTACCCAGGTGCTTTTCAACTATGGCCATAATGTCGGTTCGTTCTTTGGTGATCACCTTTTTGGCCACGGCTTCTATTTTGTCCTTAGGCTGTTTCGCCCTGGTTTCTATAGAAGCAGATTCCCGTACCGGCTGCCCTTGTAAGGGAGGCAGGTTCTCCCGCTGGCGGACTTCGTTGGCGGTCATAAAACCGCTGGCAATAGCCATCTGATAGGCTGTATACCGAGTTTGTGTGTCCGTCCGTAACAGGCTGTCAGTAAGAAACTCCACAAAGAATCGTTGCCGCTCAGACGGGGTGAACAGTTTCAAGGTCAAGGCTTCTTCCAGTCTGGTTAAAAAGGGCTGCAAGGAGAACGTCAGAAACTCCAGGCTTTGAGTTTCCACATTGGAATATGTTCCCCGGGCTGTCGGGTCTAGCAGGTGAGGCGGTATCCGCAGCGCCGCTGCTATGGTCCTCATGGCAAACTGCCGAGATTCAATCAGCTGACTATCTCTGGCATTACCGCTGATGGATTCAAACTCAATGCCGTCCTCTAGGACAGCCGTCCCTGCCTTACCCCGGCCATAGGCTGCCTGCCAGCTCTCTTTAAGCCGCTGGGCAGCGTCTGGGTCCAGTATGCCAGCAGTCTTTAACACACCAGATGGGCGGGCAGCATTGGCGAAGTAACCGGCAGCGTGTTCCTCGGCCGCCAGGGCCGCGCCAATGGCCTCCCGGGCCACCTGCACCGGGGAACGACCGATTAGGCCATCCAGGGCCAGTAAGGGAATGTGGAGTACATCGTCTGTGGTGTAGGTCACCAGCTGGCCGGCGACCGTGTTTACCTTGTAGAGAATCGCCCCGCTGGGCTGAATATCCACCTGCACTCGGGCCGGATGTAATGGCCACAAAGCTGCCGGCCGGCCAGCATCATCCCATTGCACCAGGATATAGGCATTGCCGTAAAGCAGTAGATGCAAACCAATTTCCTCTTTCCAGGTGAACGGTGTCTGTTGCGGGTTTGGCTGCTCATGCAACAACCGGTGAACAGGATGGTTCTCCGCTCTCCGGCGGCCGTCCGTGGTCCGCTCGTAGGCCACTAGGGGCAGGGATGCAGTCAACTCAGCGATCAGCCTCACAGCCCCCATAACGGCGGGATGAGATAGGGCCGATTCGGCGGTAACCGTTACACCGGCCGTGGTGCTGCCGCCGTAGAGAGTTAACCAGCCGTCAGCATCCCGCAAGGTAGAGCGCTTCTCTTCTTTGGGCGTGAATAGCCGCTTGAAAAGGTTCATCTATTTTCCCTCCTTACACTCGCTTATCTGTCTTGCCTAAGCACTCCCGGTGATGGTTTGCCATGGATGGATTTTTGACGCCGGTTATCTCCACTTTGGTGTCACCCAGCACCACCCGGTCACCTGCCCTGATGTCTACTTCTGGGCCACAATAGAAGACATACTCCAGGGTTGTGGTCATGGCCGCTGCAATGAAGGCCTCTTGCACATTGGCCGGCCGCAGGCGTCCTTTGATGGTGACCACAGTCTGCCAGGTTGTTATGACCATACCTTCTGGATTTGTGGTGGTAACCTGCCGTTGTAGGGTAAAGGTGTTATTAAACAGGCTTCTCACAATATCATCAACCCCCGTTCCCTGTAAGGACTTTGTTTCTGACTTCGCAGCATCGCCCGGGCCATTGCATTTACCAGGGCCACGAAGCCGTCAATTCGCGCCTTACTGTCAGCCTTAACCGGCCGGACGTTGCCATTCTCATCAGGCTTAACTTCCAGGTTGCCAAAATTCCACCGGGCCACAGGGTTGCCACCGTGAACCAGGGTTTTGGCCAGAATCAGTTTTTCTATTTCCTTCATAGCCGGTGACATAGTTTTATATCCTTGTCTTACCTCTACCATTTTCAGGCCATCATCGGTCAACTGAATACTTAATTGCGTTGCGTTCCAGGGATCGAAGCCAACTTCAAGAATCCGGAATTGGTCTCTGGTCCGCTTGATATCCTCCCGGATAAATGCCTGATCCAGCACATTCCCCGGGGTTGTTTTGATAACCCCCTGCCGCAACCACACATCATAAGGTACACGGTCCCGGCGTACCCGCTCTTTCAGGTTATCCTCCGGTATGTAAAACCGCCAAAGGACGTGCCATTTGCTTAACCCTTTTTGTGGCGGGAACAGGAGGCAAAAGGCTGTTAGGTCGATGCTGCTGGATAAGTCCAGGCCGCCATAGCATTCTTTCCCTTGCAGGTCCTCTGGCACCACCAGGCCGGCGGTTGCATCCCATTTGTCCAGGCTTACCCACCGGGCGGTTTTGGTTTTTAACCATTGGTTCAGCCTTAGCTGCCTAAAGGTCCGTTCCTTTGCCGGGTTGTCACAGGCTTTGGCGAACATCTCCCGGACTGATTCTATTTTGATGGTGTCTCCCAGGGAGGGGTTAGCATTGTACCAGTTAGCCTCATCCCGCCAGTCGTCGTCTTCCTCCAGACCATAAATGACAGCGTAAAATGTCGGGTCTTTCTTTGTGCCATCCAGTATGGCCTTAGCGTACTGGTGAACCTCCCAGCCAATGGTCGTCCTGTCCGGGTCATCCCCGGCCGTGGTGATCAGGAAGAATAGCGGCTGTGTCCGGGCATCGCCGCTGCCGTCAGTTAGGACGTCAAACAAGTCCCGGTTAGGTTGGGCGTGAAGTTCGTCAAATACCACACCATGGACATTTAGGCCGTGTTTGGTGTATGCCTCAGCTGATAACACCTGGTAAAAGGATTCAGTTGAAGGAACCACAATTCTTTTTACGGAATCTATTATCTTGCACCGTTTGAGCAGGGCCGGACATTGCTTGATCATGCTCACCGCCAGGTTAAACACAATGCCGGCCTGCATTCGGTCAGCGGCCGCGCTGTAGATTTCGGCACCTGGTTCATCATCACCAAAGAGCAAGTACAAGGCCACAGCCGCGGACAGCTCGCTTTTGCCGTTCTTCTTCGGGATTTCGACATAAGCCGTTTTGTACTGCCGGTAACCGTCATCTTTAACCGTACCAAAGATGTCCCGGACTATCCGTTCCTGCCAGTCCAGCAGGTTGAATGGCACCCCCCGCCAACGGCCTTTTGTGTGCCTTAGGTTCCGGATAAAGGTTACAGCCCGATCGGCTTTGCTTTCGTCATAAGACATGTGGCCTCCCTGCTTTCAGTAATTCATCCATAGGATCGCCTTCCTCTTCCCGGGCCACATCCAGGCCGCTCCTGCTTTGCGGGTCAAGGCCAAACCGGGCTGCCCACTTCTGCAAGGCTGACCGGTACTCCCGGGCAATCTGACAAGCCGGGTTCTTCACTTTGCCGCGATCACCTTCAACTAGGATGCCGCGCTCCTTGATGTCCCGCTCCGCTTCCTCCAGCCTGGCCAGGCATAGGCAGTAATCCGCGAAGGCCTGACCGTCAACCTCGGTCAGTAGCCCCAGCTTTTCCAGCTTCGAGGCCATCTCCTTCCAATGCCGCTTTGCCTCCTTCGGCAGCCATGCCGGGCATTTAGGTGCTACCGGCTTCGGCTTCGGCTCGTTCTGGGGAAGAGGTCGTTTGCCCGGATTGCCTGTAATAATTTTCAAGGCAGTAGGTTTCTTATTCATAATAGTTCCTCCTTGCAAAAACAGAAATCCAAACGCGATTTCTTTTTTGAAGCCCCGTGTGCGGTTCTCTGGGGCCGTGGCTAGAAAATAGCTCCCCCCATGCTCCAATTTACTCCTGATTGCTCAGTTTCTAAGTTTTAGAATTATCTCAGGGCCTGCCTTCGAGTGCAGCCGATCATGGCAATTTCCACAAACAGGCAACAGATTGCTTGCGCTGTTACTGCCACCATCCGCCAGGTGAACCACGTGGTGTGTTACTGTGGCTGCCGAAAGCCTGCCTTCCATCTTACAAACAACACAAAGGGGGTGATGCTTTAGCACCCATGCCCTGGCCTTCTCGTACGAAGCGTTATACCCCCGCTGTCTGGCCGTACCGCGATGAGCTGCATCCTGTTGCCTGTGAGCCTTCACATGCTCCCGGCAGTAACCCTGACAGCCCGGTGCCTGCGCATCAGGACACCCGGGCCAGCGACAGGGGGAGGGAGGTTTGATCGGCATCTATACCACCACCACGGCGATCGCCTTTTTCTTAGCGTCCTTACGCTCTTTGCTTTCAACGACCATAAACTGAACAGCCATACCCTCTCGCAAATTCTTGAATGGCTCTAAACAGCTCAGGGCATGGAAGAATAGATCAGTGCCGTTCGCTTGTCTAATCCACCCAAAGCGCTTTTTCGCATGAAGGCTGATGATTATTCCGTTTGCGATTTCCATTGCTTACTCACACTCCTCTAAGGCTTCCAGCCTGATTTCCAAATCCTGCACTCGGTCAAGTAGGTCTTGCAGTAATAAGCTGGTAATCTTCTCCATCTGGTATTTCCTTCCCCACAAACAAAAGCCTTCAGCTGAATTTTCATGCTCATGCTTCAGGCAGTAACCAGCGCCCAGGCCTTTCAGGTTGATATGCATATGGTCTCTCAATATCACATCAGTCAACTCCCTGTAATGCTTGCAGCTTGAACAAAAGTTTTTCATTTTGTGATCCTCCTTTTAATTTTCATCGGAGATGTACACCGATACCATAGGGCTTAAGTGCCGCTCCCATACCCGATGTATATAATTTTTTGCATACTCTAATTTGGCAAATTCCGCGATCACCATCCGGTTACCATTAGCTAAATGTGCATTGACATAGCATGGGCCATCAGAATCCCCTGAAACGCTCAACCTGTTGGTCTCAATTAAATTCAGCCCGTCTTGACTCAGAACTATCATTTTCAATCCTCCTTTTAATTTTTTAGCCTATAGGGAGAGCCAAATAGGCGAATTAGGCCTCAGCCCTTGATATCACTGGATTTTATTTGATTTAGGCATGAACGAAAGTAGGCGAATCAGGCCTCAGCCCAATAATCACAAGGGATGAGGGTCAATTCGCCTACTTTCGCCTAATAGTAAAAACTTAAATAATCCCTTATATATCAAGGCCTCAGCCCCTATTCGCCTATTCGTGTTTCTCTATAGGCTAATTCAAACACTCAAGGAAAATGTCTTTTACAGGGTTTGGCACTTGATAGATTTTATCCCTGGTGTGGCCAGTCCTTTTCAGCTTAAAATCACTCACCAGAGCATCTAAATGCTTCCTAACAGTATTTTTGTTAAGGCCTGTCAGCCCTACAATGTCTTTTGCCTGGAACTGATCATCCACTCCATAATGCTCCTTTATCGCATTTTCAACTATATCTTGTGTAGACAAAACCCTGTTGGTGGCCTCCAAGTTTACAGCCATATCAACGTACGTTCCATTATCATCTTCCTTGTCAGTTAGTGAATACTCGAAAGTCTTAAAGTCTTTGTACCAGGAGCCTAGCGGCATTACTTTGTGGACTTCTTCTCCTGCATCAGTTTTTTGTTTCTTCACCCCAATAATGCAGCTGGCCAGCCTTAGAATAATTGTGGCACCAACTGAATCATCCATATCCATGGATACGGAAGCCTCTCCCGGTTTTGCTTTCCTGGTGTGGTGAAGTATAACCACGGCAATGTTTGATTCTCTGGCCAGCCGTGTAAATTTGGTTATTATAGGTTTCATCTCTTCGTTACTATTTTCATTCACGGTATGACAAGATCCTAGGGTATCCACAATAAGCAGGTCAGGTTTAATAGAGTTAATAACCGAATCAAAGTAGGAGTCTTTTTGGTCTAAAAAGATATTGATTTCTTTCTTCATTACGTTTTCATTGAAAACGAAAGTTAGATTATCAGGGTTAAATTCCCATCGTGCTTTACGTATCCTTGCCATTGTTCGATCTTCGCCCACGTTATCATACATTAGATATAAAACCTTCTGCGGCCTGACGTTGGCAAGACCGCCCATGAACTTTCCGCCTTTGCTTAACTCGCAAGCAGCTCTAAGCCATAACCACGATTTACCGCCTTTTTGCTTTCCAATGCAAACAGTCACATCACCTTTAGCGGATATGTCCGGTATAACCCAATCAGGGTCCTTAGTCGGTTTATTTACATCCGGGCGGGTTAAAATACTGGTTAGATCAACTATTTTTGATTCCTTCGTAGGTCCTTCCTTGACACACCCTAATGCCTTTGTGATTAGCCTTTCAATAATATCCTGACGTTGGTTCTTATCTCTTTGGCCGTAAGCGGATAGTCTGAAAAGCTTTTCCATTTTATCGGGATCACGATTAGTGTAAAAGGCTAATTCACACATCAATGCAAGGTCTGCCTCGGATTGACTGGGGTAGTTATATTCTTTAAAGTCCACTCCGCCCCATAAATCTTTAGCCTTTTTGCTCATCATGCCAATAATTTCAAAGTCTTCTAATTCATTGCCGCAATCGTTTTGTGCAACCGGTTCTGCTTTATCTATATACCTCTTATGGAAGGCATCTACCTCAGCCTGACGTTCCAATACACTCGATGGGGAATTATCAACTTTATCACCTGTCAGAGTAAGGAAGCGCTCCCGGCTGTATATCTCATAATCGCCTGTGCGGTTTCCCTTCCCGTTTAACTTCGCTCTTGTGAATATCCTGATGCCTTTTCCCGAAGGTGATATTTCGGTATAGCTATTAATATCCGATATGATTCTTAGGGCTTTATCGGATATAACTCCATCCATGATACAATTATCCAAGTCAATGCCCACAAAAGCATCATCTTTTGTAAGCACAAAGCCGATACCGTCATAACCTTTGTTATAACCTTTAACTGCATGCTCAAACGTCATCCAGTCTGCTGGATTAACGGTTGATGCTTTACTGCCACTAATCCAGTTATAGGGTATTTTGTCGATCTTGCCGTTACCTTTACGCTCAGCGCGCCAAACAACCCATTGTGAAACGTCTTTTAATTCTTGTGGTATGTTTTCTGTTCTCATTGTTATTCCTCCTTATATTCTGGCTACACCAATAGCCATAGGTTTGCCACCATTTCTGACAGACGTATCCGTCCTAACCTTATACTCCACGTTTAGGCCTTCGTTAAAACCTTCGAATCCATCCGTACCGGATATATGGAAAAATAAGCTTTCTCCATCTTCCCCCATGATAAAGCCGAATCCCTTTGATCTGAACAGCCTAAGAACGTATCCTTTTTTAGTTTCCATGTCTTTAGTCCTCCTTATATTTTTGTTACACCAATGCACATTGGTTTTCCAGCATATTTCCCTTCGGTCAATACCCTTACCGTGAATTTCACTTCCGCGCCTTCGTAAAGGCTGCCAAAATCTTCAACCCCCGATATGTGGAAAAATATTTGCTCTCCATTCCCGTCTTTGATGAAGCCATACCCAAACGGCCAAGGCCACGTCAAAGTTAA
>NZ_LYVF01000203.1 GCF_001655685.1 Desulfotomaculum copahuensis
GCCAGGATGTCGTCCTTTTTACCGGTGTCCAGCCACCAGCCGTCCAGCACCCGGGCCTGCACCCGGCAGCCGGAGGTGACCATCTCCTGGATGGCGTCGGTAATCTCCAGTTCACCCCGCCAGGAGGGCTTGATGCGGTCGATGGCCGCGTGCACCGCCGGGCCGAACAGGTAAATACCCACCAGCGCCAGGTCGCTGGGCGGCTCCTTGGGCTTTTCCATCAGACGCACCACCTGCCGGTCCGGCCCGAGCACAGCCACCCCGAACTGGCGGGGGTCATGATAGTGAGCGTCCTTTGTATTTGTAAATGAAACGGTGAATATGTATTTGTGCGGTTAACGCCGGTATTTTCAGGAATAATACATTTTGGCTATTCAGCTGTTTTCAGTCTATTACGTATTAACGAATTCCAAATGCCACGAAAAACTAATTCCAACATGTTCGCACATTCTTCAGGACATCGAAGTATTGGATCACCAGCCAGCTCATGGGATAAGCTTTTTGCATCGTATCCTTAGCGGGAAAGATCGCGCTAAATTGCCGATTTTCCAATAAGATTTTGCAATAATGTTGAAATTGCGGTTTCTTTTCCAATTCCGAAAAAACAAGTGGGAGCAGCGATGCGGCATAACGCATTTCCGATGGCGTACTTTGGTAGTTATCTTGCTCGCACAATTGCATAGTTATAAGCATTCGCTGGTCCTGAACTTGTCGTCCCTCACTAATGAAGTTTTGTAACATTTTTAGGGTTTCCTGGATTAAAAAACGAATAAGTGACGGTAAATTACCATTTATCATAAAATACACCCAGCTTATTCACTGTCAACTGCACCTGTTTAATTTCATGATTCCAGTTTATGCTGAAGAACAAGGCTAACAATCCCGGATGGGATTGGCCGGAAAGAAAAGATAGCAACCCGGCTAGCTTTCCGGCAGAGAAAAACAGCGGATGACCATCGCCTGGGCGCTAATCCCGAGGCCAGTCGGTAATCCCGGTCCATGAACCCCACGGGCAACCTGGACGGGACCAGCGGACGAAAGATCATCAATCTATCGGCAAGGTTATCTATCAGTGGCAGATGATATTTTTAACGTGGTCACCGTGGCTTACTACTGTTCACCAACTCCATCATTGATGATCGCCCGGGCTTCTTCCAGGGTATCGGCGGCGAACAGCTCCTCAAGCACATGATCCAGCACTTCCAGGCTGGTCATCCGCTGAACCTTTTGCTGCAGGTCCGTCGTCTTTCCTCCAAACTTGCGGACCAGGTATTTACAGATCACCTCTTGTTTTGCTTCAACTTTCCCCTCCGCACGGCCCTCGGCGCGGCCTTTCTCATGCCAACTGGTGGTAATCTGCATGATCATCTCAACCTCCTTGCGATCCAGTTTTCCCAGTTCCCGGTTATATTGTACCTCTTCACTGCGGTTCAGCTTCAGGTAAGTTTCGAAAAAGCCGGCCAGCAGTTCCATCCGCGCCGGGTCCAACGTCATCCGGGCTAGCATGCGCATGAATTCCAGCTTTACTTTTACTTTTTCCTCCGGCTTGAAACCCATTTTACTTAAAAGGGCGGCGGCCACCGGATTGTCACTCTGAATATATTCCCGCCAGTTCAGTTTCTTTAATTCCAGCTTGTAAAACCGGAATTTCAAGACATCCAGAAATGTGAATCCCATTTCAAAGCTGTCCGGCTCATCCCGCACCTGGTCGTAGGCAAAAACGGCCACGGGCAATATCCTCCGCCGGTATTTTTCGTACAGCCGGCTGAAGTAAACAAACATCCGCGCGCTGAAGTCCGTTTGCACGTATGACTGCGGCTCGACGTGCAACAGAATCAGGCCGGGTTCACCTTTGAGCCGGGTTTCCACTAGAATGTCCACTTTGTGCTTCTCTCCGGCCGTTACGTCAGTAAAAATCTCCTGCTGAAGAAATTTAAGATGGGTCAAGTCAATAGCCCGGGCGGCTTCGGGAAAGAAAAGCACCATAAATTCAGTAAAAAAAGTCTCCAATAATTCTTTAAACAGGCGGTCATGGTCGATCCGGTTTTTACTCATCGGCCGGCTCCTTTTTTCCTTCTGGTTACAGTTTACCTTACGGACAGTATGGTTTCAAGAGATTTACATTGAGGATTCACCGAGATCCGTCAGTGCTGCTCCTGCCATATTCCGTCCGCATTGATCGCCCACTTTATTTGTTCGCCCGGGTTGTCGCATGCCGAGCCGGGCACCCATAGCGGCTCCCGGTAAACAGGCACCAAACGGTCACCGGAAAGTCGATCCCATCCGGCCAGGAGCGCCAATGCTCCTTTCATGCGGCATGTGCCAACGGCATGGGCCAAAACCCGGTCGCCGGCAACGATGGGAAAATCATCATGATCCAGGTCAACCGGCATAGCAAAGAATTTTTCCGTTTGTCCCCAATCCACCTGTTTCAAATTCCCGAGACCATAGCGGGTATCACCGCCAATAAAGATGGTAACCAGCCCCATAACCTCATCCAACGCCGGATCGCCACTTTTAACAAATACATAACCTGCCATAGCTACAGAAGAAAGCGGTTTTCCACCATCACACCAATAGGGCTGAATGCATTCTGTTTCATGAAGCGTACCATCCGCGGCCGAATTGGTGCCCGGATCAATTGCGGTGCCCGGACGGACGTTAAGAATTCGTGACCGAAACATGCGATCAATCTCGATGCTTTCAGTGCTATTCCAATCTTCTCTCCGCCAACTCTGGCCCTTGCCGCTTTCATACCGGGGCAACCAGGCCAGCCACCTGTCTGCGGTATATTCCGCCGGGTAAAGATAACTGAACCTCACCTTTTCTTTCAGATCGTCCCCCACCGCTTTATATAGTTCATCTATGTTATCCGGGTTTGATTGAGCCCTGGAACGGGCGATTTCCGCTGTAAACGCCCCCCACATCACCCGGGCCGGAATATATAGACGGCAGCGGTTTAATGCACCGGACGGCGGCATGCCGATAAAAAGCGGTGACTGCAACTGCCATACCCAGCGGTGAAGCGTCCATTTCACAATTTATCGCCACCCTTGGCCTTAGCGTGATAGCGGGCATAAACCAAAGCCTGCATCAAAAGATCGCGGGCAAATAATATATCGTCGATACTTTCAGCAATCTTTTGCAGTTTTTGAAAAACAGCCCCATTCCTCCCGTTTGAAAACAAAGGGGCGTCTTTGGGGATTCTCTCCAAAAAATGAACGCATTCATCGCTCATCTTCTGTCCCGGCTCTTTGCCGCAAACCTTGAGATAGAGAAAGAAGGCATAAAGGCCCTGCTCTTGCAGAACGGACAATGCGTCCGTAAGAAGCTTTGCGTCGCATTCCCTGGCAAGTCCCTGGCCCAATAGAGCACAATTAAAGTCAATGTTCTCCGGCATTGGTGTCCCCCCCGACTTGCGATTTCCTGTCACCAGGCTGATTCACGCTATTTTTGCCATTCCAGACCCGCAACCGGCCCATGCCACGAGTGCCCATACCACCGATGCCAAGGTGCTCCAGATAAGGATGTGCCGTCTCAACAACGCCATGTACATCATCGGTAGTGGCTTTTTTTGTTCCATAAATAATCTCTTTCCCGCCAATACGAAAATGGGCGGGGTTACGGCAGGTAACTTCCCAGTAAAGCACCGTACCACGCGGTAATGCTTCATATGTGAACAGGGCACCATCATCGGCCGCGCCGGTGACCGGATTGATGGCCACCGATGTACGCACCTCGAGGTTGCTGTTGACGACGTGATGGAAAAGTTTATCTGAAATGACAACCACACGGCTTTTGATGTACTCTGGAATAAGGACTTTCAAAGCCTCGGTGACTGAATTAAAGCCGTCCCATCCATCTTTTTTCACCCCAAGCAGAAGCCAGCCCAAATTGAGCATTTGCGATTTAAAAGAACTGGAGGACAGATATATCGCATCTACGTCCGGCAATTCGGGCAAGTCCTTTATAAAATCCAACTGCCGTAAAGCTATCGGAGCTGTGACCCAAACCGGCCCTTCCCGCGTCGCCACCGGAAAGAGCAGCACATGCATATCACTGAAGGCCGCCAGGCCGGCAAACCCACCCTGGCGGCCACGGGCAAATCCAAAAACAGTGCAGATGGGGCAGTCATGCTTTCCGCAATGACCACCTGAGCCATCGGATCTGGTCTGCCCCTGGCCGGCGCAGTCGGGATATTTGCCTTTGGCCATCGCCGCGTAGGCGCGCGTCACTCCAGCCAGGCTCGACCCCGGGATCTTCGGGATCCGCGTAACCGGATCGCGGACGATGGTGTTGTCCACACGGCCCAGCTGGCTGCCGCCGGTGCCTACATGGATGGGATCAACGGCCAACCCGGCATGATAAAACTTTTCATAGTTAGTCATCTGGATACCTCCCCCGGAGATAGCTTCAAAACTTTCATATGCCAATCAAGGCACGGTCCCAGCAGATCCGCCCGGGCAGCTTCCACTAACGACTCCAGGACCGCCCCGCGTGCCCCGAGGCGATCACTGACTACGCTTCGCACCAATGAAAGCCAAACAGCACCGTCTGATTCCGGCCGGCCGCATTCCGTCCCCCGCCAGCGTTGACGCGCATCGTCCAATATGGCCCAGGCCCCCCGCAACGCCGTGGCCGTAACTCCCAATCCGCAGAGCAGCCGCCAGATGTCGCACATCTGCGACCAGTCCGATAAATGCCATGTCGATATCGGCTCAAAACGACTGCCTGTACTTTCCATAAAGATAGTTGCTATACGTGATGGATCAACCAGGACACCGTCACCCCGGCGGAGATCCTGAACATGACGGTATACCCGGCCATGCGGCGTACGAAAATCCAACGGAAAACGGACTTCCCGATCTTCTACAGCCACATAGGGGTAAAAGACATCCACCCGTCCATCTGGTAATTGAACGGGAACCATAAGTAACTCACTCGCACCATCAGGCCGCACTAATATTAGTGCAGTTTGACCATTCCGGGTAACGCGTGATTCCACACGCCACACTGCCGGCTTGTTACCATCTTCCAGCAGCATCTCCAGGTTGCGCGCCGCCTCGATGACCGCCTGGAAAGCAGTTTTCTGCGGGAATGCAACCACACCGGTCCTAAGGGGCATACGATCCCAAACCCGGGCGAACTGTTCGTTCCATGCCTTGATTGCCCGATCAATACATTCGGCTGCGGCACTAAGAGGTACTAAAATGCGGAACCTTTCGGGGCTTAACTCAAGCGGAATCACCGGATAATAAACCCCCAGGGGTCCGGTTTCATTTTCTACTTTGCTTATGGTAAGCGAAAGAACTTTGTTGTCATTATCGTCTTTTAGCAGAATAGTTTCACCTTTTAAATCCTTACCGGAAAACGCGGCCACATTGCAAACAGTAAGGAAGTCTTGTGAGCTCTCACGGTAGAAGAGTGTGACCGGAATATCCCGGTAGCGTCCGTTGTATACCATAAGGTCCTTCCAACCGGTGCTGGTTGACGAATCTGGTTTTAACACCAGCCGGCGGACCCGTAATCTGTTCGTATCTTTGGCGGCTATTTCCTGGAACTCTTCCAGTAATTTTTCAAAAAACTCCTCCGCCGTGCGCCAAAACCGGTATAAGCGGCCCGGGGAGGCGTTTTTGCGCAAAAGCTGATGCACCAGCCATGCAGCCCGCTCAGCATCGTTCAGCGCGTTCCAGCCTGGGGCGTGCGAGCGATCCTCGACAATCTTGGCAAAAAAAGATTCCCAATCACTTTCATGCTGGTAACCATCCTGGAGAAGGCGGAGTACGGGATCACCAGGATCAAATTCCCGGGCCACCTTTTCCTTTACGTAATTTAAGAGATCAGTATAAGCTGTATCCGGACTAATGCCATAATTTTGGACTTTGGGATTGTTGCGGCACCATTCCGCGGCCACCTGTGATCGCAGGGAATCGACGCAAGATCCGTCCAGCCACTTATTAACCGGCAACTTGAAGGTCAGCAGCGCCGCACGGCCGTTATGATCGGCTACTTCCGGGATCCAAATGGTTGGCTGCACCGACTGTCCGCCAAGCCAGGCATCCAGACGTCCCAAACGGCGTTCTTTACACACCGGACAGGGACGTTCCTTATCTTTTGTACCATTCAAGCGCACTCCGCAGACAGGACAGACATTGCCTTCAGTCATTGAGCAGTCAAACTGCCAGTTTTTATGGAGCGGAATGGCCAGCGTATCCCGTGCTTTATTTATTTCATCGTTCATAAAAATGATTGATCGCGATGAAGTAGTTGAAATACTGCAATAAGGCGGTGTCTCCAATTTAAACGTACCGGCCAGGTGATCAACTTCATTTTCGAGGTATTTTTGCCATGCGTCTGCTTCCGGATCAGCCAACCCCCCTTTGGCATCAAGACGCCGGCCGGGAAAAGAGAAAACCGCCACCTGGTCATCGCGATACAGCAGCGACCCTACCGCCAGATCCACTTCGACCAACCGCCTTACATCGTCAATGAACTGGTCCAGGCAACGCCGTGTCCCTGTCCAGTCGCCAATTCGTACGGCGCGTGACTCATAATGATCGGCGCCGATCCCAACTGTGAGCAAACGCCAGCGGGTTTGTTGCTTTAATTTACTCCAATTAAAGGCAGCGCCTGCAAGCAGTGCCCCGGCCGCCGCACTTTTGAAAAGCGCCGCGGCTACATAGGATTGATCCCAAATGGTCACATCGTTGTTGGGCAAACGCGTTTCCGCCAATGTGCCGGTGAAGGCTTTACGCAGCCAGCCGTCACGCCCGGCTGCTTTTTCACGCCAAACCCACCAGGCCCCCAGGTTCCCGGAATTGGATTTGCCCAGCAACTCAAGCTCCGCCAGAAAGCAATCAACGTGCGAAAGCAGATCCCGCCAGGCATTTTCACCAGTCAGCAGAGCCGGTGGATTGACCAGCAGATTGCGCACCGGTTTGCCGTAGGCGGTGGCCAACCACATATGAGTTGCATCCTGTCCCAGGTATTTAGATGAACTTTTTGGAAGATTTTTTTCAACACCTGAAGCCATGGCGTGCGCCGCCTGCAGTAGACCGATAGCATTTTCTTCCGACGTGCCCTGGTCGAACTTTTTAAGAAAACCATCAAAAGAAGACGGCAGTTTAAAATCAGATGGACGGGAAAGCCAACCCCAACAATTATTCCATGATTCCGCCAATCCATCGTACCACTTCTTTTGATCATAATCCCGTATCTTACCACCATGTTGCAGCAAGAAATCACGATGGGCCTTACCCGTCATATGCAGCCAGCCTATTGCTTCCAGAGCCAGCAGCAACGCCCGGTGCCGGCGCAGACGTTCGGCCGCTGGAAATTCCTTAGTATCACTCATTTGTTCACACTTCCTTCGGGCTGCCCGGATTGCACCAACAATGCGCCAAGCCGTTCCTTAAATTCTTGTATAGTGCCATTTTCTACGGGAGGTTGATTGAAGCCGGTTCCATGCCATTTTTCAATTTTTGCTTTTCCCCAACCGGCAGTACGCTTGGCGGAAAACCCATAACAGGTAAGCAGTGACTCAACGGCATCCAGGAGATTGGCCAGAACGTCTCTGGGCTCAACCCGATCCCGTTCCACCTGCCCGGGCAGCGGCGCATATAATATTCGCAGAACACCCGGTGTACCATCAGGAACCACTTCATAATAGATTGGTTTGGTCCCGGCACGGGTCTGCCGGCTGTGCGGGTTGATTACCTCAAATTTTATTTTGGAAAACCAGGTGGGGTAAACTACAAGGGCACCCCGGGAAAACTCATCCGCCCTTCTTTCATTACCAAATAGATGGCGAATCCACGGCTCATCATTCCAACCATCCATGCTCATCTTATGTTCCTCAAGGTGCTTTAGTAATCCCTGCTGCATCCGGCAGGCCCAGCGCAAAAGCCCTTTCCAGCTCATGGCAGACATATAAGGCACACCGAACACGCGGTCCTTGCGCAAGGGATTGTCCAGAACGTGCAGAGGTCGTTCATCTTTGGAGTACCAGGATGTTTCCAAAGTAAAGTTAACGCTTAAAGCGATCCATCCGGGAAGAAGGACGGCAGGCAGGTTGTCCAGGGAAAGTTCGTCCGGCAGGTTGTAACTCAGGTTCTGTACGTGGCTTATATACCATTTCCTGGCATCATCCTCGCAAGGGAGTTCTCCCCGTACCCATATCATACAGTCAACTGCCAAACCGTCAATCAATACTGTTGTTCCGTTATCCTCCAAGGGCTGCAGCTCCTTACTGCATCTGTCAAGGGCTTCTTTTATTTTTTGTCGCAGTTGTTTCTTTTTTTCTTTGTCATTAGTACGCTTATATTCACCTTCAAGGGCGGCTAACTTGTTATTATCTGATAATTTGAATAACTCCTTTGCCCGCTCCGAATAATAATCATGCACCGGCATCCTGATCCCCCCCTTCCTGGAACATATCAGGAAGAATATCGTCACCCTTTATAAATTCCTCATCTTTTATGTCCGGCCATGCCTGCTCTAACCGTTTCTTCATCTCATCCAATTTTATTGTCCCTGGTTTCACGAAGCCAAACGTCCGCGGCGGATTCTTGAAACTAAATACTTTTTTGCTTTCCTGCTGCTTACCGCTCAGCCACGAAGCCGGGGAATCGCTGGTATTTACATACCTGGCCCGCTGCTTCGGCTCAAGCCGCCCGAGAACCAGGTTAAACGTGCTCTCACTATCATTTTTACGTGTCAGATATCTGCCTTTCACACACCAGAAATTGCTCAGCGAGGCCCAGCCAAAGCCATCATGGACCTTGCGCCACCTTTTTTCCCTCACATATTCCTCAAGATGCTTGCGTGGTAAAACAGAAACGGCGCCGCTATCCAGCAGCGAAATAAGTCCGAAATCCTGGTGATGAGACCGGGTTTCCCGTCCTTCCTCATCTGACGGCTTGTACACCGTCTTACCGCCAACGGCCCCGTAATCATAGATCAAACGCAATGTAAGGTCAAGCAGCGCCCATTCCTTGTCCTGTATTGGTTTAAGCGGTATAAAGCGAAGCACAAATTTATCGCTTTTTCTTATCTGTGTACTTTGTACGTCCCCACCATTCGCAATGACATCTAGACGAAACTTGCGCGCCCAACCGGTGCATCCGAAAAGTTCACAGACAACGCAGTGGTGTTCCGGTTTGACGGCATCTTTGATCCGCACATCTGGACAACGACAACCATCTCCAGTCGGATCACAAGCCGACCCGCCCATACCGCGAACCAGCACCTCGAACCACCAGCGCAGGGAACCGAGGAAACCCGTTTCTTTAAAATGGCCGTTCCTCCCATCAGCATCCCCCGTCCAAATATCAGTAAGTGCTTTAAAAGTCCATTCCTTATATTCCACACAATCACTTCCCGGGTGATACTTAAATACCAGTATATTCTTGCCGGACAGACCGGTTTGCATTGAAGTGCATGTTGCAGGACAGTTCATCGACCCCACGAGTTCCCTGCGATAATGCCTCCCGCGTGTTTTAGGAGCCCCCCGACCGTCAGCATCACCCTAATGGCCCATGCCATGGACGCGGTAAGTAATGCCGCCCTCTTTTGCGGGGTTTTTGTTTTTAGGTAGATAGTCTTATACATCCTTAGTAATTTTTTCGACATTGCTCAAGAATTTCCTGCCTATAAAGGTGCTTATTTCCTAAAGTAATTTTTCAAATCCCTCCCCGTTCATCCGGCCGGTTTCCGTAACCCCCACCGTTAGAGCCCTTCGATCTTCTGTCCACCGGGAATAATTATTGAAAAGCGC
>NZ_LYVF01000204.1 GCF_001655685.1 Desulfotomaculum copahuensis
TAACTTTGACGTGGCCTTGAGGTATTTCTCCTTCCTCAACCCCTTTCCCGCCGGATCAGAACAGCCCATTGGTAATATGTACCGCCATGTTGATGTAACATTCAGGACACCTTATTCGTTATTATTGATGAAAACACCGGCCGGGAAAGAGGGTGTAAAAATGTGATTTCCGCTGATGAACTTAACAAGGCAGAAGAAGGTGATCTCAAATCAATTGAACAGATATGTAAAGCCACCTGGGAACCCCTCTACCGTTTTATCTATTTTAAAGTGCAGAACCGTGAGGAAGCCGAGGATATTACCCAGGAAACCTATGTCAAAGTATTGACTTACTTGCGCGGACATAAAGTTCCCCGGGAAAATTTCCCCGGGTTTATGAAGACCATTGCCTTGAATTTGTTGCGTGACCGGTGGCGCCAAAAGAAACGCCGGGGGATACCAATAAACTTTGAAGAACTGAATCCGGAGGAAACGGCCAGTATGGATCATCAAAAGGCCATCACCCAGCGCCTGCAGATTGAAGGCGCTTTAGCCAAATTAAACAAAGACCAGCGTGCCATTCTTGATTTGAGAATCATTAAGGGTTATTCGGTGGCTGAAACGGCCAAACTGACCGGAAAAACGGAAGCCACCGTCCGCACATCCCAATACCGGGCATTACAGGCACTGGCCCGGATTCTCGATGTTCATGATTAGTTCAGGTAAGGAGGGATATGGGTGAATAGTCCTGAAGAGATACTTTCCGGTTATATTGATGCTTTAAATGCAGAACAGGAGCCTGAAAAACACCGGGGAACCGCCGCCACGCCGGAAATGGAAAAACTATTGGCAACCGTCAGGCTGATGCGCACATTAAGGGAACCGGCGCTGCCCGCTCCCGGGTATCCATTAAGACTGGCCGGTGCGGTGGCAAGTAAAATGCAAAAAAGCAGCCAGCCGGCTCTTAATGAACCGGAAAAGCAGCCACATAAAAGGATCAGCGGGTCTTCCCGCCGCCGCTGGCTTTTACCATCTGTTGCGGCATTGGCGGCCGGCTTGCTTTTATGCGCCGTACTACTCAGCTGGACCGGCTTGTTCAAGCGTGATGTGGTTTACGCCATGGAAAGATCGGTCGCTCAACTGCACAATTATCATGGTGTTCTAGAAATACGCACAACAAACGCAGCCGGCCGGGAATGGATGAACCGCCGGGTGGAGATCTGGTCGGAAGGGAACAAGTATGCCGTACGGCAAAACGACGGCACATTAACCGTCAATAACGGCGAGCGCAAGTGGCAGGTCCTGCCGCAAAGCAAGGAAGTGGTTTTGTTGCCGCTGTTACCGGACCCGGTCCGGAATGGTTTTGACCTGCGGGATGAGGCCAGACGGGCCATACAATATCCGCATACCGTTATCGGTCCGGAGACGGTTGCCGGCCGGCAAACAACAAAAATAAAAATTTCGCCACCGGGCGGACGGACATACTATTTATGGATTGACAACCAAACCAGTCTGCCCATCCAGCTGCAAACGGCAATGCAAAATGCCCTGCAAACGACATATACCTTTGTAAGCTTTGAACCGGACACCCGGATCGATCCCCAAATATTCGCTTACCGGCTGCCTGAAGGTTACAAGTTGGTGGAAAAGGATCCGGGACAATTGGTGTCGACAGTGGGTGAAGCGGCTGCGATCAGCCGGATCACGCCGCTGCTCCCGAAAGAAGCGCCGGCCCGTATCTTTGCTTTCAAAGACCGGATCGTCCTGGATTATGGTGATACCACTATTGTAGAATCTGCCGCCAAAGGGCCTTTCGAACCCGCCCCCGGCGCCGCGCTCGGTGCTGCCGCCGGCGGCCCGCTGGAAGTATGGCAGGAACGGTTGCGCTGGCGGCAGGACGGGCTTGAAATCCAGGTCGAAGGGCAGCGACGGACGGAGTTGGCCAGTCAAATTGCTACCGGCCTTACTCTTCCGGACACCGGTAAAAATCCGGTGAACAAGGCACAGGTCAAGGTCCCGGTGGATATGGAAATTGCCCGGAACAGCCAGCAGCAGGTAGACAGGGGAAGCAGCCCCTGGCAGCTTGACCCCTTGCAAGTGGCGCTTACCTTCGTCAACTTGAAGGTATCGCCGGAAGGAATCAAAGGCGAACCGGAAATACCGGCGTCATCCTTTAAACTGGTGGCAAACAACGGCGTTGAAGCAGTTGTGGCGGTCGCCGGCGGTCCGGTTAAACGGGTCTACCTGCAGCGGCTTGTCCGGCAGGATGAAACAGGTATTTGGTCGGTTGTCGGATATGATCCCCGCTAAATAATATCACCTGGATAAAACCGGAGGACATTGCGCAAGCAGGCACCGGTAAGAAGGCGTACCGCTTTCATAGCGCGGTACGCCTTCTCTGCAAAGATCATAACACGGATATCCAGCTAATGAGTATCATGGCCTTGCTCCGCTTTTTCTTCCCGCTGCACGGCCAGTCTGTACGGACAGCGTTCATCCAGCTCCTTCTCATCCAGGCCGCATCCCCAGTAGGTATTGCTTGCCACCATGCGGCGATAATCGCACCAACTGCAGAAGGTGTGGTTAATTTCCTCTTTGTGCATATCCTTTGTTTTGATCATTGCCCATCGCTCCTTCGTACCAATTTTACTTGATTATTAATTCTTCAAAAAGAACCATACTCCTGCACGAACATAGCTGCGGCAAACGAAGGCAAACGTGGGTAAAAGAGGGATGCCTGCTAAAGAGCAGGTCTTACGCTTTCCTCGCGAGTGTCAACCCGGCAATCGCCGTGAGGCCCGGTCCATGAGCGTCTACTTCTTCGCTAGTTTCTATAAACTGTATAGGCATCCGGATATGTTATCCCCGCAATTATCCCCGCAAGCTATCTGTCTAAAGCGCGCGGGCGGCTTTGGCCTCCGCCCGGGCATTAAATTTGGCCGCATCAATGATAAACCTTTCGTGGGTGCCCTCGGAAATCCTGTCCACGCCGTCGCCGGCGACTATGGAAAAAGTAAGCTTTCTGCCTTCCAGCTTTTCCAGCCTGACTTTTACTGTAACAGTCAGGCCCGGCGGGGTGGCGGCCAGATGGCTCAACTTGACGCCGGTGCCCACTGTTTGCTCATTGGGCCAATCGATGTGAGGGTTGGTGGCCCGGATGCAGGCCCATTCAAAAAGGCCGACCATAAAACCCGTGGCCAAAACCCTGGGCATGACCTGAAATTCCGGCGATTCGGGGTAAAGGTGGGGCACGGTTTTGTTTTCCGGGATCTTAAATTTGAACTCATAGGTCAAGCCTGGTTGCAGGCTGTCCTTCATAAAAGTTCACCTCCTTCGTCAGGCATATTTTAATTAAGCGCTTAATCATAGCTTAACATGACTCTTGTTATTAGACAAATTAATTGTTATGATATGGTTAATTAGCGGAATTAATAAAACCCGGATATTAATTGGTTTGGTGGGCTGAATTAAAATGGAATGGAAACAGATTGTTGGTTTTTATCATGTAGCCCGACTGGGGAGCTTTACCAGGGCGGCCGGGGTTATCTTCAAAACGCAGTCCGCGTTGACCCAGCAGATCAAAGCCCTGGAAGGTGAATTGGGCTTTCCGCTGTTTGAACGGATCGGCAAAAGAAAATTGAGACTCACTTCAGCGGGTGAAAAGTTCTTTGCTTTTGCGGAGGCAATCCTGTCCAAATATGACTCCCTCATGGAAGAACTGGCCGAACTGAAAGGCCTCCCCATAGGAAGGCTGAGAATAGCCGCGCCTTTTACCACACTTTACCACCTTTTTCCAGAGGTACTCAAGGAATACGTCAAACAATTCCCCCAGGTTGAATTGACCGTGCTGGATCGCTCGCAACAAAACGTAATTGAGCTGGTGAAAAATGGCGAGGTTGATTTCGGTCTGGCGCTCGAATCCGCTGTTCCCAAAGAACTCACCAAAATCCGCTGGAAAAAAGTGGAGGCCGTTTTACTGGCGCCTGCCGGTCACCCCCTGGCCGGGATAAACCGGGTCACGCTCAAACAGATTGCCCGGTACCCTCTCATTTTGCCTCCCAAAACCAGTGAATACACCGGCCGTATTAAACTGGAGGAACTCTTCCGGGAACTGGGGATCAATTACCGCATAATTATGGAATCATCAAATGTTGAATTAAGCTCACTTTATGTGGAAACGGGCCTGGGCATCTCCTTTGCAACCATAGTAAAGGGCATGCCGGCACTTAAACAAAGAAACTTGGAGTATATCTCTCTGGGCCACATTCTCGAACCCGGCTACATTGCTGTGGTAATGCGAAAGGACAAGGTCCTCTCCGCATTCAAGAGCGCCTTCATCAATACTTTGCTGGACAGTTTCTGAAATTGCAATCAACCCATCCCTGAAAAGAGAGGAAAACGCCGGAGGGTGGCGAATATTTCACGAAGAACTTAACGCCATTAAACAGTATATACTAAGTTTATAGTGGGAAAATGTATTCGGGTAAGGCGGGGTTTCCAGGAATAGCAAATAAACCAGGAGGAAAAAATGACCGCTAAGGACAGGGATCACTGCGAGCGGTGCGGCACCTGCTGCCAGAAAGGCGGGCCGGTGCTTCACCACGAAGATAAACCGCTTTTGCGTGACGGACATATTGGTTACCGGAACCTGTTAACCATCCGCAAGGGCGAGCAGGCTTACGATCCGATCAACGGCGAAGTAAAACCGGTAGCGCAGGAACTGATCAAGGTGCGGGGCACGGGCGGGGAATGGTCCTGCTGCTTCTATGATCCCGGACATTCCGCCTGTATCATCTATGAGCACCGCCCTTTGGAATGCCGGCTGTTGAACTGCTGGGACCCCGCGCCACTGGTGGACGCAGCCGGTAAAAACACCATCACCCGGGCGGATATCATCAATGCTGATGATCCGATTATGGAAGCCATAGCCATGCATGAGCAGGTTTGTCCGTACGACGGGGTGGAGGAACTGCTGGCCGGCCTGTCCCGGGAAAAGGAAAAGGCGGAAGCAAAGAACCGGTTAAATGATCTGGTGCGCAAAGATCTTGCCGTCAGGGAATATGCCCTGACCAGGCTTGGTCTGAATGGGGAGTTTGAACTATTCATTTTTGGCCGCCCGTTATTTAAAGTTTTAAATTCAATTATGAGCGAAAAAACCACCGGTTGACTGCTTTGATATTTCTTCAAAGAGCTCTTGGCGGGGGATGCATCACTTTATACTCAAATCCCGGCACACGGTTCTCCATTGCATGGTCCTGTGCCACCAAACGGCTACTATAAACTGACGGGGAGTGTACGATGAAAAAAGAAGCATTGCAGATGCCCTGGGAATTGCTCCTGGCCGGGGGAGCGGTGGAAGCGGGAATCTTCGACGCCCTGCACCGGCAGGCGATGGATGCGGCGGAACTGGCCGCATCCCTGCAGGCGGACCGCCGGGCCGTGTGGACGGTGGCGGAAGCCCTGGTTTCCCTGAACTACCTGGAGCGGGACGGTGAAAAGTACCGCCTTTGTGCTGCTGCCGAAGACACGTTTTACCGGCCGGAAAGCGAGAGTTACGAAGGCTTTGCCTTCATGCACGCCTATGAGTTGATCAAAAGCTGGATCAACTTGCCGGAAGTGATCAAAAGCGGCCAACCGGCCAGGCGTGAGCGGGGAGAAGCGGGTCGCCGCTACTTTATCCAAGCCATGGCCCGGGGTGCCCTGGCGAGCGCGGAGGAAATAGCCCGGTTCTGCCTGTCCGGCCTGCCCGCCGGAGCACAGGTGCTTGATATCGGCGGCGGTCCCCTGACCTACGCCCGGGCCTTTGCCGCCCGGGGCGCGGCGGTAACCGTGCTGGATCTCCCCGGGGTGGTGGCCGCGGCCCGCGACGCTCTTTCCCCCGGCGAAAACATCCGCCTGGCGGCGGGTGATTTCACCGTCGCCCTGCCAGACGGCCCTTTCCACCTGGCCTACCTGGGGAGCATCTGTCATATATACGGAGAGGAAGAGAACCGGGCGCTTTTCCGGCGGGTGGCCGCCGCACTGGCCCCGGGCGGGCGCATTGCTGTAACGGATCTGGTGCGTGGCCGCCACCCCTTCGCCGCCGTATTTGCCGTGAACATGCTGGTGAATACGCAGACGGGCGGCACCTGGACCCGTGAGGAGTATGCCAGTTGGCTCACCGGCGCCGGTTTTGACGGCGTGGAGTTGCGCGAAGTAGCCGGCCGGCAGTTGATCACGGCCGTACGGGCATAAATGAAAAACTTGTTTTCCCCAAACCGCATCCAGCAGTTTTTTACCAACATCGCGCCGTTTTACGATTTTTTCGTTGGCCCGGCCATGCGGGCTAAAGCCAAACGGGCAGCCGGCCTGCTGGGACCGGTTGGCGGAATGGAAGTACTGGATGCGTGTACCGGCACCGGTATTATGGCGCTGGAACTGGCCGCCCGCGGCGCCCGGGTGACGGGCATAGATTTTTCGCCGGCCATGCTGGCACGGGCAGTAAAAAAGGTGAACGGCCAGCCGGTGGTATTCCGGCTGGCTGATGCAACCAAAATGGATTTTACGGACGAATCATTCGATGTCAGCACCCTTTCCATGGCCCTGCATGAAATGCCGCTTCCCCAACGGCTTCGCGTACTCAAAGAAATACGCCGGGTGACCCGTGACCGGGTTGCTGGTGATGGATTGGGTAAAACCGCCGGATAACCTGCTTTGGCGCTGGAGTGTATCCTTTGTCGAACGGCTGGAGGGCGGCTGTTATCATGAATTCATCCGACAGGACCTGCCGTCAATGCTGGCGCAGGCGGGCCTGCACCTGCTGGCCTATGACGAAGCTGATACGATTGGAATGTTTTTGCTAAGCACAAGACCATAACGGTTTTTCTATTGACTTCTCCCCGTCAGCCGCTTTTTTTCCATACTTAAATCATCCCCGGCACACCGGCCAGCCGGCCACCGGCATCATAAAGGGGCAGGGATAAAATCACTTCGACCAGGCCGCGGCTTTGCTCAGGGAAGTTATCGCCACGCCCCAATGACACTATGATCCGTACGACATCACCGAGATCCGGCTGCCGTTCCAGTCGCCGGGCCGGTCGCTCCGCATGTCAGTCTGCACAAAAACACTTTCCTTTCCGCGTAATAGCTTCACCTGCCGGACCATGCCGGCGGGCATGGGCAACCAGGCCGCCTCCCGCTCCGCCCCCTGTCCCGGGGCAGCTACCCGCAGGGAAATACCACGTTCTCCCCGGTGTGCTCCATCGGGTTGTGTGCCCTGGCGGGAATAGATCACCCGGTTGTCTGGAGTCCAGCCCAACAACTGGAGAATCAGCCGGCCGGACTGGTATTCTTTTTCATCAATCCGGGCCAACAATTTTCCGCCGGAACCGTCCAGGGCCATCACCCACAGGCCTTCTCCCGCACCCTTTTGTGTGGTCTGAAAGGCAATCCAGCGACCGTCCGGTGAGAGCAAAGTTCCCGGTTCAAAATAAACACTCCCGCCCTGGATGTTGAACGAAGCCAGGTGAATGGCACCGTCCTTAACCGTACCACCACCGGCGGTCACTTTTACCCCGGCTATTTCCGCCGTTTTTTCCGGTAAGGGCTGCTGTTGCCCAATTTGTCCCTGTTGCGCTGGCGGTCCTTTATCCGGCCCCGCCCCCGGCTTGAAGACGCAACCCCCGGCCATAAGCAACGCCCCCATTAGCAAACCGGCCATTGCTCCCCGCAAAGTTTTTTTACCAAACATACCCTTTTTACCCCCTGTTTATTAATCCTTCCATAAATATAGACGAAATCAGGAGGCTTTTTGTTCCGTTCCTTTCCTTAGAGCATGCACCAGGAAGGCGTACCGCTTTACACCGCAATACACCTTCCTCAAACCCTTTCTCTGTAAATTATGTGTTCCATAAAGAATACCGACAAAACGCCCACCACAAAGCCATTACCTATAACCGGTCTTAACAGTGCGGGAAACATGCTCAAAACGTCGCCCGGCAGAAATGAAATAATAATACTAAGCATCATGGGCAGCCCCATTACCAGGCCATATTCAAACTTGAAACCAGGCATGGAATTGAAAGCTGTTTGGAGACCCGCGGCGATCTGGGAGCACATGATATAAATCAAGGAAGTGCCGATCACAACGGGCGGAACACTGCCCAGGAAACCAATTGCCTTTGGTAAAAACGAAAGAAGCAGTAAACCAAAGGCGGCGGGGATTAAGGTAAACCTTGAAGCAATACCGGTAGAAGCAATCACCCCGGGACTTAAGGAGAAATTAACCGGTCCAATAATTCCTAAAAAACCGGAAATGACGTTAAATAGACCGGTAATAGAAATGCCCCGGGTGATGCGTTTTTCCATATGATCCGGCTGAATCAGCTCCGCCAGGGACTGAATGGAACCAAGATCGTTAATGGAAAGGGCCATAAAACAGATAAGAAATGAAATCAATATACCCGGCTCTATAGCTAAATGTACATATGATTTTGTCAAAAATGCGGCCGACACAGGAAAGCCTTCACCACCCCCCGCGCCTACCGATTGAGGGAACAGGAAATAATAAAATATAGTACCTACGATAATTGACCATATGATCAATGTTGCCTTCCAAATACCGGTTAGACGCTTATTGGCGATAAACAACAAGAGGACAAATACCAGAGCAAAAAGCAAATTTGGTAGCGCATTTGCCTTCCCAGTGGTAGTGGTGATCAAACCAAGTATCATCGGGGTCAAAGTAAAGGCTATCATAATAAGTATCGTAGCGATGACACGGGGCGTGAATAATTTTTTTAGGTGGCCAAACAGGCCGGTAACACTTAAAGCCGAAAGAATGACCCCTCCTATTATGACGGCGGAATAAACGGCATTAAAATTGCTTCCCCGGCTTGCCACGACACCGACGAGCAAAACCGTCGCCGGCCCCATAATCAATGGCAAGCGGTGCCCCCAAAGCACCTGCACCAGCATGGAAGCCCCTGAAATAAAAAACAACTTTTGGATATATATAATTTGATCCGTCGGGTTGTCAAAATGAAGCCCGGAAACTACTTTTCCGATAATGATCACGATGGGGACAACGATTGCCAACCATTGTAAGCCTAACAAGATACATTCCATAATAGGGGGGGTATCGTCCAAACCATATTTAAAAGTAATTTTTTCCACACTTTTACACCTCTTGGCAATATATCAGCAGATGATGGTATTTGCAGGAGCCGGCTACCTGCCCCTGGCGGAATCTCCCCGTAAAGTCATGCAGGTACTGGTAGCAAAGGCCACTAGATTGTTATTACTGTCAGTTACCTCACATTGCAAAAGACCAATTGTCTTTCCCTTCCTGATAACCCTTCCTTCTGCCCTTATTAATCCCTGCCATACCGGCTTTAAAAAATTCATCTTTAACTCCAGGGTGGTAAATGTTTCATCTTTCTCAAGCGTAGAGTAATAAGCCGCGCCCATGGCAGCATCTGCAACGTCGCAAATAACTCCTCCGTGAAGAGTACCCATCGGGTTAGCATGTTTCGTTCCGGCTTCAAGCTCCATCACTGCCTGGCCATCACCAATTTCAACAATGTTAAAACCGATCAGGCGGGCAATTGGAGGAACAGGTATGTTTTCCGCTATTAATTTTCTTCCCATCATCTTTTTCATCCCCCTCAATTGAAAATTTTACACCCTTACCTGCAAATTTTAAAGTATACGAATAAAATGTTTTTCCAAAAATTCTTTGAAATCGGGAACTTATTGACACCGGAAAACGTTCCCGCACCACGAAAAGCAGGCCGTCCATCACCGGGCGGCCTGTTTTCCAGCTTATTCATTCTTCCCGTTACTTGCGACAATCCGCCTTTGGTTTATCGATGCCAAGCCTGGACAATGCTTCGGGTACCAGTTCGGCCAGTTTTTCCAAAAGTGCCTTTTTGGCCAGGGAGTACACCTTCACTTCCCCTTCCTGGATGATGATCAGGACGATGGGACTGATCCTGGCCCCGGCCCCGCCGCCGCCTTTGCCGCCGCCCTTGGAGGGGTCGGTGCCTTCCCCGCTGCCGGTGCCGAAGCCGAAGTTGGCCGAGATGAATAGTGATGCCGACATTGATAAGCTCCAGCAGGTCCTTTTTTTCAAGGAACTGGAGTTTAGCCTTTATATTTAACTCTTTCAGTAACTGATTCACCATTGCCAATATACTGCTTTTATTTAAACCCAGATAAACGGCTTCCACCAGTATACTGCGCAAGTTTTCTTTTAAAAGACCTATCCGCTCCCCATCGGCATGTGGTTTATAATGTGTACTGATAAATGTTCCCCTCCCCCTGATCGTTTCGATTACCTTCTGCCTCTCCAGCTCCTGGTATGACTTTTGAATGGTATTTGGGTTTATGGTCAGCTGAACTGATAATTCCCGCACCGACGGCAGTTTGTCTCCTGGCCGTAATATACCCTTGAGCACGGCCTCTTTGACATGCAGGACAATCTGCTGGTATATGGACGTACTGCTAAACTGGTCGATTTTAAACAAGGCAATACCTCCCTTCGCAATCGTGCACTAGAACCCCTAGTACACGCATAGCATAGCATAACATAACACAACACGACACAGCCTTTCTGTCAATACTTTCTTAGCGGAACCAGTTATTTGATTAACGGGCCAGCGAACCGGATCTAAAAAATACCTGCGCCTGTCGTGGCGTCCGAAAGTGACCGGCGGCTTCTTCCTGCGGGCGGAAACATTCTACCAAGTTCCCCCTTCAGCTTCCTTCAGACCCCGCCCGTTGCCAGTTACGCCTTTGCTTACGGGTTGTCTTTCCGCTGGTTAGGTGACAGGGTTTCTTTCAACCCATCGGCTCGGCAGACATGCCGGACGAACAAACGGCCGGTCCGCCTGAAAAACAGCGGACCGGCCGTTGGCATTACCCGCTACGCTTGCGCTTCATACTCCTGCACCGTCTTAACCCGCATGCCGCCGCCGCGCAGGGTGCTGATTCCCTCCAGGGCGGCCAGGGCGCCGCGGATGGTGGTGATGATATGCACGCCATGAGTGATCGATTGCCGGCGCAGGTGATACTCGTCGTATTTCGGTCCCTTGCCGATAGGCGTGTTGATCACCAGGTCGATATCGCCATTTTTGATGTGGTCGACGATGTTGGGACGGCCTTTGCCCAGCTTGTGCACCGTCATCACCCGCAGGCCGTGCTCCTGCAGGAAGCGGGCCGTGCCCCGGGTGGCCATCAGCTTGAAGCCCAGACCGGCAAAGCCCCGCGCCACCGGCAGCAATGCCTCCTTGTCCCGGTCGGCCACCGTAAGCAGCACCGTACCCGCCAGCGGCAGGGGCATGCCGGCGGCCAGTTGGGACTTGGCGAAAGCCATGCCGAAGCTGTCGTCGATACCCATCACCTCACCAGTGGAGCGCATTTCCGGCCCCAGGATGATGTCCACTCCCGGGAATTTGATGAAGGGGAATACCGCTTCTTTGACTGAAACATGCCGGGGCACCGCTTCCCTGGTCAGACCCAGTTCAGCCAAGCTTTGCCCCAGCATCACCCGGGTGGCCAACCTGGCCAGAGGCACGCCGGTGGCCTTGCTTACGAAGGGAATGGTGCGGGAGGCGCGCGGGTTCACTTCCAGCACATAGACGTCCCCGTTTTCCACGGCAAACTGAATGTTGAGCAGCCCGATCACATTCAGTTCCCGGGCCAGCAGGCGGGCCTGCCGCTTCATTTCTTCAACCTGCGGGCCGGGCAGGCCGAAGGGAGGCAGGGAACAGGCGCTGTCGCCGGAATGGATGCCGGCCTCCTCGATGTGTTCCATCACCCCGCCGACAATAGTGACGCAGCCGTCGGAAATGGCGTCCACGTCCACCTCGATTGCTCCCTCCAGGAATTTGTCAATCAGCACCGGCCGCTCCGAGGAAACCTCCACCGCCCGGGACATGTAGCCGGCCAGCGACTCCCCGTCATAAACCACTTCCATCGCCCGTCCGCCCAACACATAGGAAGGACGTACCAGGACCGGATAACCGATCTCAGCGGCGATTTTTTTCGCTTCCTCCACCGCCACGCAGGTACCGCTGGCCGGCTGCCGGAGGCCCAACCGGTTGATTAAAGCGGCAAACTTCTCCCGGTCTTCAGCCAGGTCGATGCTGGCCGGGCTGGTGCCCAGGATGCGGATGCCTTCCCTCTCCAGCGCCCGGGCCAGCTTGAGGGGCGTCTGCCCGCCGAACTGCAAAATCACCCCGTCGGGCTTTTCCAAATCGCAGATGTTCAGCACGTCCTCCAGGGTCAGGGGCTCGAAATAAAGGCGGTCGGAAGTGTCGTAGTCGGTGCTCACCGTTTCCGGGTTGCAGTTGACCATAATCACCTGGTAGCCGGCTTCCTTCAAAGCGAATGCCGCCTGCACGCAACAGTAGTCAAATTCAATCCCCTGGCCGATGCGGTTGGGGCCGCCGCCCAGAATGATCACCTTTTTCCCCGTCGCGGGCGGCACTTCATTTTCCGGCTCATAGGTGGAATAGTAATAGGGTGTAAAAGCTTCGAATTCCGCTGCGCAGGTGTCCACCAGTTTGAAGGCGGCCCGGATGCCGTGCCGCAAACGGTAACCGCGCACCGTCAACTCGTCCGTCCCGGCCAGGTGGGCCAGTTGGCGGTCGGAAAAACCGTACTGCTTGGCCCGTAAAAGTAGTTCCGGGGCAAGACGGGCCAGGAGACCGGCAACTGTGTTCATTTCAACGCTTTCGCCTTCACAGTGCAAACCGGATTTTCCGGCACCCGTCCCGTCACGGTCCGCCGGATCAAAACCGCTTGCCCGGAAACGGCCGGCCGCACCGGTTTCAAACGGTGCCCCGGCCGCCTCACCTACAACCGGCTGCTCCCCGCCGCCGGCCGCGGCCCCGCGGGTGCCGCGCAGCGTTTCCGTCAATTCCTTCTCCATTTCCACAATGTCCCGGATGTTGTCCAAAAACCAGCGGTCGATGTCCGTGGCAGCGTTGATTTCATCCAGGCTCATGCCCAGGCGCAGGGCGTGGCGCAAGTAGAAGATGCGTTCCGGGCCGGGGGTGACCAGATGTGTCCGCACTTCCTCCAGCAGGGCGTTCCTTCCCCCGGCACGCGCCGGCACGGCTATCTCCTCCTTGCCGTCCACGCCCAGGCCGTAGCGGTCCTGCTCCAGGGAGCGGATGGCCTTTTGCAGCGCTTCCTTGAATGTGCGGCCGATGGACATCACCTCGCCCACCGACTTCATCTGGGTGGTCAGGGTGCGGTCGGCGCCGGGAAACTTGGCGAAATCCCAGCGGGGAATTTTGACCACGCAGTAGTCAATGGTCGGTTCAAAGCAGGCCGGCGTCTCCCGGGTGATATCATTGGGCAATTCGTCCAGGGTGTAGCCCACGGCCAGCTTGGCTGCGATTTTGGCGATGGGAAAGCCGGTGGCCTTGGAGGCCAACGCCGAGGAGCGGGAAACCCGCGGGTTCATTTCCACCACAATCATCCGCCCGTCCGCCGGGTTGATGGCGAACTGAATGTTCGAGCCGCCCGTTTCCACCCCGATTTCCCGGATCACCTTGATTGCCGCGTCACGCATGTCCTGGTACTCCCGGTCGGTCAGCGTCTGGGCCGGAGCGACTGTAATGCTGTCGCCGGTGTGAATACCCATCGGATCAAAGTTTTCAATCGAGCAGATAATCACCACGTTGTCCCGTCGATCGCGCATCACTTCCAGCTCGAATTCCTTCCAGCCGATAATGGATTCCTCGACCAGGATTTCTCCGATCGGGCTCTGTTCAATACCGTAAGCCGCCAGTTCGCGCATTTCCTGGACGTTGTAGGCAATGCCGCCGCCGGTGCCGCCCAGGGTGAAGGACGGGCGGATGATCACCGGGTAGCCCACTTCCGCCGCAAAGACCAGCGCTTCCTCCACCGTGTTCACATGGCGGCTGCGGCAAACCTTCAGCCCGATCTGTTGCATGGACTGTTTAAACAGATCCCGGTCCTCGGCCTTCTGGATCGCTTCGTAATGGGCGCCGATCAGCTCCACTCCGTAATGTTCCAAAACGCCCCGTTTATACAGCTCCACCGCCGTGTTCAAACCGGTCTGGCCGCCCAGGGTGGGCAGCAGCGCGTCGGGCCGCTCCCGGGCGATGATCTTTTCCACCACTTCCGGGGTAATCGGTTCGATATAGGTTTTATCGGCAGTCTGGGGATCAGTCATGATGGTGGCCGGGTTGCTGTTCACCAGCACCACCTCATAACCCTCCTGTTTCAATGCCCGGCAGGCCTGGGTGCCGGAGTAGTCGAACTCGCAGGCTTGACCGATGATAATGGGACCGGAGCCGATGAGTAAGATTTTCTTTATATCCGTACGTTTGGGCATGATTTTCTCCTTCCCTGTCCAGGTGCGTCGCCGCAATATTAACACGGGATAACCGGCCGGATTTCCGGGCCAATGTTGTACAGGAGGTTTCCTGCAAACGGAACCGGATTCATTTTCAGGGAAATGTGATGCAATTCGCCGCTTCCCGGCCGTTTTCCCGGACCACATTCATTTTAGCATGCCGCCGGCAAATAGAAAAGCCGGGGCGGATGTCAAACCGTCCCGGCTGCGGATTATTGTGCGGCGCAAGCCACATTTCCCGTACTTTGCGGCGACACTGCCGCCAGCGGGTTGACCCAGTCCCCCCCGCGGCCGGCCACATTCAGCGATTCAATGCCGAAATGCAGGTGCGGGCCGGTGGCGTCACCGGTGTCGCCGCTTTTGGCGATTGGCTGCCCCGGCTGAACACTGTCCCCCACCTTGACCAAATTTGAATCCGGGCTCAGGTGGCCGTAATAATACAGTTTCGTGTTGTCACGGACAACCAGGTAGTAGCCGTACCCCTGGCGCCTATCCGCCGGGTTTTCCCATCCGGCCCAGGTCACCCGGCCGGCTGAAGCGCTGTCCACCGTCGTACCGGCCGGACAGCCGATATCGATGCCCTGGTGGAACTCCCGGCGGCCGAATATCTGCCGCCAGCCGAAAGGAGAGGTAATGTCCCCGCAGCCGGGCAGGGGCCAGGCCAGGCCTCCCCCGTCCCAGGCCGGCAGGACGTTTTGCCCGCCGGATGGTATTAATAGCGTTTCTCCCGCCGTGATCAGGCCCGGCGTCCGGATATCGTTGGCGCCGATCAGTTCCTGCGCACTTACGCCATACTGACTGGCAATGCCGTCCAGAGTTTCCCCAGCGGCTACTTGATACGCCACCGCACCGGGGATGGTCAACAACTGGCCCGGCTGAAGCAAGCTTTGGTCGCCAATCCGGTTGGCTTTGCACAGGGCGTCCTGATCAACATTAAACCGGCCGGCAATGGACAGCAGGCAATCCCCCGGCTGCACGGTATAAGCAGCCGCGGTATGCCCGCCAACAGACGAACCGCTCCCGGAAGGCAGGTTTTCACTATACGGCACGTCCTCCCGCACAGCTTCATCCGGCGAAGCCAGCAGCGGCCCACCGGACAAAAGCAGGCCAAGCGCAATGACTGTCACTGTCAAAACCAACTTTTTTCGCACGTTTCTTTTCTCCCCACTGATTGAGATTGCCGCCGGGGAACCGGCCGCGGCACGCCGGTTATTCTTACGGCGTCCGGCTGGAAAAAGCCGGCCCGGGCAAAACCGCCGGTCAGTGAGCACGGTTTATTCCTGTTTTTACGCAACCGGCTCCATGACGGCATAAACCGCTACGCCGCCCTGTTCGGGACGGAGTAACGGCCCTGTTAAGATGATACCCATTTACGGAATTTTTATACATCTACATCCCGCCCTTTCATCTTACCTACATGTCCGATGCTTCTTTTTTCTACGAAATTCTTTCCTTATTTCCGTAAAAATCGCTTTCCATGTCGAATTTAAAATTCGATCAAGAAAATTTTGGTCTCCGGGGAGGATTTTTCATCTTCCTGTCGAAAACCTGGTAATATAGTCCGGGTTGCTGGTTCGCCAAGCCCGGAAATAAAGTTGTCAGAAAGGATGATGTGAATCAGGCATGAATTCATGGACAAGCTTTACCAGGCGTTTGGGCGGTTATTTGGTTGTAATGGCCACGCTCCTGTTATTCCCGGCGGTTGCCCATGCGGGTACCTACACGGTGCAACCGGGAGATTGCCTTTACAACATCGGCTTGAAATACGGCGTGGACTATCACGCCATTATGGACGCCAATCACCTTGATTCGGCTCTTATCCACCCCGGTCAGGAATTGAATATACCCGGTGCGGGTAATGGCGGGAATTCCGGCGAAGTATCACGTTCCTCCGACTCCCTGGGTGATGCCCGCCTGGTCCTGGCCAAAGCTGATTCCCTTCAGGGCAAAAGATACGTTTACGGCGCCTCCGGGCCAAACAGTTTCGATTGTTCCGGGTTTACCAGGTACGTCTTTCAAAGTGCCGGCATCTCACTGCCGCATAATGCGGCCGAGCAATACCAGTACGGGCGTTATGTTCCCCGTGATGATCTGAAGCCGGGAGATCTGGTTTTTTTCAGTTCCTACGGGCGGGGAATAGATCATGTGGGTATTTATGCCGGCAATGACAGTTTTATCAGCGCCACCACATCCGGTGGGGTCAGATATGCCTCTTTGGATAACGGCTATTTCGCTGACAAATACCAGGGGGCGAAAAGACTGCTTCGCTAACTGGATTATTTTATAATTTTGTAAAAACCATAGCCGGCTGCGAACAGGCCGGCTATGGTTTTTTGACATTATTTGCAAGTTGATGTGGGAGGGAAATTTTGGCAGATGGCGAATATCTTTTTGTCTGCACGAAGCAGGCAAATATTTCTGAAGGGAGTTTTAGAATTATGCGCTTATTTCCTTCCGCATCAACAAGAACAGTCGCTTTCGCCCTGACCTTGCTGTTGCTTGCCGGCTGTGCCGCAGTAAAAGCCCCGGACAAGCAGGCGGGCGCCGCCACTTCCGCCAGTCAGACCGCAACAGCCGCAACGGAATCCGGCGCGGCCAACACTTTATGCATCCCGGTCTTTACACGCACCAGTACTGATCCGGCAACCACGTTGATCAAACTATTTACGGGCGCCAGCAAGGATATCGACATCGCCTGTTACAGCTTCACCCATCCGGAAATAATCAAAGCGGTGCTGGCCGCTCAAAAACGCGGCGTAAAAATACGGGTGCTCACCGACCGTGAACAAACCCGGGGCAAAACGCAACAACAGGCCATGGAAGAACTGGTTAAGGCCGGCATACCGGTAAAGGTCAACGCCCATCCGGGCCTGATGAACCTGCGCATGAGCATAATCGACGGAAACATGGTGGCCACAGGCAGCTACAACTATAACCAGTTGACCGGCAAAAACAATGATGAGATGCTGGTCACCATCAACGATGCCGATTTTACCGCCGCCTGCGAAAAAGAGTTTAATCAGATGTGGGGGAACACCAGGGAATTTTCCAGTTTGAAGAATAACTCACGGCCGGCGCCGGTAAAATCGGCAAAAGCAGGAACCACCCATGAAACCGGAAAAACCCATGCCCCCGCAACGCATTCGCAATCCAGCGGGCAACATGCGCCTGTTACGCATAACTAACCACTCCCGGGTCATAAGCACAAGCATTTCCCTAAAGTGTCCTCAAAAAAACCGGGCCGGAAAATGCACCACTTCAGCCCGGTTTATTCTCATTTTTTTGATTTTTCAACTTAGCAATCTATAAATTGTTATAATTAATCCGATTGAAAATATTGTGCTAAATATGGATTTGTTATGCTTTGCCAACCATTTCGGCAAGAAAATGTCAAACCCCACTTCGTGACCATCAGAATAGTTATACCCCAATATTGTCAAAGGGCATCTCCATCTATTAAATGATAAAATTATTCCTTCCAGAAGAACCAAACCGATTGCTATAAAAAGATAAATATCAATCTTATCAATAATACCTGCGTAAACTATATATCCGATTACAGAAACAAAGAAAACCCAAATTATTGTATGTGCCGTCTTTATGCAAAATAATATTTTATTCATATTTTCCTCGTCATAACATAAATTAAAATACAACTGCGTAATAATTTATCTATTCATCCAATGTTTTTTAAATCAACGCCGCAGATACCCGGAGCGTTTGATCCTATTTCATTATTCTATCTGCTATTTCCGGGACTTACCTCGCCAATTCCTTCGTCAACAATGGCGAAGTTATATATAGTGATATAGCGCTTGGTAAACCACTGACATCAAAATTGTACACTCGCCAATCTGCCAATCCATGACAACGCTTAAAAATCTGCTCCATGGACTTGCTCCCACGGGACGATAAAATCACAACTTTCGGACTCAGTTTTTTCGACCTCAAAGACTCACAAAAGGTTTGTTTGCGGTTTTTCAAACACTTACTATTTTACCTTTGACATCAATACCACGCACTCCACGTGCAATGATCCCATCATATTGATGTCTTGAGTGTATTTTTGCATATTCTCGTATATGGAAATACGTCAACGCCATTTTTAGGGTTTTGCTCGTTCAAGAGAACATGTCCACAGTAAGCTTCTCATTTTGCCTGTTTACGGAAACATGTCAACTTATTCAATATCGCCTTTGCCTAAATTGCACTTTGAACAAAGCGTCTGTAAATTATCAATTACAGTTTCTCCGCTTTTTGACCATGGGACAATATGGTCAACATGTAACTCGACCGAAAGGTCTTTTGCTGGCGAAGTGCCGCAAATACAGCACTTAAAATTGTCACGCTGCATTACTTTAAAGCGAAGACGGTAATTGGGATCTCTGTTTGTATTGTGCAATGGCACTGTTTTTTTCTCTGTTTCTTGGGGCACATAATGAGTTATCCTCTCTTCTTTTGGTATTTTCTCATTATCGCTATTGTTGCTATTATTTTCATCAGCATTTATATATTTGATGAACATTTCTAACGCCTCCCGCCAGCCACCAAACCGCCAAGAGTAAGTATTTAGA
Source organism: Desulfotomaculum copahuensis (assembly GCF_001655685.1). Classification (GTDB taxonomy): domain Bacteria; phylum Bacillota; class Desulfotomaculia; order Desulfotomaculales; family Desulfovirgulaceae; genus Desulfotomaculum_G; species Desulfotomaculum_G copahuensis. Next base: position 18,925 of record NZ_LYVF01000204.1, read on the forward strand.
GAGTATTTAGAAAGACCCTTTTTAACATCGGTAGTAGTTGGTTGGCGGCCCAATTTAATCCACAATCTCTGAATTTCAAATAACAAATCAGGGTCTGAAATATCTTTTGCAAAACCTGTTTCCGACAAGTTAGCTAATTTTAGTGCCTTGTCCCAAGAGTGAAATCTATTAAGTATTGTACTTACGTCATATTTTCCGTGCTCTTTATACTGGCCAGTAGTAATCGTTGGTATCGATAATAATTTTGCAACACGAATAATATCATCAAAAATCTGCTGATTACTTGAGTATCGATTTTCTGGATTTCTTGCTGCAGCCGCCATTTGATACGAATATACTTTAAGTCCCGCACGTTCTAATGCAGTTGTCCATGAGCCAAAACGTCTTTGAATTGTATTAGAACCATATGTCCCCAATTTTCGGTATTCCATAATTGTAACAGTATCTTTATTGTTAATTGCGGCTGCCCGACAAAGGTCATTTAATAAATCTTCATCAGGGATATTTCTGTGATACGCATTTAACTCAAACTTCATAAATTCACCCACTTTCATGCCGTTATCTATATTGGCTTTTCAACCTATCGAAATCATCTTTCCTATCCACTCAACCTACTTGAGTTGCTGGTTCGTATGTGTCGATATGTTTCCCATAACGTAAAAACACACTTTAAGTTGAGAAGTCAATTTAGATGTAATCTTAAAACCCAGTAATATCAAGGGCTTTCACGCGACATCAATACAACCGTCTCAACGTGGCCCGGAGTTATCATATTGATGTCGGGTATGCATTTTAGTAATTTTTCGTTCAAGGAAACAGGTCGATAGTAGTTTTAAGGGGTACTATCAGTGCGTGGGAATATATCCACGATATTATTCTTCCTTTATCCGTTTTCGGGAACAAGTCAATTTTTGACTTCGATACACATCTGTTCCTGGAAGCCTTGCCCAACGATGAACATTACATCATCAAGTTGTTCCAAACTATCCAAGAATAATTCGACATCACCATTTCCCCAACGTCCCAACCCTGTTATGTCTTTGCAAAGACCTTTTGGGTCTATAACGTCAGCGAACTTCATGTTCACTGATAAACGAAGCCGCGATTTTTGTATTACAACATCTACAAAGTTTGTATCAACCTTATAGGCAATGTACAGTTTCTTGAACTCACGTTTGACAAAAGCGGAAAGATTCATGATGCATGCATTGAGTTTCTCAAACAGGATTCGGTTAAAGGCATTCAGTTGTTCATAGCTGTCAATGGAATACTGTGGTACAATATCGTCTTGTTTCATATAAGGGGCAAGCTGATTATCATTTAAAGCAGGGAATGGCCATATGCTTTTGGCTAACTCACCGAGTTCCGAGCCGCGAGTCTTGATTTGATCTTCGTCCCAAGTTGTCTGCATCACGACATATTTATTTAATCGGAGAGCACTCTGCTTGAATCCACCTTCCATATCAAGTTTATCCGTAAAGGATGAATCGCTCATTTCAGAATTGTAAGCAGTCAATGTAAGGTTTCCAATAGTATGCAGATATTTCTTCTGCACTTCCCGCCAGTTTTCACCGAGAGTAGTAACCCATTCCATGGATAGCTTTGGATTTTGAGGGATGATATGTTCAATCGTCAGCGCATCAGTTTTCACAGCCGACTTGTTATTATAGTTCTCAAGGCGGCTAAGGATATAATTGCAAATACGCATGTGGTAAATATCACGTGACAAAAAGGCAGAAATAAACCGCTCATCGTTCGGAAACTCTTTATATGAATCCTGCAGGACAAAAAACGCCTTAACAGAATTCAGATAGTCATCTGCTCGAATGTGATTTTTCATGGTAGCAAAAGTCTTATTGAGGGAATTCGTCGGAATATCGCAAATGCTTCGCCTCAGCACATAACTCACACACAACCTGATGATTTCCAATAGTTCATCTAGTGTTATCATGCCACTATCGCAATCATCGTGAACCTTCATAAGGAAAGGATACGCTACCTCCATTTGAACGGAGCGCATTTCCTCGTAAAGGGATTTTAAGCGTCCATCGCCACTCCTGCAAAAGTACATATCTGTATAGTGCTTGGAGAAAGAATAAATATCAAGGCATAGATCGCTTACTTCCAAACCACAATTGGCATGGTATGCCTTAAATTCCTCGTAAACCTTATTCTTGTTTGGGATTCTTCCAAGTTTCATGGTAAGATAGTCACGGAAAAATTTATCCATAAGAGAGCTTGCCCTCTCATAATTAAATAAAAGCTCAGTTGGCCGCCAAGTATTGTTATACACTGCTGTTTGCTTATCCGCATCCAGTCCCATAAGAATATGGTTTCTAATGAGGTCGGACTCCGACAAGTCTATGCCGGTAGAATTCAGACTTTCAAAAATCGCTTGCGGATCATCAGACTGACGATCGAGCGTGATATTCACTATCTGTAATTTCCCAATAGACTGATAAACTTCAACCGGGGATAATTCCATTTTAGCTATCTGTCCGGCAAAAAATAAATAGTTGTCTATCAGCCGAGATCTCACCTCGTCACCTATGGGTGAATGTTCAATAAGTTTTATCAGCACTTCCCGGTCTGTTTGCGTCAAGAATAGTTTATAACGATCATCACCGCTTTCGTAGGCATTTAGCAGAAGCGTGTCGGTAATTTTATGTGCGTTAACTCCAGCTTCTTCTGAATGCTGACTGGCATAGTCGCGCAGCGCTATTAACAAGAGCGTTAGCGTGGTAAGGCGCTGCTGCCCGTCAATGATCATGTATTTTTGAACCCCTATGGGCATGGCCTTTTCCTCGATGTTTACTATAGAACCGACAAAATGCCCTTCACGGTTAGATTTTTGCATGGCAGCTATATCACGCCAAAGGCGCATGCACTGTTCCTTCTCCCAACTGTAGGTGCGCTGATAGACGGGTATAACAAACTGCTTAGACCCATTCAATATTTGATAGATATTACCTTTTGTAGCATCCATTTTGTAACCCCCCGCATTAGTTATCTGCCCACATCTCGCACTGACCAATTACGGTGGCGATTGCATATTCCATACCATCAGGCGGGTATTTATATTTTTTCAGCAGCTTCTTTACCATGCGGCGCATTCCGGCGCGGGCAGATTCTTTCTTCTGCCAGTCGATAGTGCGGTTCTTGCGGAGCATCTCGGTTAGCTCATGAGTCATTGCCACAAGTTCTTCATTTTGATAGAAATCCTTTACTGCTTCGGGACGAGTCAAAGCATCATAGAATGCCAGCTCTTCATCATTCAATCCAAGCGCGTCGCCCTCTGCTTGTGCATTAGCCATGTCCTTTGCCATCTTCATCAGTTCGGCGATAACTTCCTCATTGGAGAGCATACCATTCAAATATGCTTTCATTGCGCGGGATAGCATTTCTGAGAACTTTTCTGACTTTACAAGATTAGTTCGACGGTAGAGTGATACTTGCTCAGCAAGAAGTTTTTTAAGGATTTCGACTGCGAGGTTGCGTTCCTTCATTTTAGCGATTTCCTCAAGAAACTTCGGGTCGAACAGCGAGAACCCCGTATCTATATCCGAAAACAGGTTTATAACACCTTCGCTCTGAATGCTTGCTTTCAACAGTTCATTGATGCGGGCATTTATTTCTTTCAGAGATAGAGGCTTGCTTTCGCTCGTAATACGGGTTAGGAGTGTACGCACTGCTTCGAAATACGCCGCTTCAAATCGTTGTTCAGGCTTAAGGAGTGAACGACAGAGCGACAACGCCTGACGGAGCAGCATAGCCTCTTTAACGAACGATTCGCGCTGCTTTTCTTTTTCTACGCCAGACAGGAAGTTTACGCCGCCGCTGATTGCCTTGGCGCGGGCAAGATCTTTAGCTTTCTCATCCATAAATCCTGAGTAGTCGAACCCGTGGAACAGGTCACGGCAGATTTCCAGCTTTTCAATAAACTTCGGGAGGGCAGTCTTGGCAATATCCTGTTCGCCGTAGTTCTGTTTGTCTCGGTTGGTGTAATCGTTCATCGCCTGTTTCAGAGCAGACGCGATACCAACATAATCGACCACCAAACCGGCTCAACCCCCTAATATTAGAGTCTATATCCCTTAACCGCCCGGATTCATAGAATTTCTCGGAATAGATACCTTCAATACTTCAATGTCAGACCGGCGGCCTTGACAGCCCTTGGGGGCTGCGATTACGTCAAAATACCGACGGGCGGCTCCGAAAACATGGTGAATTGATGGGTTTACCCGTCGGGAATACCATTATACCGCAGCCCCCTTTTAACGGGCTGTCAAGGCTTCCCTACGGCGCCTTGGGGTATAGAGCAACCTTTCCCTCTGGGCTCACCAAAAACATGTTTTCAAACCTTCACGACAAAAGGTTTTATGTGGCCTAGTGCTAGTTGCTGTATAAATTCAACAGGGGACAAATCATATAACTTTCCATGCAAACGACGATTATTATAAAACTCGATATAGTTATTAATAATCTGATATGCGTCTTGATAGCTGGATAACACATTTCTTTCCAAACACTCTCTTTCCAATACCGCATGAAATGATTCAATGTGAGCATTCTTGTTTGGCGTTTTAGGTGGAATCCTCTCGTGCTCTGTTCGAAGAGTGTCGCATGCATCTTCAAAAACATGGCTAATAAACTGTGGGCCATTATCGGTTCTAATGACAGGCATATCTGGTTTAGAAAATAACTGGCGTCTCCACAAGGCTGTTTTTATTATTCTGGCGGCGTCTTTTCCCTCGCAGGAAAGACCGATATGGTAATCTACAATCATGCGATCGTAGACATCTATAATACACATCAGGTAAAAGAACCGGTCTTCCCCAGCAATATAACCATACTTAACGTCAATTTCCCAGAGTTGATTGGATCCTGTTATTTCCTGGTTCCTTGCAATCCTGCGTGGATGCTTAAGATGTATCCGCCGTTGCGGCTCCAATATATCTAATTCTTTACAGAGGCGATAAACTTTCTTTTTATTGATCCTCAGATTATGTTGACGTTGCAAGCAACGGGTTAATTTGCGGTATCCATATACGTTTTCTTCGCCAGAAACAAGCTCTAAAAGCCATTCCTTAACCTGTTCATCATTAACTCGTCGGTTATCTAGGGTTAATGAGTAACCTGGAATCTTTCTTCCTCCATTATGAGCATATTCTCTTAAGTGGAACTTCTTGCGGTAATAGTAAGTCGCTTCATTTACACCGACAATACGTAATACTGTAGCTGCATGATATCCCCGGGCAATCCATTTGTCGGCTATTTCTATTCTGTCTGAAAGCCCGGGGGTTGCTTTTTTACTAAGTCCCTCAAAATGGCTATTTCAAGATCCTTTTCACCAAGGATTTTTTTGAGTTTCTCGTTTTCACTTTCTAATTGCCTAAATTCCTGGTGGGAAGGTATATATACTGCAGTTTTCTTTGTCCCAGCGCTTGTAACCTGCCATGCTTTATGCCTTGATTGACTAATCCAGCGGTACAAAGTTTTCAGATTAACTTCGTGACGTTTTGCCACCGGGACAGCGTTTCCAATTTCTGCAACTTCCTGGATCAACTGGTCCTTAAATTCCTTCGGATATCTTTTACGTGTCATGTTCCTTATCCCCTTCCCATCATTTATAGTTTATATCATTTGGGGATAAGACTCAAATCCTTTTAAGGGAGTGGGTAGAAGGCGCCC
>NZ_LYVF01000205.1 GCF_001655685.1 Desulfotomaculum copahuensis
TGGGGTGGACCCATTTGTCAAGACAGTTTTTTTTAAAATTTAAGATACAAACTAATGTTTGTTATGGTATATTATGGTAATTAGATCTCGGGAAGCGCATTTTTTGCAAATCCAGATATGGCAACAGGTACCAGTTATTAATTATCTGACCAGCCATTATTTGGATTGATAATAAACCTCTGCCGGCGTTTTATAATCCAGGGATTGGTGGAGTCGCCGGTAGTTATAAAAATCAAGGTACGCACTAACCCGCTTTCGGGCTTCACGTGGACTTTCGTAACTGTGCAGGTACACCTCCTCATATTTTAGGCTTCTCCATAGCCGTTCCGTAAAAATGTTATCGGTGGCCCGGCCTTTGCCGTCCATACTGATGCTTACACCGGCGGCATTGAGTAGTTCGATGTATTGCGAACTTGTAAAATGACTACCCTGATCGCTATTGAAAATTTTGGGCGTAGCTACAGCGAATGCCCGCTGGACAGCGTCCAGGACGAAATCTATCTCCAGAACCTGATCTATTGCCCAACTGACTACATAGCGGGAGTACCAATCGAGCACGGCTACCAAGTACATCCATCCCCTCTGGAGTCTGATATAGGTGATATCAATACCCCAAACGTGGTTGGGATGGCTAATGGTAACCCCCCTCAGCAGATAAGGAAATGTCCGGTGTTCCAGTCGCCGCTTGCTCAAATTAGGGCCGGGAGAGATGCCGGCAATACCCATCTCATGCATGTGACGCTGTACAGCTTTACGATTAAGCAGGAAGCTTTCTCGCTTTAATTGTGCAGTTATCCTTCGCGACCCGTAGTAGGGGTGAGCGGTATAAATTTCATCTATCCGGTGTTTGAGCGCAATTTCTTCTTCTGACGGTGGAACTGGCTTATAATACAAGCTTGTCCGGTTTAGACCGAGTAAATCAGCCTGAACGACTATGGGTATTTCAGAAGTCACCCAATCGAGAAGCGCAATGCGTTCACTTCGATTGAGGCAAGATGCCAGATTTTTTTTTGAGCCAGTCCAGTTGAGTAGTTAACCGGCCAATTTGAGCATAAAGTTCAGCGCTTTGTTTTTCATATTCCTTTTTAACTTTTTCGATTGCTCTTTGTTCATCGGTAAATAATGTGGGTAGTCCTTCTAATGCAATTTTTTTCCATTGTTTTAGCTGGGTTGGGTGGACCCCATATTCGCTAGACAGCTGGGCAAGTGTTTTTTCTTCTCGGATAATTTCCAGGAAAATTTTCATTTTGAATTCTGGAGTATAGCTCTTGCGAACAGACATTTGGTTCTTAGCCTCCCCGTTTTTGCTGTCTTAATTTATGGGT